>NZ_JBVHVP010000011.1:8002-240281 GCF_055564775.1 Streptomyces sp. NPDC028991 | reverse complement strand
GACAACGTGGTGGAACCCTCCGCGGTCATGGACTGGTACGGCGGCCCGACCGTCCTGGAACACCTGGAGACCGTCCCGGTCAGCCACGACCTCGCCCACTGCCACGCCCGGCTGCCCGTGCAGTACGTGATCCGCCCGCAAACCGCCGAACACCCCGACTACCGCGGCTACGCCGGCCAGATCGCCGCCGGCACCTTCCGCGTCGGCGACGAGGTCACCGTCCTGCCCTCGGGCCGCACCTCCAAGGTGTCCGGCATCGACCTGCTCGGCGAACCGGTAGACGCGGCCTGGACACCGCAGTCGGTGACACTGCTCCTCGACGACGACATCGACGTCTCCCGCGGCGACCTGATCGTGCCCCGCAAGGACGCCCCCGCCACCACCCAGGACGTCGAGGCCACCGTCTGCCACGTCGCCGACGCCCCCCTCACCATCGGCCACCGCGTGCTGCTCAAACACGGCACCCGCACGGTCAAAGCCATCGTCAAGGACATCCCGGCCCGGCTCACCCTCGACGACCTGTCCCTGCACCCACACCCCGGGCAACTCGCCGCCAACGACATCGGCCGCGTCAAAATCCGCACCGCCGAGCCGCTGCCCGCCGACTCCTACGCCGACTCCCGCCGCACGGGTTCCTTCATCCTGATCGACCCGAACGACGGCACCACCCTCACCGCCGGCATGGCCGGCGAGTCCTTCGCCACACCAGAACCGGTCAACGACGAGGCGAACGACGACGGGTGGGACTTCTAGCCATGGGCTCCCCCGACTTCTACTCCACATTCGCGAAGGAGGGCGGCCGCGTCGGCAGCGGTGCCCTCGGCTGGGGGTGCCCCCGAACGGAGTTTGGGGGAGGGCAGGGCGGGGTCGCGCGATGTGCGTGCTGACGTACGCGCACCGCTCGCGCGCCCACAGCCTCCGCCGCCACAGACGCAAACCCGCCGATCTCCCGGCCACGACCTGACACCTCGGACCAACCGACAGGCGTGACCGCCGGGCCAACGAGAGGAACACCTCCCGTGCCTGCCACCACCGCCCTGCGCCGCACTCTCGCGGTCCTGGCCGCCCTCCCGCTGCTGGCGCTCGCCGGCTGCGGGTACGGCTCGCAGGCCAAGGACGACGGAGGTGCCCGGATCGCCGCCGGGGCCGAGAAGACCGACGGTCTCGACTCCGTCCGGATCGGCTATTTCGGCAACGTCACCCACGCCACCGCGCTGGTCGGCAACCAGAAGGGCTTCTTCCAGAAGGAACTGGGCGCCACCGAGGCCAAGTACGCGGTCTTCAACGCGGGCCCCTCCGAGATCGAGGCGCTCAACTCCGGCTCGATCGACATCGGCTGGATCGGCCCCTCCCCGGCGATCAACGGCTACGCCAAGTCGGAGGGCAAGAACCTGCGGATCATCGGCGGTTCGGCCTCCGGCGGAGTGAAACTCGTGGTGAACCCCGACAAGATCAAGTCGTTGAAGGACGTCGAGGGCAAGCGCATCGCCACCCCGCAGCTGGGCAACACGCAGGACGTGGCGTTCCTCAACTGGGCCGCCGAGCAGGGCTGGAAGGTCGACGCGCAGAGCGGCAAGGGCGACGTGACGGTCGTCCGCAGCGACAACAAGGTGACCCCGGACGCCTTCAGGTCCGGGTCCGTCGACGGCGCCTGGGTGCCGGAGCCCACCGCCTCCCGGCTGGTCGCCCAGGGCGGCAAGGTACTGCTGGACGAGTCGACGCTGTGGCCGGACGAGAAGTTCGTGATCACGAACATCATCGTGTCGCAGAAGTTCCTCAAGGAGCACCCGAAGGCCGTGGAGGCGGTGCTGAAGGCCTCGGTGGACACCAACGAGTGGATCGAGGCCCACCCCGACGAGGCCAAGGCCGCCGCGAACAAGCAGCTGGAGAAGGACACCGGCAAGGCACTGCCCGCCGACGTCCTGGACCCGGCGTGGAAATCGATCCGGCTCACCGACGACCCGCTGGCCGCCACCCTCGACGCCCAGGCGCACCACGCCGTCAAGGCGGGCCTGCTGGAACAGCCCGACCTCAAGGGCATCTACGACCTCACGCTGCTCAACAAGGTCCTCAAGGCCAAGGGCGAACCCGCGGTCGACGACGCCGGACTCGGCGTCCAGTAGGCCCGGATCCCGACCATTCCCAGGAGGTGACGACCATGGCCACGACCACGACCCTCGCCAAGGCCGACGAGGGCACCGAGGCGGCCTCGCACGCCGCGCGGATCGAGCACGTCTCGAAGTCGTTCGGGGGCCCCGCCGGGCAGCAGCTCGTGCTGGACGACATCAGCCTCGATGTCGCGCCCGGCGAGTTCGTCACCCTCCTGGGGGCCTCCGGCTGCGGCAAGTCCACGCTGCTGAACCTGGTGGCGGGCCTGGACAGGCCGAGCACCGGGGCGATCACCACGGACGGACGGCCGGCCCTGATGTTCCAGGAGCACGCCCTGTTCCCGTGGCTGACCGCCGGCAAGAACATCGAACTCGCCCTCAAGCTGCGGGGTGTGCCCAAGTCCGAGCGCCGCGACAAGGCGGAGGAGCTGCTCGAGCTCGTCCGGCTGAAGGGCGCGTACGGCAAGCGGGTGCACGAGCTGTCGGGCGGCATGCGCCAGCGGGTCGCGATGGCCCGGGCGCTCGCCCAGGAGAGCAAGCTGCTGCTGATGGACGAGCCCTTCGCGGCACTCGACGCCATCACCCGCGACGTACTGCACGACGAACTGACCCGGATCTGGCGCGAGACGCAACTCTCCGTCCTCTTCGTCACGCACAACGTCCGCGAGGCCGTCCGGCTCGCGGAGCGCGTGGTGCTGCTCTCCTCCCGCCCCGGCCGCATTGCCCGCGAGTGGACGGTCGGCATCCCGCATCCGCGCCGCATCGAGGACACCGCCGTGGCGGAACTGTCCGTCGAGATCACCGAAGAACTGCGTGGGGAGATCCGCCGACATGGCCAGCACTGAGACCACCACGCCCGGCAAGGACGCGGGCGACCTCGCCGGTCTGGAGGCGGGCCTCGACGCGCTGGAGACCCAGCAGAGGGGCCGTACGCCCTTCCGCCAGACGCTCACGCAGAAGATCCTGCCGCCGGTCGCGGCCGTGCTGCTGGTACTGGCGGTGTGGCAGGCGCTGGTCTCCTTCAAGATCGTCGACGACCCCACCAAGCTGCCCGCCCCGTCCGACGTCTGGGACGTGGTCCACCAGGCCTGGCTCCAGGGCGAACTGCTCGGCTACATCTGGACCAGCGTCTCGCGCGGACTGTCCGGCTTCCTGCTGGCACTGGTGATCGGCACGCCGCTGGGGCTGCTGGTGGCCCGGGTGAAGTTCGTGCGCGCGGCGATCGGCCCGATCCTGTCCGGCCTCCAGTCGCTGCCGTCGGTGGCGTGGGTGCCGCCGGCCGTGATCTGGCTCGGCCTGAACAACTCGATGATGTACGCCGTCATCCTGCTCGGCGCCGTCCCCTCCATCGCCAACGGCCTGGTCTCCGGCGTCGACCAGATCTCCCCCCTCTACCTGCGCGCGGGCCGCACCCTGGGAGCGACCGGGCTGAAGGGCACCTGGCACATCGTGCTCCCGGCCGCGCTGCCCGGCTACGTCGCGGGCCTCAAGCAGGGCTGGGCGTTCTCCTGGCGCTCGCTGATGGCCGCCGAGATCATCGCCTCCTTCCCCGATCTCGGTGTGGGCCTCGGCCAGCTCCTGGAGAACGGCCGCAACGCCAGCGACATGGCCATGGTGTTCGAGGCCATCCTCCTCATCCTGACCGTCGGCATCGCCATCGACCTGCTGATCTTCAGTCCGCTGGAGCGGTGGGTGCTGCGCAGCCGCGGTCTGCTGGTGAGGAGCTGAGGCCATCATGACCGCGCCGGTGCTCCTCGTCATCGCCCACGGCAGCCGCGACCCGCGGCACGCCGCGACCGTGCACGCCCTGGTGCGCCGGGTCAGGTCGCAGCGCCCGGAGGTACGGGTGGAGACCGGCTTCCTGGACTTCAACGTGCCCTCGGTGCAGGGCGTGCTGGAGTCCCTGGAGACGGAGGGGGTGCGGGACGTCGTGGCGCTGCCGCTGCTGCTGACCCGCGCCTTCCACGCCAAGGCGGACATCCCGGCGGTCCTGGCGGACGCGCCGCCGCGGCTGCGGATCCGGCAGGCCGAGGTGCTCGGCCCCTCCCCGCTGCTGCTGTCGGCGCTGGAACGGCGCCTGTACGAGGCGGGCCTGACGCCCGCCGACAAGTCCTCGACCGGGGTCGTACTGGCCTCGGCGGGGTCCACCGACCCGGAGGCGATCGCAGTGATCGCAGAAATCGCGCGGGAGTGGCGGCACACCGGTTGGTGCGCCGTGCGGCCTGCGTTCGCCTCCGCATCCCTTCCGCGCACCGAGGACGCGGTGCGTGAGCTGCGGGAGCTGGGCTGCGCCCGCGTCGCCGTGGCGCCGTACGTCCTGGCCCCGGGCTTCCTGCCGGACCGCATCGCGCGGGGTGCCGCCGAGGCGGACGTGCTGGCGGACGTCCTCGGTCCCTCGCCGGAGGTGGCGCGGGTGCTGCTGGAGCGCTACGACGAGGCGCGGACGCCGGTGCTGGCGGCGGTCGGGGCCTGATCGCCTCGCCGTCAGCCGGCCGTCGTCAGCCGGCCGTCATCGTCATCGGCCCGTCGTCGTCGGCCGGTCGTCGTCGGCCGGTCGCCATCGGCCGGTCGCCATCGGTCGAACGGCAGCCCGCCGGTGCGCGTGCTCGTGCTCGGGTCCGGGGGCGTCCGGGGCGCCGGTCAGGAGGCGGTCAGGAGGCGGTCAGCTCGACGAGCTTGGCGACAGTGTTCCAGTTGCGTGTGGTGGCGATGACGCCCTTGTTCACGCGGGGCCTCGCGAGGGCCTCGGCGAGCTTGGAGCGGCCGAGGCCGTCCGGTGTGTACAGGTACAGCGCGCGGTCGCCGAGGCGGAACTCCTCCGGGAGGAACGCCGGTCGGTCGATCGCCGCGAAGCGCTCGGCGTCGACCGGCGCGGAGAAGTAGGTGACGTGCAGCTGCCTGGCCTCCAGGCCGGCGGCCGGGAACGGGCACGCCTCGGCGACCGCCCGCAGATAGGCGTGGTCGCGCACGATCACGTCCACCGCGAAGCCGAAGTGTTCCTCGATGGCCCGCGTCAACTCGGCGGCCAGGGACTCCTCGTCCCCGTGGCCGGACGCGAACACGGCCTGCCCGCTCTGGAGATGGGTGCGTACGGCGTCGTGGCCGAGACCTTCCAGGAGCGCGCGCAGTTCGGCCATCGGGACCTTCCTCGCGCCGCCCACGTTGATCCCGCGCAGCAGTGCCGCGTACATCGTCGTCATGCGCACACCATAGGACGGCCGTCGTGCCCCGTGGGGGTGGGCACGACGGCCTCGTCCGCGCGCCGGCGGACGTGCGCGCCACTCTCGCCGATGCGGTGTGCGCGCTTCAACCACTACACGCGCCTGTGACTTATTCAACAACTCTGCGGAAGACTCCCGTACGAGCGCCACACCCTGATCACGACTTTGGAGCAACCCCGGTAAGTGCAAGAAGGCCGAGTACTCCGCGGTCCCGGTGGCCCTCGGCATCCTGCTGGTCGCGTTCGGCGCGCTGGTCGCGGCGCTGGTGCCGGTGGCGCTGGCGATCACCGCGATCATGGCGACGATGGGCCTGATGGACCTGGTCAGCCACTTCCAGCCGATGAACGAGACCGCCAACTCCGTGATGCTGCTGGTCGGTCTGGCCGTCGGCGTCGACTACTGCCTGTTCTACCTGCGCCGCGAGCGCGAGGAGCGCGCCGCCGGCCGGGACGCGCAGACGGCGCTCCGGATCGCCGCCGCCACCAGCGGCCGGGCGATCGTCGTCTCCGGTGTCACGGTGTGCGTCGCGATGGCGGGTGTCGTCACCAGCGCCGCCGTCATCATGGTGGCCGTGTTCGCCCTCTTCGGCATGCTGTCCATGCAGTCCATGAAGCAGATGGGCGTGGGCCTGGCGGCGGCGGTGCTGATCGACGCGACGATCATCCGGGGCGTACTGCTGCCGGCCGTGATGGCCCTGCTCGGCGAGCGCAACTGGTACCTGCCGAAGTGGCTGCACCGGCTCCCGGACCTCACCCACGACGAGGCGTCCGAGGCGCTCGTGCCGGCGGCCCGGGACGACGAGGGCGATCGGGTCGGGGTGTGAGCGAGGGCCGGTACGACTGAGGCACGGCCGCGTGCCGAAGAGCCCGCCGGTTCCCGGGAGTTGTCCTGGGAACCGGCGGGCCCGTCGGCGTCTGCCGCCGCGGTGCGGTCAGGCCCTCGCCGCCGCCAGCTCCGCCTCGATCAGGTCGGCGGCCCGCCGGGTACCGCCCTCCTGGGCCATCCGCGCCTGGAGTTGCTTCAGCCGCCCGGCCACCTCGGGGTCGTCGACCAGGGCGAGGGCCGCGGCGCGCAGTGCCTCGGCGGTCGCCTCCTCGGTGGGCAGGTGGCGGGCGACGCCGAGCCCCTGGAGCATGTCCGCGTTGCCGAACTGGTCCACGGCCTGCGGTACGGCGATCATCGGTGTGGCGGTGGCCATTCCCTCCTGGCTGCCGCCGGCGCCCGCGTGGGTGACGAACAGGTCGGCCTGCTTGAGGATCGCCAACTGCGGCACCCAGGACCGTACTTCCACGTTGTCCGGTACGTCCCCCAGCTCCGCGGCGTCGACGTGCTTGCCGATCTGGAGCACCACGTGCCAGCCGGGCAGCCCGCCGAAGGCCTTGACGCACTCCTGGTAGAAGGCCGGCTGCTTGGTGAAGGACGACCCGAGGGAGACGAGGACGACCTTCTCGGCGCCGTCGGGACGCTGCCAGTCCCCCTCGGCGGAGCGGTCGCCCTGGCAGGCGCCGACGAAGGTGTAGGTCGCCTCGTCCACCCGGTCGGCGTTGGGCTGGAGCGCCTTCGGGATCAGCACCAGGGAACGGGCGGGGCGGCCGACGAACGGGTCGGGGTGCTCGGTGATTCCGTTCTCCTCCAGCCAGGCGTGGAAACGGGCGTAGTACGCCTGGCCGCGTTGGGTCTTCAGCGGCTCCTCCCACATCGGCTCGCCGACCTCCTTCTCGTACCCCTCCCAGGCGACCAGGTTCGGCGAGAGGGAGACCACGGGCACGTTCCAGCGGTGACCGAGGACACGGGCCGGGTAGGAGGTGATGTCGTGCAGGACGAGGTCCGGCTCGTCGCCCTCGTAGGCCTCGACGAGTTGCGGGAGCGCCTGGATGGCGTCGTTCAGGAACGGCTCGACGTTGTCCAGCAGCGTGGTGCCCCAGGCCGCCGGGTCGGCGTCGGGGCCGGGCAGCGTGCTGTTCCACAGCTTGGGTTCGGCGCCCGTCTCGGCGACCTTCTCCGCGAAGAGCGGCGGGATCGCGTACGTCACCCGGTGCCCCCGCGCCACGAGCTCGCGGATCACCTCCAGGCTGGGATTCACGTGGCCGTGCGCGGCGACGGAGAACATGGCGATGTGAGCGGGACTGGTCATGCGAGGAGAGTACGCGAGACGATACGTCTCGTGCAATTGTTTTCCCCGTACGTCCCTCCTCATGCCGCCAGCTCCTCGTGCAGCCGCAGCCAGCGCGCCGGGGACACCTCGCCGACGAGCACGCCGGGGTCCAGGCGCGCCGCCCGGAACGCCGCGTCCACCCGGCGCCTTGGGTGGGCGCGCCGCAGGGACGCGTGCAGCGAGCCGCCGACTCCCGAGAAGCCCAGCTCGACCAGATCCCGCCAGCTCCGGTGGGCGGCGCCGGCGAGCAACGGGGTGCGGCGGCGTTCGATGCGCAGGATTCCGGCGTCGACGCGTGGCACCGGACGGAAGCCGTACCGGCTGACCCGCCCGGCCAGCCGCCACTCGTACCGGGGCCAGGTCCGGACCGTCAGCAGGGACCAGCGGCCGTAGTCACCGGTGCGTTTGCGGGCGTACTCGAGCTGGGTGAGCAGCGTGGCGTCGGTGAGGCCGGGTGCGTTGAGACACCAGTCGACGATGTCCGCGGTGCGGGAGAAGGGCACGTTCCCGGCTACGGAGAACGGCGTGCGCGGGGGCCGCGCGGCGAGGAAGTCACCGGCGACCACGTGGACGTGGGGTGTGTCCGCGAAGCGGGCGCGGAGCACGGGGACGAGCCGGGGGTCGATCTCGTAGGCGTGCAGTTCCCGGCCGCGGCGGGCGAGCGGCTCGGTGAGGGCGCCCTTTCCGGCGCCGGCTTCGAGGAGGAGGGGCGGGCGCCGGATGTCGGGGGCGGCGAGCCGGGCGACACGGGCGGCGGTGGCGCGGTCGGCGAGGAAGTTCTGCGAGAGCGTGCGGGCACGCTGGGTGGGGCGGGCCATGGCCTGCGGTCCTTGTCTTCCAGGAAAGGGGGAAAGGGCAGCCGAAGGCCCTGACCGGAAGACGAAGGCGAAAAGGGGATGCGGAGGCTCAGCCCCGCCGCATGTGTGTCACGTGTGTCAGCGGCGGGGGGTCCCCGGGCCGGTCAGGGCTCCGGGGCCACGACGCATCCTGATGGCGTGCGTGCAGCCCCGGCCGAGACCGGAGTCGAAGATCGCGTTGAAAGCTGCCACGGAGGCGACGTTAGGCGCCCGCGCCGCGGGCGGGCAACGGGTTTTCCCGCCCGACCGGCGCGGACGCCGTCAGCGCTGGTAGCGGGCGAGGACGAGGTTTCCGTCCGTCACCAGGCGACTGCGCAGCTCCTCCGTGTCGATGGCTCCGCTGTAGTACTCCTGGAGCGCGGGGGTCGCCACCTTGTCCTTCCACTCGGGATATCCCCTCACGGACTGCGCGGGTGCCGAGCGCAGATGACCGGCGAGGGCGGTGCCCGTGGCCCAGCCGTGCTCGGCCGTGCGCAGGGCCGGGTCCTTCAGCGCCTCGCCGCCGGTGGGCAGCATCCAGTCGCCGAGGGCGAGGCGCACCATGTTGTCCGGCTGGAGGAGGAAGTCGACGAAGGCGGCGGCCTCCTTCTTGTGCGGGCTGTCCTCCGCGATCGACAGGGTCTGCGGGCTGACGCCCTGGGTGAGCCCTTCGTCGCCCGCCGGGGCGGGCAGCACCCGCCACTCGAAGCCCTCGGGTGCCTGCTGCTCGATCTGCTGGCGGTAGGAGAAGCCGAGCGGCACCATCGCGTACTTGCCCGCGAAGAAGCCGGGCAGGGTGTCGGAACCGCCGCTGCCGAGGGTGGTGGAGGAGGCGCTGTGGTCGGTGTTGACCTGGTCGTGGATGGTGCGCGGCACCACCCGGTCGCCCTCCTCGAACCGGACGGTGACCTTTCCGTCCGCTCCGCGGTGGAACAGCCGTCCTCCTGTGGAGAGCGACAGGTTGAGCGTGGCGGAGACGGGCTCCTTGAGCGGCCAGGCCACCCCGTACGTGCCGTCGCCGCTCAGCCGCTTCGTCACCTGCCGGAACTCGGACCAGGACCAGGGGCGTTCGGGCGTCGGGAGCCGGACGTCCGACTCCTCCAGCAGGTCGGCGTTGGCGATGAGCACCCGCGGCTCCTGGAGGAACGGCACGCCGTAGATCCCGTCGCCGAAGGTGACCGTCTCCCAGCTGCGCTGCGGGATGTCCGACTTGAGCCGGTCGGGCAGCAGGTCGGTCAGGTCGGCGAGGTAGCCGCCGTAGGCGAAGTCCGCGAGGTCGTCGGAGGCGTCGTGGATGATGTCGGGCGCCTCGCCGCCCTCGAAGGAGGTGAGGAGCTGGTCGTGGACGCTGTCCCAGCTGCCCTGGACGTACTCGACGCGCACGTCCGGGTGGGTGGCGTTCCACTCCCGCACCAGTTCCCTGTTGGCCGTCACGGACTCCTCCTGCCAGGCCAGCGACTGGAAGCGCAGGGTGATCCGGCCGTCGTCCGGTCCGTCGCCGCCGCCCGAGCAGCCCGCGAGCAGCAGGGAGAGGGAGACGAGCAGGGTCGCGATCCTCGTACGCGCCGGCATCAGCCCTTCACCGCCCCGGCGAGCATGCCGCCCGTGATCCGCCGCTGGATGAGGGCGAAGACCAGGAGCGAGGGCAGCGTCGCGAGGAAGGCCGCCGCCGCGAGCGGGCCGAGGTCCGCCACGCCCTCGGCGCCGATGAAGTGGGTGAGGATCACCGGCAGGGTCTGTTTCTCCGGTGTCTTCAGCAGCACCAGCGCGAAGAAGAACTCGTTCCACGCGGTGATGAAGGCGAACAGCGCCGTCGCCACGATCCCCGGCGCGAGCAACGGCGCGGTCACCGACACCAGGGTGCGCAGCCGCCCGGCGCCGTCGACCGCCGCCGCCTCCTCCAACTCGGCCGGCACGGCCCGGACGTACCCGGCGAGCATCCACAGCGCGAACGGCAGGGACCACACGACGTAGACCATCACCAGCCCGGGGACGGAATTGATCAGCCGGAGGTTCTTCAGCACCAGGAAGAGCGGGATGATCAGGAGGACGAAGGGGAAGGCCTGGCTGACCACGACCCACCCGGTGGCCGCCCTGCTGAGCCGCCCGCGGTGCCGGGCCATGACGTACGCCATCGGTGTCGCGATCACCACGGCGACCACCGCCGCGCCGAGTGCGGCGAGCAGCGAGTTGAGGGCGGCCCGCAGCAGCGGCTGTTCGTCGAAGGCCTGGCGGAAGTTGTCGAGGGTGGGGTTCTCCGGGATCCAGGTGGGGTGGAGGCTCGCCAGTTCCTGCGGCGGTTTGAACGCGGTGGAGATCAGCCAGAGGAACGGGAAGGCCAGGAAGACCAGATACGCGAGCAGCGCGGCGTACTGGCCCACGCGGGCCCCGGTCGAGGTCCTCATGCCGCGACACCTTCCTTCGGTTCGCCCTTGGGCCCGCCCGTGAGTCCGCCCTTGAGTCCGCCCGTGAGTCCGCCCTTGAGCCGGCCGGCGAGGAAGACGGCCAGCAGGATCGAGATCACGGCGACCATCACGCACCCCATCGCCGCCGCGTAGCCGAACTGTCCGTAGCGGAAGGCCTCTTCGTAGGCGAAGAGCATGGGCAGCCGGGTCCGGCCGCCGGGGCCTCCGTTGGTCAGTACGTAGACCAGGGCGAACGAGTTGAAGTTCCAGATGAGGTTGAGCGCGGTGATGGCGAGCGCGACCGGTCTCAGGGCGGGCCAGGTGACCGTGCGGAAGCGGCGCCATGCTCCGGCGCCGTCGACCGCGGCGGCCTCGTGCAGCTCGCGCGGGGTGTTCTGCAGCCCGGCGAGCAGGGCTACCGTCGTCTGGGGCATGCCTGCCCAGACGCCGACGACGATGACGGCGGGCAGGGCGGTGGCGAGGCCGCTGAGCCAGTCGCGGCCGTCGCCGAGACCGAGGTCGCGCAGAGTCTCGTTGAGGATGCCCGCGTCCGGGTTGTAGACCAGCCGCCACATGATGCCGACGACCACCTCGGGCATCGCCCAGGGAATGATCGCCAGCCCGCGGGCCAGGAAGCGCATCCGCAGGTTCTGGTTGAGCAGGAGGGCGAGGCCGAGTGCGAGGAGGAACTGCGGCACCGTCACCCCGACGGCCCACAGCAGCCCGATGCGGAACGACTCCCAGAAGAGCGTGTCGTGCACCAGGTCCTGGAAGTTCAGGGTGCCGACCCACTGGGTGGGCTCCGTCCGGCCCGACTGGGCGTCGGTGAACGCCAGCAGGATGCCGTAGAGCAGCGGCCCGACGCTGAGCACCAGGATGGGGATCAGCGCGGGCAGCACCAGGAACCAGGCACCGTGATCCGGGCCGCGCCGTGACCGGTCCGTACCGGACGCACGGCGCCCCGGCCTTCTCGACTCGGACACCGATGTCACGTAATCAGCCCCTTTGCACGGCTCGAACGGGCCTGGTCATGGTCGTGAAGGCGCCGGGCCCCGTCAAGAGCCCGCGCACACGCTCCCACCTGTGCGAATGCGACACTGGCCGACGGGTGGCGGGAACCCGGCGGACATCCCGGACACGACCGGACGACCGGCACCACGGACCCGACCGGCACCACGGACACGACCGGACGACCGGACGGCCGACACCACCTACACGACGGACACGGAGGCGGGCGACGATGGACGAGGCACGGGCGCGGGAGGTGCTGGACGCGGCGGGGGTGCTGCCCGGCCCGGCACGGGAGGCGCGGCTGCTCGCCCTCGGCGAGAACGCGGTGTTCGCCGCCGGTGACCTGGCCGTCAAGGTGGGCCGCGACGCCGAACTCCTCGACCGGGCACGCCGGGAACTGGCCGTCGCGGTGTGGCTGGAAGAGGCCGGTGTGCCGGCGGTGCGGGCGGCCGACCCGACGGCGCTGTTCATCGAGGGGCACCCGGTGACCGTGTGGCGGCGGCTCCCCGACCCGGTGCGGCCCGCCGAGCCCCGGGACGTGGCCGCACTGCTCCGGCTGGTCCACGCGCTGCCCTCCCCCTCCTTCGAGCTGCCGCCCCGCGAGCTGCTGGGCGGAGTGGAGCGCTGGCTGCGGCTCGCGGGGGACGTGATCGACCCCGCGGACGCCGCGTATCTGCGCGAGCGGCGCGACGGCTTCGCGACGGCCGCCGCCGCGCTCACCCCCCATCTGCCGCCGGGCCCGATCCACGGCGACGCGCTGCCCCGCAACGTGCACGTCGGTCCCGACGGGCCGGTCCTGGTCGACCTGGAGACCTTCTCCGCCGACCTGCGCGAGCACGACCTGGTGGTGATGGCGCTCAGCCGGGACCGGTACGGGCTTCCCGCCGAGGCGCACGACGCCTTCACCGCGACCTACGGATGGGACGTGCGGGAGTGGGACGGCTGTGCGGTGCTGCGCGGCGCCCGGGAGACGGCCAGCTGCGCGTGGGTGGCCCAGCACGCGCCGAGCAATCCGAAGGCGCTGGCCGAGTTCGAACGCCGGGTGGCGTCGCTGCGGGACGGGGACCCGACGGTGCGGTGGTACCCCTTCTGACCCCGCGTCGCCTTCCGGGGCCCGGCCCGGGTCAGACCCGCTCGTCGGCCGGCTCGCGCACCGGCCACGTCCCGTCCACGACGGCCGTGGCGTCGCCCTTGCGGCGCAGGAAGCCCTGGAAGTCCGCCGCCCACTCGGCGTACCACTCGATCTGGCGGTGGTGCAGGTCCGCCGGGCCGAGGGACGCGACCTTGGGGTGGCGGCCGGCTATCGCGCGGGCCAGCCGGGCCGCGGCGAGGGCGTCGGCCGTGGCGTCGTGGGCGGCGTCGAGCGGGACACCGTACTCCCGGCAGACCGCTTCCAGATTGCGCTTGCCGCGACGGTAGCGGTCGACCGAGCGGTCGATGGTGTACGGGTCGATGACCGGGGCGGGATCGAGGCCGCCCAGGCGGTCGCGGAGGGACGGCAGCCCGTAGCGCCGCAGTTCGGCGGAGAGCAGGGTGAGGTCGAAGGCCGCGTTGTAGGCGACGACCGGGACGCCCGTCTTCCAGTAGGCCGCGAGCACACCGGCGATGGCGTCGGCGACCTGGTCGGCGGGCCGGCCCTCGGCGGCCGCCCGCTCACTGGTGATGCCGTGCACCGCGACCGCGTCCGCCGGGATCTCCACACCGGGGTCGGCCAGCCACTCCCGGCGCCCCCGCGGCTCGCCGCCCACGACCTCGATCACGGCCCCCGTGACGATGCGCGCCTCGCGCGGATCGGTGCCCGTCGTCTCCAGGTCGAAGCCGATCAGCAGCTCCCGGTGCCAGCCCATGGGCGGTCCCCCTTCTCGGTGGTGCGTTCCCCCAGTGGTCTCCACCCTCCCACGGGCCACTGACAATCAGAGGATCGCATTCCGCTTACGCCCGCGCCCGGCCCGGGGCGGTCGCTCACGACACCGGCCGCGAATCCGCCCACATCGACTCGAACTCCTCGCGATAGGTGGGGAAGAGTCCGCCTTCGTCGAGATGGTCCGACTTCACGACCTTGCCGCCGTTCCGTCCGTTGCGCAGTACGAGCACCGGCGCCTCCATCCCCCGCGTCCGGCGCAGGTAGGACTGCACGACCGCGATGCCGTCGGCGCCGTCCCCGTCGACGAGGTAGGCCGTGAAACGGGGCGTCTCGTCGAAAACCTGGATCTCGAACGCGCCCGGGTCCCGCAGCCGGGCGCGGACCCGCCGCATGTGCAGGATGTTCATCTCCACGGCGCGGCTCAGCTCGCCGCGCTTGATGCCGAGTTCGCGCTCGCGGCGCTTGATCGCGCTGGAGGCCGGGTTCAGGAAGAGCAGCCGCACCCGGCCGCCGGACTCGGCCAGCCGCAGCAGGCGGCGGCCGGAGAAGTTCTGCACGAGCAGGTTGAGGCCGATGCCGAGGGCGTCCACGCGCCGCGCGCCGCCGAAGAGGTCCTCTGCCGGGAACTGGCGCAGCAGCCGCACCCGGTCCGAGTGCACGGCGACCACGTCGGCGTACCGGTCGCCGACCAGGTCCTCCACGGCGTCGATCGGCAGGCGGCGCGTGGACGGCACGTCGCCGCCCGTGCCGAGGACCTCCAGCAGCCGCGCCGAGGCCCGCTCGGCCTGGCTCAGCACCGCCTCGGACAGTGCCCGGTTGCGGGAGACCACGTTGCGGGTGACCTCCAGCTCGTCCAGCGCGAGTTCCACGTCGCGGCGCTCGTCCACGTAGGGCTCGAAGCAGGGCCAGTGCTGCACCATCAGCTCGCGCAGCTGCGGCAGGGTGAGGAAGCTGAGGACGTTGTCGTCGGCCGGGTCGAGCAGGTAGCCCTTGCGGCGGCTGACCTCGCGGACGGCTACGGCCCGCTGCACCCACTCCTGGCCGGCGGGTCCGGCCGCGGCCACCACCCACTCCTCGCCGTGCACGGGTTCGTAGACCGGCCTCAGGACGGCGGCCACGACCGCGCGCAGCCGCTGTTCGACGAGGTTGAGCCAGATATAGGCCCGGCCCGCCCGCTGCGCACGGGTGCGCACCTCGTGCCAGGCGTCGGTGTCCCAGTCCAGTTCCGGACCGATCGCGCCCGCGCTCATCGGCCGCGCCAGGGACACCGCACCGGGCGGGACGTCCGCGGAGTTCCCCTGGTGACCGTCGTCACCAGGAGGCAGCTCCAGCCCTCCCGAGCCCACCCGCGCACCGCCTTCCGCTCCCTGGGAGCACTCCCGGTCAGACCCCGTCCCAACGATCAAGGAAGGGTACTCCGCGAGCGGTCCGCGGTGCAGCCCGATGGACGGGCCGGTTTTCCCAACGTCCGTGATCACAAAGCCCGTTCCGGACCTCCGGTCACCGGGGAGTGAGCGGATTCATAGCGGTGACGTGGCCGGGCACGGGGAAGGTTCCCCGTGCCGGCCCCGGGGCGCGTCCCGGGCGGAACGCCGAAGGGTGGGTAGGAGGACGTACGTGCTAGGTGGTCGCCTCACTTTCGGGGAGACTTCCGGGAGACTCGGAGCCAAGGCGTCCGCACCGGCGCCCCACACCTGAAAGAGTCGTGTCCATGCAGGTCTGGCCTGGAGAGGCGTATCCACTCGGTGCCACGTACGACGGCGCCGGCACCAACTTCGCGGTCTTCACGGAGGCCGCCGACCGAGTAGAGCTGTGTCTGCTGCACGACGACGGTTCGGAGACCGCGATCGAGCTGCGGGAGAGCGACGCGTTCGTGCGGCACGCGTACGTGCCGGGCGTGATGCCGGGGCAGCGGTACGGCTACCGCGTGCACGGTCCGTACGCCCCGGAGCGCGGACTGCGCTGCAACAGCGCCAAGCTGCTCCTCGACCCGTACGCGCGTGCGATCAGCGGCTCGATCCAGTGGGGCGAGGAGGTGTACGGCTACCACTTCGGCGAACCCGGGCGGCGCAACGACCTGGACTCGGCGCCGCACATGATGACGTCGGTCGTGGTCAACCCCTACTTCGACTGGGGCGACGACCGGCGCCCCCGGACGGAGTACCACCACACGGTGCTCTACGAGGCCCATGTGAAGGGCCTGACCATGCGGCACCCGGGCCTCCCCGAGGAGCTGCGCGGCACCTACGCGGCCCTCGCGCACCCGGCGCTGATCGAGCACCTCACCGAGCTGGGGGTGACCGCGCTGGAGCTGATGCCGGTGCACCAGTTCGTCAACGACCACCGCTTGGTGGACATGGGCCTGAACAACTACTGGGGCTACAACACGATCGGCTTCTTCGCCCCGCACAACGCGTACGCCTCGTGGGGCGACCGCGGCCAGCAGGTGCTGGAGTTCAAGTCGGCGGTGAAGGCGCTGCACGAGGCGGGGATCGAGGTCATCCTCGACGTGGTCTACAACCACACCGCGGAGGGCAACCACCTTGGCCCCACGCTGTCCTTCAAGGGCCTCGACAATCCCTCGTACTACCGGCTGACCGACGACCCCCGCTACTACATGGACACCACGGGCACCGGGAACTCCCTACTCATGCGGTCCCCGCACGTACTACAGATGATCATGGACTCGCTGCGGTACTGGGTCACCGACATGCACGTCGACGGGTTCCGCTTCGACCTCGCCGCCACCCTGGCCCGGCAGTTCCACGAGGTGGACCGGCTGTCGTCGTTCTTCGACCTGGTGCAGCAGGACCCCGTGGTCTCGCAGGTGAAGCTGATCGCCGAGCCGTGGGACGTGGGCGAGGGCGGCTACCAGGTGGGCAACTTCCCGCCGCTGTGGACCGAGTGGAACGGCAAGTACCGGGACACCGTGCGGGACCTGTGGCGCGGCGAGCCGCGCACGCTGGCGGAGTTCGCGTCCCGGCTGACCGGCTCCTCCGACCTCTACCAGGACGACGGCCGCCGCCCGCTGGCCTCGATCAACTTCGTGACCTGCCACGACGGCTTCACCCTGCACGACATGGTGGCGTACAACGACAAGCACAACCAGGCCAACGGCGAGGACAACCGGGACGGCGAGAGCCACAACCGGTCCTGGAACTGCGGCGTCGAGGGCGACACCGACGACCCGGCGGTGCTGGAGCTGCGGGCGCGGCAGATGCGGAACCTCGTCGCCACGCTGCTGCTCTCCCAGGGCGTGCCGATGATCAGCCACGGCGACGAGTTCGCCCGCACCCAGCGCGGCAACAACAACGCCTACTGCCAGGACAACGAGCTGGCGTGGGTGGCGTGGCCCGACGGCGACGGCGACGTCACCGGTGCCGGTGCCGGGCTGCTCGGGTTCACCCGCGCGATGGTGTGGCTGCGCAGGGACCATCCGGTCTTCCGCAGGCGGCGCTTCTTCCACGGCCGCCCCGTGGAGGGCACCCACGACGAGCTGTCGGACATCGCCTGGTTCACCCCCGAGGGTGCGGAGATGACCCAGCGCGACTGGAACTCGGCGCGGGCGTCGGCCCTCACCGTGTTCCTGAACGGCAACGCCATCTCCGAGCCCGGCCCGCGCGGGGAACGCATCGCCGACGACTCCTTCCTGCTGATGTTCAACGCCTCGCCGAAGCCGCTGGACTTCGTGGTGCCGGTCGACCACGGCCGGCAGTGGCAGGTGGTCGTCGACACCTCCCTGACGGAGGGCGTGCCCGCGGACACGACCGCGAAAGTACAGGCCGGGGACCGGCTGACCCTGGTGGACCGGAGCCTCGCGGTGCTGCGACGACCCGTCTGAGGGGCATACGGGCGTGTCTGTTCCGGGCATGCCCGTACGTCCGTGCAGGGGGCAGATGACACGAATCGCGGCGGGGCGGGTACGTAGCTCTGCATGACGCCTGAGCGACCCGACCCGGTGCTGTCCGCCTCCTCCCCGTCCCCCTCGGCCACCTACCGGCTGCAGCTTCAGCCCGCGTTCCCGTTCGCGGCCGCCGCGGCCGCCGTGCCGTACCTGGCCTCGCTCGGTGTGTCGCATCTGCACCTGTCCCCCGTCCTGGAGGCGGTCCCGGGCTCGCCGCACGGCTACGACGTGGTGGACCACGCGCGCGTGCGCGAGGAGCTGGGCGGCGAGGAGGGACTGCGGGCGCTGGCGCGCACCGCGCGGGAACACGGTCTCGGCCTGGTGGTGGACATCGTGCCGAACCACATGGCGATGTCGCCGCGGCACAACCGTGCCCTGTGGGAGGTGCTGCGGGAGGGACCGAAGTCGCCGTTCGCGCGGTGGTTCGACATCGACTGGGAGGCTCAGGGCGGCCAGGTGCTGATGCCGGTGCTCGGCGCACCGGTCGGCGAGGTGCTGGACGAGCTGCGGGTCGACGGCGACGTACTGCGCTACCACGACCACGCGTTCCCGCTGCGGGACGGCACCGGTGACCTGCCGCTGCCGCAGCTCCTGGACGCGCAGTGGTACCGCCCGGTGTGGTGGCGCCTCGCCCGCACCGACCTGAACTACCGGCGCTTCTTCAGCATCTCGGAGCTGATCGGCCTGCGTGTGGAGGACCCGGAGGTGTTCGAGGCCACGCACGCCACGATTCTGCGGCTGCTGCACGAGGGTGTGATCGACGGGCTGCGCGTCGACCACCCGGACGGCCTCGCCGACCCCGACGCCTACCTCCGGCGGCTGCACGAGGCGAGCGGCGGCCGGTGGACGGTCGTGGAGAAGATCCTCGCGGACGGCGAGCGCCTGCCCGCCGCCTGGCCCGTCGCGGGCACGACCGGCTACGACGCCCTGCGGCACGTCGACGGGCTCTTCACGGATCCCGCCGGGTACGGGGAACTGCTCGGCCGGTACCGCAGGTTCGCCGCCCCGCGGACGGACCGGGGCGGGGACTGGGCGGCGACGGTGCGGCGGGCGGCGTACAAGGTGCTCACGCACGAGCTGGCCACCGAGATGGACCGGCTGACCCGGGTGGCGCACCGCCTGTGCGTCGCGTCGCCGGACCCCGCCCTGCGCGACCGGGCGCCGTGGGCGCTGCGCACCGCGTTGCGGGAACTGCTGGTCCGGCTGGAGGTGTACCGGCCGTACGCGTCGGTGGACGCGGCGTCGGTCGTCACCGAGGAGGCGGCGGCCGAGGCGCGGCTCGTGTTCGCGGTGCCGGAGGAGTCCGGCGCGGTGGACGTCGTACGTGACCTGGTGCTGGGCCGGTACGGGGACGGGCCGGAGCACGTGGAGTTCCGGACGCGGTTCGCGCAGACCGCGTCGGCGCTGCGCGCCAAGTCGGTGGAGGACACGGCGTTCTACCGCTACGTGCCGCTGCTGTCGGCGACCGAGGTGGGCGGGAACCCGGGGAGCCCGGCCCTGTCGCCGGAGGAGTTCCACGCGTACTGCGCGCGCGTGCAGCGCGACTGGCCCGCGACGGGCACGGTCGTCTCGACCCACGACACCAAGCGCAGCGCCGACGTGCGCGCCGCGCTGGCGGTGCTCACGGAGTGCCCCGAGCGGTGGGCGGACGTCCTGACGGAGGTCACCCGCACGGGTGAGGGCGCGCCGGACGCGCAGCTGGCGTGGGCGGCCTGGCAGACGGTGTTCGGGCTGGGGCCGGCGGACGGGGAGCGGGTGCGGGAGGCGCTGTTGAAGCATGTGCGCGAGGCGGGGATGCACACCAGCTGGACGGAGCGGCAGCCTCCGTACGAGGAGGCCGTGGAGCGGTTCGTGTGGGCGGGGCCGTGCGGTGCGCCGGGCGGGCGGGTGGTCGCCTTCCGCGACACCCTGGAGCCGCACATCCGGGCCAACGTCCTCGGCACGGCCCTGACGCATCTGACGATGCCGGGGGTGCCGGACCTCTACCAGGGCACCGAGGGCGAGTACCTGGCCCTGGTGGACCCGGACAACCGCCGGCCGGCGCGCTTCGGAGAGACGGGAGAGGGCGAAGACGCCGGGAAGGGCGGCGAGAAGGAGGCGGTGACCCGGGCGGCGCTGGCGTTGCGGGCGCGGCGGCCCGACGCGTTCGGCGACGCGGCGACGTACGAGCCGCTGCCCGCCGTGGGCCCCGCGGCGGCGCACTGCGTGGCCTTCGTCCGCTCCGGGGAGGTCCTGACCGCCGTGACCCGGCTGTCACTGCGGCTGGCGGAGGCGGGCGGCTGGCAGGGCACGGCTCTGCCCCTGCCGCCGGGCCGGTGGGCCGACGCGCTGACGCCCGGACGGGAGTTCACGGGCCACGCGCGCGTGGAGGATCTCTTCGCGGGCGTGCCGGTGGCGTTGCTGGAGCGGGTGGTGGCGGAGGGGGGAGACGGTGGCTGACCGTCGGCCGCCGCCGGGCCGCGGGGTCCGCCATCCGGCGCCGCCGCGCTCCTCGCCTCGCCGCACGCCTGGGTCGCCGCACGCCCGCGTCCTCCGCACACCGTCGTGAGCGGCCCTCGCGTGAAGGGGTTTCCAGGTCGACGAAGGCCTCGGCGGCGCCGGTCGGCGGCACGCGCGCGAAGACCGTCAGGGCGTGTCGCCAGGGCGGGGCGGGCGTCAGGACCACGCGGCCCTCACCGACCGCGCCGCCCACGAGGCATCTGGTGGGCCCGAACGTGTCGGAGATGGTCGCCGAGAGCCGGCTGATCGTCGGCTGGGACGCCGAGCCCGCCGACGTGGCCCGCCGCATCCACGCCCACCCCACCCTGTCCGAGGCGGTCGGCGAGGTGTTCCTGACCCTGGCGGACCGCGGACCGCACCAGCAGTGACGCGGCCGACGGCCGGGCACGGGCCCCGAGGCGTCACCCGCTCACCGCCCGCCCCGGCTCACCCCTCCGTGTCCCAGGCGAAGACGGCGCCCGTTCGTGCCGCCATCGCGCACGGGTTGGGGAAGGTCCGCGTGTATTCCACCGGCTGTCCCCGCCACTGCCCGTGCGCGTGGGCGGTCACGGGCGCGTAGATCATCGGGCAGTGGGTGTCCCGCGGCGGGATGTCGGCGATGCGGCCGTCCGTGGCGTCGAGTTCGTCGCAGGCGCGGGCGGCGCGGGCGTGTCCCCCGGGCGGGTCGCACAGCAGGAGGGCAGCGCGTGTGGCTCCGGACTGGGTGCCCGACGGGGCACCGGGCCATGCGCCCGGCCGGTCGTCGCCCTGGGTGACGGTGAGGAGGAGCCAGTCGCTCGCCGGTTCCCGCTCGGCGACGGCCTGCGCCGGGACCGCGCAGGTGAGGAGGAGGGAGGCGGCCGCCAGGAGGCCGGTCCGTGCCGCTCGGGCCGTGATGTCGTGGGTCATTCCCGGTGCATCGGCACCGCGGCCTCGGAACCCCAGCCCGGCTCACCCGAACGGGAGTCCGCGGTGGGGCGCCGCCCGGCCAGTTCGAACGCGGCGAGTACGACGCGCGTCTGGTACTCGACCTGGCGCGCGACCGGGATCCAGCGGGCCGCGCAGCCGTCCCGGTAGTCGGCACAGCCTTCGTCGACGAGCCGGTCCAGCTCGGGCAGTACACCCGCCGGATCGCCTCCGGTACGGGTCACCAGCTGATGCAGCAGCCCCGCGGTCCGCAGGGCCAGGCGCCGTCCGGCGAGGCGCAGGGCGACCAGGTGGGCGGTGTTCATCGGCGGGAGGGTGCGGCCCGACCCGTCGTCGGTGTCGGGGTCCCACGCGTCGGCGAGCCGGGGGCAGACCAGCAGGTAGTCGTCGACCGGTGCGAGGAGGTGCGCCGCCTCCGGCACGGTGGCCAGGTGCGGCCGGACCCGGGCGAGGACGCCGTGCAGGCGCCGCGTGTCGTGGCGCAGGGTGCGGCTCACGGACCGCAGCAACGCGTCCCGGTCGGCCGGGGGCGAGCCGTCCGCCACGGCGGCCACGCCCCACATGGGCGCCTCGACGACCGCGGTGACGGTGCCGTACCGCTGCGGGTGGCACCACGTCGAGTCGACGGCGGCCTCGGTGATGGCCGCGGTGAGGTCGCCGCGGCGGGGCGGCGGGATGCGGTAGACGGCGGGGCCGAGGTCGGGCCA
The DNA here is from genome assembly GCF_055564775.1 of Streptomyces sp. NPDC028991. NCBI lineage: Bacteria > Bacillati > Actinomycetota > Actinomycetes > Kitasatosporales > Streptomycetaceae > Streptomyces > Streptomyces sp. NPDC028991. Next base: position 218,665 of record NZ_JBVHVP010000011.1, on the reverse strand, counting down.
GTACAGGGTGTCGTAGGCGCCGAGTTCGCGGGGGATGCCGAGCCGGGCCGCGGCGTGGGCGATGCGCTGGGCGAGTCCCGGCAGGTCGTGGGTGAGCTCGACGAAGCCGCCGCCGACGTCGACTCCGTGCAGGGAGCACTGGAGGAAGGGCCGCAGCTCGTCTTGGAGTTCGAGCAGGGTGCGGGTCTCCGGCAGCGCGACGTGGTCCGGGCCGTGGGGCAGCCACTCGGGCTGTTCCAGGAAGCCGGGCCGGAAGAAGTTCCGTGCGTAGCGGCCGAGGGTGTACGGGCCGGACAGCCAGCCCTCGTTGCGGCGCAGGCCGTCGGGGTCGACGCACAGCAGCAGGTTCCAGGTGGCGTCGACACCCTCGGTGAGCCGGGGGTCGGCCAGGGCCCGCTCGGCCAGCCGCAGGACGGTCGCGCCGCCCACGGGTTCGTTGGCGTGCGGTCCGGCGACGACGAGGGCCTGGCGGCTGCCGTGGCCCACGGAGAGCAGCCACAGCGGGTTGCCCGCGCGCGAGGTGCCCACACGGCGCAGCCGCGCGCGTCCGGGATGGCGGGCGGCGAGAGCGGCGGCCCGTGCGCCCAGCTCGTCCACGGTCGGATAGCGCAGGAGGGGCGGCAGGGCACACCTCCACGATTCGGGCCGTCGGTTCACCTGGCGTGCGCGGTGTACGCACAGTCAGTCACGACTTGGGGGGTACGTCAACACCATGAAAAGGAAAGGGGTTTGCCCCACCGGTCCGGCCGCCGATCCGCCCACCGCCTCGCACGACGCCGAGTGAAGCCCAGGCCAGAGCTGTGCGCCGTCCCCTCCTCGGGATTCAGTTCACCGCGAGGCGGAAGGCCATCTGGCCGAAGCCGATCTGATCCCCCTCCCGGACGACGGCCACGCCGATGACCCGGCGCCCGTTGACCGTGGTGCCGTTGGTGGAGCCGAGGTCGCGCAGCACCCACATGCCGCCCTGGCGGCTCAGTTCCGCGTGCACACGGGAGACCGTCTCGTGGGTCAGCCGCAGCCCGCTCGCCGGGTCGCGCCCTATGCGCAGCGGGTGGCCGGCGCCGGGGTGCGGCAGCAGCAGCTTGGGCAGCCGCTCGGCCTGCCAGGCCCTGCGCAGCCGTACGCCGAACCCGGACACCGCCTCGACGGTGCCGAACACCAGCCGCGACATCCGGCCCTCGGTGGGCAGGTCGGCGGTGAGCGCGGCGATTTCCTCCACGCGGCGGGCGGCGAACGCCAGTTCCATCCTGCGGATGAACGTGTCGTGCGACAGACGCCCCATGGAAACGCCGTCCCGGAGCACCTTCAGCGCCTTGTCGCGCTCCGCGTCGGACAACCGCGCGGGGTACGTGTTGAACTCGAAGGACGACGTCACGCAGGTGATTGTCGGTCAGCCGGGCCGGAGTGTCCAGAAGACGGGACAACGGCCGCCACGCGCACGGGGCCCCGACCGCCACAGGCCGGGCTCCGCGCGACACCCGCCGCAAACGGGGGCTTTCGGCAGCGGGGAGATCACTTTTGCAGGACCATGGACGGGCCAGGGCCTGTCCGGCGGATCAGGTCGCGGGAAGGACGCGGCACCTCGCCTTCGGCAGTGAGGTGCCGGACACAGGCCCTACATCACGGTGAGCAGACGAAGGGGAACCGTCCGTGCAGTTCGAGGTGTGGGCACCGCAGGCCGGCCGAGTGACGTTGCAGTGCGACGGCGCCACGCGCGCGCTGGAGCGCGATCCGGAACGGCCGGGGTGGTGGTGCGGTGAGGCCGAGGCGCGGGACGGCTCGCGGTACGGATTCGCGGTGGACGACGGGCCGGTGCTCCCGGACCCGCGCTCGCGCCGGCAGCCGGACGGACCGGACGGGCTGAGCGCGGTCGTCGACCACGGGGGGTACGCGTGGCGTGCCGAGTGGGGCGGGCGTCCGCTGCCCGGCGGTGTCCTGTACGAGCTGCACGTGGGCACGTACACGCGCGAGGGCACGCTCGACGCCGCCGCCGAGCGGCTCGGTCATCTGGCCGGACTGGGCGTCACGCACGTCGAGTTGATGCCGTTGTGCCCGTTCCCGGGCCGGCACGGCTGGGGGTACGAAGGTGTCTCGCTGTGGGCGGTGCACGAGCCGTACGGCGGGCCCGAGGCGCTGAAACGCTTCGTCGACCGGGCCCACGAACTGGGCCTGGGCGTGGTTCTGGACGTGGTGCACAACCACCTGGGCCCGACCGGCAACTACCTGCCCGCCTTCGGCCCGTACTTCACCGACACCCACCACACGCCCTGGGGCGTCGCCGTCAACCTGGACGCGCCCGGCTCGGACGAGGTGCGCGCCTATCTGGTGGACAGCGCGCTGGCGTGGCTGCGGGACTACCGGGTCGACGGACTGCGCCTGGACGCGGTGCACGCCCTGGCGGACACGCGCGCGTGCCACTTCCTGGAGGAGTTGTCGACCGCTGTGGACGGCCTCGCCGCCGACCTGGAGCGCCCGTTGTTCCTGATCGCCGAGTCCGATCTCAACGACCCGCGGATCGTCACCCCGCGCGCGGAGGGCGGCCTGGGCGTGCACGCGCAGTGGAACGACGACTTCCACCACGCCCTGCACGCCGCGCTGACCGGAGAGTCGCAGGGCTACTACGCCGACTTCGCGCGTGCTCCGCTGGCGGCGCTCGCCAAGACGCTGACGCGGGGCTACTTCCACGACGGCACCTACTCCAGCTTCCGGGGCCGCGGTCACGGCCGTCCGCTGGACCGCGGCCGGGTGGCCGCCCACCGGCTGACCGGCTACAGCCAGACCCACGACCAGGTCGGCAACCGCGCCCAGGGGGACCGCCTGGCCGCGCTGGTCTCCCCCGGCCTCGCGGCCTGCGCGGCGGCACTCACGCTGACCGCGCCGTTCACGCCGATGCTGTTCATGGGCGAGGAGTGGGCGGCGGGCACACCGTGGCAGTTCTTCACCGACCACACCGACCCGGAGCTCGCCGAGTCCGTGCGCAACGGCCGGCGGCGGGAGTTCGCCGCGCACGGCTGGAAGGAGGAGGACGTGCCCGACCCGCAGGACCCTGCCACGCGCGAGCGGTCCTGCCTCGACTGGTCCGAGCCGGCGCGCGAGCCGCACGCGCGCGTACTGGACTGGTACCGCCGGCTGATCGCCCTGCGCAGCGAGCAGCCGGACCTGACCGACCCGGACCTCGCCGACACCAGGGTGGCGTACGACGCCGAGGCGCGCTGGCTGGCCTTCCGGCGCGGGGACATCCGGGTGGCCGTCAACCTGGGTCCCGAACCGGCGGCGATCCCGCTGGGCGGCCGCCCCGCGCGCGTACTCGCCGCGTGGGAACCGGTACAGGCGCCGGGGAGGGACGGGGTGCTGCGCGTACCGGCTGAGTCGAGTGTGGTGCTCGAACAGGATTGACGAGGATGCCGGAAGGGCCGGCGGGGCGGGAGCGCCCGGAGTGCCGGAGCGGATGGTGGCGATCAGACGGGGGCGTCGTCGTCCGTACCGCCGTCCGTGCCGTCCGTACCGCCGACCGTGCCGTCTTCCGTGCCGTCCTCGCGCAGTTCCGTGACCCGTTCCAGCAGGATCGGCTCCCAGGCACGCCGCAGCCGAGTCCTGAGCAGCGGCGGTGGCAGCGGCACGGACGCGGACGCGGCGGGCCGGCCCGAGAGCGCCGCGGCGAGTTGGACGAGGGTGTCGCAGCGGGCCAGCCACAGGCCGCGAAGGCACGGCCGGGCGCCGTAGCCGGCGAGGGTGGCGGCGCGGACGGCGGCGGGCGAGCCCACGGAGAGCGCGAGCCCGGCGATGTCCTCGGCCGGGTCGCCGAGGACCGCGTCGGTCCAGCCGAGGACGCCGCGCACCCGGCCGTCGTCGCTGACCACGAGGTGCTCGCCGGCCAGTGCGTGATGGACGAGGACGATCGCGCCGGGCTGGGCGCCGAGCTGGGCCGTCGCCGCCCGGGTGAGCCGCTCCGGCCGCGCGGCGTCGAACTCGTCGGCCGCGGCGAGGCGCCGGGCGGCGCGCTCGGCGGCCTCCCGCAGCGCCTCCAGTGAGCGCGGGGCCACCCGGGGCACGCCGAGGGTCTCGGCCTGGCGGACCGGCACGTCACGCACGCCGGTGAGCAGCGCCGCGAGGTCCGCCTCGCCCAGGGCCGACACGGCGTGGTCCTCGCCCGACCCGCCGGGCACCTTGGCGTCGAGCGTGTAGGTCAGCCCCGGCGCCCACTCTCCGTGCGCCACGCTCGTCGGCACCGCGACGCAGACATACGGGCGGACCAGTTCACGCAGGCGCAGTTCGCGTCGCTGCCGTACCGCGCTCTCGCGGTCGGGGGCCAGGCGCAGCACGTGCCGGGCACCGACCCACCAGGTGGCGGGCTCGGCGCCCTCGGCGACGGGCCGGACCTCGGGTTCCGCGCTCTCGCCCAGCAGGGAGCGGACCAGTCGGCGGACGGTGTCCGCGGTGGGTGTCGGTGCCTGGGTCATGGTCGCGCCGTCGTCTTCCGGGTCTGCCGGGCGTAGGGGCCTGTCCGTGCCGGTCACTCCACTATGACCATCTCCCGGGTGGTGTCGTTGAGACGCCGGCCGCCGTCCTCGGTGACCGTGACGATGTCCTCGATGCGTACCCCGAACCGGCCGGGCAGATAGACGCCGGGCTCGACGGAGAAGCACATGCCGGGCACGAGGGGCTGCTCCTCGCCCTCGATCATGTACGGCGGCTCGTGCGTGGTGACACCGATGCCGTGCCCGGTGCGGTGGATGAAGTACTCGCCGTACCCGGCGTCGGCGATGACCGCGCGGGCGGCCCGGTCGACCTCCTGACAGGCGACGCCGGGCCGCACCGCGCCGAAGCCCGCCTCCTGCGCCTCGCGGACGAGGTCGTGCACCCGGCGCTCCTCGTCGGTTGGCCCGCCCACGTGGACGGTGCGCGAGGTGTCGGAGCCGTAACCGTCCTTCAGCCCGCCGAAGTCGAGGACGACCATGTCGCCGTCCCCGATGACGCGGTCGCCGACCTCGTGGTGCGGGTTGGCTCCGTTCGGGCCGGAGGCGACGATCGTGAAGTCGACCTGGGAGTGCCCGAACCGCCGCAGCAGCGCGGCGAGGTCGGCGGCGACGTCGGATTCGCGGCGACCGCCGAAGCGCACGTTCCGGATCTCCTCGAACGCGGCGTCCGCGGCCGCGCCCGCCGCCGCCAGCAGCTCCAGCTCGGCCGTGTCCTTGACGGCGCGCAGCATGGGCAGCGCCTCGGTGAGGGAGGCGTACGAGGTTCCGGGCAGCACCCGCTGGAGGGCCAGCAGGTGCATCGCCCAGGCGTTGTCACTGATGCCGAACCGTCCGGAGCCGTCGAGGAGGGCGGCGGTGGCGGCGTAGGGGTCCTTGCCGTCGGTCCAGTCGCGCAGGGTCAGGGCGGGGGCGCCGGCGGCCTTCTCCGCGTCGGGGGCCTCCAGCGTCGGGACGACGAGGACGGGGTCGCGGCCGGCGGCGAGGACGAGCAGGGTCAGCCGCTCGGTGACCGCGGTGGGCGCGTAGCCCGTGAGCCACACGAGGTCGGGCCCCGGCGCCACCAGCAACCCGGCCAGCCCGGCGTCGGCGGCCGCCCGCGCGGCACGCTCCATCCGGGCCCGGTAGTCGTCGGCGGTGAAGGGTGCAGCGGGCGCGCTGCCGGTCATCCGGGCCTCCCTGGGCGACAAGAGTGAAGGTGACTACGGGCAGCATCCTGCCCCGGGCGAGGGAGGGACGCGAGCCGATTGCCATTGATCACCACCGGCGTTAATGCTTGGATACGATCCAAACGTTAGCCGTTGGTGCCGTGAGGGCGTGCCCGCGGCGCCCGGAGGAGGCCTGCCCGGTGCTCGTACTGGCGCACATCAGCGATCTGCACCTGGACGGGAGCGCGCGGGCGACCGGGCGCGCCGAGCGGGTGCGCGACCGGCTCTGGCGGCTGCCGGGGCGGGTGGACGCCCTGCTGGTGACCGGGGACATCGCGGACCACGGCACGGAGGGGGAGTACGAGGAAGCCGCCCGCGTCCTGGGGCTGCGCGACGGCACCGCGCCGTTCCCCGTGCTGACCTGCCCCGGCAACCACGACCGCCGCGCGCCCTACCGCAAGGCCCTGCTGGATATGCCCCCCGCGGAGGGTCCGGTCAACGAGGTGGGGGTCTTCGACGGCGGTGCGGTGCTGATGTGCGACTCCAGCATCCCTGGGAGCGACGAGGGGGAACTGGACGAGGAGACGTACGGCTGGATCGAGGCGACGCTCGACGAACTCGGCGCCGACCGCCCGGCCCTCCTCGCCTTCCACCACCCGCCCGCCACCCTGCACCACCCCTTGCCCGACTCCTACCGGCTGCGCCGCCCCGAACGCCTCGCCGCGCTGCTGGACCGGCGGCCCGGAATCGCCGGGCTGATCACGGGGCACGCCCACTCACCCGCCGCCACCGTGTTCGCCGGGCGGCCCCTGGTGATGGGACCCGGGGTGACGTGGACGCTGCGGCTCCCCTGGGAGGGCGAGCAGATCGCGGACCGGGACGCCCCGGTCGGGCTGGCCTACCACGTGCTGGACGACACCGGACGGCTCACGAGCCACTTCCGTACGGTCGGGTGACGGCGCGGCGGGTGGTGAGGCCGGGTGACGCGGGTCAGGTGACGACCCCCGGTACGACCGTCAGCTGCCGGTAGCCGCCGCTCTCGTGGCGCACGGTCAGCTTGACCTCCTTGCCGGGCCGGGCGCGGACCACGGCGTCGGCGAGGTCGGCGGCCGAGTCGACCCGGGTCCTGCCGAACGCCAGGAGCACGTCGCCCCGGACCAGTCCGGCCGCGTACCCGGGGCCGGGCACGTGGACGCCCACGACCAGGGCCCCCGGCTTCTCGTCGTCCACGGCCTCCACGCCGAGGGTGGCGGCGGCCGGGGACGGCGACGGACCGGCCGACGAATGCGCGGGGGCGGCCCGGCCGCCCGGCCGCGTCGCCGGTCCTCCCGGCTCCGCCCCGGGCCCCGGCGCCCCCGCCTGCCGTTGCAGTTCGGCGAGCTTGCTCATGCCGATCACCGTGGCGCCCATCGTGCCGAGTCCCACGCCCGCCAGGAGCAGGACCGTCGCGGCGAACACGCCGAGCAGCACGGTGGTGAGCCGTCGGCGGCGCCGGCGCCCGGCATGCGGACGCCGGTCGCCGTCGGGCGCGGTGCCGGCTCCCGGTTCCCGACCGGGCATCGGCTTGGGTCGCAACGCTGTCTGTTCCATGGATCGCCTCCGGCAGGTGCTCTACCCGGCGCACCGGCGTGTGACGAGCCACGAAAGAGTGAGACTGACCGGTGGTCAGCCGAGCGCGGGCAGTGCGGTGCTCCTCGGAACGGGCACGGCCGGCACCCGGCCCGGGAGGAAGCCGTGGGCGCGCCCGGCCAGGTACTCGGCCTTGTACCGGGGAACCTCCCGGTGCCAGTTGAGGATGCCGGCCATCCAGTTCTGCAGGTCGGTCACGTAACCCCGCATGACGGCCCGCGCCTCGTCCGACAGCTGGAAGTCGTCGTAGACGATCGGCAGTTCGTGCGCGACGACGTGCTCGAACTGGCGCATGCGCTGGTTCATCAGATCCTGTACGACGTTGAGGGCCGCCGGATAGTCGACGCCGAAGAAGTTCTGCACGACGAGGACCGCGTTGTGGATCTCGCCCTCGTACTCGATCTCCTTCTGGTACGAGAAGACGTCGTTGAGGAGGCACGCGTAGTCGATCGCCGCGTTCTCCAGGGAGCGGACGGGACCGCTGCGGTAGACCTCGGGCGGCACGGTCGGGCCGTGACCGGCGCGGCACAGGCCCAGGGTGAGGTCGGAGCCGAAGGTGGCGCGCCGCATCTCCAGGTAGTCCACCGGGTCGGGGACGCGGTTCTGGATCTGGTTGGACAGCTCCCACACCCAGGCCTCGGTCATCGTGTCGACGGCCGACTTCAGCGGGCGCCGCTCCTCGGGGGTCATGCCGGCCGTCGTGCGCGCCCAGAGGTCGATCAGGGAGCGTTCCATGGCGTTGGCCGGCGGCGGGACCGGTTCACCGTCGAGGGGCATGCAGGCCGACAGACGGGCCGTGGTCAGCCGGGCGGCGGCCAGGTCGCGGCGGTGGCCGTAGACCAGCGGGTAGTAGTCGTCGCCGTAGGTGCCGAAGGCCAGCCAGCCGGAGGCGAGATTCAGCTGCTCCTGGGTGGCGTCCGGGTCGAGGCCCGCGGCGCACAGCGGGAGGTCGCAGCTCGCCAGCTTGTCCTCGTCCCAGACGCCCTCGCTGAGGAAGCCGATCGCGTGGGACCACTCGAACAGGTGCCGGCGGGCGCCGTCCAGGGCGGGACTCAGCTCCAGCGGGAACGGCATGCGGATGTCGGGGATGACCGAGGGCCCGACCTTCTGGAAGGGCACGTACGTGTAGGGGCGGGCCCGTTGGGCACCGGCCGCGGCGAGCAGCGCGCCGACGTCCGCGGCGGAGGTGCCGGGGCCGGTCAGCGCCTGCCAGCCGGCGACGGGACGCGCGCCCTTGTTCATGTACCGGCTGGAGCGCATGTGCCATTCGTGGCCGCCGGACTGCCAGTCCTGCAAGCCCTTCGCGTACAGCCCGACGGCGGTGACCTCGGCCGGGGTCAGGCCGTTCTCCAGGGCCACCGCGGGCACTTCGGTGAACGCGGTGTGCTCGAACTGGTGCAGCCGGGAGGTGAGGACGTCGTTGACCAGTTCGGCGGCCTCCTGGGTGGTGCAGCCGAAGAAGGTCTCCAGGACCAGCACCCCGTTGCTCAGCTCGCCCTCGTCCTCGACCTCCCGCTGGTAGGAGAAGAGGTCGTTGCGCAGGTGCACGGCGTCGGAGAACGTCTCCATCAGCACCCTGAGCGGCCGGGACCCGGAGACGGCGGCGGGCACCTCGGCGGTCGCGTACTCCACGAGCCCGGCCGACCAGGGGGCGCCGCCCACCTTGCGGCGCATCTCGATGTACTCGACGGGGTTGGCGATCCGCCCCTCGTTGATGTTGGACAGCTCCCACAGGGACTCGTTGAGCAGGTGCTCGGTGGCGACGGCGAAGCGGCGGCGCCAGTCGGCCGACATCGCCGGCACGGTGCGCGTCCAGAGGTCGGCGAGACCGGCCTCGACCGGGTTCTCCGGCTCGGGCATGTCGGTGGCGAGGTCGAGCGGCATGAACAGGGGGAGCCGGTCCAGGTGGGCCTTGCCGCCGACGCGGTCCTGACTGCGTTTGAACTTCTCCAGGAAGTGGTCGTCGAAGAAGAAGACCCACACGTACCAGTCGGTGATGAGGGAGAGCGCCGGCCCGTCGCAGTCGGGGTGGGTGTAGGCGCAGAGCAGGCCGTAGTCGTGTGCGTCGAGGTCGGACTGCTCCCAGACCCCGGAGCCCTCGAGCATGCCCATGTCGCGCGCCCACGTCGTCGAGTGGGCACGGGCCTCGTCGAGATGCGGGTTGAGCCGCGCGGGGTGCGGCATGTAGAAGTGCGGCAGTTCGAAGGGCTGTTGCGTCATGGCCGGGCACTACCCATGGCCCTGCGAGCACATCCGCGAGGTGGGACATGATCACACCATCGCGTGAATCGAGGGGGAACGCGGGAACTTTCCCCGGTCCGTCCACTCGGGGCGCGGGGGCGGTCCGCCACCTCCCGACGCGGGCGTTCAGCGCCTGACCTGGATCAGCGCCTGACCTGGATCAGCGCCTGACCTGGATCAGCGCGTGCGTCCCGCTCGTCCGCCAGCCCTGTTCCCCGCTCGCCACGAGCGCCGCTTCGGTGTCCCGGGACAGGCCGGTGATCACGTCCGACTTCAGCGTGCGCAGCGCGGCGACGGGGCCCGGGAAAGCGGCGGTGGCCTCCGCGAAGGACGTGGTCGGGGGCCACCACCGGTCACCCACCAGGCGGCGGTAGTTCAGATCGCCCTTGAGGACGGTGACCGTGGCCGCGGCGAACTCCTCGCGCAGGTCGGCGGGCATGTCCGCGTACGGCAGCGGGGCGCAGGAGAAGGGGTGGGCGCGGACGGTGACGCGGCCGTCGGTCAGCGCGGTCCACAGCCGCTCGCCGTGTGCGGCCGCCGCGCCACCGGCGGCGACGAGCCGCCGCAGCGCGTCGAGCAGGTCGGCGGGCGTGGCGTCGGAGACGTAGTACGGATACGGCTTGAGGTGCAGGACCGCCCGGTCGACGCGGCCCCGGTCGAGCAGGTGCGAGACGAGGAGCAGGTCGGGGACGAGTTCGCGGCCGGCGTTGTCGGCGACGAGGCACAAGGTGGCCGGGGGGCCGGAGGTGCCCTTCCCGGCGGGCGGGAGCAGTGACCAGAGCATGTCGCTGTCGTCGGCGACCAGGGCCTGCACCTGGTCCTTGGTGCCGGTGCCGGTGCCGTTGTCGGAGAGGCGGAAGCCGAGGTCCGCGCGGTTGCCCCAGAGCGAGCCGTGCAGCAGGGCCCGCGCGCACTCGTCGGCGGGCAGGCCGGCGAGGCCGTCGAGCGCGGCGAGTTCCTCGTCCGTCTCCGGCGCGTCGAGTTCGGCGAGCTTGGCGGGCCGGAAGGGGTCGACGCCCTGCCAGGCGCCGGGGCCGAAGTAGCCGACGGCGTCGAGGAGCCGGCGGTAGAAGTGGCTCTCGGCCCACAGCCAGGGCACGTCGAACCAGGAGCGGCCGGCGTACACGTCCATCCCCCAGTGCGCCCAGCGGTCCCGGTCGCGGACGTCGGCACCGGCGGGCAGCGGCTCGACCACACCGTCGGCACAGCTCTCGAGCAGCGCGTCGAGCGCCCCCTGCCGTTCGGGGCCGAAGGGGAACGCCTCCCGCACCTGCCGGATGATGGCCGGGTGCCGCTCGGCCAGTACGCCGTGGGGGAAGGACCCGGGCTCGTCGCCGACGATGACGGGGGCGGGGGCGGGCTCGGACGGGGTGTCGGGCATGCGCCTCACCGTACCGCGCGACCCGGGGCGGGCAGGCGGGGCCGACCGTGCCGGGGCGAGGGCCGGCCGCACGGGGCGGGCGCCGGCCGCACGGGGCGGGCGTCAGACCCTGCCCAGCTCCCGCTCCAGACGTGCCGCGAGGGTGAGGTAGCGCGCGCGGCGGGTGACCGGGACCATGCCGCGGATCAGGATGTGCCACATTCCGGCCAGGCGGCGGGGCTGTCGCGCGGCCGGTTCGAGGGTGCCGCCCACGACGCGGGTGCCGACGATGGAGCAGACGAGGGTGTGGGCGACGGAGTCGACGTCGATGTCCGGATGCAGGTCGGACTGGCGGACTGCGTCCAGGAGGCGGGACGAGGCGATCTCCCGCCACTCGGTGAAGGGGTGCGGCAGCGGCGGCCGTACCGGCACTCCCCCGGTGGCGAGCCGCAGCCCGGCCCGGAGGACCGGCCCCTCCTCGCACAGCCGGGCCATGCCGAACGTGAGGCGCATCAGCGCCTCCAGTGAGGTGTAGCCCCGGCCGTCCAGCTCCATCGCCAGCCGGCGGGATGTTCTGGACTGGAGCTCCATGATGGCGTGGGCGAGGTCCTCCTTCGCCGCGAAGTGGAAGTACAGGGCGCCCTTGGTGACTCCGGCGTGGGCGACGATCTCGCTCAGGCTGGTCGACTCGTAGCCGTGACGGTCGAACAGGTCGGCGGCGGCCCCGATGATCGTCGCGCGGGTCTGTTCGGCGCGTAGCTGCCTCGCCATCGGCTGAACTCTCCTGGGCTGGAACTCAACAGGCCGTGCCGCCTGTCTTAACCCCCAGTACACGATAACTCACCGTCAGATCCGCCTCCCCGCGGCCCCGGACACGGCGACCCGGCCCCGCCCCTCGCGGGCGTGAGCCGGGCCGCCGCACGGGGTCAGTTGACGAACACCGTGGCGCTCCCGTCGGTCACGGGGGCGTAGGTGGCGGTGAAGTACCCGTCGGCGAAGCAGAGCCCCGAGCCGGAGACCTTGGTGAAGTGCTGGTCGGCGAAGGCGATCGAGTTGCCGTCGTTGCTCGCCGTGCCGGACAGGGCGGGGGCCTCGTAGACGCAGTTGATACTGCCCAGGAGGGTGCGCAGGCTGACCGTGGTCCGGACGGTGGAGCCGCTCGGCGGGGTGACGGTGACGGCGCCGTCGGAGGAGACGGTGGTGGTGTAGGGGAGATTGGCGACGCTGATTCCGTTGACGCCCATGACGCCGACGACGTTACTGGTGCAGCTTCCGCTGTCGAAGGTGTGGGCGGTGAGCGACTCGGTCGCCGTGCCGGGGGCGGTGGGGTTGTCGGTGACGGTGACGGTGAACTGCGAGGACGTGCACGAGACACCGCTGGTGCCGGTCGCGCTGGAGTGGAACGTGGCGCTGGTGCCGCTCGCCAGGGAGGCGGTGAGGGTGTCTCCCACCGCGACGGGCGTACCGCCGGCGGCACCGGTGGTGAGGACGGGGGTGTCGGCCTCGGCGGGACCCGCGACGGCGGTGCCCGCCACGGGGAAGCTCAGCGCGGCGACGGCTGCGGTGAGGGTGAGCAGAGTACGAGTACGCATGCGGCTACCTCTTCCGGAAGTGGGGTTCGGTGAAGCAGGGCTGGGCCGGCCGCGGGGATGCGACCGGGCCGATGCGATGCGATTCCGGGCCATGCCCAGGAGGTGCGGCGTGCCCCGTTGGGGGCGGGGCCGGGGCCTGTCCGGAGGACGGGGCCCGGTGCCGGGAACGCGGACGGTGCCGCGGGAACGGATCCGGCGCCACGGATCCGGGAAACAGGAGCAGTTGTAGACCTGACGTTCAGTCAACGTCAAGGCTTGACGCACGAGTTGACCCGGACCGCCGCGGGTTCGCGAAGACGCCGGGCCGGGAAAGCGGCAGGTGGCACACAATCCCCACTCTTTACTCACAACTTGCTTGACCCTGCGGTGTAACCACCGGTAACTTCCCGATTGGCTACTGGTGCGTAACGTGAAAGCCCCTGCACCCGCCGGGAGTTGCCGGGAGGCGTGCGCATCAGCCGCTGTCCGCATCAGCCGCTGTCCGCGCCAGGACAGCGTGCCGCTCAAGAACGTGCCACTGAGACCCGATCCGCATTCACTATGCCTCTGGGAGCAGACATGGCCTCGTCCTCGGACGTCACCCCGCCCGCCGGCAGCGCCCCCGAACCCGAGACCGGCCCGGAAAGCGTGCCGGAGCCGGACACCTCCGGGGCCGGGGCCCCGCCAAGACGCGGCCGGGTCAGGCTGCGCCGGGCCGCGGTGCTGGCCGTACCGGCGGCCGCGGTCACCGCGGGCCTGGCGATCCTCACCGCCCACGGAGCCCTGGGCGTGCAGTTCGCGATCTCCGGCATGCCCTTCACCGTCACGGCCACACAACTCGACGGCACCGGATTCGCCCAGTTCGGCGGCCTCGACAACATGGCCGAGGGCAGCCCGAACGCGGGCGACACCGGCGGGCAGGTGCTGGTCGTCACCTCCGTGATCAAGGAGGCGAAGCTCACCAAGCTGTGCCAGAGCGTCGACCTGGGCGGCACCAACCTGCTCATCACCGCGGGCGAAGGGGACACCAGGGTGTCCGCGAGCGACCTGACCACCGACTCCACGTTCCTGTCGGGTGACGCCGCCTTCAACAACATCGAGATCGGCAACGACGCCAGCACCCTGGACAAGGCCGGCCCGAAGGGCCGTGGACCGATCGGCGTCTTCAGCCAGCAGGCCGACACCGTGCAGATCAAGAACCTGCGGCAGACCAACTACGCGACCACCGCAGGGGTGTTCAAGCTCCCCGGCCTGAAGCTGCGCTTCAGCGGGTCGGGCTGCTGATGCCCGGCGATCGGCGTGCCGGTTTCCGGGCGGGCTTCCGCCGCTGGCGCTCCGGCCGGCCCTTCTGGGGCGGGTTGCTGCTCACCCTGGCCGGGGCCGAGGTCCTGTTCACCATGAAGGCCTCCTTCAAGGTCGTCCTGCACGTCGGCATGCAGGGCGTGGCCGGCTATCTCCTGCCCGTCGTGATGCTGCTGTGCGGACTGCTGGCCCTGGTCAACCCCACCCAGCGCCTCTTCTACTCCCTCATCGGCGTCCTGGCCTCCCTGGGCACGTGGGTCACCTCCAACCTGGGCGGGTTCCTCGTCGGGCTGCTCCTCGGCTGCGTCGGCAGCTGCCTGGTCTTCGGCTGGCTGCCCGACCAGGAGTCGCGCCGCGAGCGCCGGCGCCGCAGGAAGGAGGGCCGGGCCGCGCGCGGAGTCCAGCAGCCGCTGGAGCAGGCGGGCGGGCCCGCCTGACACCGGCCACCCGGCGTCCGCGCCCCGGCACGCACCCGGAGCCGGGCGCCGGGCTTCCGTGCCCGCTCGCGCCTGAGTCGCGCCTCGGTCGGGCATCAGTCGGGCATTCAGTCGGGCATTCGGGCGGGCATTCGGTCGTGACTCGGACGAGACTCAGCCGTGCTTCACTCACACTTCGCCCGCCCCGTTCATCACGATGCGGCACCGAGAACTCACACCTGGTCGCTGGTCACTTGACTACCAGCGGTCACACACGGTTTGCTCCGGCCAGGCGAGGTTCACCCGGTTGGCGTACCGACACGCGGCTCCGGTCCCACCTCGCCCCGTTCCTCCTGCTCGGCCGTACAGCGAGGTGCCGCACCCCCCATGAGTACATCTTCCCCGTCCACCCACTCCCCCGGACGTCTCCGCGCCGCGGCCCTCGCCGCGGCCGTCTGTCTGCTGGCGGCCGGCTGCTCCGCCCTCGGCGGGGAGGAGGACGACCCGGCCGCGGACGCCGCGGGCGGGTCCGGCGCCGACCGGATGAAGGTCGTCATGGTCACCCACGGCGGCGAGGGCGACGCCTTCTGGGACCGGGTGCGCAAGGGTGCCGAGGCGGCGGCCGCCAAGGACGGCATCGACCTGACGTACGCCGGTGACGCCGACACCGCCGACCAGGCCGACCTGGTGCGGGACGCGGTCCGCGACAAGGCCGACGGCATCGCCGTGACCCTGGCCAAACCACAGGCGATGAAGGGGCCGGTCGCCGAGGCCAGGGCGGCGGGCATCCCCGTGGTGGGTCTCAACTCCGGCATGGACGCGTGGCGGTCCGCCGGGCTCCTGGAGTACTTCGGGCAGGACGAGAGCGTCGCGGGCCGGGCCGTCGGCGACAAGCTGAACGAACTCAAGGCCAAACACGCCCTGTGCGTCATCCACGAGCGCGGCAACGTCGCCCTGGAGGCCCGCTGCGCCGGGGTCAAGAAGACCTTCGGGGGCGAGACCGAGATGCTCTACGTCGAGGGCACCGACATGAAGGCGGTGCGCGCGGCCGTCACCGCGCGGCTGCGGCAGGACTCGAGCATCGACGAAGTCGTCATGAACGGCGCGGCGTTCGCCCTCACCGCGGTCGAGTCGGTCGAGGAGGCGGGCAGCAGCGCCCAGGTCGCCACCTTCGACCTCGACGAGGATCTCGTCGCCGCGGTCAAGCGCGGGGACGTGCAGTTCGCGGTGGACCAGCAGCCGTACCTCCAGGGCTATCTGGCGGTGGACGCCCTCTGGCTGTACCGCGCCAACGGAAACGTCAGCGGCGGCGGAGTGGCACCCGTGCTGACCGGCCCCGCGTTCGTGACCCGGTCGAACGCGGACGCGGTCGCGGAGTTCGCCGCCGGCGGCACCCGGTGACCGGTACCCCGCAGCCGACTGCGACTGCGACTGCGCCCGCGTCTGCGTCTGCGTCTGCGTCTGCACACACCCGACAGCCTCTCCCACTGATCGCCTAGGACCACGATGTCTGCACGGACAGGTGCCCGGCGCCGCCTCGGCTCCATACGTCTCTCCCTGATCCTCCTGGCCCTGGTTCCCGGCGTCACCCTCGCCGCCGTGTGGGGGGTGACGACGATCCAGATGTTCTCGGAGGGCCTGCGGCTGCGCGCGCAGACCGAGTTGAGCCGCGACACCGGTGCCATGGGCACCGAGGCGGCCCTCGCACTCCAGAAGGAGCGCAGTCTGTCGGCCGCCTGGCTGGCCGAACCCGGCGGCGACCGGGCGGCCCTGGACGCCCAGCGGAAGAAGACGGACGCGGCCGTCGCCCAGCTGGTCGGGCAATCCGACGCGATCGACCGCGCGCCCGCCCGGGTGTCGGACCGGCTGTACTCGGTACTCGGCTCGGTGGGCAGCCTGGAGTACTACCGCAATCAGGTGGACGACCCCAGCGACATCACCGCGGAGCAGGCACTCGACCAATACACCTCGATCATCGACGAACAGATCCACGCCTTCCAGGAGCTCTCCCAGGTCGACGACGGCGACCTCACCTCGCAGGCCGGGCCACTGGTCGCCCTGGAGCGCGCGGCGGAGCTGGTCTCCCAGGAGAACGCCCGGCTGACCCTGGCCTGGCCGTCCGGCCGGATGGGCGAGAGGGAGTGGTCGCAGTTCGCCCAGCTGGCCCACACCCGGCGCTGGCTCGTCCAGGACCAGATCGTCCCCTCCCTGCGCGGCAGCGCGAAGGCGCAGACCGAGCGGGTCCTCGCCACCCCCGAGTGGCAGACCCTGGAGACCGTCGAGGACCAGGTACTCGCGGCCCGTGCGGCGGACGGGGACGGCGGGATCGACCTGCCGGACGCGCGGCAGCGCTGGACGGCCGCCCTGGCCGAGGTCTCGGACCAGTACGAGGCGCTGATCCGGCAGCAGACCGACGGGCTGCTCGACCGCAGCGCCGACGAGGCGCGCGCGCTGCTGATCACGGCCGCCTCCCTCAGCGCCGGGGGCCTGGTCGCCCTGCTGCTGTGCGTCGCCATGTCCTGGCGCATCACCCGCTCGCTCTCCCGCCGGCTGCGCGGGCTGCGCCTGGCCACCCTGAGCCTGGCCGAGGAACGGCTGCCCGACGTGGTGGCCCGGCTCGAACGGGGTGAGAAGGTCGACGTGGAGTCGGCGACCCCGCCGCTCGACTACGGGCGGGACGAACTCGGCCAGGTCGCCCAGGCGTTCAACACCGCACAGCGCACCGCCGTGCACACCGCCGTCGAACTCGCCGACACCCGGCGCGGCTTCCAGAAGGTCATCCTCGGCATCGCCCGGCAGAGCCAGAACCTCGTGAACATGCAGCTGAGCAAGCTGGACGCACTGGAGCGCGAGCACACCGACCCGGAGATCCTCAAGGGCCTGTACGAACTGGACTCCACCGCCAGCCAGTTGCGCCGGTACGAGGAGAACCTCGTCATCATCAGCGGGGAGCAGCCCCGGCGCACCTGGCGCGAGCCGGTCGCGCTGGTCGACATCCTGCGCAGTGCCGTCGGCGAGGTCGCCGAGTACCAGCGGGTGGAGCTGCACGCCGACGAGGAGGTGGCCCTCGCGCCGCCCGCGGTGGCCGACGTGATCCACCTGCTCGCCGAGCTCATCGACAACGCGACCGCCTACTCCCCCGCCCCCAACCCGGTCGGGGTGCGGGCGGCGCTGGTGGCCAAGGGCCTGGCCGTCGAGATCGAGGACCGCGGGCTCGGCCTGTCGGAGGAGGACTACGCCTCGTTCAACGCCCAGCTGGCGGTGCCCCCGCAGTTCGACGTGGTCGCGCTCGCCGACGACCTGCGGCTCGGTATGTTCGTCGTCGCCCGGCTCGCGCACCGGCACGGCATCACCGTCACGCTGCGCTCCTCCCCGTACGGCGGGACCACTGCGATCGTGCTGATCCCGCACGAGATCGTGGTGCGCGAGCCGATCGACGCGGCCCACGCCCACGGCCTGGACCGTGCGGCGCCCCTCGAGACGCGCGAGGCCCTCGCGCCCACCGAGGGCGGGAGCGGGTCCGAGGCCGTGTCCGCGCAGCGGCCGGTACGTTCGGTGCGGCCCGCCGTGCCCGCCGGCCGGCCCGGCGCTTCCGCCCCCGCCGCCCCCTCCGCGTCCCCGGCCTCGTCCTCGCCCCCGGCCTCGTCCTCGTCCCCGGCCTCGTCCTCGTCCGCGTCCAAGGGGAGCGGCCCGGCCCCGCTGCCCCGCCGGGTGCCTCAGACCAGCCTGGCCGCCGAGCTGCGCGACGAGGACGCCGTCACCGGCCAGGGCGGACCGGACGGTCCCGACGGCGCGTCCGACGACTACGCCGACTTCACCGCCGACCGTGCCGCCTCTTCCCTCGCCGGTTTCCAGAGCGGCACCCTGCGGGCCCTGGCCGGCGAATCCGACGTCACCGACTCCGAAGGCTCCGGCTCGGAAAGCTCCGACTCCGCAACCCCGACCGCGACCGGGACCGCAACCCCGACCGCGACCGCGACCGCGACCGACGAGCAGATCCGCTCGTCCGCCGCCCCCTCCGCCGCACCCTCCACCCCGACCACCGACCGCCGACCGCCGACGAAGGACACGCGATGACCCGACCCTCCCCCGCCACGCACACCGAGCTGGACCAGCTGCTCACCGGACTCGTGGAGCGGGTCGCCGACGTGAACCAAGCGGTGGTGCTCTCCGAGGACGGACTGGTCGTCAGCAAGTCCACCGGTTTCCCGCGCGACGACGCCGAGCGGCTGGCGGCGACCGCGTCGGGCCTGATGAGCCTCAGCAAGGGCGTCAGCATGGACTTCCGCGGCGGCCCCGTGCGCCAGGCACTGATCGAGATGGCCAACAGCTACCTGATACTCACCTCCGCGGGCACCGGCGCCCATCTCGTCGTACTCACCGGCCCGAACGCCGACGTCGGCGTGGTGGCGTACCAGATGAACATGCTGGTGAAGAAGATCGGCGAGCACCTGAGCGCGGCACCGCGGGCCACCGCCGCCCCCGGCGAGTGACGTGACCGGAGGCGACGCGGGCGGCCGGCTCGTACGGCCGTTCACCCTGACCGGCGGCCGGACCCGGCCCAGCCGCGCCGACTTCACCCTCATCACGACGGTGACCGCGGTCGATCCGCAGCCCTCGCGGGCCGCGCGGCCGCAGCCCGAACACCTGCGGATCCTGCGGCTGTGCGCCGAGCCGGTCGCCGTGGCGGAGGTCGCGGCCCGTCTGGACCTGCCGGTGAGCGTGGTCGTCATTCTGCTCTGCGACCTGCTGGAGGCCGGCCGGATCACCGCCCGGCCCCCGCGTCTGGTCTCCCGAGCCACCCCGGACCTGGACCTGCTGCAGAAAGTGAGGGACGGCCTTGGCCGGCTCTGACCGCGCCGCTCCGGCGCCCACGGCACCCGCCACCCCGGCTGCCGCCCCCGAGGCCGTGAAGATCCTGATCGCCGGTGGTTTCGGCGTCGGCAAGACCACCATGGTCGGCTCGGTCAGCGAGATCGCCCCGCTGCGCACCGAGGAACCGCTGACCGCGGCGGGACTGGACGTCGACGACCTCGCCGGCATCGAGGAGAAGCGGGCCACGACCGTGGCCCTGGACTTCGGGCGGATCGGCATCGGCCGGGAACTGGTGCTGTACCTCTTCGGCACGCCCGGTCAGCAGCGGTTCTGGTTCATGTGGAACGACCTGGCGATCGGTGCCCTCGGCGCCGTGGTCCTGGTCGACGTGCGCAGGCCCGAGTCGAGCTTCGCGGCCATCGACTTCTTCGAGCGGCGGGGCATTCCGTTCGTCGTCGGCGTCAACGGCTTCCACGGGCGGCATCCGTACCCGGCGGAGGAGATCCGGGAGGCCCTGGCGCTGCCGGAGCACGTGCAGGTGCTGCTGTGCGACGCGCGGGAGCGGGCTTCCTGCCGGGACGTGCTCATCGCCCTGATCGACCAGCTCATCGACGCCGCGGCCGGGGCCGCGGCGTCGTGAGAGGCCGCCGGGACGGGGCTTGGTGACGGATAGTCGGGACGGGTAGTCGGGAAAGGTAGTCGGGACGGGTAGTCGGGACGGGGCGTCAGCTCAGCCCGGCCGACTCGAGCCACTCCTTGGCCACGTCCAGCGGGTCCTTCTTGTCCAGTTGCACCTGCGCGTCCAGGTCGAGGAGCGTCTTCGTGTCCAGCTTGGCGGAGACCGCGTTGAGCGTGTCGACGCCCTCCTGGGACAGCCCCTCCTTGTGGACGAGCGGTGTCACGTTCGCGTAGCCGAAGAGGTTCTCCGGGTCCTTCAGGACGACGAACTTCTCCTTGACGATGGTCGGGTCGGTGGTGAAGATGTCCGCGGCCTGCACGGTGTTCTTGGTCAGTGCCGACTGGGTCAGCGGGCCGCCCGCGTCGAGCGCCTTGAAGGACTTGAACTCCAGGCCGTACACGGACTCCAGGCCCTTCAGGCCCTGCTGCCGGGTCTGGAACTCGGGCGAACCGCCGATCACCAGGTCCGGCGCGATGTCCTTGAGGTCGGCGAGGGTCGACTCCGCGGTGAGACCGTGCTTCTTCGCCGTCTCGGCGTTGATGCTCACCGAGTCCTTGTTCTCGGCCGGCGACGACTCCAGCAGCGTCAGCTTCTTGTCGAGCTTGGCCTTGGCCGCGGTGTTGACCGCCTCGGTGCTCTTCTGCTCCGCCTCGGGGTCGAGGTACGCCAGCAGCGAGCCGTTGTACTCCGGCAGCACCGTGACCGAGCCGTTCTTCATCAGACCGTACGTCGTCTCCCGGCTGCCGATGTTGTGCTTGTAGGTGACCTTGAGGCCCTTGGCCTTGAGCGCCTCGCCGTAGATGTCGGCGAGCAGGGTGCTCTCGGCGAAGTTGTTCGAGCCGACGACGACGGTGCCGGCCTCCGCCTTCTCCCCCGCGAGGGGGTTGTCGGAGGTGTCGTCGGAGGAGGAACAGCCCGCGAGCAGCGCCGCCGCGGCGGTGAGCGCGACGGCCGCCGCACCGGTGTGCCTCGTCCTGGACCAGCTGCTCTTCGCGGTAGAAGTCATCCACCGATCCAAACGAGCCACTTGTCGGTCAGTCAAGAACGGCCTGGTTACGGTTTTCACAACTGTGTTCGAATGTCGGATCCGGCGTCAGCGCCTGCGCACCCCGGGCGACACCGCCAGCCGCTCCGCCGCCCAGAACACCGCGAGCGTGACGAGCGCCAGGAGCGCCACCAGGGTGGCCCCGCCGACGACCTTCTCGTAGTTTCGCTGGTAGAGCCCGTCGATGATGTACCGGCCGATCCCGCCGAGACTGACGTACGCGGCGATGGTGGCCGTCGACACGACCTGGATGGCGGCCGAGCGCAGCCCGCTGAGCACCAGCGGCAGGGCCACGGGCAGTTCGACCCGGAAGAGGATGCTCGACTCGTGCATGCCCATGCCGCGCGCGGCGTCCACCGGGGAGGGGTCGACGGAGCGGACCGCCTCGTAGGTGGTGACCAGGATCGGCGGGATCGCGAGTACGACCAGCGGGATCATCACGGGCAGCAGGCCGATGCCGACCACGACGGCGATCAGTACCAGCAGTCCGAAGCTGGGCAGCGCGCGGGCGGCGGTGGCGACGAAGGCGACGGCGTTTCCGCCGCGCCCGGTGTGCCCGGTGAGCAGCCCGACGGGCAGGCCGATCGCGGCGGCGAGGCCGAGGGCCATCAGCGTGTACTGGACGTGTTCCAGCAGGCGCTGCGGGATGCCGTCGTACCCGTGCCAGTGGGCGCCGTCGCTGAAGAAGGCGTTGACGAAGTGGATGACGTTCACCGGGCAGCCGCCTTCTCCGGCTCGGGCCGCTCCTGTCGCACGGCGGCCTCCTTCGGGCGTTGCCGCCTGCCGCGCGGCATCCAGGGGGTGAGCAGGTTCCGGGCCAGGACGAGCGCCGCGTCGCACAGGACCGCCAGTACGGCCGTGGTGAGGACCGAGTTGACCGCCAGTTCGGGCCGGCCGTACTTCTGGGCGTCGGCGAGCAGGTTGCCGAGGGCGCCCTGGTTGCCGATGAGGGCGCCGACGCTGACCAGGGAGATGCTGGCGGACACGGCCACCCTCAGACCGGCGAGGATCGCGGGCACGGCGATCGGCAACTGCACCTGCAGATACCGCCGTACGGGCCCGAAGCCCATGGCGGTGGACGCGGCCAGGGTCTCCTCGGGCACCGACCGCACCCCGTCGACGATCGCCGGGACGAGTACCACCAGGCTGTACAGGGCCAGCGGGATCATCACGGTCAGCTCGGTCTGGCCGGTGTAGTCGATGAGGACGACGAAGACGGCCAGCGACGGGATGGCGTAGAAGACGGTGGTCACGCCGAGCACGGGCGGGTACAGCCAGCGGAAGCGCACGCAGAGCTGGGCGATGGGCAGCGCGAGGAGCAGACCGGCCAGGACCGGCAGCAGCGCCTCGCGCAGGTGCAGCCCGATCAGCCCGAAGTAGGTGTTGCCGAGGTCGCTCGGGATGTCGAAGAACCGGTTCACGGGCCGACCTTCGTGACACCGGCGGGCCCCGCGGCCTGCGCGTCACCGGCCTGCGCGGTCCCGGCCTGCGCGGCGCCGGTGTCCCCGGCGCCGTGGGCGGTGCGGATCGCCTCGCCGATGGTCTGCTGGGAGACGACGCCGGCCACCCGGCCGTCGGCGTCCACGGCGACGGCCCAGCCGGTCGGTGAGAGCACGGCGCAGTCGAGCGCGGCCCGCAGCGAGTCGGTGCCGGGCACGAACGGCCGCCCGTACGACAGCAGCCCCTCCACCGCGATGCTCCCGACGGTCAGGTCTCGCGGTGCCGCCCAGCCCAGCGGCCTGCCCGCCGCGTCGGTCACCAGCAGGTGGGCGGCGTCGGACGCGGCGAGCTGCTCGGCAGTGGCGTCCACGCGCACGACCCGGTCGCTCGTCAACTCCAGGCCGGCCGAGGGGAAGAAGGACAGCCGCCGGATGCCGCGGTCGGCGCCGAGGAAGTCCTCGACGAAGTCGTCCGCGGGGTTCGACAGCAGCTCGGCGGGCGGCGCGGACTGGGCGAGCCGGCCACCGGTGCGCATCACCGCGACCATGGTGCCCAGCTTGATCGCCTCGTCGATGTCGTGCGTGACGAAGACGATGGTCTTGCCGAGCTCCTCCTGGATGCGCAGGAGTTCGTCCTGGAGTCCCTTGCGGACCACCGGGTCGACGGCGGAGAACGGCTCGTCCATGAGCAGCACGGGCGGGTCGGCGGCGAGCGCCCGCGCCACGCCGACGCGCTGCTGCTGGCCGCCGGAGAGCTGGTACGGGTACCGCTTGCCGAGGGAGGCGTCGAGCCCCACCCGCTCCATCAGCTCCGCCGCCCGTGCGCGGGACTTCTGCCTGCCCCAGCCGATCATGCGGGGCACGGTGGCGATGTTGTCGATGATCGTCCGGTGCTGGAAGAGACCGGCGTTCTGGATGACGTATCCCATCGACCGGCGCAGGGTGGTGACCGGCTGCTGCTGGAGGTCCGCGCCGTCGAGGAGGATGGTGCCCTCGGTGGGCTCGACCATTCTGTTGATCATCCTGAGGGTCGTCGTCTTGCCGCAGCCGGAGGGACCGACGAGGACCGTGATCGAGCGGTCCGGTATCTCCAACGACAGCCGGTCGACCGCCACGGTGCCGTCCGGGTACCGCTTGGTGACTGATTCCATCCGTATCAAAGCGCCGAATACCCTTCGGGTGTGCGGGAAGTTCTGGCCAGGTCGCTACGGGTCATTGCCGGGAGAGTCTAGACGTCCGCTGTCGCGGGCCCGTGGTGGCCGTGTGGGGCCCGCCTCTGCGGGGGCCGGCGCCACGACGGGTGCGGCCGGGCAGTCCGGTCGCCGGACCGCCGGTGCGCCCGTCGGCGATGTGGCCGCCGCGTTCCTGGCGGGCGGAGGCCGCGGCCGACCCGTCGGTGAGCCGCAGGGCGCTCGGAACCACGGTCCCGGCCCCGGGCTTTCACCCGCCCGGCCTGTCGTTTTGCTGTCGGGCGGCTTTCAGGTACCTGTCGGCACGGTACGGCGGATCCCCGCGGTATGGGGCGCGGGCGGCCGGTGGCGCAGTATGAGCGGGTGGAAAGAGTACGACTCCTCGTGGTGGACGACGACCCGCCCATCGCCGATCTCGTGGCCACCGTCGCCCGCTATGAGGGCTGGGAGGCGGTCACCGCGAATTCCGGCGAGCAGGCGCTGCGGCTGGCCGCCGGCTTCCGGCCGGACATCGTGGTGCTCGACCTGATGCTGCCGGACGTCGACGGTTTCGGTGTCCTGGACCGGCTGCGCCGCTCGGGCACGATGGTGCCGGTGGTGTTCCTCACCGCACGCGACGGGGTGGCCGACCGGGTGGCGGGGCTGACCCGGGGCGGTGACGACTACCTGGTCAAGCCGTTCGCGGTGGAGGAGTTGATGGCCCGGCTGCGGACCGTGCTGCGGCGCAGCGCCGGCCCCGGTCTCCATCGGCCGGTGCTCCGGATCGCGGATCTGACGATGGACGAGGACACCCGTGAGGTGCGCCGGGGTGAGCGGCGGGTGCCGCTGACCCCGACCGAGTACGAGGTGCTGCGCTATCTGATGCGCAAGTCGCCGGCCGTGCTGACCAAGGCGCAGATCCTCGACCACGTCTGGGAGTACGGCTTCGGCGGCCGGTCCAACGTCGTGGAGCTGGTCGTCAGCCGGCTGCGCCGCAAGCTCGACGACACGGACGACACGGACGACACCGGCGAGCCGCTGATCCGGACGGTGCGGGGCTTCGGGTACGTGATCCGGCAGGCGGCCCGGTGACACGGCGGCTGTGGAGCGCCTACCGCGGGCTGCGGCTCGGGACCCGGCTGGCGCTGGGCCTCGGGGTGCTGTCGCTGGTGGTGTTCGCCGTGGTCGGCACGGTGCTGACCGCGTACATGCGGGACTATCTGGAGCGGCAGCTCGCCGACCAGATGAAGCTGGTGCAGATCGTGCAGTCCAAGGACGCGGCGGCGCACGGCACGGTCCGGCGCAAGCCGTACTACGGCTGGTACACGGCCGTCTACGACGTCTCCGGCGGCTCGGCGGACCTGCGCACGCCCGCCGACGTGCCGGCGGACAGCCGTGCGCTGACCGCGCTGGCGCAGACCATGGCCCGTTCGGACGAGGACCTCACCCGCACCGTGCGGATCGACGGGCACGGCCCCTATCTGCTGCGGGCCTGCGAGGTCGAGCCGGGGGTGGTGCTGGTCAGCGCCGCGCCGATGGGGGACGTCGAGGACACCGTGGAGCAGCTGGTCACGGTGCAGGTCGTCGTCTTCGGTCTCGCGCTGCTGGCGCTGGTGGTGTCCGGGCGGCGGATGCTGCGGCGCGGTCTGAAGCCGCTGAGCGACATGGCGGGCACGGCGCACGGCATCGCCTCGCACGACCTGACGGAGTCGGCCGCCCGGCTGCCGCTGCGGGTGGACGGGCGGGACGGCGGGCAGGAGGTGGCGGAGCTGCGGGCCGCGTTCAACACGATGCTGGAACACATCGACGACTCGCTCGCGGTGCGCGCCGAGGCCGAGCAGCGGCTGCGCCGGTTCGTCGCGGACGCCTCGCACGAGCTGCGCACCCCGCTGATGTCGGTGCGGGGCTACGCCGATCTGTTCCAGTACGCGGCGGCCAACGCGCCCGGGGAACGGGAGCGGCATCTGGCCCGGCTGCGCGCCGAGGCGGCCCGGATGGGTGTGCTCCTGGACGACCTGCTGCTGCTCGCCCGGCTGGACGCGGCCGAGGTGGAGACGCCGCTGCGCTGGGAGGACGCGGATCTGACGGGGCTGGTGAGGCAGGCGGCCGACGCCTTCCGAGCCGGTCACCCGGAGCATCCGCTGACGGTGACGGCCGGTCCCGCGGTGGTGAAGCTGCGTCTGGACCCGCAGCGGATCCGGCAGGTGCTGGACAACCTGCTGACCAACGCCGCCGTGCACACACCACCGGGCACGAAGGTCTCGGTCGCCGTGTCCCTGACGGCCGACGCGGCCCGGGTGGCGGTCGCCGACGAGGGGCCGGGCATCGCGGTGGCCGACCGGGAACGGATCTTCGACCGCTTCTACCGCGTCGACAAGGCCCGTAGCCGCGACCGCGGGGGCAGTGGACTGGGCCTCGCCGTCGCCGCTTCGCTGGTGCGGGCGCACGGCGGCACGGTCGAGCTGGGCGGCGGGCCGGGTACGACGGTGTTCACCGTGACGCTCCCGGCCGCCGCCCGCTGACTCAGCTCTCCGCGGGTGCCAGCCGCAGCGCGATGCTGTTGATGCAGTACCGCTGGTCGGTCGGGGTCGGATACCCCTCGCCCTTGAAGACGTGCCCGAGGTGCGAACCGCACCGGGCGCACCGCACCTCCGTGCGCACCGTGCCGTGGGACCGGTCCTCGATCAGCTCGACCGCGTCGGTGTCCTTGGGGTCGAAGAAGGACGGCCAGCCGCAGTGCGACTCGAACTTGGTGGTGGAGGTGAACAGGTCCGCGCCGCAGGCGCGGCAGGAGTAGACGCCCTCGGTCTTGGTGTCGGTGTACTCACCGGTGAAGGCGGGCTCCGTGGCGGCCTGGCGGAGCACGGCGTACTCGGCCGGGGCCAGCTCCGCGCGCCACTGCTCGTCCGGCTTCTCGACGTCGTACGACATGAGTCCTCAGCCCCTTACTTGCCCGTGCTCGACAGCTGGTCCAGGATGCGCGGTCCGAGGTCGGTGACATCGCCCGCGCCCATGGTGAGAACGAGATCACCGGCCTTCGCCATTCCCGCGACCACCGCGGGTGCCTCCGCCTTGTCGTGGACCGGCGTGACGTCCGCGCCCGCGGCGCGGGCCGCCTCGATGATCAGGTCGCTGGTGATGCCCGGGATGGGGTCCTCGCGGGCCGGGTAGATGTCGAGGACGACCGACGCGTCCGCCAGCGCGAGGGCCTGGCCCATCTCCTTGCCCAGCTCCTGGGTCCGGGAGAACAGGTGCGGCTGGAAGAGGACGAGGATGCGGGCGTCACCGACCGCGGCGCGCATGGCCTCCAGGTCGGCGGTCATCTCGGTGGGGTGGTGCGCGTAGGAGTCGACCACCTGGACGCCGGCCGCCTCGCCCTTGAGCTGGAGGCGCCGCTTGACACCCGTGTAGGCGGCCAGCGCGGGGGCCAGCTCGGCGGCGGGGATGCCCAGGGCGGCACCGGCGGCGAGGGCGGCGACCGCGTTGTGGGCGTAGTGGCGGCCGGGGACGGAGACCGCGAAGGTCAGCTCCGCGCCGTCCATCACCACCGTGACCTCGCTCTTCAGGCCCTGCGGTACGACCGACAGGATCCGTACGTCGGCGTCCTCGGACTCCCCGTACGTCACCGTCCGCACCGACCCGGCCAGTCGCCGCGTCAGCTCCCGGGCACCGTCCTGGTCGGCGGCGATCACCAAGGTGCCGCCGGGGACGATCTTGTCGGCGAAGGTCTCGAAGGACTCGTAGATCTCGTCCATCGACGCGTAGTTGGCGTGGTGGTCGAGCTCGACGTTGAGGACGATGGCGACCTCGGGGGCGTACTTGTGGAAGCTGCGGTCGCTCTCGTCCGCCTCGGCGACGAAGATCTCGCCGTCGCCGTGCAGGGCGTTGGAGCCGGGCGCGTCCAGGTCGCCGCCGATGGCGTACGACGGGTCCAGGCCCAGCTCGGACAGGGAGACCGCCAGCATGGAGGTGGTGGTCGTCTTGCCGTGGGTGCCGGCGACCGCGATCGGGCGCAGGCCGTTCATCAGGGCGGCGAGGGCGTCGGAGCGGTGGACGACCGGGATGCCGCGTTCGGCCGCGCGGGCCAGCTCCGGGTTGTCCTCGCGGATCGCCGACGAGACGACGACGCAGCTCGCGTCGTCGGCGAGGTGCTCCGCCGCGTGCCCGACGTGCACGGTGGCGCCGAGCGCGCGCAGGGCCCCGGCGGTCGCGGACTCCTTGGCGTCGCTGCCGGCCACCTCGGCGCCGCGCTGGGCGAGGATCTTGGCGATGCCCGACATTCCGGCGCCGCCGATGCCGATGAAGTGCGGTCGGTCCATGGCGGTTGGAAGGCCGGGTGCCATGCGCTGTTCTCCCCAGAGGTGCGACGGGTGTGGAGACCTGGTGTGTACCAGAGGTGGTCTGCCGGTGGGCGCGCCCCCGGCGCGGGAGCGCGGCCCCAGCCTATGCCTTGCTGTGGGAGAACAGTTTCAGCACCGGTACGCCGACCTTGTGCCGGGCCCGCGAGGCCCAGTCCCGGTGGAAGAACTCCTCCACGTAGTGCGGGTCGGTCAGGACGATCACCTCGTCGGCCCCGATCTCCAGGACCAGGGACTTGAGCTCGTCGAGCGGGTGGTCCTCGATCAGGCGGCCCTCGGCCTCGGCTCCGGACGCGCGCAGGGCGGTGAGGGACACTTCCAGTGCCCGCTGCCCGACGCTCTGCGCCTCCTGGCCCTCGGGCGTCTCGCCCTCGCGTACCGCGTCGTCGAGCTCGCCGAGCGCGACGTCGTCGATGGCTCTCAGCAGCCTGTCCGCCTGATCGCCGCGTGGCTGGAGCAGCACGTGGAAGGCGACCGGCTCCTCCCCGTGCAAGGTGGTGACGAACTCCACGTCGGCGGACGTCAGGGCCTTCTCGATCATCAAAACGCTTGTGAACACTCAGGCGCCCCTTCTCCTTCGAGGGTTCGTGCGGCCCACCCTCCGTAGGCCGTACCGGACCCTGCGGAAACCATCCTGCCCCGTGATCGCACGGGTACTGCCGGATTCAGTGTGCCCGGCTCGGCCTAAGCGGAACGGTAGATTCCGCCGATTTGCTCAGTCCCGGCGGTACCGGCTGAAGAGAAAGCCCTCCTCCTCCAGCAGGGACGCCAGCGCGAACCGCCGCGGGACCTCGACCGCGGGTCCGCCCGCGATGCGCTGGGCGTCACCCGCGGTGAGCATCGGCGAGACGGTCAGGCACAGCTCGTCGAGCACGCCGGCCGTCACGAACTGCCCCAGCAGCCGGGGTCCGCCCTCGGTCAGCAGCCGGGTGTGACCGAGGGCGACGAGCGCGTCGACGGCGCGGGCCGGGTCCACGCCGACGCCGTCACCGGCGATCACCACCCGGGCGCCGGCCTTCTCGGCGGCCGCGATGCGGTCCGGTGCCGCGGCCGCCCCGGTCAGGATCAGGGTGGGCACCATGGGCGAGGTGAACAGCGGCAGGGAGAAGTCCAGCTCCAGGCTCGCGCTGACCACCGCGATCGCCGGCGCGGGGCGCTGTCCGGCCGCCCGCCGCAGCTCCGCGAACTCCGCACGCGAGCGGGCCGGGCGGTAACCCTCCTGGCGTACGGTCTCGGCGCCCGCGACGACCACGTCCGCCAGGGCGCGCAGGGTGCCGAAGACGCGCATGTCGGCCGCGCTGGAGATGGGCTGGGACCGGCCGTCGTGCTGGGCGGCCCCGTCGAGGGTGGAGACCATGTTCGCCCGCAGCCACGCCCCCGGCGCCCCGTCCCGCTCGGGATAGGCGTAGGCGGCGGCCAGCTCGGCGAGGCTCCACTCCCGATCGGCCCCGTCGGAGCCCGGGCCGGCTGTCTGATCGGTCACAGATGTCACGGGGAACAGGCGTCGCATGCCGTGCAGTGTTCCACGCAGCCAAAACCCGAACCCGCCCAGCCGCCCAGCCGCGGGCGACGCCCCTCCCCCGGTGTCCGCAGGGCCGTGGGCGGCACGGGAGCACGCGGCGGCACCCCGCAGCGCCGGGCCGCGCACGCCACACCCGCCCGGCACCCGCACCCGCACCGGGCAGCACCGGCCCGGCCACGCCACGCACCGCCCGCACCACCCCCCACCGCCCCGCACCGCCCCGCACCGCCCCGCACCGCCCCAGTACGGCTACAGGCACCCTCGGGACAGGCCCTACCATGGACCCCCGTGTCGTCCTCCTCCCCCGCCCCCGGTTCCGCCCCCTCCGGTCGCCCCCCGATAGCCGGGGCGGCGCCCGGCGCCGCTGCGCTGTCCCTGTGCGCCCGCGAGCCCCACGTCCCCGCGGACCGCCTGGTCGCCGAGATGGTGCCCCCGCCCCGCTTCGACTCGGTCCGCTTCAGCACGTACCTCCCGGACCCGGACCAGCCCAGCCAGAGCGAGGCCGTACGGGTCCTGGAGGACTTCGCGACCGGGCTGGACGGAACCCCCGCCGCCACCGGCAGGCGCGGCTTCCTCGGCCTCGGCCGGAGCAGGGCCCCGAAGCCGCCCGCCGGTCCCCGCGGCGTCTACCTCGACGGCGGCTACGGCGTCGGCAAGACCCACCTGCTGGCCTCCCTGTGGCACGCGACGCCCGCCGAACCCTCCCGCAAGGCGTTCGGCACCTTCGTCGAGCTGACCAACCTCGTCGGCGCCCTCGGCTTCCAGCAGACCGTGCGGACCCTCTCCGGGCACCGCCTCCTGTGCATCGACGAGTTCGAACTGGACGACCCCGGCGACACTGTCCTCGTCTCCAGCCTGCTCGCCCGGCTCGTCGAGGCGGGCGTGGCGCTCGCCGCCACCTCCAACACGCTGCCCGGCAAGCTGGGCGAGGGACGTTTCGCGGCGGCCGACTTCCTGCGCGAGATCCAGGGCCTGTCCGCCCATTTCCGCGCCCTGCGCATCGACGGCGAGGACTACCGCCACCGGGGCCTGCCCGAGGCGCCGGCGCCGTACTCGGACGAGCAGGTGACCCGCGCGGCACAGGCCGCCGACGGCGCCTCCCTGGACGACTTCCCCGCGCTCCTCGACCACCTCGCCCGCGTCCACCCCAGCCGCTACGGCGCCCTGACCGACGGCGTCACGGCCGTGTGCCTCACCGGGGTGCGCCCGGTGCCGGACCAGTCGACGGCGCTGCGCCTCGTGGTGCTCGCGGACCGGCTCTACGACCGTGAGGTGCCCGTCCTGGCCTCCGGGCTGCCCTTCGACCGGCTCTTCAGCGAGGAGATGCTGAAGGGCGGGTACCGCAAGAAGTACTTCCGGGCGATCTCCCGGCTCACCGCGCTGGCCCGGGACGCGGCACGCCTCGTCGACGCGCCCTGAGCACGGCCGGAACAGCCGGTTCCCGCCAACCACCCACGAATTTCAGGCTCTCTTCAGCTCGTAACGCTACGTTAACCCTGCAAAGCTCTTTGCAGGGTTAACGTGTTTCTTGACCGCGCATTGACCATGCGTTGGCAGTACATTGACCTTGCATCGACCATGTGTCGGCACACGCCGCAGGCGTGAACTGCCTGGGAGGGGGGCGTATGTCACGAGGCGCGACGATCCGGTCAATGGTTCCGCTCCTCGCCGCCGTGCTGATCGCCCTGGTGGCCTTCACTCCCGGCACACCCTTCGCATCCGCGCATACGAGCCGTGATGCCGTGGCCAATGCCGACTCCGGAACCACCCTCTCCGGTACGGCACCGCACGACGAGACCGTCACCTGCCACGACGCCGGCCGCTCCGGGAACCCGAACAGCTCCCCGCGCGTGCGCGACCGGCACCGCAGCACCACCGCGCCCCAGCCCGAGGCCCCCGAACGCCCGCTTCTGCGGGAGCGCGGCCCGGCGACGCCCGAAGCCGCCATATCCGGCCGTGCGACCGGGCACCGGCCGAGATCAGCGCCGGACCACTCCCCGGCGGCACTTCAGGTCTTCCGCTGCTGAGGGACGGAACACCCCCCACCCCCTGTCCTGCCCATCCGACGCGCCCCCCACAGCGCGCCAGGAGGAATCACCGCATCATGCAGCCCCTCATCGACAACGCCCGCATGTTCGGACAGCGCCCTGAGGAGTTCGCCGGGCACGCCCAAGGCCAGTCGCCCGAAGTCCTGTTCATCACCTGCTCCGACTCCCGGGTCGTACCGGCCCTGATCACCGGCGCCCGGCCCGGCCAGCTCTTCGAGCTGCGTACCGCGGGCAACATCGTCCCGCCCTACGGCACCGAGCGCCCCTCCGGCGAGGCGGCCACCATCGAGTACGCCGTTGAAGTGCTCGGCGTCACCGACATCGTGGTCTGCGGCCACTCGCACTGCGGCGCCGTCGGCGCGCTGGTGCGCGGCGACGACCTGACCGCCGTACCCGCCGTGCGCGAGTGGCTGGCGCACGCCGCGGACGAGCCGAAGCCCTGCGACCCCGCCGACCCGACGGTCGCCGAGGCCGTGCAGCACCACGTCCTGGCCCAGCTGCTGCGGCTGCGCTCCTACCCCTGTGTCGAACGCCGGCTGACGGACGGCCGGCTGCGGATGCACGGCTGGTACTACGAGGTCCACACCGGGCTCGTACGCGAACACCACGCGGACACCGACACGTTCGAGACCCTGTGAGCGCCGGCGTGAGCACGGACGCCATATCCGGGAACTCCCGGAAGTTCCCGCATCTGCGACAGGACTTCACCGCCTCGCTCGTCGTGTTCCTGGTGGCCCTCCCGCTGTGCGTGGGCGTCGCCGTCGCCTCCGGCGTCCCGGCCGAACTCGGCCTCGTCACCGGCATCGTGGGCGGCCTCGTCACCGGCCTCCTGCCGGGCAGCAGCCTCCAGGTGTCCGGTCCGGCCGCCGGCCTGACCGTGCTGGTCTTCGGCGCGGTCGACGAGTACGGACTGCCCGCGCTCGGCGTGATCGTGCTGGCCGCCGGTCTGATCCAGCTCGTGATGGGCGCCCTGAAGCTGGGGCGCTGGTTCCGGGCGATCTCCCTCTCCGTCGTCGAGGGCATGCTGGCCGGTATCGGCCTCGTGCTCATCGCCGGCCAGCTGTACTCGGCGGCCGGTCTCGAGGCGCCCGCCTCCGGCCTCGACAAGCTCACCGGCCTGCCCGGGGCCGCGGCCGACGCGCTGGGCAGCAGCGAGGCGCTCACCTCGCTCGCCCTCGGCGCCGGCACCGTCGCGGTGATGGTGCTGTGGAAGCGGCTTCCGAAGCGTGCGCGGGCCGTGCCGGGCGCGCTGGCCGCGGTCGCCCTCGCCACGGCGGTCACGGCGGCCTTCGGCCTGTCGGTCGCGACGGTCGAGGTGAACGGCCTGCTGGACTCCGTCCAGCCGCCCGGCGCCGACGCCTTCGGCGAACTGGCGAGCGTGGGCATCCTCGGCACGATCGTCGCCTTCACCCTGATCGCCTCGGCGGAGAGCCTGTTCAGCGCCGCCGCGGTGGACCGGCTGCACAACGGCCCGCGCACCGAGTACAACAAGGAGCTGATGGCGCAGGGCGCCGGCAACACCGTGTGCGGCATGCTCGGCGCGCTGCCGATGACCGCGGTCATCGTGCGCAGTTCCGCCAACGTCGGCGCCGGCGCGCGGACCAAGGCGTCCCGGGTGCTGCACGGGGTGTGGCTGCTGCTGTTCGCCGCGCTGCTGCCGTCCACGCTGGCGCTGATCCCGCTGCCCGCGCTGGCCGGCATCCTGGTCCACGCGGGCTGGAAGCTGATCCCGTTCCGCGGCATCGTGTCGCTGTGGCGCGGCCACCGGGGCGAGGCGCTGATCCTGGTGGTCACGGCCGTGTCGATCGTCGCGGTGAACATGTTCGAGGGCGTGCTGATCGGTCTGGCCCTGTCCGTGGCCAAGACCGCCTGGGAGGCCTCGCACCTCAAGCTGGAGGTCGTCGACAAGGGCGCAGGCCCGGTCCAGGCACACCTGTCGGGCAACGCGACCTTCCTGCGGCTGCCGAAGATCCTGGAGAGCCTGGAGGCGCTGCCGCAGGACCGCCCGGTCGAGCTGGACCTGTCCGGGCTGCACCACCTGGACCACGCCTGCCGCACCGCGCTGGAGAACTGGGCCGAGCGGCACAGCGCCACCGGCACGGACCCGGTGAAGGTCACCGACCCGGCGACGGCGGACGTGTAGTCCCGTCGGCAGACCGGAGGCCCGGTCCGGGGCATGGCCTCGGACCGGGCCTCCGGCATATCGTGACAGGAGAGGGCGAAACGGTCCTCAGGGCGAGGAGGTCGCCATGCTCCAGGAACTGCTGACCGCGGCTGCCGCCGCCGGAAGCGCCGGGGTGCTGTACGTCGCCTCGGCGGCGCGGATCGTCAAGCAGTACGAGCGCGGGGTCGTCCTCCGGCTCGGCCGGCTCGCCGGTGAGGTGCGGAAACCCGGCTTCACCCTGATCGTCCCGGTGGTGGACCGGCTGCACAAGGTCAACATGCAGATCGTGACGATGCCGGTGCCCGCCCAGGAGGGCATCACCCGGGACAACGTGACCGTCCGCGTGGACGCGGTCGTCTACTTCAAGGTGGTCGACGCCGCCTACGCGCTCATCCGCGTCGAGGACTACAAGTTCGCCGTGTCCCAGATGGCGCAGACGTCGCTGCGGTCCATCATCGGCAAGAGCGACCTGGACGACCTGCTGTCCAACCGGGAGAAGCTGAACCAGGGGCTGGAGCTGATGATCGACAGCCCGGCCGTCGGCTGGGGCGTGCAGATCGACCGCGTCGAGATCAAGGACGTGTCGCTGCCCGAGACCATGAAGCGCTCGATGGCCCGGCAGGCCGAGGCCGACCGCGAGCGGCGGGCCAGGGTGATCAACGCCGACGCCGAGCGCCAGGCCTCCAAGGTGCTCGCCGAGGCGGCGCGGGAGATGTCGGAGACACCGGCGGCGCTGCAACTGCGGCTGCTGCAGACGGTGGTGGCGGTCGCCGCGGAGAAGAACTCGACGCTGGTGCTGCCCTTCCCGGTGGAGCTGCTGCGGTTCCTGGAGAACCCGCAGCGGGTACCGCCCGACCAGACGCTCGAGCGGCCGGCCGGCATGTGACGCGTGTAGCGCGCGTGGTTCCCGGGGAACGTGCCAGGTGATAGACACGGCGGGGTCACAATCCTGTCCGCCAGCAGGAAGGCCGCCCCATGTCCAGTTCTCCGTCCGGTCGCGACACGACCCGGCGCCAGGTACTCGCCCGCACCGGCGCCCTCGGCGCGGGCATCGCCTTCACCGGAGCCCTCTCCGAACTCTTCGCCGGTACCGCCGCCGCGCAGTCCCTGGGCCACACCGGCTACGGCCCGCTGGTCCCCGACCCCGACGGCCTGCTCGACCTGCCCAGAGGGTTCCGCTACCGGGTCCTGTCCCGCGAAGGCGACCAGCTGCGCTCCGGCGAGGGCCCGGTCCCGTCCAACCACGACGGCATGGCGGCCTTCGCCGCGCGTTCCCGGGGCCGCCACGGCGGCCACCACGGCGGCGTCCACCTCGTCCGCAACCACGAGAACCGCGAGGACGGCAGGATCCCCGTCCCCACGGTGCGCGGCCTGACGTACGACCCGGAAGGCAAGGGCGGCTGTACCACGCTGACCCTGGACTCCCGGGGCCACGTACGGGACGAGCGGGTCGCGATCGCCGGTACGGCGGTGAACTGCGCGGGCGGCCCCACCCCGTGGCACACCTGGCTGACCTGCGAGGAGACCGAGGACAAGGCCGGCACGAACGGCTACACCAAGGACCACGGCTTCATCTTCGAGGTCGACCCGGCCGACCCGCACCGAACCGGCGCGGTGCCGCTGACCGCGATGGGCCGCTTCCAGCACGAGGCGATCGCCGTGGACCCGCGGCGCGGCGTCGTGTACGAGACGGAGGACGCGTTCGAGCGGCCGTTCGGCCTCTTCTACCGGTTCCTGCCCGAGAAGCCGCTGGGCGGGACGGGCTCGCTGCGGGCGGGCGGCCGGCTCCAGGCGATGCGCGTGCCGGGCGTGCCCGACCTGTCGTCGATCCAGGAGACGGGTGCCTGCTTCGACGGCGTCGAGTGGGTGGACGTGCCCGACCCGCTGGCCGCCGGGACGCCGATCCGCTTCCAGGACTTCGGCCGGGGCGGCATCACCCACGCGCAGAAGCTGGAGGGCTGCTACTGGGGCGGGCGCAGCGTGTACTTCGTGTCGTCCTTCGCCCACAGCGACGAGGGTTCGGCGGCCGACCACTACGGTCAGATCTGGCGCTACGACCCCGAGCGGCGCCGGCTGACCCTGGTGATCGTCTTCGGCCCGGACACCGACGTGCAGCTCCCCGGTGAGTCCCCCGACAACATCTGTCTGGCCCCGAGCGGCGGACTCATGGTCTGCGAGGACGGCGGGGGCGCGCAGCACGTCTACGGCGTGACCAGGCGCGGCGAGGTGTACGCGATGGCCCGCGGCGCCCAGAACATCGGGACGCCGCAGGAGCCGGAGTGGGGTGAGTTCGCCGGGGTCACCTTCTCCCCGGACGGCGACACGATGTACGTCAACTGCTACACGCCCGGCACGACGTTCGCGGTGACGGGCCCCTGGCGCAGGTAGCGGGGGGGCCGCCTGGCAGCGGCGGGCACGGCCGCTGCCAGGCGGCCCCGGCACACCTGCCGGCGGCCGGCGCACCGACCGGTCACTGAAGCCGCGGCTACGGGGTACTCGGGTCCGCATGACGCAGAACCCGCAGGTCAACGGCTCGTACTGGCTTCGTACGGCACCGGGCGGTGCGCCGCGCCCCGCCCTCGCGGAGGACCTCGACGTCGATGTCGCGGTGATCGGCGCCGGGATCGCCGGCCTCAGCGCGGCCTGGGAACTGGCACGGGCCGGGCGCGGTGTGGCGGTGCTGGACGCCGGGCGGATCGCCGCCGGCGTCACCGGCCACACCAGCGCCAAGCTGACCGCCCAGCACACCCTGGTCTACGACAAGCTGCGCCGCACCCGCGGCCCGGCGGGCGCCCGCCTGTACGCCCGCTCGCAGTCCGAGGCGATCGAGCACGCCGCCGAGGTCGTGGCCGAGCTGGGCATCGACTGCGACTGGGAGACCCGCAGCGCGTACACGTACGTCTGCGATGCGGGCCGCGTGGACGAGCTGCGGGCCGAGGCCGCCGCCGCGAAGGAGGCGGGGCTGCCGGCGTCGTTCGTGACGGAGACGGGGCTGCCGTTCCCGGTCGCGGGCGCGGTGGAGGTCACCGGGCAGGCCCAGTTCCATCCGCGCAAGTACCTGCTGGCCCTCGCCGGCGACCTGGAGGCGCGCGGCGGGCGGATCTTCGAGGACACCACCGTCCACGGCCTGGAAGAGGGCGAGCCGTGCCGGGTGCGGACCGAGGCGGGAGCGACGGTCACCGCCCGGGACGTGGTGGTCGCCACCCACTATCCGATCTTCGACCGGGCGCTGCTGTTCGCCCGCCTCTCGCCGCGCCGGGAGCTGGTGGTCGCCGGGAGCATCGAGGCGGACCGCGATATCGACGGCATGTACATCACGCCGGACGAGAACACCCGCTCGGTGCGTACGGCGCCCCTGGACGACGGAGGCGACGGCGCGGGCCGCCGGCTGCTCGTCGTCACCGGGGAGCACTTCACCCCCGGCACGGGCGGCACCCGGGAGCGCTTCGACCGCCTGTCCGCCTGGGCCCGCGAGCACTTCCCCGGAGTCGACCTCACGTACGCCTGGGCCACGCAGGACATCGACCCGACCGACACCGTGCCGATGGTGGGTCCGCTGCACCCGGGCGCGCACCACACGTACGTCGCCACCGGCTTCGGCGGCTGGGGACTGAGCGGCGGCATGATGGCGGGCCGGCTGCTCACCGCGCAGATCACCGGCGAGGAGTGCGCGTGGAGCGAGCTGTACGACCCGCGCCGGCTGCGCACGGCGGTGCGTGCGGCGCCGGCGTTCCTCAAGACCCAGGCCGAGGTCGCGCGCCACTTCGTAGGCGACCGGCTCAGGCCCTCGCCGCCGGTGGACGCCCTGCCGCCGGGCGAGGGTGCCGTCGTGCGGGCGGGCGGGGACCGGCTGGCGGTCTACCGGGACGAGGCCGGCGCGCTGCACGCCGTCTCGCCGCGCTGCACCCACCTCGGCTGCCTCGTCGACTTCAACGCCGCCGAGCGCGCCTGGGAGTGCCCCTGCCACGGCTCCCGCTTCGACACGGACGGCAAGGTGATCGAGGGCCCGGCGACCAAGCCGCTGGAGCAGCGGGACATCTGACGGTCGCCGCACCGCTCTGACCCGCGAGGGTGACCTTGCGGGCACGTCACCCTCCATTGTCATACATACACAACAACGTACTCATACGTTCGTACGGTGATCACTCTCGTACGACGCACGGCCGCCTTGTGCGCCCTGGGCGCCGCCCTCGCCGCCTGCGGAACCGCCGAGGCCCCGCCGGCCCCCCGTCCGGCGCCGACCGCGCCCTCCGCCGCCCCGCCGAAGCCGGTCCCGTCCCGGCCCCCGACGCTCGCCCCCGGCCCCGCGGGCCTGACCCCCGTCTTCGAGCACGGTCCGCGCGCGGCCGGCAAGACGGTCGCCCTCACCTTCGACGCGGACATGACCGCCGACCAGGGGCCGCGGGCGGCGGCGGGCGAACGGTTCGACAATCCGCCGCTGATCGCGACGCTGCGGAGGCTGAAGGTGCCGGCCACGGTGTTCATGACCGGGCGGTGGGCCGAGGAGTATCCGGACGAGGCCCGGTCCATCGGCCGGGACGCCCGGTTCGAGATCGCCAACCACTCCTACAGCCACTACGCCTACACCGACGACTGCTACGGCCTGCCGACCGTGTCCAGGGAGCGGATGCGCTCGGACGTGGAGCGGGCCTACGCGGCGTTCGAGAAGGCCGGGGTCCGCAACGCGATGCCGTACTTCCGTTTCCCCGGCGGCTGTTACGACAAGGCGGCCCTCGAGGAGCTGAGCGCCACCGGCGTCACCGCCGTGCAGTGGGACGTGGTGAGCGGGGACGCGTTCGCGACGGACGCGGAGGCGGTGGCCCGGCAGGTGCTGGACGGGGTGCGGCCGGGCTCGGTCGTCGTCATGCACTGCACGCGCAGCGCCGCCCCGGTGACCAAGGAGGTGGTGCGGACGGTCGTACCCGAGCTCCGCCGCAAGGGGTACCGCTTCGTGAGGGTCTCGGAGCTGGTCGGCGCCGCGAACGGCCGCGCCTGACGGGCCTACCCTGGAGGGATGAGCAGCGACGACGACACCGGTCCCGACGACTACTGTCTGCTGATCGACGCGCCCAGGCCGCCCAAGGCCGACGGCCCGCCCTACGCGGAGTGTGTGCTGTGCCGGGAGCCGACGGAGTACCCCGAGTCGTACAAGGGCGTCACCTTCTGCCCGGTCTGCGAGTGGCAGGAGGCCCAGCGCACGGCCTGCTCAGGCTGACCTGCGCGAGCTGAGCGCACCGGCCGCGGCGACCGCGGCGATGACGGCCGCCACGCCCAGCGGGAGCGGCGGCAGCGGTACCACGCCCGGCTTCGGCCCGGTGACCGGGCCGCTGACCGCCGTACCGACGGCGGACGCCGTCCAGCCGTGGCTCGCGTCGCACGGGGTCGTCCTCTCGCACGCGCGTGACTTGGCAGACTGGTGGGCGTGAGCAACGATCCGACGACTCCCGTCCCCGACAGTCCCTTCCGCCCCGAGCCCGGCGACCGCGACCTCGCGCCGCAGTTCGTGCTGCCGCTCGTCGTGCGCGTCGAGCGGGCGGCGCCGCCGCCGCGTACCGACGCGCTGGAGACCGCGGCCCGGGCGGTGCTGATGATGCTCGGCGACGAGCGGTCGACCGGCGACGGCGAGTGGGCGCGGGCGGTGCGGGACTGGCAGGACGCGCGCATCCGCAAGGTCGTGCGGCGGGCGCGCGGGGCCGAGTGGCGGCGGGCCGAGGCACTGCCCGGCATCACGGTCACCGGCAAGACGGCCGAGGTGCGGGTCTTCCCGCCGGTCCCCCTGGACGGCTGGCCCAAGGACCTGGCCCGCCTCCAGGTCTCCGGCACCGACCTCGACGACCCGGAGCCGCCGGTCGACGCCGACCTCTCCGCGCCGGTGCTCTGGATGAACCCTGACCTGGGCATGTCGGCCGGCAAGGCGATGGCCCAGGCCGGGCACGGCGCGCAGCTCGCGTGGTGGGAGCTGGACGACGAGGCGCGGTCGGCCTGGCGGGACGCGGGATACCCGCTGACGGTGCGCGTCCCGGACCCGGCTCGCTGGCACGCCCTGACGGCGAGCGGCCTGCCGGTGGTCCGCGACGCCGGATACACGGAGATCGCGCCGGGGTCGTGCACGGTGGTGGCGGACCATCCGGCGCTGCGGTAGCCGGCGACCCCGGTCCGCCGGGCGGGGCGCGGCGCGCGACCTGACCGCAGTGCGGTGACATGGCGCGTACGGCGGAGATCGAATACCCCGGTGTCACCGCCGAGCGGCACGACGGCGTCCGGGACACCGGCGGCATTCGCTCCGGACGCCCCGCCCCCGGCCTGTTCGCCCACGCGGGCCGTCGTCACGGCCGACGGCCCGCGTGCGGTGGACGCGTGGGAGGCCCGGGAGGCCCTCGATGGCTACCTGCCGGCCGGCCTGCCCGCCGTCGGGAGGCGGTGCGGGACCCCCTGCGCCGTGCCATCGTGGTGCCATGACCATCGACGTCCGCCCCGCCTCGCGCTTCGAGGACGTCCGGGTGCTGCTCGGTCCGAAGTCGCCGCGGTCCGACGTCTGCTGGTGTCTGAGCTACCGCGTCCCCTCCAAGGTCAACAAGGAGCTGCGGGGACCGGCACGCGGCGCCTACGTCGCCGAGTTGTGCCGCTCGGATCTCCCCCCGGGGGTGCTCGCCTACGACGGTGACGAGCCGGTCGGCTGGGCCGCGGTGGCACCGCGTGCGGACACCTCCTTCGCACGCAACCGCAAGATCCCGCACGTGGACGACCTGCCGGTCTGGTCGTTGTGGTGCGTCCGGGTCCGCCCCGGTCACCGGAAGAAGGGGATCTCGCACTCCCTGATCGCCGGGGCGGTCGACTTCGCCCGCTCCCGGGGCGCGCCGGCGATCGAGGCGTATCCGCTGGACAACGGGGCTGCCAGGGTCGACCTGACCATGGCGTACGCCGGACTCCGGAAGAACTTCGAACGCGCCGGGTTCGTCCACGCCGCCGACACCGACTCGGCGCTGGCCGGTCACCCGCGGGTGCTGATGCGGCTCGATCTGCGCTGACGGCCCGGCTCCGCCGCGAACCTCAAATGTTGCTCTGGACATGCCCTTTCCGGGGTTCGGCCCGGGCGGGACCGGCGATACCCCCGACATGTTCGCGGGAGGGGACGGAACCATGCGGCGAGTGGCACCACTGGGAACCGGCATCGGATGGCGTCCGGAGATCGCGGACGTCGTTGAGCGGATGCCCGGCATCGACTGGGTCGAGGCCGTGGCCGAGAACCTCTGTCCCGGGCATCTGCCCGACTCGCTGCTGCGGCTGCGCGAGCGCGGGGTGACCGTGGTGCCGCACGGCGTCTCGCTCGGGCTCGGCGGCGCCGGGCGGCCGGACCCGGGGCGGCTGGCGGCGCTGGCCGAGCGGGCGGAGGCACTGGGGGCACCGCTGGTGACCGAGCACATCGCGTTCGTCCGGGCGGGCGGGCCGCTGACCGCCTCCCCGCTCCTGGAAGCGGGGCACCTGCTGCCCGTGCCGCGCACCCGCGACGCCCTCGACGTGCTGTGCGAGAACGTGCGCGTCGCGCAGGACGCGCTGCCCGTGCCGCTCGCCGTGGAGAACATCGCCGCGCTCGTCTCCTGGCCGGACGAGGAGCTCACGGAGGGGCAGTTCCTGTACGAGCTGGCCGACCGGACGGGGGTGCGGCTGCTGATCGACGTGGCGAACCTGCACACCAATCACGTCAACCGCGGTGAGGATCCGGCCGAGGCGCTCGCCGAACTGCCCCTGGAGGCCCTCGCCTACGTCCATGTCGCGGGCGGGATCGAACGGGACGGCGTCTGGCACGACACCCACGCCCACCCCGTCGCGCGGCCGGTGCTCGACATCCTGGCCGACCTCGCCTCGCGGGTGGCGCCGCCGGGTGTGCTGCTGGAGCGCGACGAGGACTTCCCCGAGGGGGACGAGCTGGAGCGGGAGGTGGAGGCGATCCGCGGTGCCGTGGAGAAGGGCCGGGCGGCGGGTGCGGCGGGGCTCGCCGGAGGCGGGGCGGCGGCGCCACGAGCCGCGCGTGCCGAGTCCGGCGCCGGTGATGCCGTACGGCAGCGGCTCGGTCTGGCGCAGGCCGCGCTGCTGTCCGCGCTGGTCGCCGGGACACCCGTGCCCGAGGGGTTCGACCGGGTGCGGCTGGGGGTGCAGGCGCGGGCGCTCGCCGGGAAGCGGGCCGACGTGGTCGCCCGGGTCGCGCCCGAGCTGCCGGTGATCCTCGGTACGGGCTACCGGCCGGCCTTCCTCGCCTACGCCCAAAAGCGTCCGATGACCGGGGGCTACCGGCGGGACGCCCTCGACTTCGTCGAGCACCTGATGGGGAAGTGCCCTCCGCAGGATGCCGATGTGCGGCGCGAGTTGCGGGAGTGGTGGCTGGAGCGGTCGGGGCCCCAGCCGCGGGCGGAGCGTCCCGGCGTGCGGTGGGCCCGTGTGACCAGGCGTGTTCTGCTGCGCCGCTGAACCGGTCGGGCCGAGGCCCGGACATCACCAAACGGAACGTCACATACCCACAACACTGCGTCCCGACATGTGAACAGGGCATGGCGCCGGCGAAAGCCTTTGGCATAGAAGTACGGCATGTTCTGGGTCCTCCTGCTCCTGTCGGCCTGGGCCGTCGCCGGCCTGGCCTGCCTGCGGCTGTGTCTGGCCGCCGTGCGCGCGGCTGCCGTCGGCCCGCACACCGTCGGCCGTGAGCACGCCCTGACCTTGTACGAGGCGGCGTTCCTGGCCGGCGGCCCCCGGCGGGTCGCCGACCTGACGCTGGTCTCCATGGCACGCCAGCGCCGGCTGCTGCTCGCGCACACCGGCTGGGCGACCGTCGTCGACCCGCGTGGGCGGGACGAGATGGAGCGGTCGGTCATAGGGGCGATAGGGCCCGGTGGACAGTCCCGGATCGCGCCGGTACGGGCCACCGCGGCGACCGCGGACGCGGTGCGCCGCCTTGCCGAACGGCTGGTCGGCGCGGGCCTCGCCGTGCCGGACGGCGCCCGCAGCGTCGCCGCCGGGGTCCGGCGGGTGCGGGTCGCCGCGGTGACCGTGTGCGCGCTGGGCGGCGCCGCCCTGGTTCTGCCACTGCCGGCGGACCAGCCGCGGCTGCTGATCGCCCTGTGGTTCGCGCTGCCGCTCGCGCTGACCCTGGGGTGCCTCGCCATCACGCGGATGGAGGCCCACCCGTACTCGTACTGGGCCTCCCCCGCCGGGCAGCGGCTGATCGGTTCCCTCGTGCGGCACGCCGACGGCTCGGCGGACGACCGCGCCTACCTCACGTCGGTCGCCGTACGGGGCGTCCACGCGATCGGCGAACCCGACCTGCGCGCGGCCTTCGCCCACCGCGAGGAGTACGCCGGGGACTACTGGGAGCGCCAGGCCTGACGCGCCGGGGGCGCACGGAGGCACTCGGCGCCGACACCCGCGGGCGGTGCTTGCCCCGCCCGGTCGCCGCATCAAACATCCCTTCTGTCACACCGTGCACCGAAGGGATACGCGATGCGAGCTGCCGCCCTCTACTCGGCCGCCGGGTCCTTGCTGCTGACCACCCTCGCGGCCGCCCCGGCGGAGGCGAGGGCGGGGCTCTCGTCCGGGAGCGCCGAAGCGCGCGGCACGGCCGTGGCGGCGCAGCGGGCCGCGGTGGCAGGCGTCGACTTCGGAAGGTGTCCGGAAGCGGAGAACCTGCCGGACGGCATGCGCTGCGGCACGGTCGCCGTGCCCCTGGACTACGCGCATCCCGACGGGAAGCTGATCCGGCTCACCGTCAGCCGGATGCGGGCCACGCACAAGGACCCGGACAACAGCAAGCGCAAGGTGCCCGGGCAGGGCGCGCTGCTCTACAACCCGGGCGGACCGGGCGCCTCGGGCCTGTACTTCCCGCTGGTCGGCATGGTGCCCGAGTGGAAGCGGATCGCGGCGGCGTACGACCTCGTCGGCTACGCCCCGCGCGGGGTCGCGCCCTCCGCGCCGCTGTCCTGCCAGGACCCCGGGGACTTCTTCAAGGGGCCCCGGCCGGCGCCGACGCGGCCCTCGGACGCGTACAAGAGGCAGCGCGCCGCCGAGGCCGGGGCATACGCGCGCGGCTGCGCCGAACGTGCCGGGGACGCGCTGCGGCACTACCACTCCCTCAACAACGCCCGTGACCTGGAGGTCGTGCGGGCCGCGCTGGGCGAGCGGCGGCTCACGTTCATGGGCGCGTCGTACGGCACCTATCTCGGGGCGCTGTACGCCGAGCTGTTCCCCTCGCACGTGCGGCGGATGGTGTTCGACTCGGTGGTGAATCCGGACCCGGAGCAGGTCTGGTACCGCAACAACCTCGACCAGTCGGAGGCGTTCGAGGACCGCTGGTCGGACTTCAAGGAGTGGGTCGCCGAGCACGACGCCGTGTACGGGCTCGGGGACACGCCCAGGGAAGTGCAGAACGGCTACGAGGAGGCGAGCGCGCGGCTCGCGGCGGAGCCCGCGGGCGGGACGGTGGGCCCCGCGCAGTTGCAGGGGGCGTTCCTCGAAGCCGGGTACTACGACGACTACTGGCCGCACCGCGCCGAGGAGCTGTCGGCGTATCTGAAGGGGGATCCGCGGCCGCTGGTCGACCAGGCGGGGACGCGGACCGAGGAAGGGGCGGCCGGGGCGGAGAACTCCAGTGCCGTCTACACGGCGGTCGAGTGCAACGACGCGCCCTGGCCGACCGACTTCGCGGTCTGGGACCGGGACAACACGCGGCTGGCGCGCCGGGCGCCGTTCGAGACGTGGGACAACGTCTGGACCAACCTGCCGTGCGCCTACTGGCAGGCGCCCCGGCAGACCCCTCTCGACGTGCGCACCGGGCCGGGCGAGCTGCCTCCGACGCTGATCCTGGCCGCCGAGCGGGACGCCGCCACTCCGTACGGCGGGGCGCTGGAGCT
Source organism: Streptomyces sp. NPDC028991 (assembly GCF_055564775.1). Lineage (NCBI taxonomy): Bacteria > Bacillati > Actinomycetota > Actinomycetes > Kitasatosporales > Streptomycetaceae > Streptomyces > Streptomyces sp. NPDC028991. The sequence continues at coordinate 174,386 of NZ_JBVHVP010000011.1, read as the reverse complement.
GCACCGGCGGTTGTCGGGCTCGGTGCTGGTGACCGAGCGGGACGCGGGTACGCACGGCGTCGGCGGCGGTCCGAACGCCTGCGTCAACGGCTACCTGGAGGCCTACCTGCTGGAGGGCCGCCGCCCGGCGCGGGACGCGTCGTGCGCCCCGCGCCCGGAACCGGAGCCGAGGTCCGCGGCCGAGCCGGAGGCCGGATCCGCCGCGGCGCCGGCGGCCTGATCAGGCGAGCCCGGCCACCAGCTCGCCGATGTCCTTGCGGCGCCCCGTGCCCCGCCGCCCGGGGGACAACCCCCGAACCCCCGGCCGGCCCGGCAACCACGTCCGCCGGTCAGGCGAGCCCGGCCACCAGCTCGCCGATGTCCTTGCGGCGCCCCGTGTAGAACGGGACCTCCTCGCGGACGTGCATCCGGGCCTCGGAGGCGCGCAGGTGGCGCATGAGGTCGACGATGCGGTGCAGTTCGTCGGCCTCGAAGGCGAGGATCCACTCGTAGTCGCCGAGGGAGAACGAGGCGACCGTGTTGGCGCGCACGTCCGGGTAGCCGCGGGCCATCTTGCCGTGGTCGGCGAGCATGCGGCGGCGGTCCTCGTCGGGCAGCAGGTACCAGTCGTAGGAGCGCACGAACGGGTAGACGCTGATGTAGTTCCGGGGCGTCTCGTCGGCCAGGAAGGCCGGGATGTGCGCGCGGTTGAACTCGGCGGGGCGGTGCAGCGCCATGTTCGACCAGACCGGTTCCAGCGCGCGGCCGAGCCTGGTGCGGCGGAAGAGGTTGTACGCCTCCTGGAGCTGGTCGGCGGTCTCCGCGTGCCACCAGATCATGAGGTCGGCGTCGGCGCGCAGACCGGACACGTCGTAGGTGCCGCGGATCGTCACGTCCTTGGCGGCGAGCTGGTCGAACAGCTCCTGGACCTCGTCGGCGTAGCCCGCGCGCGCGGCGTCGTCGGGGAGCACGTCCTTGAGCTTGAAGACGGACCAGAGCGTGTAGCGGATGACCTCGTTGAGGTCCTTGGCCAGCTTGCCCTTGTTGGGGATCCGGTCGGCAGCGGGGGTGGAGGCGTCGTCACTCATGGCCCTATTCTCCCGCTCCGCCGTGCAGGCTCTGCACCGGGTGGGCGGTGAGCTGCTCCACACCTCGCAGGTCACCCCGGAGCTGGTCCACGGCCGCGTACGCGCTCGCGATGCTCGCCGGGATGCCGACGCCGTCGTAGGCCGCGCCGCACACCGCGAGGCCGGGGAGCCCCGCGACGTGCTCGCGGACGCGGGCCACGCGCGCGTGGTGGCCGACGGGGTACTGGGGCAGGCCGTCCCGCCAGCGGGTGACGCGGGTGGCGACGGGCTCGGCGGTGAGTCCGGTGGCCTCCCCCAGGTCGTGCCGTGAGACGGCGACCAGGCCCGCGTCGTCGCGGCCGAGGATCTCCGTCTCGCCGTACCGTCCGACGGAGGTGCGCAGGACGACCAGGTCCGGGTCCTCGTCGGCGATCCAGCCCCACTTGCGGGAGGCGAAGGTGGCCGCCTTGATGGTGCGCCCGTCGACCGGCGGTACGAGGAAGCCGCTGCCCTCGGGGAGCGTGGCCGTGTCCGAGCGGCGGTAGGCGAGGGAGATCAGGGCCATGGAGGCGTACTCCACGGCGGCCAGCTCGGCCGCGGCGGCGGGGGCCTCGGCCCGCAGCAGTTCGGCGGCGGGGCGGGCGGGGACGGCCACGACGACGGCGTCCGCGTGCAGCGCCCGGTCGCCGGCGACGATCCGCCAGCCGTCGTGGGCCGTGCGGCGCAGCTCCGATACGGGCGCGTCCGTGATGATCTCGCCGCCCCGCGCGCGCACCGACCGGGCGACCGCGAGCGGGAGGGTGCCGATACCGCCCGCGATACCCATGAACACCGGGCCGCCCGGCGGTGAGGTGGCCGTCCGGCCCTGGAGGGCGCGCACGGCCTCGGTGAGCGAGGTGTGGGTGCGGGCGGCCTCGAAGAGCTGGGGCACGGCCGAGCGCAGGGAGATGCGGTAGGCGTCGCCGGCGTAGACGCCGCCCAGCAGTGGTTCGACGAGGCGGTCGACGACCTCGCGGCCGAGGCGTGCCGCCACGTACTCCCCCACCGCCACGTCGTCGCCGACCTCGGTACGGGGAAGTTCGGCGTCGCGCCCGATACGGGCGAGGCCCTCGTCGGAGAGGACGCCGGCCAGGGCGGCGGCGGTGCCGGGGACGCCCATGACGTGGCCCTTGGGCATGGGGCGCAGGGCGCCACGGGTCCACAGGGAGGCCGACGCGGTGGCCGGTGCCTGGAGGCGGTCCGCGAGACCGGCCTCACGGGCGAGACCGACGGCCTCGGGGCGGCGGGCCAGCATCGACTCGGCGCCGAGGTCGACGCGCACTCCGGCGATCTCGCCGGGCAGCAGCTTGCCGCCGACGCGGCCGGACGCCTCCAGCACGGTGACCCGGGCGCCGCGCTCCAGCAGACGGTGGGCGGCGGCCAGTCCGGCGATTCCGGCTCCGATGACGACGGCATGCCCCGGGTCCGCGGGAAGCCGGCCCGCGGGGCTCTCACTTGCGCACATGCCCCCAGCGTCTCAGACCGCGCCGACAGCCCCGCGGGGCCGGGTGCCTGCGCGCGTCCGCCGCGGGTCCGTCGCGTCCCGCGATGGCGCGAGTCCGGACCGTGACCTCTTCGGAACCGTTCCGCGCCAACGTCCGCGCCCCTCCCCGCGTCGAAGGAGCGTCAGTCGTCACGGCCCTCGGGGGTACCGCCATGCGCACACCGCGATCAGCACCACGCTCGGCACACCGTTCCGCGCCGCCCGCCCGCCTCCTGGCCGGCCTGCTGCTGGCCACCGCCCTCGCCCTCACCGGCTGCACCCGGTCCGACGCCGGCTCCGACTCGGCCGGCAGCGCGGCGAAGGAGGCGCCGCCGCAGGGGGTCGCGCCGCGGGAGCAGTCGCGCGCCGACGGACGGGCCGAGGACCGGGACGGTGCCGCGGGCGGCGAGGCCGCCGGCGCGAAGGCGACCGCGCCGCCGGAACCCGCCTCTACGCACATCATCCGCACCGCCTCCCTGACGGTGCGGGTCGAGGACGCCCCGAAGGCCCTCGGAGCGGCCCGTACCGCGACCGAGAACGCCGGCGGTTACGTCGGCGACGAGACCACCACCCGGGACGAGGAGGGCCACGAGCGGACCCGGGTCGTCCTGCGCGTGCCCGTGGAGCGCTACGCAGAGGTGCTCGACGAGCTCGAGGGCGCCGGGAAGCTCCTCGAACGCAACGCGAAGGCCGAGGACGTCACCGAGCAGGTCGTGGACGTGGAGAGCCGCGTCAAGTCGCAGCGCGCCAGCGTGGCCCGCGTCCGCGAGCTGATGGACCGGGCGACGAAGCTGAGCGACGTGGTGACGCTGGAGGGCGAACTGAGCACCCGCCAGGCGGAGCTGGAGGCGCTGCTCGCCCGGCAGGCGGCCCTCGAGGACCGTACGAGCCTGGCCACCATCACTCTCTCCCTGTCCGAGACGCCGGTGGAACGGGCGGAGCAGGACGACGACCCCGGGTTCACGGACGCGCTGGCGGGCGGCTGGGACGCCTTCGTGACGATGCTGCGCTGGGTGGCGGTGGCGCTCGGCGCGGTGCTGCCGTTCGCCGCGGTGGCGGTGGTGCTGGCGCTGTTGTGGCTGCGGGTGGTGCGGCCCCGGCTGCCGCGCCGCCCGGCACCGGTGCCGGCTTCGCCCACGGCGCCCACGGGAGCCGGAGCCGCGTCCGCCACGTCCGCCTCGCTGCCGACGGCCCGCCCGGCGCCCGGGGCCGCACGCCACGAGGAGTCCGGCGGGCAGGACTGAAACGCCCCGCCCCCGTAGCGTGTTCGCATGAGCATGAGCGCTGCGAGCGGGACGAGCGGGACGAGTGGGACCGGACGGGCCAGGGAGCGCCTGGTCGTGGTCGGCGGTGACGCCGCGGGGATGTCCGCGGCGTCACAGGCCCGTCGGCTGAAGGGCCCGGACGAGCTGGAGATCGTGGCGTTCGAACGGGGCCACTTCAGTTCGTTCTCGGCGTGCGGCATCCCGTACTGGGTCGGCGGTGACGTGACCGACCGGGACCGGCTGATCGCCCGGACGCCCGAGGAGCACCGCGCGCGTGGCATCGATCTGCGGATGCGCACCGAGGTCACCGAGATCGACGTCACCGGCGGGCGGGTACGCGCGCGTGACGTCGATTCGGGCGCGGAGTCCTGGACGTCGTACGACAAGCTCGTGATCGGGACCGGTGCCCGTCCGATCCGCCCGGAGCTGCCGGGTGTCGACGCGCCCGGCGTGCACGGGGTGCAGACGCTGGACGACGGGCAGGCCCTGCTCGACACGCTGGCACGCACGCGTGGCCGGCGCGCGGTGGTCGTCGGCGCCGGGTACATCGGCGTGGAGATGGCCGAGGCGCTCATCAGCCGCGGCTACGAGGTGACGGTCGTCAACCGCGGCCGGGAGCCGATGTCCACGCTCGATCCGGACATGGGCCGCCTGGTGCACGAGGCGATGGAGGGGCTCGGTATCACCATGGTGAACGACGCCGAGGTCACCAAGGTGCTCACCGGGGACGACGGCCGGGTCCGGGCGGTGGCCACGCAGGACGCCGAGTTCCCGGCCGACGTGGTGGTGCTCGGCATCGGCGTACGCCCCGAGACCGGGCTCGCCGAGGCCGCCGGGCTGCCGGTCGGCGCCCACGGCGGGCTGCTGACCGACCTGGCCATGCGGGTGCGCGGGCACGAGAACGTCTGGGCGGGCGGCGACTGCGTGGAAGTGCTCGACCTGGTCTCCGGGCAGGACCGGCACATCCCGCTCGGCACGCACGCCAACAAGCACGGCCAGGTCATCGGCACCAACGCGGGCGGCGGCTACGCCACCTTCCCGGGCGTGGTCGGCACGGCGGTCAGCAAGGTCTGCGACCTGGAGATCGCGCGGACCGGGCTGCGCGAGAAGGACGCGCTGCGGGCGGGGCTGCGGTTCGAGGCGGTCACCGTCGAGTCCACCAGCCGCGCCGGCTACTACCCGGGCGCCTCCCCCATGACGGTGAAGATGCTCGCCGAACGGCGCACGGGACGGCTGCTCGGCGTCCAGATCGTCGGCCGGGAGGGCGCGGGCAAGCGGGTCGACGTCGCCGCGGTCGCCCTCACGGCCGGTATGACGGTGGAACGGATGACGGCCCTGGACCTGGGCTACGCGCCGCCCTTCTCACCGGTGTGGGACCCCGTGCTGGTGGCCGCCCGCAAGGCGGCGAGGGCGGTGGAGCGGCAGGTCTGAGCGGCCTGCCACGCCGCCCGCTACGCCGTCCCGTTGATCCGGTCGATGGCCTGCCGTGCCTGCTCCGCCGGGGGCCGCGACGGCAGGGACGACACCGGCGCCGGGGTGGTCACGCGGGCCGGGGCGGCCGCCGGCCCCGGGGTGCTCACCGCGGGCGGCTGCTCACCCGCCGGCTTGGCGTGCGCCGCGCCCCGCGCGGAGCGCAGCCGGTGGCTCACCGCCTCGTCCAGGGTGACCGGGCGCTGCATCTGCGCGGCCAGCCGCCCGGCCTCCTGACCGAGCCGGGCGACGTCCTCCCACGGCAGGCGCAGCACGAGGGCGACCTCGGCCTCGCCGTCGGGCAGCGCGTGCATGGCCGGAGCCGGTGTGACCCGTTCGTTCATCGCCTGTTCCTCACGTCGTCCCCGCGCCCCGCCTTCCCCGGGCCGCGGGCGGTTGAGAGGACATACGCAGACCCGGACGCGGGCGTTCAGGGGACGTACGGATTCACCGTCCGGCAGGCGGGCAGTAGTGTCTCGTGGTCATCCCCGTCCATGACGTGAACCCCGCGCGCCGCACCCCCTGGGTGACGTATGCCCTGATCCTCGCGAACGTCCTGGTCTTCCTGTTCACCCCCGGTACCGCCGCTCCCCTGACGGGCGAGGGCGGGCTCGCCCAGCTGTGCCGCCTGGAGGCCTTCCTGGACCAGTACGCGGCGGTGCCGCGGGAGTTGCTCCACCACCGGCTGCCGGGACTGGTGCCGACGGGCGACACCGGGGTCGGCCCGCAGGGGCCGGGCTGCGTGGTCGGGCCGCCGGACTACGACAAGTCCCCGGAGCTGAGCGTCCTGACGGCGATGTTCCTGCACGGCGGCTGGTTGCACCTGCTGGGCAACATGCTCTTCCTCTGGATCTTCGGCAACAACGTCGAGGACCGGCTGGGCCATGTGCGCTACCTGCTGTTCTACGGCGTCTGCGGCTACGCGGCGACCTACGGCTTCGCCCTCCTCGACTCCGGCTCGGGCGCCCCGCTGATCGGTGCTTCGGGCGCGATCGCCGGGGTGCTCGGCGCCTATCTGGTGCTGTATCCGAAGGCGCGCGTCTGGGTTCTCGTCCCCTTCCTCGTCTTCCTGCCGCTGCGCCTGCCGGCCTGGATCGTGCTGGGCTTCTGGTTCGGGCTGCAGGCGGTCTACTCGTCCGGCGGGGCGGTCCCGGACGCGGGCACGGTGGCCTATGTGGCCCATGTCGTCGGCTTCGTCGTCGGCATGCTGATCGCCTGGCCGCTGCGGCGCGGCACGCCGCCCCCGCCGGAGCCGCGCGGGCTGCTGTTCGGGAGGCGGGCCCGGCCGGGGTGGTGAGCGCCGGGGGTGTCGCGGTCAGGCGTGGGAGGCCTCTCCCCGGACCGCGGGGGCGGGGGTCCAGCGGATGCGGGTGCTGCACAGCGAGACGGCGACCGCCGACGCGGCGACGGCGCCCATGCCCCAGGCGAGGTCGCTCGCACCGGCGATGAAGCCGATGAGCGGCGGGCCGGCCAGCAGGCCGGTGGTTCCCATGGCGGCGACCAGGGTCAGCGCGGCCGGGCCCTGCCGGGCGGCGGCGGCGTAGACGCAGGGGGTCACGGCCGCGAGGCCCAGGCCCATGCAGGCGAAGCCGGCGAGGGCCGGTGCGAAGCCGCCGCCGACCAGGGCGGCGGCGAGGCCGGCACCGGCCACCGCGCTGCCCAGGAGGACGACCCGTCCGTCTCCCCAGCGAGCCCGCCAGCCGTCGGCGAAGAGCCGGGCGACGACCATCATTCCCGAGACGACGGCGATGCCCAGGGGGGCGAGTTCCGCCGACGCGCCGGCGACGTCCTCCAGGTAGAGGGCGGACCAGTCGTTCATGGCACCTTCGGCGACCGTGCCGAAGGCCATGGCGCAGCACAGCCACAGTGTCAGGGCGGACGGGACGGTCCAGCGGCGGCGGCCCGGCTTCGCCCCCCGCTCGGCCGGACCGGCGGGTGCGTCCTCGTCGAGCAGTCCCGTGCGCGCGCACGCGCCCAGTACGGCGAGGAGGGCGGCGGCCACGCCGAAGTGGGCTCCGACCGACCCGGTCGCGGCGGTCATGCCGGAGGCGAGCAGCGCCGCGAGGAGCGATCCCGCGCTGAACGTCGCGTGCAGCTTCGCCATGGTGTTGCGCTCGTGACGTGTCTCCAGGGCCGCGCCCTGCGCGTTCATGGCCACGTTCAGGCAGCCGACGAGGACGCCGTCGGCACACATCACCAGCAGGGCCACCGGGTAGTTCGGGGCGGCCGCCAGGGCGAGCAGCAGCAGGGCCAGGCCGAGCTGGGACAGCAGGGCCAGCCGCCGCGAGCCGAGGCGTCGCATCAGCCACGCCACCACCGGGAACGACACCGCAGCGCCGGCCCCCGCGGCCATCAGGAGCACCCCCACCTCGGCCGCGGTCAGGTCCAGGTCGGACTTGACGGCCGGAATCCGGGCGGCCCAGGTGGCGTACTGGAAGCCGAGGGAAAGGAACAGCGCGGCGATCGCCAACTGGCCGCAGTGGAAAGGGTCGTGGAGACGGGACACGCGCATCAGCTCACTTCGCGCAGGGACGGGGACCGAGGTGGGAAGGGGAGCGGCCGTCCGGTCCGGTCGGCCGCCGGCACGGGTTGGGACATGTAGACGGCGTCCGCGCCGTAGTCGCCGGCGGGCACGACCCCGGGCCGGGGTACGAAGCCGCGCGCCGCCCAGAACCGCTCGGTGCCGCCGACGGCGACCAGGGAGATCCACTCGTCACCGCGCGCGCGGGCGGTGCTCGTGAGGTGGTGCAGGAGGTGCCGCGCCAGCCCTCTGCGGCGCAGGCCGGGCGCCACGACGATGTCGTGCAGATGGAGGTTGCCGGGCGGGAAGGCGGGCGCGGCCCCCTCCGCCCGTTCGAGGTCCGGGTAGCGGTGGAGCGGGTAGGGCAGCGCCAGCACGTAGCCGGCCGTGCGGCGGCCGACGTCCAGGACGAAGCAGGTCTCCGGCGAGGCCGCCGCCCGGGACTGCAGCGCGGCCCTGCCCTCCGACAGGCCCAGTCCGGTGTAGGCCTCCCGCTCCAGCGCCACGACGGTGTCCCAGTCCCCGTCGTCGATACGGCGTACGCGCACGGTGTCATCCATCGGCGGCGCTCCCGTCCGGACGGCCGGCCCAGGCGTACGGGAGCGGGGCGAAGCCGTTGAAGCCCAGGGTGGTGTAACTGGCCGCGTAGGCGCCGCTGGACAGCACCCAGACCGGGTCGCCCGAGGCCAGCGCCGCGGGCACCGGGACCAGTGCCTCCTCGTGCGCGTAGGCGTCGTCGCTGTCGCAGGTGGGTCCGGCGACGACGGCCGGGACCCGCGGGCCGTCGGTGTGGCCCGGGAAGACCAGCCGGTACTGCAGCGCGTCCATCTCGTACAGGCCGTTGAACTTGCCGCAGCTCAGGTACAGCCAGTACTGCCGCTCGCCGCCCGCGCCGCGGCGCTCGGTGAGGCGGGCGACGTGTGCGCGGATCGCCCCGTGGTCGGCGACGAGGTGCCGGCCGGGCTCGATGACGAAGTCCAGGGGGCCGCCGTGGGCGCGGCGCAGCTCGGCCGTTCCCTCGCGGATCACCGCGAAGATCTTGTCCAGGGGCGGGTCGAGGGGCGTGCCGTGCCGGTCGCGGTAGCCGAGCGCGGGCAGGCCGCCGCCGAGGTTGACGTGGTCGACGCGGATGCCGCGCCGGCCCAGGGCGCGCAGGGTGCCGCCCAGGTCCTCCAGGGCGGTGTGCCACGCCTCGCCCGTCATCTGCTGGGAGCCGACGTGCACGGACAGCCCCGCCGGGACCAGCCCCGCGTCCCGGGCCCGTGCCATGACGCGGACGGCGTCGCCGGGCGGGCATCCGAACTTGTGGCTGAGCCCCCATACGGCGCCCGCTCCACCGGTCGCCACCCGGCAGAAGACGCGGGCGCCGGGGGCGTGGACGGCGAGGGCGGCCACGTCCTGGAGGCTGTCGGTCGCGAAGGTGCGGATGCCGAGACGGTGGGCGTCGGCGATGTTCCGGTCGGACTTGACGGTGTTGCCGTAGTGCACGCGCCCGGCCGGCACTCCGGCCCGCAGCGCCTGCGCCACCTCGCCGGGGCTCGCCGCGTCGACGCCGGCGCCCCTGCGTGCCAGGGCGGTCAGGACCTCGTCGACCGGGCAGGCCTTCATGGCGAACCGCACCTGTACGCCGGGAAGTTCGCGGCGCAGGGTGTCGTAGCGCCGCTCGATGCCGGCGAGGTCGTAGACGAGCCGGTCCTCGGTGGCGGCGGCGAGGGCGGTGGCCAGGGATGCGCTGAGATCCTCCGTCATCGCCGCGCTCACTCCGGCTGCCCGGGCGTCAGGGCGAGGGGCGTGGCGCTGGCCGCGGCCACCAGGCCCTCCCAGGCCTCCGTCAGCAGCGCGAAGTCCGCCATGTCGCCGCGCGCCTCGTCCAGGAGGCGCTCGCGCCGGCCGGCCAGGAGGCCGGCGAAGTCGGCGTACCGGCCGCCGAGCCGCCGGTAGGCGGTGTCGAGGGCGTCGAGCCGGCGGACGTTCTCCGCATGGTCCAGGCCGGTGCTCGCACGGGCCAGGGCGGCGACGGCGGAGGGGCGGGCCCGGCCGCGGTCGTCCAGCAGGGTGTCGCCGGCCTCGGCCATCCGGTCGTAGACGAAGTGGAAGTGGAGCATCGACAACAGGAACTTGACGAAGCGGGTCTGGTAGGCGAGGAAGCCGGGCCCGGTCCGGCGTTCGCCGGTGTGGTAGTTGACGATGTGCCGGTTGTGCAGCACACCGGGCAGCCGGGCGTCGTGCACCAGGTGGATCAGGAAGTAGTCGCTGCCGATGGTGTCCCGGGCGGGCGGCAGCGGCACCCGTTCGCTGACGGTGTCGCCGTGGAAGGCGATGTTGCACATGTCCACCCGCATGGGATCGACCCGTGTCAGCAGCGAGTGGTCGGCCGCGAAGGGGGCGGTGCCCGCCCCGAGGAAGGACTCCTCGACCAGCTCCCGTTTCCGCTCGGCGGACCAGTGCTCGGGTGCCCAGAGGGAGACGACGTCGTGGTAGACGCCGGGATCGGTGTCGCGTATCCGCCCGATGTCCACCGAGAGTTCGCCCACGAAGGAGCCGCCCACCATGGCGACCCGCCGGTCCAGGAGGGGGTCGGGCAAGGCCGACTCGGTGACGTGGGGCACGGCGTCGGCGGCGCGTCTGCCGAGTGACAGCAGTTCGTGGTGGACGGGGAAGACCGTACGGCCGGCCACGCTCTGGTACCGGCTGTCGGAGTCCCTGCGGTGGACGGACTCGCAGCCGAGCGCCGCCGCGATCAGGAAGGCACGGTTGGTGCAGGCGCCGTAGGACAGGCCGTCCGGGAGCATGAGGTCTAGGAGCAGATCGGGCTTGGCGCTGCCGGAGTGCGCCGTCACCCGTGACAGGAAGTCGCGCTGGGCGGCCTCGTCGAGGTGGTGCGCCGTGATCCGGGGGTGCGCGGGCAGGCTCCGTACGGCCTCGGCGTGGGCGGCGTGGACCGGTGGCGGGCAGGAGTCGAGGACCAGCAGGTGGACCTCGACGCCGAAGTGGTCGGCGGCGTGGGCCGCTTCCTCGCCGAGGGCCGCGATGGTGTCCGGGCAGGGCCGGTTGGTGGGCAGGGTCAGGCAGATGCTGCGCATGCGGCGTCCCCGGTGGCTTCGTCGGTCGCCTCGTTCCTGGCGCTGTCGGCGTCGGTGCCGTCGTCCGCGTGCCAGGACTCGAGGCCCAGCAGCCTGGCGCCGAGTTCGTTCAGCTCGGCGGGGCCGTAGCGCTCGGACTCGTGCCGGTGGGCGTCGCCGAGCAGCGTGGCGTTCCAGTCGGGGGTCGCGAGGGTGCGCCAGGAGTCGACGCGGGAGTCGCGCAGCGTCCGGTGGGTCTCCAGCGCGGGCATCATCGACAGGTACTGGACCGCGCGCACGCCCTCCCCGGAGACGTTGGGTGCGACGCCGTGGGCCAGCAGTCCGTTCCAGATCAGCAGGTCGCCGGCTTCCAGGTCGGGCCGTACGACGGGCATGTCCTCGCGGTCGATCGCGGGGCGGATCGGGTCGCGGTCGTCGGGCTGTAGGGCCTTCCAGCGGTCGAAGCGCCGGAACAGGTCGGGACAGCACTGGAAGCCGCCGTGGTCCGGCTTGGTGTCGTTGAGGGCGATGATGCCCTGAACCCGCTGGGGCAGCACACCGAGGGTGGTGTCGACGTCCCAGTGCAGTTCGATGTCGAAGCCGCGTTCCCGGCGCTCGATCAGGGCGCGGTCGCGGTTGCCCGTGTTGGGCGGGTTGAGGTTGAGCCGGTCCAGGGTGACCCACAGCTCCTCGCAGTCCCATACGTCGACGAAGGCGTCGTAGACGCGCTGTGTCTGGCGGCTGTCCCAGATGAGCTGGTGGTGGTACGCCTCGACGAAGCCGTAGATGTGCAGTTCCCGGTCGAGGTCGGAGCGGTACTCCCGCTCCTGGTACCAGGTGTCGGGGCGGTCGGGGTCGAGGCCCTGGAAGTCCCAGGCGAAGTCGAGCAGCCGGCGGGCGGCGGACGCGGGTATCGCCTCCTTCACCACGACGTATCCGTAGGTCTGCCAGTGGGCGAAGTCCTCCTCGGACAGGACCCGCAGCGGACGTGTCTTGCGCAGGTCGCGTAACTGGGTGCGGGCCAGGTAGGTGTCGGCGTCCGCACTGAAGTAGGGGAGGTCCGACGGGGCTCGGTGGAGGTAGGAATCGGGCGTCGCCATGTGGTGCTCCAGATCCTCGCCGTCGCCTGATGCGGGCAACGGCGGTGTGCGCGACGGAGGTCGGGCCGTCGCACATGAGGTCGATGGGGGCAGCGTGGCCCGCTCACGCCCGGGGGCGGAGCGGGGCGACGAGGGCGGCTCGGTTGGACGGGGTTTCCCTGGTCAGGGGATCGCCCGGTCCGCGCTCTCGTCCGGAATGGTCGTCTCGTCCGGGGTGGTCGTCACGGAAGCGGAAGTCGTCCGGCATGGAGACGGGGCGTCACTTGTGCCCCTCGCCGAACTTGCGTCTCACAATGGACTAGACCAGGGAAGGGTGTCAACACTCGTCCCCACGGGCCCAGTTGTTACTTCCGAGTTCGGCGACGCCCCTCTCGGCACGCCCGGCCGGCCTCGGCGCGCACCAGTCGGCCCACACGAGGAGCCGCACCCGAAGGGCGCGGTCGACGGCCTCCGGCAAGCACGGCAGCGAGCCGCGTCGGCTCGCGCTCCCACCAATGGGATGGGGGATGGGAATGGGCATCAAGAAGGGGATGGTGAGGGGGATGGGCTCGGCCTCCGGCCGCACGGCACCATCGCGTCGGCCGGCAAGGTCCCGCGGACGGGACGCCGGACGCCGCCTCCGTGGCGTGCGCTCACCCGGCCCGAGCGGGGGGCGGTCCGATGGTCCGCCCCCGGAGACCGTCAGCGCGCGGTCTGCGTGTGCACGTACTCCACGAGGCGGGTCAGCGCGTCCGGGTCGGTGGTGGGCAGTACGCCGTGTCCGAGGTTGAAGACGTGGCCCTCCAGGCCCGCCGCGGCGTCCAGGATCTCGCGGGTCTTGGTCTCGACCGCCTGCGTGGTGGAGAAGAGGACGGCCGGGTCCAGGTTGCCCTGGAGCGCCTTGCCGGGGCCGACGCGGCGGGCGGCCTCGTCCATCGGGACGCGCCAGTCCACGCCGACGACGTCCGCGCCGGCCTCGCCCATGAGGCCGAGGAGTTCGCCGGTGCCCACGCCGAAGTGGATGCGCGGCACGCCGTACCCGGCGACGGCCTCGAAGACCTTGCCCGAGGCGGGCATGACCGAGCGGCGGTAGTCCGCGGGAGACAGCGCGCCGACCCAGGAGTCGAAGAGCTGGACGGCGCTCGCGCCCGCCTCGATCTGCACCCTGAGGAAGGCGGCCGTGATGTCGGCCAGACGGTCCAGGAGGTCGGCCCACAGCCGCGGGTCGCCGTACATGAGCGCCTTGGTGTGCTCGTGGTTGCGGGACGGGCCGCCCTCCACGAGGTAGCTGGCGAGGGTGAACGGCGCGCCGGCGAAGCCGATCAGCGGGGTGGCGCCGAGTTCGGCCGTGAGCAGGCCGAACGCCTCGGTGACGTAGGAGACGTCCTCGGGGGTGAGGTCGCGCAGCCGTGCCAGGTCGGCGCGGGTGCGGATCGGGTTCTCGACGACCGGGCCGACGCCCGGCTTGATGTCGAGGTCGATGCCGATGGCCTTGAGCGGGACGACGATGTCGCTGAAGTAGATCGCCGCGTCCACGCCGTGCCGGCGCACCGGCTGGAGGGTGATCTCGGCGACCAGCTCCGGCCGCATGCAGGACTCGAGCATCGGGATGCCCTCGCGCACCTTGAGGTACTCGGGGAGTGAGCGCCCGGCCTGCCGCATGAACCACACGGGGGTGTGCGGCACCGGCTCACGCCTGCACGCCTTGAGGAACGCGGAGTCGTACGTGGCGGTCGGCTGCTTGCCCGCGGGGCTCTGGTTGGCACTCACACCGGCAAGTCTCGCATGTCGCCGCGACGGCGCCCGACCTCGGGTGGGGCGGCTCCCGCGCGCCCCACGGACCCGCGTGATCCGGACATCGCGTCCGCACGCGGGTGTCCCTCCCTGCACCGAGGCGCCGTTCCGCTTAATCTTCCCCGCATGGCTGCGGCTCAGGGACGACTGTCGGACGGCGCTGGCGGAATGGACGAACAGAAGGGTACCGAGGACAAGGCCCGGCATACGGGGAACACGGCACCGCCGGCTTTCGCGGCCGCCGTCGAGGCGCTCAGGGCGGCGCCGCTGCGGCCGCAGGTCGAGGTGGAGGCGACCCGCGCACCGCAGCGGCTCGCCCCGTACGCGTACGCGCTCGAGGCCGCGGTCGTCGACGGGGACGACGATCTGGCGGACGGGCGGCTGGTGCTGCTGCACGACCCGGCCGGGCACGACGCCTGGCGGGGCACCTTCCGGCTGGTGACGCTGGTGCGCGCCGAACTGGAGCCGGAGATGGCCGCGGATCCGCTGCTGCCGGACGTGTGCTGGTCCTGGCTCACCGGTGCGCTCCAGGCGCGCGGGCTGGCGTACGGGGAGCCCAGTGGCACGGTCACGCGGGCCGGCTCCCACTACTTCGGCGGCCTCTCGGCGCGCCCACCCGCCTCGCAGATCGAGATCCGGGCGTCCTGGACGCCGCGTGAGGGGCTGGGCGGCGTCCCGGACACCGCGGCGCACCTGGCCTCGTGGTGCGATCTGCTGGCCCAGGTCGCGGGGCTGCCGCCGGCCGCGCCGGGCGACGCGTCGATCGTGTCGCTGCCGCAGCGACGCGGCCCGCAGCCCCGCTAGGCCCGCCCCCGCCTCCGCTTCCCGCACCCGGGTCCTCCCCGGCCCGGGAAACGTTCCGTCACTTTGTCGACACGGCCACTTTCGGACCCGTATCGACAAAGTGTGAAACCGTTCGATCTTCGAATGATCGACCGCGTGTCCGAATTGCTCGGATTGTTACTCACCAGATCGTGATCATTCTCTAAAGGCGGACGGGTTCGGTGCCGAAGACGACTGTGACCTTGAAAGCACGGTTCGTCCCGGCTTCACCCCCATGAGCCGGCCCCGTCCCGCACCCCAGGAGGCCTGGTGTCCGTTCTCCTCGAGCAGCCTGCAAGCCTGGTCGCCTACCGCCCGAACAAGCCGACCGCCATGGTGGTCGTGGCCGACCCGCGCGTTCGTTCCACCGTCACCCGCCATCTGTGGGCGCTCGGTGTGCGCGACGTCATCGAGGCCTCGTCCGTCGCGGAGGCTCGTCCCCGCATCGGCAACCCCCGCGACATCTGTGTCGCCGACGTCCATCTCCCCGACGGCTCCGGCCTGACCCTCCTGTCGGAGACCCGCGCCGCGGGCTGGCCCAACGGCCTCGCCCTGTCCGCCGCCGACGACATCGGCGCCGTACGCAACGCCCTCGCCGGCGGCGTGAAGGGCTACGTCGTCACCGGTACCCGTACCAACGTCGGGCTCCCCACCCGGCCGGGCGCCGCCCCCATCGGCGCCGCCGCCGCCCGCCTGCACCGCCGCCCCCCGGGTGCCCCGAGCCACCCGGGCGGCTACCGCGAGCTCTCCGGCCGCGAGGTGGAGGTGCTGCGCCTGGTCGCGGAGGGCCAGTCGAACAAGGCGATCGGCGTCTCGATGGGCCTGTCCGCCCTGACCGTCAAGAGCCACCTGGCCCGCATCGCCCGCAAGCTCGGCACGGGCGACCGCGCCGGAATGGTCGCCGTGGCCCTGCGCACCGGCATCATCCACTGACCGCTCCCGCTCCCGCCCGCTCCACCCGTCTTCCCCCTCCTCCCCTCCTCCCCTCCTCCCGTTCCCCTTCCCCTTCCCCGTCCCGCTTCTCCGCTTCACCGCTTTCCCCCTCCGCCCTCACCCTCCCCACGGCCGGTCTTTCACCGACCTGACTGGTTTACGACCCCCCGGCGCCCGCCGACGGAACGTTCCGTCGGCGGGCGCCGTCGATCCACCGATACCCTTGACAGGTGACCGACGCCCACGAAACCGCAGCAGACCGTTCACTGCGAACCACCGGAGGCGCTCCTCCGGACGACGCCGGATCTTCTGCGAGTCAGGCGCCGACCCCCTTGCTCGAACCACGCGAGGGCGTTCCGCCGGTGATCGCCGACGCGGCCGCCCTCGCCGAGGTGACCGCCGCCTTCGCCGCCGGCAGCGGCCCCGTCGCCGTCGACGCCGAGCGCGCCTCCGGCTACCGCTACGGCCAGCGCGCGTATCTCGTGCAGCTGCGCCGCGAGGGGGCCGGGACCGCGCTGATCGACCCGGTGGCCTGTCCCGACCTGTCCGGGCTGGGCGCGGCGATCTCCGACGTGGAGTGGGTGCTGCACGCGGCCACCCAGGATCTGCCGTGCCTGCGCGAAATAGGGATGGTGCCCACCCGCATCTTCGACACCGAGCTGGCCGGCCGGCTCGCCGGGTTCCCGAGGGTCGGCCTCGGCGCGATGGTCGAGAACGTGCTGGGCTACGTCCTGGAGAAGGGCCACTCGGCCGTCGACTGGTCCACCCGCCCGCTGCCCGAGCCGTGGCTGCGCTACGCCGCGCTCGACGTCGAGCTCCTCGTCGACCTGCGCGACGCGCTGGAGAAGGAGCTGGACCGGCAAGACAAGCTGGAGTGGGCCCGGCAGGAGTTCGACGCGATCTCCTCGGCCCCGCCGCCCGAGCCCCGCAAGGACCCGTGGCGCCGCACGTCCGGCATGCACAAGGTGCGCCGGCGCCGGCAGCTCGCCGTGGTGCGGGAGCTGTGGCAGACCCGGGACCGCATCGCGCAGCGCCGCGACGTCTCCCCCGGCAAGGTGCTCGGGGACGCGGCCATCGTCGAGGCGGCGCTCGCCCTCCCGGTCAACGCGCACGCGCTCGCCGCCCTGAACGGGTTCGGACGGGTCAACCGGCGGCAGCTCGAGCAGTGGCAGGTGGCGGTCGACCGGGCCAGGGGCCTGTCCGAGTCGCAGCTGCCGCAGCCCGGCCAGCCGGTGACCGGTCCCCCGCCGCCGCGGGCGTGGGCCGACAAGGACCCGGCGGCCGCGGCCCGGCTCACCGCCGCGCGGGCGGCGGTGACGGCACTGGCCGAGCGGCTGAACATGCCGCAGGAGAACCTGATCACGCCGGACACCGTGCGCAGGGTCTGCTGGGAGCCGCCGGCGACGGTCGGCACGGAGTCCGTGGGCGCGGCCCTCGCCGGACACGGGGCCCGGCCCTGGCAGGTCGAGCAGGTGACGCCCGCGCTGGTGACGGCTCTGTCCCAGAGCGTGTCGTAGAGGAGGCGGCGGCGAGTTCCGGCCAAGATCCAGGGATGGAGGATGATCCGGCGGTGTGACGTTCGCCGCTTGGGCCGGGGGGACTGGGCAGCTACGTTACTCATAAGTAGCATGGGCCTGAGCGCGCGCTCAGTACCTGCGTGCCGCAGCAGTGCCATCCCGCACCCTGGAGGAGAGCCATCGTGCCTCGTACCGTCAGGGACGTCGTCTTCGTAGACGGCGTCCGCACCCCGTTCGGCAAGGCGGGCCCGAAGGGCATCTACCACGAGACCCGCGCCGACGACCTGGTCGTGAAGGCGATCCGGGAGCTGCTGCGCCGCAACCCCGGCCTCGACCCCAAGAAGATCGACGAGGTCGCCGTCGCCGCGACCACGCAGATCGGCGACCAGGGTCTGACCATCGGCCGCACCGCCGGCATCCTGGCGGGCCTGCCCACCTCGGTCCCGGGCTACTCGATCGACCGCATGTGCGCGGGCGCCCTGACCGCCGTCACCTCGGTGGCCGGCTCCGTCGCCTTCGGCGCGTACGACGTCGCCGTCGCCGGCGGTGTCGAGCACATGGGCCGCCACCCGATGGGCGAGGGCGTGGACCCGAACCCGCGGTTCGTCAGCGAGAAGCTGGTCGACGAGTCCGCCCTCTTCATGGGCATGACTGCCGAGAACCTGCACGACCGCTACCCGACGATCACCAAGCAGCGTACCGACGAGTACGCGGTGCGCTCGCAGGAGAAGGCCGCCAAGGCGTACGCCGACGGCAAGATCCAGGCCGACCTGGTGCCGGTCTCGGTGCGCCGCACCAACGAAGAGGCCGGTGAGACCGGCTGGGGCCTGGTCACCGCCGACGAGCCGATGCGTCCGGGCACCACCATGGAGAGCCTGGCGGGCCTGAAGACGCCGTTCCGCGTGCACGGCCGGGTCACCGCGGGCAACGCGGCCGGTCTGAACGACGGCGCCACCGCGTCCCTCATCGCGAGCGAGGACTTCGCCCGCGAGAACAACCTGCCGGTCAAGATGCGCCTCGTCTCGTACTCCTTCGCGGGTGTCGAGCCGGAGGTCATGGGCTACGGCCCGATCCCGGCGACGGAGAAGGCGCTGGCCCAGGCCGGGCTGACCATCGACGACATCGGCCTGTTCGAGATCAACGAGGCCTTCGCCGTCCAGGTCCTCGCCTTCCTGGAGCACTACGGCATCGCCGACGACGACGCGCGCGTCAACCAGTACGGCGGCGCCATCGCCTTCGGCCACCCGCTCGCCTCGTCGGGCGTCCGCCTGATGACGCAGCTGGCCCGCCAGTTCGAGGAGCAGCCGCACGTCCGCTACGGCCTGACCACCATGTGCGTCGGCTTCGGCATGGGCGCGACGGTCGTCTGGGAGAACCCGCACTTCGAGGGGGACAAGTGAGCACCACCGCAGAGCTTTTGAAGGGTGCGGCCGAGCTGTTCCCCGGCGAGGTCGTCACGCAGGCGCACGTACGCCACTTCGACCTTCCCCTGGGCGCCGGGCGCTTCGCCCTGATCACCCTGGACAACGGTCACGACCACACCAAGCCGACCACCCTCGGTCCGCAGTCGCTGGCGAACATCGACGCCGCGATCGACCAGGTCGAGAGGGAGGCCGCGGACGGCGAGATCGTCGGCGTCGGTGTCACCGGCAAGCCGTTCATCTTCGCGGTCGGCGCCGACCTCAAGGGCGTCGAGCTGCTCAAGCGGCACGAGGACGCGCTCGCCATCGGCAAGGGCGGCCACGACGTCTTCAAGCGGCTGTCGACGCTGGCCGTACCGACCTTCGCGTACTACAACGGCGCGGCCATGGGCGGCGGCGTGGAGATCGGCCTGCACTGCGCCTACCGCACGGTGTCGGCGGCCCTCCCGGCGTTCTCGCTCCCCGAAGTCTTCCTCGGCCTCGTCCCCGGCTGGGGCGGCTGCACGCTGCTGCCGAACCTGATCGGCGCCGAGAAGGCCGTCTCGGTCGTCATCGAGAACAGCCTGAACCAGAACAAGCAGCTCAAGGGCAAGCAGGTCTACGAGCTCGGCATCGCGGACGCGATCTTCGAGGGCGCGGACTTCCTGGAGCAGTCGCTGATCTGGACGGCGTCCGTCCTCAAGGGCGAGATCGCCGTCGAGCGTCCGGTGATCGACCGCGGCGAGGCCTGGGACCAGGCCGTCGCCAAGGGCCGCTTCATCGCCGACTCCAAGGTGCACGGCGCCGCCCCGGCCGCCTACCGCGCGCTGGACATCATCGCCGCCGCCAAGAACGGCGACCTCCAGCAGGGCTACGACGCCGAGGACCAGGCGCTCGCCGACCTGATCATGGGCGGCGAGCTGCGCTCCGGCATCTACGCCTTCAACCTGGTGCAGAAGCGCGGCAAGCGCCCCGCGGGTGCCCCGGACAAGTCGCTGGCCCGTCCGGTCACCAAGGTGGGCGTGGTCGGCGCCGGTCTGATGGCCTCCCAGCTCGCGCTGCTGTTCCTGCGCCGCCTGGAGGTGCCGGTCGTCCTGACCGACATCGACCAGGAGCGCGTCGACAAGGGTGTGGGCTACGTCCACGCCGAGATCGACAAGCTGCTCGGCAAGGGCCGGGTCAACCAGGACAAGGCGAACCGGCTGAAGGGCCTGGTCTCCGGCGTCCTGGACAAGGCCGAGGGCTTCGCCGACGCCGACTTCGTCATCGAAGCGGTCTTCGAGGAGATGAGCGTCAAGCAGAAGGTGTTCGCCGAGGTCGAGGCGGTGGCGCCCGCGCACGCGATCCTCGCCACCAACACCTCGTCCCTCTCCGTCTCGGAGATGGCGTCGAAGCTGAAGCACCCCGAGCGGGTCGTCGGCTTCCACTTCTTCAACCCGGTCGCGATCCTCCCGCTGCTGGAGATCGTCCGCGGCGAGCAGACCGACGACGCCTCGCTGGCGACGGCGTTCGGTGTCGCCAAGAAGCTGAAGAAGACCGCGGTGCTGGTCAAGGACGCCCCGGCGTTCGTGGTCAACCGCATCCTGACCCGCTTCATGGGCGAGATCCAGAACGTCATCGACGAGGGCACCCCGGTCGAGGTCGCGGAGAAGGCGGTCGAGCCGCTCGGCCTGCCGATGTCGCCGCTGGTCCTCCTCGAACTGGTCGGCCCGGCGATCGGCCTGCACGTCTCGGAGACCCTCAACCGGGCCTTCCCGGAGCGCTTCACGGTCTCCCCGAACCTCAAGGCGGTCGTCGAGGCGGGCAAGCGCGGCTTCTACGTCCACTCCGCCGAAAATCCCGCCAAGCCCGAGCTGGACCCGGAGGTCGCCGCGCTCCTCAAGCAGGGCGACTCCGTCCTGACCGAGGAGCAGGTCCGCGACCGTGTCCTGGACGCGGTGGCCCAGGAGATCGGCCTCATGCTCGACGAGGGCGTCGTCGCCGAGGCCCAGGACATCGACCTCTGCCTGATCACCGGCGCCGGCTGGCCCTTCCACCTGGGCGGCATCACGCCGTACCTGGACCGTGAGGGCGTCGCCGAGCGGGTGAACGGGAAGCGGTTCCTGGAGACCGGCGTGGCGAGCGTGCCCGCGTAGTCTCCGTCCGCGTCGTCTCCGTACGACGAAGAGAGGGCCCCCGCTGCGAGGCGGGGGCCCTCTCGCGTGCCGTGGGTCCGGTCAGTAGCCGTACGGCGTCGCGCCCGCCGTCACGTGCGCGACGGCGAAGGGGACCAGGGTGGCGGGGGACTCGTTTCCCACCGCGTCCACGGCGAACACCTCCACCGTGTGCCGGCCCTCCTGCCACGGCCAGCCGGAGTCCCAGGCCCAGCGTCCGTCGACCGCGACCGGACTCCCGCCGAGGAGGGTGCCGCCCGCCCTGAACCCCACCTGGGCTGCGCCCTGGGCCAGGCCGGTGAAGCGCACGGCCGGCGTCGCGACCTGCTCGTAGGCCACCGGGGACTGGACCGTCGGCGCCGGCAGCTGCCCGCCCATGGGGGCCGCGTCGAAACGCGCCGTCGGCTGGGCCGGGATCGCGGTGCCGGCGGCTGCCGTGGCGCCGGCCACGGTGGTGAACGGGACGAGGACACCCTTGGTGTGGCCTCCGGCGCCGTCCCAGGCGACGGCCTTCACCTGGTGCTTGCCCTTGCTCCAGGGTTTGCTCAGCTTCCAGGACCAGGTGCCGTCCGCGGCCACCGAGGGCGAGCCCAGGAACTTGCCGTGCTCCCACAGGCTCACGCGTACGGCACCGTGGGCGATCCCGGTGAAGTACACACCGTCGGTGGGCAGTTCGGAGTTCGGCACCGGGTGGGTGACCACCGGCAGGGCCAGGGCGGAGGGCTTGTCCCGCGAGGTGTCGGAGAGGTACGCCGTGATGGCCGAGGTGTCGCGGTCGGGTTCCTCGTATCCGTTGCGCACCATGCCGAGCCGCGGCGGCAGCCCGTCGGCGAGCATGTTGACCAGGCCCATCAGGAAGGGGACGTTGCGCCTGGTGACCTCGGAGTGCTTGGTGATGTAGGGCGACTCGCTGTAGACGAAGTTGAAGTTGTCGTAGCCCTGGAAGAGCCCGATGAACGGCTCGACCTGCTCCGTGTACTGCTCGTCCTGCGGCGAGGAGAGCAGGTAGATGTTGGCCTGCCGGGCGACGCCCGAGCGCACCAGGTCCGGGATGATCGCGTCGAGTGTCCGGACGTTCTGCTCGGGCGCTCCCTCCCCCAGCATGAATCGGGCGGTCTTCGGGTGGACGGTGCTGATGTAGGTGCCGATGAGGAACTGCGGCACGATGGAGACGATGTTGCCGAACCCGTAGCGCATGCCGAAGTAGAGGGCCGCGCTCCCGCCCTTGGAGCCGCCCCACAGCGTGACGCGGTCCGGGGTCAGGTCGAGGGCGTTCATCACCTTGGAGATGACGCCGATCACGGACTGCTCCAGGGAGAAGTCCATCCCCTCGCACAGGTAGTAGCTCCGCATGCCGTTGAACCGGTCGCGGATCCACAGGATGTTGGCCCGCACCGGGTTGAGGACGCCATTCGACCAGCCGTAGTCGTCGGTGACGCCGAAGTTGGCGAAGACGACGACGAGATGGCGGTTGCCGCCCTTGGCATGCGTGAAGCGGTACTCGACGGGATAGGCACCGGAGGTGTCGATCCCGTTGATCAGTTCGCGTGCTTGCGACGGTGCTTTGGGCATGTGTGGCTTCCACTCATGAGGTGTTCGGCGGCGGTCGCGGCGGTGGTCAGTACCGCGGCGTGAAGTAGTCGGCCGGTGCGGCCACGGGGGCGACGGCGAAGGGGACCTGGGCGGGCACGGACTCCGCGCCGTCGGCGTCCACCGCGACGACCTCGACCAGGTGCGGGCCCTGCGGCCACGGGCCGCCGGGTTCCCAGGCCCAGGTTCCGTCCGGCCGGACGCCGTTCGCCCCCAGCAGCGCGCCGCCCGCGCGGAAGCGGACCTGCGCCGCGCCGGGGGCGATGCCGCGGAAGCCGACCGCCGTCCCGGGCACCTGCTGATGTGCCGCGGGCAGGGACACGACGGGCGGCCGCAGGCCCGCGACCACGGGCCGTGCCGCCGACGCGGCCGGGACGGGACCGCCCGCCGTCGGCGATGTGCCGTGCCCGGCGCCCGGCGTCGCCGTGAAGCGGACCTCCGTCGTCGCCGAGTGGAAGCCCGCGGGGTCCACCGCGAAGATCTTGACGCGGTGCTCCCCGTCGGCCCACGGTCTGGACGGCTCCCAGGACCAGGTCCCGTCGGCGGCCACCGGTGGCGAGGCCAGGAACTTGCCCTTCTCCCACAGGCTCACCCGCACCGCGCCCGGGGCGGTACCGGTGAGGCGCGAGCCCGTCGCAGGCAGCTGTCCGCCCGCGGCCGGGACGGTCACCACCGGAGGCTGGAAGGCCGTGCTCTCCTTGACCTTGGCGGTCGAGCCGAGGAAGTCGTCGATGACGGACGTGTCCCGGTCCGGCTGCTCGTAGCCGTGTCCGGTCAGACCGAGCCGCGGGGTGATCCCCTCGACCAGCAGATAGGCGATGCCCATCAGGAGCGGCACGTTCCGCAGGGTCACCTGGTTGTGTTCCTTGATGAACGGGGACTCGCTGTGGATGTAGTTGAAGTTCGGGTAGCGCCGCAGCAGTTCGAGGAAGGGCTCGACCTGGTCCCGGTACTGCTCGTCCTGCGGCGACGACACGAGGTAGATGTTGGCCTCGGGGCTCGCCCCCGCTCTCAGCAGGTCGGGGAGGATCGCGTCCAGGATCCGCGCGTTCTCCTCCGGCAGCCCCTCACCGAGCATGGACCGGCCGACCTTGGGGTAGACCTCGCGGACGAAGGTGCCGATGCGGAACTGGGGGACGCACGCGACGATGTTCCGGAACCCGTACCGCAGCCCGTAGTAGAGGGCCGCGCTGGCTCCCTTCGAACTGCCCCACAGCGTCACGTCGTTCGGCGTCAGGCCGAGGGCCTGCACCACCTTGGCGATCAGGTCGATCACGGACCGCTCGACGGAGAAGTCCATCTCCCGGCACAGGTAGTAGGTCAGTCCGCCGTCGAAACGGTCGCGGATCCACAGGATGTTGGACCGCAGATCATCGAGGGTGCCGGTGGACCATCCGTAGTCGTCCGGTGCCGCGAGGTTGGCGAAGACGACCGTCAGATGACGGTTCCCCTTCTTCGCGTGGGTGAAGCGGTACTCGACGGGGTGCGCGCCGGACGTGTCTATCCCGGTGATGATCTGGCGCACCTTCGACGCTGCTTTGCGCATGTGTGGCTTTCCAGTCGTGAAGTCGTTGTGATCGGCGGCCGTCGGTGCTCAGTACCGCGGCGGGAGGTGACCGACGGGCACGGAGGCGTTCAGGACCGTGAAGCCGGCCGGGGCGGGGGCGGACTCCGCACCGTTCGCGTCCACCGCGACGACCTCGACCAGATGCGGTCCCTCCGGCCACGACCAGCCCGGGTCCCAGCCCCAGATCCCGTCCGGCGCGACGGCCACCGCGCCCAGGAGCACGCCGTTCTCCCGGAAGCCCACCTGCGCCGCGCCCGGGGCGGTGCCGTGGAAGACGACCGACGTCCCCACCTGCTGCCGCGGTCCCGGCACGGAGACGACCGGCGCAGCGGGTACGGCCGGCGCAGCGGGTACGGCCGGGGCGGCGGCAGGGCCGTCCACCACCGTGAAGGGGACCTCGACCCGGCTCGAGTGGAAACCCGCCGGGTCCACCGCGAAGATCTTGACCAGGTGCTTCCCCGTGGCCCACGGCTTGGCCGGCTGCCAGAACCAGGTCCCGTCGGCCGCGACCTCCGGCGACGCCACGAACTTGCCGTTCCTCCACATGCTCACCCGCACCGCGCCCGGGGCCAGCCCGGCGAAGTGCTGGCCGGCGACGGGGACCTCGCTGTCGTAGCCCGGGGAGGTCACCACCGGCGGTGAGAACGCGTCGGCGCCCTGGACCTTCGAGGTGGCGGAGAGGTAGGTGTCGATGCCCGACTGGTCGCGGTCGAACTCCTCGGCGGCGTGGCGCACGAACCCCAGGCGCGGGGCGTAGCCGTCGGCCAGCAGGTTCAGCAGGCCGACCAGCGCCGGAACGTTCCGCCTCGTCACCGTGGCGTGGCCGGTGATGGTGGGCGATTCGCTGTACATGAAGTTGAAGTTCTCGTAGCCCTGGAACATGCCGAGGAACGGCTCCACCTGCACGCCGTAGTGCTCGTCCTGTGGCGAGGAGAGCAGGTAGATGTTGGCGCCCCGGTTCGCCTGTGCCCGCACCAGGTCGGGCAGGAGCGCGTCCAGCACCCGTGCGTTGTGGGCCTGCGCCCCCTCGCCGAGCATGTAGGCGGAGACCTTCGGGTGCCGCTTCTCCAGTGCGTCGCCGACGAGGAACTGCGGGACGATGGCCACGATGTTCCGGTAGCCGTACCGCAGTCCGAAGTACAGCGCCGCGCTGCCCCCCTTGGACCCGCCCCACAGGGTGACCTGGTCCGGTGTGAGCCCCAGCGACCTCATGACGTTCGAGATGAGGGTCTGCACCGAGTCCGCCAGACCGAAGTCCATGTTGCGGCACAGGTAGTAGGCGTTCGTCCCGTCGAAGCGGTCGCGGATCCACAGGATGTTGGCGCGCACGTTGTCGAAGACGCCGTTGGACCAGCCGTAGTCCTCGGGCGCCGAGAAGTTGGCGAACACGACGACGAGGTGCCGGTTGCCGCCCTTGGCGTGGGAGAACCGGTACTCGACCGGGAACGCACCCGACGCCTCGATCCCGTTGAACAGCTTCCGCCCGCTCGTGGGTGCTTTCGACATGTACGGAACTCCAGTCTCAGGGGCAGATCGTCGGATTGGCTCCGAATCACCTGATCGGACATGATGTCGGGATGTCTCCCGTGGCCTCCCCGCTCCCGCCCCGCCTTCGCCGGCGCCGCGGACCGTTCGCGCCGGCCTCGGTACTCGCGCTGTCGGCCGTCCTCGCCGCGGTGCTGGTGCGGGCCGCCACGGACACGGCACGGCCCCCTGCCCCGGCCCCGGCCCCGGACCGCGCCCTGACGGTGGCGACCTGGAACATGTGCGGCGTCCGGCAGTGGGGTTGCGCGGACACCGGCAGTGCCTCGGCCAAGCGGCTGGCGGTGCAGCGGCTCGTCCACGCCGGGGCCGACGTCGTGCTGCTCCAGGAGGCCTGCGCCACGCACGCCGAGTCGGTGCGCGAGGCACTCGGCGGGTCCTGGCGGTTGTCCTTCCGGCCCTACACCTGGCGGGACGGCGGCGGACGCACCGGCACGATCCGCTGCGAGGGGCGCGGACAGGGCACGGCCGGTCTGGCCGTTCTCTCGGCCCACCCGCTGTCCTCCGTGCGGTCCGTGCCCTCGCGCCAGCCCGATGTGGGACTGCGGCGGGGCATCCTGTGCGCGACGGTCGGGCCGGTCGGCGTACGGGTGCGCAACGCCCATCTGAGCCTTCCCGGCAGCGACCGGGCGCATCCCGGCCGGGAGTACCGCGACGACCAGTTGAAGACGCTGGTCGCGGCGGTGCCGAGACGGCGCACCGTGTTCGGCGGCGACTTCAACCTGAATCCGCCCGGTGTCCGCAATCCGTCCGGCTGGGTGTGGCCGTCCGCCGCCTACGGCGCTTTCCGGGAATGCGACCAGGACTCCGGCGCCGACCGGTCGGGCCGCGCGACGCATCTGTCCGGCCACAAACTCGACTACCTCTTCACCGGACTGCCCCGGTCCGGCTGCACCGTACGCGACACGGGTGTCTCCGATCACCGGGCGCTGCTGATGCGGGTGGACACCGGCTGAGGCGACGCCGCAGGGACGCTCGGCTCCCCCACCGCGGGCGGCGGGCGGACCGGGCGCCCGGGAGGCGGACGACGGTACGGTCATGGAGCGCCGGTGCTTTCCGGCGCGACCGGGGGCGTCGTCCCGCCGTCCGGCTGTGCCGTCGGCGTCATACGATCACGCCTTCGTAGGTCCGGCCTCCGGTGAGTGGTGCCTGCTCGGCCGGTTCGGCCGGCTGCTCGTACCTCGCCGGCGTGAGCTGCGGAACGTGCGCCTGCTGCCGTGGGTGCTGTTGCGTGGTGGCGTGCGCCGGGGAGGACTGCGCGGGCAGCGCGTCGACGACATGGGCGGGACCGGTCTCCGTGCGGACCGCCCGGCGCGGCGAGGTGAACCAGTTCCCGGCCCGCCCCTGGACGGGGGTCATGGCCCGCCCGGTCTGCCGGGTGTCCACGGTCCCGACGGCCGGTGCGTGCGCCTGCCCGGGCGCGAGGTCGCCGCCCGCCACCAGCATCCGGTCGGCGAGCCGCGCGGCGGCGTACCCGTCGTCCAGGTCGCAGAACTCGCGCTGGAACCAGCGGTACCGCTCGGCGTAGGCGTCCCGGATCCGGTCGATCTGCTCGACGGCCGACACCAGGTCCTCGGAGTTGTCCAGGAGGGGGCCCGGGGCGCTGCTCGCGAAGTCGAAGTAGAAGCCGCGCAGGGTGTCGCGGTAGTGGTCCAGGTCGTAGGTGAAGAAGAGGATCGGGCGCCCGGTGTTGACGTAGTCGAACATCAGGGACGAGTAGTCGGTGATCATCACGTCGGTGATCAGGGAGAGGTCGGCCATGTCCGGGTAGTCGGAGACGTCGAAGACGAATCCGTCGCCGGCGCCCGGCACCGGGTCCACGACGTTGGGGTGGCGGCGGACCAGGAGGACGTGCTCGGCGCCCAGCCTGGCGCGGGCGTCCTCGAGGTCGATGCGGAAGTCCAGCTTGTACTTGCCGGGCGCGTAGTACTGGTCGTCGCGCCACGTGGGTGCGTACATCACGACCCGTTTGCCCTCGGGCAGGCCGATCCGGTGCCGGATCTCCCGCTCCCGCTGCTCGGTGCCGGGCAGGCGCAGGATGTCGTTGCGCGGGTAGCCCGACTCCACCATCTCGCCCGGGAAGCCGAAGGCGCGCTGGAGGATCGGGGTGGAGAAGCTGTTGGGCGAGACCAGCATGTCCCAGTTCCGCACCTCCTTCTCGACCCGTTCCAGGTAGCGCTGGTCGGCGAAGTGGATGGACTCGATGTCGTGGCCGATCTTCTTCAGCGGGGTGCCGTGCCAGGTCTGGACGACGAGCTGGCCGTCCCGCTTTTGGAACCAGTCCGGGAGGTGGTTGTTGGCCACGACGTAGCGGCTGGTGGCGAGGGCCTCGTACCACTCGGGCGACCACATGCGGATCGGGATCGCGGTGGCCGGCACCTCCACCTGGTCGTCGCGGACCACCCACAGGTGTTCGAGGTCGGTACCGCGCCGGAGCAGTTCCTCGTGCAGCGCCCGGGGGCTGTCGGAGTACTGGGTGCCCTTGAAGGCGTCGAAGAGGACGGCGGGGCGCACCCTCTGCCGCCGGGCCGCCGGATACGCCTTGGTGCGCAGCACCTTCTGGCGGTACGGGCCGCGGGCGTGGTCGGGCATGGCCGAGTGGACCAGCAGGGACAACCGGTCGTACGCCTCGGCCTGGAGCTCGTAGCGGCGCTCGTTCTCCCCGTACTCCTCGGGGAGGGCGGCGATGAGGTCCTGCTCGGTCTTCACCATCAGGTCCTCGAGGCGGTCCTCGCGGGCCACCGCCGACAGGTCCTGCCGGCGCAGGAAGAAGTCCCAGCGGCCCGCCGCGAGCGGGATGTCCCCGGCCAGCGTCCGCATGGCGGCCGGGCTGAGCAGGCACCGGAACTCGTTGCCGTGCCACTCGACGCGGACCTCGCGCTCCGCGCCGTGCGCCCGTGAGCGGACCACCAGGTGCGCGTCCTGGTACTCGCGGGGCGACAGCCGGTCGGCGGCCAGGTACCGCCCGTGGATCTCCAGCGAACCGTCCTCGCGCCAGGCGAACGCCGTCGCGGTGGGCAGGGTGGCCCGCTCGAACACCACGAGGTAGCCCGAGCCGTTGCGGTGGACGACGACCTCCCGGTCGCCCTCGCGGGTCTGCAGCGAGGCGGGCATGCGGTAGTGCCCGTCCGGGGTCTCCTCGGCCATGACGGGATAGATGGCCGTCTTGCGGCCCTCCACGTGGAGGGTCGTCTTCCAGCCGTTGCTGCCCATGCTCCAGGACTGCGGGATGTCCGTGTCGGCCTGGGCTTCGGCCCGGAAGGCCGGTACCAGCGAGCGCAGGGGCAGCCTGGCCGCGAAGGTGCACCAGCCCTCGCCTCCCGGGGTGAAGTACACCCGCCCGTCGTGCTGGCCCGAGCCGCTCAGGCTGGTGACGCGCAGCTTGCCCCAGTCGGGCACCTTCGGGCCGAGGTACACCCCGCGCAGCTCCAGCTGGTCCCCGGCCACGCGGTGGCCGGTGATCCGGCAGCGCACGACCTCCACCCGCAGCTTCAGCTTGCCCTGGAGGAAGACCGGGAGGATTCGGGTGTTCTTGTCGACGTACCGGTACGGGGGGTTGGCGGCGCTGCCCGCCCCGCCCCGGTCGATGCCGCGGTAGCGGAACAGCCCCCGGCTGAGGACGCCGGCGGCCACGTCCCAGGTGCCCTCGGCCCACTGGCCCTTGCGCTTGAGGCGGGTCGTGTCGATGCGGGCCTCGAAGCCGGCCCAGTCGTAGCAGTAACGATTCTGGTTGGAGGACTCGGTGGCCTGCGGCGCGTAGGTGGTCTTCGCCGTGGTGATCACCATGCGGCCCTGCTTCTTGTTCCGCAGGGCGATGGCCTTCACCGACATGTGCCGCTTGTGCACGTTGATGTAGCGCACGTAAGCGGTCCCGGTGAGGGTGAGCAGGTGGCCGTTGGTGCTCCAGCGGGCCCCGCTGAGCGAACCGTGCAGGGAGAGTTCCTTGTCGAGCCGGAACGCCTTCTTGTCGAGGCCGACACCGCGGTCACCGAGGTAGGGGTACTTCAGATAGCGGTGGAAGCGCCGCTGGACCGGCATCGGGCCGCCCCGGCGCTCGAACTCGATGACCTCCAGGAGTTCGGGCAGCCGCCACTCGCGTACCAGCAGCCACTTGACCCGGGCGTCCGCGGGCAGTTCGTCGATGATGGTGAGGTCGCTCTCGTCGAGGAACTCGTTGGCCCACCGCATGAACGACTGCCGGTACTCCTCGTCCGCGTCCGGCAGCACCTTGAGGTGCAGCATGAGGTCGGACTTCAGGCAGGCGAAGTCGTACTTGCGCTTGCTCTCCTCGTACTGCCGCGAGCGCCGGTCGGCCAGGAACCGGCTGACCGACTGCACCGCCGCGACCCGGTCGCGCAGGTTGGACAGCTCGGTGTGGCGCTGGGTGATCGACGGCGCGGCCCCGCCCTCGCGCCGGCGCCAGAAGTAGACGATGTCGGTGATGACGTCGACCTTGGCGGCGCGGAAGTGGGCGTACATGTTGACCCAGGAGTCCTCGTACATGACGCCCTCGGGGAACGCGATGTAGTGGTAGTCCCAGAAGGACCGCCGGAACATCTTGTTCCAGACCGTGCGGTCGTAGATCAGCGCCTCGAACCTGGTGATGTGGGTGCCGCGCCGGTTCTTCTGCATCGGGCCCTTGTGCAGCGGCGACTGCCACTTCTTGGTGGAGTTCATCATCTGCACGTTGCCCGAGACGAAGTCCGAGTCGGACCCCTCCAGGGTGCGGACCAGCAGTCCGTAGGCGTACTCGGGGATGACGTCGTCACCGTCGGCGAAGGCCAGGAACTCGCCCTGGGGGTGCATGGCGCGCAGCCCGGTGTTGCGTGCGTGACCCGGGCCGTTCGGTTCCTGGCGGATCATGCGGAAGCGCGGGTCCGCGGCGCAGAAGTCGGCGGCGATCCGCGAGGAGCCGTCGGTGGAGCCGTCGTCGACGAGGATCACCTCGAAGTCGCGGAACGACTGGCGCGCGATCGACTCCAGGCATTCGGCGAGATAGGCATCGACGTCCTGAAAGGGCACGACGATGCTCAGACGCGGGTGATCCACCAACTCGTACTCCTACCAAGACATTTCGCCCAGCGGGCCACCAACAGTCCGTACTGGACGCCCCACCCCTACCTGGTGCACCCGCGGTCCCCTCAACCGCCTCGGCTTCACCGTCACCCCTGTCCGCAGGCGAAGCCCCCCTCACCACGGCCACAGGCCCGCCATATCTTATGTCACCCTTAAGGCTGGTCAAGGTCAGTTAATGTGGCGTCCATCGCTGCATCACGCTATGGTTTCCGGCTCGCAAAATTGCTATGTGTAGGCGCAAACGGTTCTCGCGCCGGCCCGACCGCATGGACGAGCGGCTTTGGCCCGCAGGTGAGGCGGCGACGGGAACGGCTCAGTGCCCGAGGGTCTGCCACCGGGTGAAGGACAGGCCGGCGCCGTCGTCCTGACGGGCCACCTTCGGTGCGCCGTCGGGTCCGATCAGCGCCATCACGACCCGCCCGCGTCCGTCCCGGGCGAGAGCGGGCGCCCCCTGACAGGACTCGGCCAGCGCGTACCACCAGAAACCGCCGGCCTCGTTCTCGGTGCCGCCCATGCCGAGCACCACCGAGCCGTCCCGGTCCCGGTGGGCGAGGACTACGCAGTCGAAACCGTCCACCGCCGTGCGCAGGGACGCGTACCCCTGCCCGGCCGGCGATCCGCCCAGCGCCGCGGGCCAGTCGCCCTCCCGCCACGCGGCCGCTCCGCCGCTCTCGGCGTCGGTCCAGAAGAACGTGACACGGTCCGGCCCGGTCTCCAGCGCGGTGACCGTCCCCGGCGCCGGACGCAGGGCGAAGCCGCGGGGGCCGGCGAAATCGCCGCCGGGCGCCGTCTGGCGCCAGACGAGGACGCCCGACGCGGCCGCGGCGCAGACCTCCAGCCGTCCCCCGGCCAGGGCGACCGGTGCCGGCAGGGCGTCGGTCCCGCCGCCCCGCAGGTCCTCCCAGGCCCGCCACTTGCCGTTCGGGGACTCGCGGCGCAGCGACAGACCACCGCCCGCGTTCCGCACGAAGACGTGCACGGTGCCGTCGGCCGCGACGGCACCGGCCGGCGGCCCCAGCTCCCGGCCGCGCTCGCGGTCGCCGTGCGGATTGCCGAGCGAACGCCACTCGGTGAAGGCCAGTCCCGTCTGGTACTGGATCGCGTGCACGACGTCCACGCCGGGCCCGCCGTCGGCCCGCTCGCGCTCCCTGCGGCCGAGGAAGTGGACATAGGTGTCCGCGCCCTGCACCACCGTCAGATGGGTCAGTCCCGCCACGGGCACGAAATGCGGCCCGTTCCAGTCGGGACCGCCCGCGACGGTCTCCGTCCAGCGCACCAGACCGCCTTCGGCGGGCACGTAGAGGCTGAGCCGGCCGTCCCTGCCCAGGGTGAGCCAGTCGCCGCGGGCCGGTCCGGACACACCGCCCCGCCCCCGCTCCACGGTGCCGGGCCCGATCTGGCGGGCGGCGCCGACGGGGCCTGCCGACCTTCTCCGCATGGCCTGCTGCACCTTCCTGAAGCCCGCCGTGTCACGGACAGGGACCCTCGAACGCGGAACATCATATGCCGTTCGTTCACCAGTTCCCCATGGCTCGTTGGCCGGCCCGCCGGGGGACCGTCAGACGGACTGCCAGGGACCGAGCGCGAGGCCCGGTTCGTCCTTGCGGCGGGTGAGGCGGAGCTGCCCGGTGGACGGCGAGAACGTGGCCGCCACCAGCCGGCCGTCGGCGTCCAGGGCCAGCGACACCACCGCGTCGGCCGGCAGCTCCGGGCCCGACTCCGTCCACGCGGCGCCGAGCGCCTCCTGTTCCGAGGGGTAGGCGGCGAAGGCGACCCGGCCGCTCGTCGAACGCTGCGCGACCAGCGTGCAGTCGTGACCGTCGATGAAGCAGCGGACGGCGCAGACGGGCCCGGGGCCCGCCGCGCCCACCAGCGGCATCGGCTTCTCGCCGGGGCGCCAGGCGCACAGCTCACCCGTGTCGTCGTCGGTGAACAGGACGGTGGTGGACTCCTCGGAGGTCGCCAGCGCGCGCAGGGTGCCCGGACGGACGGCCGCGTCGACGCCCTCTCCCAGCACCGGCCGCGCACCCGGCTGCTCCTGCCGCCAGTGCCGGATACCCCCGGTGACGGCCGCGTAGAGCTCGACCCTGCCGGACTCCCCCGTCACGGCCGCGGGCTCCTCCCGGACTCCGCGTCCCTTCAGGTCCCGCCACGGCTCCCAGCCGCCCTTCTCCTTCTGGGCCACCATGCTCATGCCGCCGCCTCCGTTGCGGACGAAGACATGGGCACGGCCCTGCGCGTCGACCGCGACGGCCGGTGTCCCGGTGCGGTCGCCCTGCTTGTTGGGGTGGCCGGCCGGCTGCCAGTCCAGGGGCGCGAGCAGCGGCCGGAAGTGCGTGGTGTGCACGAGTTCGGACCGGTCGGTGCCGGCGGGCCGCCAGGCGACCAGGTGGCCGTAGCCGTCGGGGCCGCGGCCGACCGCGAGACCGGGGCGCAGTTCCTGGTCGCCGCCGATCCTGCGCGGGGCTTCCCAGGGCCCGGCGGGCGCGCGCTCGGCACGCCACAGGGCGGCACCGTCCGACGGGAGGTAGACACTGAGGCGGCCGTCGCGGCCGAGGAGAAGCCAGTCGCCGTTCACCGCTTCACTCTAAGCGGGGCCACCGGGTCCGCGTCGATCGGGTGCGACCCGGCGCGACGGTGCCGTGGGACCCTGACGGCATGGACGACAACGCTCCCCTGCTCGTGATCGTCGACGCCGCGAACGTCGTCGGGTCGGTACCCGACGGGTGGTGGCACGACCGGCGCGGGGCGGCGGAACGGCTGCGGGACCGGCTGGCGGCGGACGGTGTGCCGGGGCGTGCCGGCCCGGTGGAGGTCGTCCTGGTCGTCGAGGGCGAGGCCCGCGGGGTGGGCTCGGTGCCCGGGGTGCGGGTGGAGCCGGCCCCCGGCAGCGGGGACGACCACATGGTCGGGCTGGTCGCGGAGGCCGCCGGTGACCGTCCGGTCCTGGTCGTGACGGCCGACCGCGAGCTGCGCCGCCGGGTGACCGAACTGGGCGCGGAGGTGGCGGGACCGCGGACGGTCAGGCCCGCATGACGCCGCCCGCCCTGTCCGCACCCCCGCATGCGAACGGGTCCGGCCCCGCGGCCCCGGGAGGGGGACCGCGGGGCCGGAGCGTCAGCCGACGGGACTACGGGGTGCTTCCGCCTGACGGCCCCGAGGGCCCGGGGGTGCCGGCCGGTGCCTCCTCGCCCCGGCCCAGGCGGCTGTGGGAGCGGCTGTAGAGGAAGTACACGACGACGCCGATCGCCATCCAGACGCCGAACCGCACCCAGGTCTCGGCGGGCAGATTCAGCATCAGCCACAGCGAGGCGCCCACCGACACGATCGGCAGCAGCGGCACCAG
Source organism: Streptomyces sp. NPDC028991 (assembly GCF_055564775.1). Lineage (NCBI taxonomy): Bacteria > Bacillati > Actinomycetota > Actinomycetes > Kitasatosporales > Streptomycetaceae > Streptomyces > Streptomyces sp. NPDC028991. Next base: position 140,681 of record NZ_JBVHVP010000011.1, on the reverse strand, counting down.
CGGGGTGCGGAAGGCGCGCGGCAGGTCGGGACGGGTCCGGCGCAGGATGATCACGCTGAGCGCGACGATGACGAACGCGAACAGCGTGCCGATGTTCACCAGCTCGGCGAGTTCGCTCAGGCTGGTGAAGCCGGCGACGATCGCGATGAGCACGCCGAGCAGGATGGTCGGCCGGTACGGGGTCCGGAACTTCGGGTGAACGCGGGAGAAGAAGCGCGGCAGCAGCCCGTCGCGGCTCATCGCGAAGAACACCCGGGTCTGGCCGAGCAGCAGGATCATGCACACCGTGGTCAGGCCGACGGCGGCGCCGAAGCTGATCACACCGGCGAAGAAGGGGTGCCCGGTGGACTTGAACGCGTCGGCGAGCGGGGCGTCGACGGACAGCTCGCTGTAGTGCTGCATGCCGGTGACGACGATCGACACGGCGACGTACAGCGCGGTGCAGATGAACAGGGAGCCGAGGATGCCGCGGGGCATGTCGCGCTGCGGGTTCTTGGTCTCCTCGGCGGCCGTGGCGACGATGTCGAAGCCGATGAAGGCGAAGAAGACGACCGAGGCCGCGGTGAAGATGCCCATCACGCCGAAGTTGGCCGGCGCCCACCCGAACATCAGCTGGATCAGTGGCGAGTCGAGGCCCCCGCCCGCCTCCACCGGCTGCGCCTCCGGCACGAAGGGGTCGTAGTTGGAGCCCTTGATGAAGAAGGCGCCCGCGATGATCACGATGAGGACGACGGTCACCTTGATGGCGACGACGACCGAGGTGACCCGCGCCGACAGCTTCATGCCGAGGACGAGGATGCCGGTGAGCACCAGCACCAGGACGGCGGCGAGGATGTCGAAGCCGAACCCCTCGGCGCCGTCCCGGCCGCCGAGCGCCGCGGGCATCTGCCAGCCCGCGTTGTCCATCAGCGAACGGATGTAGCCCGACCAGCCGACGGCCACCACCGCCGTGCCGAGCGCGAACTCCAGGACCAGGTCCCAGCCGATGATCCAGGCGGGCAGTTCACCGAGTGAGGCGTAGGAGAAGGTGTACGCGGAGCCGGCCACCGGGACCGTGGAGGCGAACTCCGCGTAGCACAGCGCGGCGAGCGCGCAGACCACACCGGCGACGACGAAGGCCAGGGCGACGGAGGGCCCGGCGTTGTTCTTGGCGACCGTGCCGGTCAGTACGAAGATGCCGGTGCCGATGATGACACCGACGCCGAAGACGGTCAGGTCCAGCGCGGACAGGGACTTCTTGAGCGCGTGCTCCGGTTCCTCGGTGTCCCGGATGGACTGCTCGATCTTCTTGGTCCTGAAGAGACTGCTGTTGCTCACGGGTACCTCCGAGCTTGTCGTCCCCGACATGATCGAGAGGGGGGCGTACTGCGTATGCCCCGGCGTGAGCGGATTCACGCGGATGGGTCGGTTTCACCACCGCAACGAGTGGAGAGACCGACCCATTCGGTCCCGCGTCAGTCGCGCGCGGCCTCCACCGAGTCCACGTCGGCGCCCGTGCGCTCGTACCGGCCGTCGAGCTTGGCGACCAGTCCGGTGACCTGGCGGGCGATGTCGGGGGCGGTCAGCCCGATCTCCGCCAGGACCTCGGCGCGGGAGGCGTGGTCGAGGAAGCGCGGCGGAATGCCGAAGTCGCGCAGCGGGACGTCGACACCCGCGTCGCGCAGGGCCTGGGCGACGGCGGAGCCGACTCCGCCGACGCGGGAGTTGTCCTCGACGGTGACGACGACGCGGTGGCGCTCGGCGAGCGGGGCCATGGCCTCGTCGACGGGCTTGACCCAGCGGGGGTCGACCACGGTGGTGGAGATGCCCTGCTTGTTCAGCAGGTCCGCGACCTCCAGGCACATCGGCGCCAGGGCGCCGACGGAGACCAGCAGCACGTCGGGCGTGTCGGTGCCGGGGGCGCGCAGCACGTCCATGCCGCCGACGCGGCCGACGGCGGGTACGGCGGGGCCGACGGCGCCCTTGGAGAAGCGCACCACGGTCGGCGCGTCGTCCACCTCGACGGCCTCGCGCAACTGGGCGCGCACCTGGTCGGCGTCGCGCGGTGCGGCCAGGCGCAGACCGGGGACGACCTGGAGGATCGACATGTCCCACATGCCGTTGTGGGAGGCGCCGTCGGTGCCGGTGACACCGGCCCGGTCCAGCACGAACGTCACGCCGCACTTGTGCAGGGCCACGTCCATCAGCACCTGGTCGAAGGCGCGGTTGAGGAAGGTGGCGTACACGGCGAAGACCGGGTGCACTCCCCCGTGGGCGAGGCCGGCCGCGGAGACGGCACCGTGCTGCTCGGCGATGCCGACGTCGTAGACGCGGTCCGGGAAGGCCTTGGCGAACTTGTCGAGGCCGACCGGCTGGAGCATGGCGGCGGTGATGGCGACGACGTCCTCGCGCTCCTTGCCGAGCTCGAGCATCTCGTCGCCGAAGACGGAGGTCCAGTCGGCGCCGGAGGTGGAGATGGGCAGGCCGGTGTCGGGGTGGATCTTGCCGACGGCGTGGAAGCGGTCGGCCTCGTCCGCCAGGGCGGGCTGGTAGCCGCGGCCCTTCTCGGTGAGGCAGTGCACGATGACCGGGCCGCCGAAGCGCTTGGCGCGGGTGAGGGCGGACTCCAGGGCCTCCAGGTCGTGGCCGTCGATGGGTCCGACGTACTTCAGGCCGAGGTCCTCGAACATGCCCTGCGGGGCGATGAAGTCCTTCAGGCCCTTCTTGGCGCCGTGCAGGGTGTCGTAGAGCGGGCGGCCGACGACCGGGGTGCGCTCCAGGACCTCCTTGGTGCGGGCCAGGAAGCGCTCGTAGCCGTCGGTGGTGCGCAGGGTCGCCAGGTGGTTGGCGAGGCCGCCGATGGTGGGGGCGTAGGAGCGCTCGTTGTCGTTGACGACGATGACGAGGGGGCGGTCCTTGGCGGCGGCGATGTTGTTCAGCGCCTCCCAGGCCATGCCGCCGGTGAGCGCGCCGTCGCCGATGACGGCGACGACGTGGTCGTCGCGGTCGAGGACCTGGTTGGCCTTGGCGATGCCGTCGGCCCAGCCGAGGACGGTCGAGGCGTGGCTGTTCTCGATGACGTCGTGCTCGGACTCCGCCTGCGAGGGGTAGCCGGACAGGCCGCCCTTCATCTTCAGCTTCGAGAAGTCCTGACGGCCGGTGAGCAGCTTGTGCACGTAGGACTGGTGACCAGTGTCCCAGAGCACCTTGTCCTTCGGCGAGTCGAAGACCCGGTGCAGGGCGAGGGTGAGCTCCACCACGCCGAGGTTGGGGCCGAGGTGGCCGCCGGTCTTGGACACGGCGTCGACGAGGAAGGTGCGGATCTCCTCTGCCAGCCGGCCCAGCTCTTCCAGGCTGAGCCGGTCCAGATCGCGCGGTCCCGTGATGCGGGTCAGCAGCGGCACCCGTGCCTCCTTGCAGTAGAGCTGTTGCCGGGCCTGCCCGAGTCTAATGTTCCGCCGTGGCGGAACGTGTCCGGGCGGTGCGTCGTACGTCACGCGTTCGGCTTTACCCATCGCCGGGCCGTTCTACGACTGCCCCGTGAACCGCCGTCCACGGCATACCGGCGGATGTCGTCGGCCCCGTACGCGAGGAGTCCGGTACGGACACGTCCGCCCAGGTGACGCGCGGGGAGCGCCCAGCCCGGGCGGACAGCCCGCCGCCCGCCCGAGGGCTCAGCTCGGGCGGGCGGCGGGGTGGTGCGCCCCGGACGGGCGGGGCGTGGCTACGCGCGCCCCGCCGTCTTCTGGGTCTTGCGGGTGACCGCGTCGATGACGACGGTCGCCAGCAGCACACCACCGGTGATCATGTACTGGACCGGCGAGGCGATGCCCTCGAGGGCGAGGCCGTACTGGATCGAGACGATGACCATCACACCGAGCAGCGCGTCCCAGGTGCGGCCGCGGCCGCCGAAGAGGGACGTGCCGCCGATCACGGCCGCGGCGATGACGTTCATCAGGAACTCACCGGTGCCCGCGCCCTGGTTGGCGGAGGCGATCTTCGACGCGACGAAGAGGCCGCCGATCGCGGCGAAGGTGCCGGCGATCGCGAAGACCGAGATCCGGACCAGTTCCACGTTGATGCCGGCGCGGCGGGACGCCTCGACGCTGCCGCCGAGCGCGAAGACCTTGCGGCCGTAGGAGGTGCGGCGCAGCACGAAGTCCGTGAGCAGCAGGAACCCGAGGAAGACCACCACGGCCAGCGGCAGGCCCTTGTACTGGTTGAAGACGATCGCCACGACGAAGGCCAGGACGGCCAGCAGCACCGTGCGGACGATGATCTCGTTCAGCGGCCGGGACGGCACGCCCGCGGCCTCACGGCGGCGGTTGTCGAAGAAGGCGGCGAGGAAGTACCCGGCGGTGACGACGATCGCCAGGCCGTAGGCGGCGGCCACGTCGCTGAAGTAGTAGCTGGTCAGCTTGACGACGATGCCGTCGCTGTTCAGGTTGATGGTGCCGTTGCTGCCGAGTATCTGGAGCATGAAGCCCTGCCAGAACAGCAGTCCGGCCAGGGTCACGGCGAAGGCCGGCACGCCGATGCGGGCGAAGAAGAAGCCGTGGATGGCGCCGGCCACGGTGCCGGTGAGGATGGCCAGCACCAGGGCCAGCACCTCGTTCATCCCGTGCGTGATGTTCAGCACGGCGAAGGTGGCGCCCGCGACACCGCTGACCGAGCCGACCGACAGGTCGATCTCGCCGAGCAGCAGGACGAAGACGATACCGACGGCGATCATGCCCGTGCCGACCATGGCGACGGACATGTCGGAGAAGTTGCCCGCGGTGAGGAAGTTGGAGTTCAGGCCGGTGAAGATGGCCCAGATGACCAGCAGACCGACGACGACCGGGATGGACCCGAGGTCGCCGGCCTTCATCTTCCGCTTGAACTCGCCGAGGTAGCCCGCGAAGCCCTGCTCGCGGACCAGCAGCCGCGGGTCGACCACGGTGGTCGCGGCGGCGGGTGCGTCGGGGTTCTCCACCGCGTGGTCCTCGGCGGATGTGGAGGTCTTGTCGATGCTCACTTCTTGATCTCCCCATTGGTGCGCGCCGCACGACGGGTCACGGCGTTCTCCGTGGCGCCCGTGATGGCGGAGATGATCTCTTCCTGCGAGGTCGACTTGACCTCGAAGACGCCGTTGTTGCGCCCGAGGCGCAGGACGGCGACCTTGTCGGCCACCGCCTTCACATCGGCCATGTTGTGGCTGATGAGGATGACGGCGTGACCGCGCTCGCGCAGCCGCTCCACGAGGTCGAGGACCTGTGCGGTCTGCTCGACGCCGAGGGCGGCGGTGGGCTCGTCGAGGATGACCAGCTTGGGCTCGCCGAGCATCGACCGGGCGATCGCCACGACCTGGCGCTGTCCGCCGGAGAGCGAGGCGATCGGGATGCGGACGCTGGGGATGCGGATGGACAGCGTGTCCAGCAGCTCGCGGGAGCGGCGCTCCATCTCCACCTCGTCCAGGACGCCGCGCTTGATGATCTCGCGGCCCAGATAGAGGTTGCCGACCACGTCGATGTTGTCGCACAGCGCGAGGTCCTGGTAGACGGTCGCGATGCCGAGGTTCTGGGCGTCGTGCGGCTTGTTGATCGAGACGGCCTTGCCGTCCCATTCGATGGAGCCCTCATCGATGGGATGCACGCCGGCGATCGTCTTGACCAGCGTGGACTTTCCGGCTCCGTTGTCGCCGACCAGGGCGACCACCTCACCGGCGTGGACCTCAAGCTCTACGTCGGTGAGCGCCTGGACGGCACCGAATCGCTTGGAGACCCCGCGCAACGCCAGCACGGGCGTAGCGGACACGTGAACCATCTCCTTCGCCGCCTGACCCGGCGGGAGGTTGTGCAGAAGTTTTCGGGGGGGGTGTGTTCCGTCCGGCGCCCCGCCTAGCTTGCGGGGCTGTTGAATGCGGGGCGCCGGAGGAAGCTGCGTGCGGCCGGTCCCGTACGCGCTCACGCGGTACGGGAGACGGGAACCGCCTACTTGAGACCGATCTTGTCGCAGGAGGCCTTGTACTTGCCGCCACAGATCTCGTCGATCGTGTAGAAGCCCTCCTTGACGACGGTCTCCTTGATGTTGTCCTTCGTCAGCGAGACGACCGGGACCAGCGTCGTCGGGATGCCCTTGGTGGTGGCGCTGTCGGCCTTGTCCTTGGCGATGGAGTCGAGCGACTTGCCCTGGGCGAGCGCGACGGCCATCTCACCGGCGACCGCGGCCTCCTGCGGGTAGGACTTGTAGACGCTCATGTACTGCTCACCGGTGACGATGCGCTGCACGCCCGCGAGTTCGGCGTCCTGGCCGGTGACCGGGATGTCGGCGATGCCCGCGCGCCTCAGCGCGGTGATGATGCCGCCCGCCATGCCGTCGTTGGCGGAGTAGACGCCGATGATCTTGTCCTTGCCGAGCGCCGAGATGGCGGCCTGCATGTTGGAGTTGGCGTTCTCCGGCTTCCACTCCTTGGTGTCGTAGGAGCGGCCGATGTTCACCTTGCCCTTGAGGACGGACATCGCGCCCTCCTTGAACTGGGCGGCGTTCGGGTCGGTGGAGGACCCGTTCATCATGACGATCTGGCCGTCCTTGGCCTTGTCGCCCAGCGCCTTCAGCAGGGCCTCGCCCTGGGTCTTGCCGACCGTCACGTTGTCGAACGAGGTGTAGGCGTCGATCGGGCCCTCGGCCAGGCGGTCGTAGGCGACGACCGGGATGTCGGCCTGCTCCGCCTTGGTGATCGAGCCGGCGATGGCCTTGGAGTCCACCGCGTCCACGATCAGCACGTCGACCTTGTTGGTGATCATCGTGTCGACCTGCTGCGCCTGCAGCGTGGCGTCCTGCTTGGCGTTGGCGTAGACGACCTCGCCCTTGCCGTTCGTGAGTTCCTTGACCTTCTTCTCGATCAAGGGCTTGTCGAACTTCTCGTAGCGGGCGGTCTGGTTCTCCGGCAGGAGCAGACCGACCTTGATGTCGTCGCCCTTCTTGGCGGCCGAGTCCGACGAGTCGCTGTTCTCGTCGGACTCCGCGGCGCTGCCGCAAGCGGCGAGCGAGACCGCCATCGCGGTGGTGGCAACGGCAACGGCGGCACGACGCATACGCGTGTTCACTTCATAACCTCCCTGACGAGGCCGCGTCGTTGCGGCCGAGGTGGCTGGAAGTCAACTCGGCCACACGTGCGACGTCAAGAAGTAAATCCTTAACGAGATGACAACGGTGCCATCCGTGCTCTAAGTGAAGGCAGGGGTGGCCGCCGACAGAGCGCCGGTCGCACTTCCGTCCAAAAGCGTCGAATCGCCCATCTCGCTGAGGGCGAGGGCGAGCGCTCCGAGCACCTCCGCGCGGCCCCCGAGTGCCCCGGGCAGAACGGAGAGTTGGCGCGCCGCACTGGGGATCGCGTAGCGGCCGACGGACTCCCGGATCGGGCCGAGCACCAGCTCACCGGCCTCGGCGAGATCCCCGCCGAGGACGACGCGGCTCGGGTTGAGCAGGTTGCAGAGGTTGGCGACTCCACTGCCGATGTGGCGGCCGACGTCGGCGATCACCCGACGGCAGCCCGGGTCGCCGTCCCGCGCCAGCCGCACGACGCCCTCCATCGTCAGGTCGGTGCCGTGGCTCGGCTGCAGCAACGGGAGCACATAGCGTGCGGCGGCGAAGGTCTCCAGGCAGCCCCGGTTTCCGCAGCGGCAGACGGGACCGGCTTCGTCGAGTGTGATATGCCCGATTTCGCCAGCGGTGCCGCCGGGCCCGCGGTAGATCTTGCCGTTGATCACCAGTCCCGCGCCGACGCCGCTGGCGACCTTGATGTACGCCAGGTCCCGCACCCCCCGGCCGCTGCCCCAGACCAGCTCGCCCAGGGCGCCGAGGTTGGCGTCGTTGTCCACGTGCACCGGCACGCCGAGCCGCCCCCGCAGCTCCTCGGCGGGCCGGGTGCCGCCCCAGCCGGGCAGGATGGCGGTCGAGCCCAGCGTCCCGGACTCCACGTCGATGGGGCCGGGCACGCCGAGGCCCACTCCGGCGATCTTCGCGCGGTCGATGCCGGTCGCCGCGATCAGCCGGTCGACCAGCTGTTCCGCCCGGTCGAAGCCCTGCGCGGAGGACGCGTCGACGTCCAGCGGCTCGGACTCCTCGGCGAGTACCTGGTGGGCGAGGTTGCCGACCGCGACGCGCAGGTGGGTGTGCCCGAAGTCCACGCCGATGACGATGCCGGCGTCCCCGCTCAGCGAGACGCTGCGGGCCCGGCGGCCGCCCGCCGAGGTGGGCGTGACCTCGACGGTTCCGCCGTCCTTCAGCTCCCGGACGATGTTCGAGACCGTGGCCGCGGACAGCCCCGTCGTCCTCGCGATCTCCGCCTGCGTGAGCGACCCGGCGAGCCGTACCGCTCGTACGACCCGTTCCAGGTTGGCTCGGTGCAGCGACGACTGCGACCCGGGAGTCTCCACGACGACCTCCTGCGCGCGGGGCCGCTTCGATGAGGCCCCGTCCATGTCCAACTAGTGAACTCTAAGCTGAGCCGTTCGGGTCGCCTCCCGTCAAGAGGTTGAACCGCATCCGGGTGCCCGCCACACATATCCGCACACACGTGTGCGTGCCGCCCCGGCATTCCGGGAGCGGCACGCACACGGGGCGGCGGTGTTACTTCAGGGCGCCCGCCGTGAGCCCCTGGACCACCTGGCGCTGGAAGATGATGTACGCGGCCAGGACCGGCAGCATCGCCATCACCAGGCCGGCGAAGAGGCCCGACCAGTCGCCCTTGTAGCCCTGGCTGACCGCGAGCTGTACCAGGCCCTGGGTGAGGACGTGTTTGTCCGGGTCCGTGTTCAGCACGGTCGGCAGCATGTACTGGTTCCACTGCCCCAGGAAGTTGAAGATTCCCACGCTGATCAGGCCCGGCTTGGCCATCGGGAGCATGACCTGGAAGAACGTCCGGGTGTGCGAGGCCCCGTCCACGAACGCGGCCTCCGCCACCGAGCTGGGCAGGGTGCGGAAGAAGCCGGTCAGGAAGAACACCGTGAAAGGCAGCGAATAGGCGATGTAGACCAGGATCAGCCCGTGGATGGTGTTCAGCATCCCCATGTTGTCCACCACGTAGAACAACGGGACCAGCGCGAGCATGATCGGGAAACTCATGCCGGCGATGAACAAGTAATAGATGAACCGGTTGCCCGGGAAATCGAACCGGGCCAGTACATAGGCCGCCATGGAACCCAGCACCAGGGTGCCGACCAGCGAGCCGCCCACCACCATGACGGTGTTGAGGAAGTAGTCGCTCATGTGGGCCTGGGACCAGGCCCGCGACCAGTTGTCGAAGTTCAGCTTGTCGGGGAGCGCCCAGGGCGAGCCGAAGATGGAGGCGTCGTCCTTGAAGGAGGTCATCACCGCCCACACCAGCGGCATGCCGACCATGATCGCCCAGATGACGAGGACGCCGTGGGAGAAGACGTTGAGGGTGGCGCCCTCCTTCTTCCCCTTCCGGGGCCCGCTGGGCGGTGCGTCGCTCTTGCGGACGGGCGCGCCGGACTCGGCCGGTACGGGGGCGGGGGTCTCGGTCGTCTTCATTGATCAGTACTCCAGCCGCTCGCGCCGGCCCAGTCGCATCACGAGGGCGGCGAAGGCCAGCGTGACGACGAGCAGGGCGACGCCGATGGTGGTGGCGTAGGCGGCCTGACCGTCCCGGAACGCCTTCTGGTACACGTACAGGACCATCACGGTGGTCGAGTAGTCGGGTCCGCCGGGCCCGGTCGTCATGATCTGCACGACCGCGAAGGACTCGGCGCCGAGCGCGAGGATGCCCATGTAGACCCAGCCGGACTGCACGGTGTCCCACAGCAGCGGCAGGGTGACCTTGAAGAAGGTGGTGGCGCGGTTCGCCCCGTCCAGCAGCGCGGCCTCGTACAGCTCCGCCGGGATGGAGGCCATGCCCGCGGAGAAGAGGACCACGAAGAAGCCGACGGTGGACCAGACGAGCACCGCCATCACGCACCACAGGGCGATGTTCGGGTCACCGAGCCACAGCGGCTGGACGGAGTCCAGGCCGATGCCGCGCAGCAGGGAGTTGATCGCGCCGCTGTCCGGGTTGTACGCGAACTGGAACAGCAGGGCGACGATCGCGATGGAGAGCACCTGCGGGAAGAAGTAGACGATCTTGTAGAAGCCGGAGCCGCGGACTCCGGTGATCGCCGGGCCGCCCCGGCGACGGCGTCCGCCCACGTTGATCATGAAGGCGAAGAAGAGCGCCAGGCCCAGGGTGACCAGCGGCACCAGCAGGGCGAACATCACGCTGTGCTGCAACGACTTCCAGAAGATGTCGTCGTCGAGCATCCGCGAGTAGTTGTCGAAGCCGACCATCGAGAACTGGGGACTCAGGCCCGTCCAGTCCGTGAACGAGTAGTAGATGGACTGGATGAACGGCCAGATGACGAAGAGCGCGTACAGCCCCAGGGGAGCCGCCAGGAACCCCACGATGAACCGGTACTTGCCGTGCTGCATTGCTACCGACCCCGATCTGCGCGCGGGTGGCGCCGCCAGGGCCCGTCCGGCACGGTGGCGCCGGACAGGCCCTGGTGACGCGTCCTCACTGGTGCTTGTAGTGCTTGATCGACGAGTCCTTGGCGGCGTCGTCGGCGTAGCCCTGGATCTTCTTGATGGTCTCGGCCGGGGTGAGCCGGCCGGCCATCATCTCGCCCAGGCAGCCGACGCCGATCTTCTCCTTCTGGAGCTGCACGTACCAGTCCTGCATGCGCGGGTTCACCACGTTGTCGCCGGCCAGTTCCAGCGCCGCGACACCGGACTTGAGGCCCGGGGTGAGCTCGATGCCGTCGGTGCCGCCGTCGTAGGCGCTCAGCGACTTCACCTTGCTAGTGAAGTTCTTCGAGGACGCCTCGCTGAGCATGATGCGCAGCTGCTCCATGCCGCCGGCGCCGTTGGCCGCGTTGGCCGGGACGATGAAGGGCTCGCCGCCGGAGGCCCAGATGGTGCCGAAGGGCATCTTGTCGCTGTCGTCGATACCGGGCGGGGCGGAGACCGCGAGGTCGAAGTCGGCGGGGATGACCTTGGCCGACTCGTTCTCCACCCAGGAGCCGTTGGGGATGAACAGGGCGTCGCCCTTGGCCCAGGCGGTCTGCGACTGGATGTGGTCCAGGCCCGGGGTGCCCTTGAGGATGTAGCCCTTCTCGTACAGCTCGTACCAGGCCTCGAAGACCGTCTTGACCGCCGGGTGCTTCCAGGCGTTCGGCTCCAGGTTGTCGATGGCGTCGAGTACCTCGCGGCCTCCGACCTTCGCGATCATCGGGGACATCGAGAAGGGGATGTAGTACGGGTACTTGCCGGCGTACGTCCAGCCGGCCATGCCCTTCTTCTTGGCCTTGGCGCAGACCGCGAGCATCTCGTCCCAGGTCTTGGGGTACTCCGCGTCGAGCGAGTCCAGGGCCTTCTGCGAGTACCAGTTGCCGTAGACCGTGTAGGCGTAGTACAGGATCCAGACCGGGTCCCCGTCGAACTGGCCCATCTCCACGATGCCCGGCCGCAGCGTGTCGCGGACCTTCTTGTCCGGGTCGTCGTAAGAGGGGGCGTCCAGCAGCGGGGTGAGGTCGGCGAGCTGCTTCTTGCCGACCAGGACGCCCATGTCCATCTGCTCGGCGCCGGAGTTGTCGACCAGGTCCGGCGGGTTGCCGCCGTTGAAGCGCGGCTGCAGGGTGGACTGGATCTTCTGCGTGGCGGAGAACTTCACCTCGGCCTTCGGGAAGGCCTTCTCGTACAGCTTCACGGCGTCCTCGGCGTACTCCTTGCCGAAGCCTCCGTCGAAGAGGACGAATTCCATCTTGGCGCTCTCGTTGACCGCGAGCGGGTTCTCGGCGGACTTCTTTCCCGCCTCGGCCTTCTCCTGGTCGTCGCCGCCGCCGCTCGCGCAGGCGGAGAGGAAGCTCATGGTCGGTACGGAGATCAGGCCGAGCGCCGCGGACCGCTTGATCAGATCGCGGCGGCCGACGCCCCTACCGTTGTTCTCGGCGGAAGTGGATCCCATGCTCAAGTCCTCGCCTTCTCCAGGACTCAGGCGGTGAACCGGATCCTCCCCGGCACCGCGATCGGGTCACGCTGGGTTGTGCAGGAAGTGCGGGTGCTGCTGTGCGATACATCGTGCTGGTACCGCGTGTGGGTACTGCTGCCGGACACTGCTGTTCGGGCGCTCCGGCGGTTGCTTTTCCCGGCTCCCCCCGGAACCCCCCGGTGGCCGACAGGTATAGTCCACTTCCCGCCAGCGGAGCAAGATCGAATGCAAGGTTGGCGGTACGTCTTTTCCGAGTTGAGACCTCCCGGAAATATGAGTGGCCCGTGCGCCACTTGCCGGAAGAATCCCCGGCATAAGCCCCGAACGCCACATCCAACACCCTTGACATCACATGCCACTTGACCCCTACTGGTCCTTGCGCGATTGAATTGACAACGTTGTCCGCAGCGCAGGGAGGGTGGCCAGGGCATGCAGTACAGAGTTCGGCACAGATGGGGTCCGGCGGTCGTGGTGACGACCGCCTTCGCTTTGGCGGTGGGCTCGCAGGGGGCGGCGGTGGCGCTGCCCACGGCACCCGCGAAGGCCGACCGGGAGTTCGCTTCCTCCTTCGAGGCGGACGACCCGGTTCCGGACTGGCTCAACACCGTGGAGACGGGCCCGGACGGCGGCAAGCGGTCGTCGGGGGTGGACGGCGGATTCAGCACCGGCATACCGGGCAACGTGACCGACCACGTCACCGGGGTGCGGGCCAGCGCCGAGAACACGGGCGGCGGGGAGGTGAAGGAGAACCTCGTCGACAACGAGCCGGGCACCAAGTGGCTGACCTTCGCGCCGACCGGCTGGCTCGAGTTCGACCTGGACGAACCGGCGAAGATCGCCAAATACGCGCTCACCTCGGCCAACGACCACGACGAACGCGACCCGGTGGACTGGACGCTGAAGGGCTCGGCGGACGGCGAGGACTGGCAGACGCTGGACACCCGTTCCGGGGAGTCCTTCGGCGAGCGCTTCCAGACGAAGACCTACGACCTCGCCGAGGCCGCCGAGTTCCGGCACTTCCGGCTGGAGATCACCAAGAACAACGGGGCGGGCGACGCGCTCCAGCTCGCCGACGTCCAACTGGCCACCGCCGCCACCGACACGCCCGTCCCCGAGGACATGCTCTCCCTCGTCGACCGCGGCCCGAGCGGCTCGCCGACCGCCAAGGCGGGCGCCGGCTTCACCGGCAAGCGGGCCCTCAAGTACGCCGGCCGGCACACCGCGGACGGCCGGGCCTACTCGTACAACAAGGTCTTCGACGTCGACGTGAGGGTCGACCGCCGCACGGAGCTCTCCTACAAGATCTTCCCGTCGATGGCGGACGGCGACCTCGACTACGACGCCACGAACGTCTCCGTCGACCTCGCCTTCACCGACGGCACCTACCTCAGCGACCTCAAGGCCACCGACCAGCACGGGTTCCCGCTGACGCCGCGCGGTCAGGGCGACGCCAAGATCCTCTACGTCAACCAGTGGAACAGCGTCCAGTCGGGCATCGGTTCGGTCGCGGCCGGCAAGACCGTCGACCGGATCCTGGTGGCGTACGACTCCCCCAAGGGCCCGGCGAAGTTCCGCGGCTGGCTGGACGACGTGGCGATCGAGCGGGCCGCGCCCGTGCGGCCCGAGGCCCACCTCTCCGACTACGCGCTGACCACCCGAGGCACCAACTCCAGCGGCGGCTTCTCCCGCGGCAACAACATCCCGGCGACCGCCGTGCCGCACGGCTTCAACTTCTGGACCCCGGTGACCAACGCCGGTTCGCTGAGCTGGCTGTACGACTACGCGCGCGGCAACAACGCGGACAATCTGCCCACCCTCCAGGCGTTCGGCGCGAGCCACGAGCCGAGCCCGTGGATGGGCGACCGCCAGACCTTCCAGGTGATGCCGTCCGCCGCCTCCGGCACCCCGGACACCGGCCGGGACGCCCGCGAGCTGGCCTTCCGGCACGAGAACGAGACCGCCCGGCCGTACTACTACGGGGTGCGGTTCGAGAACGGCCTGAAGGCCGAGATGGCGCCGACCGACCACGCGGCGATGATGCGCTTCACCTACCCCGGTGACGACGCGAGCGTGATCTTCGACAACGTCAACGACCAGGCCGGCCTGACCCTGGACAAGGAGACGGGCACCTTCAGCGGCTACTCGGACGTCAAGTCCGGGCTGTCCACGGGCGCCACCCGGCTCTTCGTCTACGGCGAGTTCGACTCCAAGGTCACCGGCGGCGACTCCGCGGGCGTCAAGGGCCACCTGCGCTTCGACGCGGGCCGGGACCGCACCGTGACGCTGCGCATCGCGACCTCTCTGATCGGCGTCGACCAGGCGAAGGACAACCTGCGCCAGGAGATCCCGGAGCGCGCCTCCTTCGAGAAGGTCAAGCGCGACGCCCGGCAGCAGTGGGACAGGATCCTCGGCAAGGTCGAGGTGGAGGGCGCCACACAGAACCAGCTCACCACGCTGTACTCCAGCCTCTACCGCCTGTACCTGTACCCGAACGCGGGCCACGAGAAGGTCGACGGTGAGTACCGGTACGCCTCCCCGTTCTCCAAGGCGGTCAAGGAGGACACCCCGACGGAGACCGGCGCCAAGATCGTGGACGGCAAGGTCTACGTCAACAACGGCTTCTGGGACACGTACCGGACCACCTGGCCCGCGTACTCCTTCCTGACCCCGTCCAAGGCCGGTGAACTGGTCGACGGCTTCGTGCAGCACTACAAGGACGGCGGCTGGACCTCGCGCTGGTCCTCCCCCGGCTACGCGGACCTGATGACCGGCACCTCCTCGGACGTGGCGTTCGCCGACGCGTACGTCAAGGGCGTCGACTTCGACGCGAAGGCGGCGTACGACGCGGCCGTCAAGAACGCCACCGTCGTGCCCCCGTCCTCGGGCGTGGGCCGCAAGGGCATGGCGACCTCGCCGTTCCTCGGCTACACCAGCACGGAGACGCACGAGGGCATGTCGTGGGCGCTGGAGGGCTACCTCAACGACTACGGCATCGCGAAGATGGGCGAGAAGCTCTACGCGGAGACCGGCGAGAAGCGGTACAAGGAGGAGTCCGCGTACTTCCTGAACCGCGCCCAGGACTACGTCAACATGTTCGACGCGAAGGCCGGCTTCTTCCAGGGCAAGGACCTGGCGGGCGACTGGCGCGTGGACTCCGAGAAGTACGACCCGCGCGTGTGGGGCTACGACTACACGGAGACCAACGGCTGGGGCTACGCCTTCACCGCCCCCCAGGACAGCCGGGGCCTGGCCAACCTGTACGGCGGCCGGGACGGCCTCGGCGACAAGCTCGACGAGTACCTGTCCACCCCCGAGACGGCCTCACCGGAGTTCAAGGGCTCCTACGGCGGCGTCATCCACGAGATGACCGAGGCGCGGGACGTCCGCATGGGCATGTACGGGCACTCCAACCAGGTCGCCCACCACGCCCTGTACATGTACGACGCGGCCGGGCAGCCCCACAAGACGCAGAAGAACGTCCGCGAGGTGCTCTCCCGCCTGTACACCGGCAGCGACATCGGCCAGGGCTACCACGGCGACGAGGACAACGGCGAGCAGTCGGCCTGGTTCCTCTTCTCCTCGCTCGGCTTCTACCCGCTGGTGATGGGCAGCGGCGAGTACGCCATCGGCTCCCCGCTGTTCACCAAGGCGACCGTCGAGCTGGAGAACGGCCGCAAGCTGGTCGTCAAGGCGCCGAAGAACAGCACGAAGAACGTCTACGTGCAGGGCCTGAAGGTCAACGGCAAGCGCTGGAACTCGACTTCGCTCCCGCACTCGATGATCGCGAAGGGCGGCGTCCTGGAGTTCGACATGGGCCCGCGGCCCTCCTCGTGGGGCACCGGAAAGAACGCGGCGCCGGTGTCGATCACCAAGGACGACGAGGTGCCGGACCCGCGCGCGGACGCGATCCGGGGCGAGGGCGCCCTGTTCGACGACACGTCGGCGACCGAGGCGGCCGTGACCTCGGTGGAGCTGCCGGTGTCGGAGAAGGGCGCCGAGGCGGTCCAGTACACGCTGACCTCGCCGGCGGACGGTGCGAAGGCCCCGACGGGCTGGAAGCTCCAGGGCTCGGCCGACGGCGCGACCTGGCGGACGCTGGACGAGCGCTCCGGCGAGTCCTTCGCCTGGGACCGGCAGACCCGGGCGTTCTCGGTGAAGTCGCCGGGGACGTACCAGAAGTACCGCCTGGTCCTCGACGGTGAGCACACGCTGGCGGAGGTGGAGCTGCTGTCGTGAGCGGATGAGACACGGGTGGCGGGTCCGGGCTCTGGCCCGAACCCGCCACTCCCGTGTGCCGCCCCATTCCCCGTGCGTGACGGATGCACCAGAATGAGCGGGCACCATCGGCGGACGCCGGGTGGCGCCTCACGCTTCGTCAAAGGGGGAACACGTGCGGACGAGCATCGGCAAACGGCTCACGGGACTGGTCACGGGCGCGCTGCTGGCGGCGGGGGCGCTGTTCGCGACGGCCGCACCGGCCCAGGCCTACGACCCCGATCCCGGCGTCTCCACGTACTACCGCGACACCGACACCTGCCCGTGCAGCGGCGGCAGCCTCAGCGACCCCTTCGACGGCACCTACTTCGCCCACGACGCGGGCGGCACCGCCGTCAAGATGGAGCTGAACGACGCGGGCTGGTTCATCGGCAAGGTCGAGTTCCACCCGAACGGCGAGAAGCTCTGGATCTACGACACCAGGAACGACGGCGACACGTTCTACGTGGCCGTCGGCTACTCCTCCGGCGGCTCGTACCACGACCTGGGCACCTTCTCGGCGCCGGGCACCTCGGAGACCGTCGACCTCACGGTGAAGGACTTCGCCATCCCGGACGGCGCGTACGTCGACATCACCGTCTACGACGGGGCCGGCCGCGCCGACTACATCGCCGCGGCGCGCGGCACCGGCGGAGCGGTCGCCTGACCGCATGGACATCGACTCCGCCTGGCTGCCGCCCGCCGTCTTCCGCGCGGTCGGCGGCCGCAGCACGCTGGTCCGTGGGGCGGGCCCGCTCGTGGACACGGTGCGCGGTGAGGTGACGTCGGCGTGCGAGCGGTTCGGCGGCCGGGTGGTGCGCGAACCGGCCCGGGCCGACCTGGTGCTGGAGCTGACCGGTGACAGCGACGACGAGGGCTTCGCCCGCGTCCGCGCGGGCGGTACGACGACCGTCACGGCGACCGGCGGGCGCGGGCTGCTGTACGGCCTGTTCCACGTGGTGCGGCTCGGCGAGGACGCGTTCCGGGACGGGCGGGCCCGCGAGGAGCACCGCCCGGCGGTGGCGCTGCGGATGCTGGACCACTGGGACAACGTGGCCGTGCACCCGGTGACGGGGCAGGTCGAGCGGGGCTACGCGGGCGGCTCGCTGTTCTGGTCCGACGGCCGGGCGCGCGGTGATCTGGAGCGGGTGCGGGCGTACGGCAGGCTGCTCGCCGCCTGCGGGATCAACGCGGTCGCCGTGAACAACGTCAACGTCCACGAGACCGAGGCGCACCTGCTCACCGACCGGATCGGTGAGGTGGCGGACATCGCCGGGGCGCTCAGGCCCTACGGCGTCCGCACCCATCTGTCGGTCACCTTCGCCGCACCGGTGGTCCTCGGCGGACTGCCCACCGCCGACCCGCTGGACGCTCGGGTGCGCGCCTGGTGGGCGGAGACGACGGCGCGGGTGTACGACGCGGTCCCCGACTTCGGCGGATACGTGGTGAAGGCCGACTCGGAGGGCCGGCCGGGCCCGTTCGCGTACGGCCGCACGCACGCGGACGGCGCCAACCTGCTGGCCGACGCGCTCGCCCCGCACGGCGGCACCGTGCACTGGCGGGCCTTCGTCTACGACCACCGCCAGGACTGGCGGGACCGCACGACGGACCGGGCCCGTGCCGCGTACGACCATTTCACGCCGCTGGACGGCGGGTTCGCCGCGAACGCGGTGCTCCAGGTCAAGCACGGACCGATGGACTTCCAGGTGCGCGAGCCGGTCTCGCCGCTGGTCGGCGCGATGCCGCGCACCCGGCTGGCGGTGGAGGTGCAGGCGACCCAGGAGTACACCGGACAGCAGCGGCACGTGTGCTGGCTGGGCCCGATGTGGAGCGAGGCGCTGCGGTTCCGTCCGGATGGCGAGGTGGCCGCCGGGCGGCTCGCGGACGGCCTCGTGGCCGTGTCCAACGTGGGCGACGACCCGTTCTGGACCGGCCACCCGCTCGCCCAGGCCAACCTCTACACCTTCGGGCGCCTGGCCTGGAACCCGGCGGCGGATCCGCACGCGGTCCTCGGCGAGTGGATCGCGCTGACCCATCCGGGGGCTCCGGCGCGGCTGGTGGCCGGGCTGCGCGCCGTGCTGGACGGCTCCTGGCGGACGTACGAGAAGTACACCGCACCGCTGGGCGTCGGCTTCATGGTGCAGCCCGGCCACCACTACGGCCCGAGCGTGGACGGCTACGAGTACAGCCCCTGGGGCACCTATCACTTCGCCGACCGCGACGGCGTCGGAGCCGATCGCAGCGCGGCGGCCGGCACCGGATACGCGGCCCAGTACGCCAAGCCCTGGTCACAGCTGTACGAGTCGCCGGACACCTGCCCCGACGAGCTGCTGCTGTTCTTCCACCACGTCCCTTACGACCATGTGCTGCACAGCGGGAAGACCGTGATCCAGCACATCTACGACACCCACTTCGAGGGCGTGGAGGAGGCCGAGGAGGCCCGCCGGGTGTGGGCGGGTCTCGCGGACCTGGTCGACCCGGCCCGGCACGCGCGCGTGGCCGAGCGGTACGAGGAGCAGGTGCGCTGCGCCCGCGAGTGGCGCGACCAGGTCAACAGCTACTTCCTGCGCAAGTCCGGGGTGCCGGACGAGCGGGGGCGCACGATCCACTGACGGCTACGCGAGGCGCAGGACCGCGACGCCGTGCGGGTCCAGGGAGAACGTTTGTCCCTCGACCGTGCGCGTGCCCCCGAGCAGGTCGGTGGCGGTGGCGTGGGCGGTCAGGAGAGCCGGTTCGGGGGCGTGGTTCAGGAGGAACAGCAGGCGGGTGCCGGCGGGCGTGACGCGGGTCGCGGTCTCGACGGCGGGGTGGTCCGCGTAGGGGCCGGCGAGTCCGTGCCGGTCGAGGACGCGGCGGACGACGTGGTCGACGCCGGGCCGGTCGAGGGCGGTGGCGACGTACCAGGCCTCTCCCGCGCCGACGCGGTGGCGGGTGACGGCCGGGGTGCCGGCGTAGAAGTCGGCGCCGTACGTGCCGATCGGCTCGGCGCCGCGCGGCCGCACGATCTCGAAGACGAGCCGGGCGGTGGTCCGGAACTCCCCCAGGGCGACCGGTTGCACGACGTCCGGCGGGCGGGCGTCCCACTCGTCGACGCGGATGCCCATGAGCGGGGCGAGCGGGCCGGGTACGTCGGTGAGGAAGGCGCGGTCGTGCTCGTCGCAGCGGGCGGTGAGGAAGGTGGCGAGGACGGTGCCGCCACGCCGGACCAGGGCCGCCAGGCGTTCGGGGAGGCCGTCCTTGACCAGGTGCAGCACTGGGGCGAGGACCACGTCGTACGGTGTCAGGTCGGCGGCGGGCGGGACGACGTCCACGTCGGCGCCGGCTTCGCGGGCGGCCCGGTAGTAGGCGTGGACGACGTCCGGGTAGCGGACCAGCCGGGAGGGGCCGTCGGAGATCTCCAGGGCCCACCAGCTGTCCCAGTCGAAGAGCAGCGCGGTGCGGGCGGGGGTGCGCGCGCCGAGGGTGGCGCCGCCCAGGCCGGCCAGCTCCCGGCCCAGCTCGGCGACCTCGCGGAAGACTCGGGTGTCGTCTCGCCCGGCATGGCCGATGACCGCCCCGTGGTACTTCTCGCAGGCGCCGCGCGAGGCGCGCAGCTGGAAGTAGAGGGCGGCGTCCGCGCCGTGCGCGATGGCCTGGAAGGTGGCCAGGCGCAGTTCCCCCGGACGTCTGAGGGGGTTCACGTCGCGGCAGGCGGTGGTGGACGGGGTCTGCTCCATCAGCCAGAAAGGGGCGCCGTCCTTGAGGCCGCGCGTCAGGTCGTGGCCGAGCGCGGCCCGGGTGGGCGGGGCGTCCAGGGGCGGATAGCTGTCCCAGGAGGCGAAGTCGAGGTGGGGCGCCCAGCGATGGTAGTCGAGGGGGCGGTACAGGCCCATGAAGTTGGTGGTGACGGGGGTGACCGGATCGTGTGCGCGGATCGCCTCCTTCTCGGCCAGGAAGCAGCCGAGCAGGGCGTCCGTGGTGAAGCGGTGGTAGTCGAGGGTGATGCCCTGGAAGGCGGTGTGGTCGGGGCCCCGCCAGTGCTCGGTGAGCGCGCTGGGCACCTCGATCTGGTCCCAGTCGGTGTAGCGGTGCGACCAGAAGGTGGTCCACCAGGCGTCGTTGAGCGCGTCGAGGGTGCCGTGGCGCTCGCGCAGCCAGGCGCGGAAGGCTCCGGCGCACAGGTCGCAGTGGCAGGCGCCGCCGTACTCGTTGTTGATGTGCCAGGCGAGCAGGGCGGGGTGGCCGGCGTAGCGTTCGGCCAGGCGGGCCGCCAGCGCGGTGGCCGCCTTCCGGTACGCCGGTGAGCTGGGGCAGAAGTTGTGCCGCTGCCCGTGGCGGTGCCTGCGGCCCTCGAAGTCGGTGCGGTTGACCTCGGGGTGGCGCCTGGCGAGCCAGGGCGGGAGGGCCGCGGTGCCGGTGGCCAGGCAGACGCGGCGGCCTTCGTCGGCCGCGCGGTCCAGGACCCGGTCGAGGACCGCGAAGTCGTAGGTGCCCGGCCCGGGCTGGGTGAGGGACCAGGAGAAGACGCCGACGGTGAGGGTGTCGATGCCCGCCCGGGTGAACAGGCGCCGGTCCTCGTCCCACACGTCCTCGGGCCACTGCTCGGGGTTGTAGTCGCCGCCGTACGGGATCCTCGGGGTGCGGGGCGCTGTCATGCGGTGAAGTCCTCCTGGGTCTCGGCGATCACCGGGCGGCTGCTGTGCAGCAGGGAGAGCAGCAGCGGGGCGGCCAGCAGGGCGGTCAGGGCCTCGGTCAGCAGGGCGGTCAGGGCGGCGGCCAGGATCAGCAGCGAGGCGGCGCCGAGGGTGGCACGGCCCTGCCGGAGCAGGAAGTACGCGGCGAGGCGGCCGGTGTCGCGGGCACGGAAGGCGAAGAGGGAGGTGAGGACGAGGGCGTGCGCGGCCCACAGGAGGGAGCCGGCGCCGACGGCCGCGAGCAGCACCGCCCACCATCCGGGCAGGCCGGTGGCGGTGAAGTGGGTGAGGGTGAAGGCGATCACGGTGAGCCAGGCCAGCAGGGGCGCCCACAGCCGCAGCGCCGGGAGCGCGTTGAGCCGCCAGCCGCGCCAGTAGGTGCGGGCCGGGTGGAGGTCGGTGAGGTCGCCGCCGCGGTGGTGCAGGGCGTACACGGCGGCGGACAGGGCCGGTCCGAGGGGCAGCAGGCAGAGGGCGGCGAGGGGGAGGTTGGCGGGGTCGGGGGCGAGCAGGAGCAGGCCGGCCAGGCCCGGTGCCGTGGCCAGGAGCAGCAGGGCCTCGACGGTGAGCAGGGTGTGGATCAGGGCGGCGGCGCGGGACAGGACGCCGGTGCCGAAGCCGGCGGGGCGTGCGGTGGGTGCGCCGCTCATCCCGGCTCCCGGCCGAGCAGGCGGCGCTCGTCCCACCAGGGCGGGGTCTCGTCGTGGACGGGGCTCAGCTCGACGAAGGTGACCTCGTGCCGGGCGAGGGTGAGGGGCAGGTCGACGCGGCCGTTCTGGACGGGCAGGCGCCGGTGGGTGCGGGCGGGTTCGGCGGCCTCGTGGAGGACGTCGAGTCGGTCGGGGCGCGGTGAGCGGGGGCTGCCCATGCGGCGCCAGGCGGTGTACGCGTTGCCGTGCTCCTCGTCGACGGTGAGACGCCGGACGAAGGCCTCGCCGCGTCCGCCGACCGGGAGGGAGAACCGCACGGCGTGCCCGTCCGGTCCGGGTGTGGCGCCGGACGGGTCCACGGGCGCCCACGCCAGGACGGTGACCCGGCCGTCCGGGTGCCGGGTGACGAGGTGGTCGTCGCCGCGGGCCAGCAGGTCGGGGCCCATGCGGGCGAGGAAGGCGTAGAGGTGGTACGTCGGTTTCCGTACCTGCCGGTGGGTGAGCAGCCCGAAGCCGCCGTGGAACAGGGCGGTGGGGACGCCGGTCTCCTCGAAGACGTCGCTGAACGTCCAGTACGAGAAGGAGTCGGCGAGGTCCCCGCCGGCCGCCAGGACCGGGGCGAGGTAGGCGGCGTGGAAGGCGGTGTCGTGGACCGGGTTGTCGGGCCGGTAGGAGGAGTTGAACTCCGTGATGTGCACCGGCGCGTCCGCGAGCCGCGTCCCCTTCAGCGTGCGGCGGGGCTCGGCGAACTGGTCGAGCAGGTTCCCGGCCGGGGCGAGGGTCTGGTGCACGCCGAACGGCACGTGCCGGGCGGGTCCGGAGCTGTAGGCGTGGCGGGAGACGAAGTCGACGGGCACGTCCCGGCGTTCGGCGAACTCGGCGAACCGCTCCAGCCAGCCCGGTCCCGCGCCCGGCGACACCGCCGGTCCGCCCACCCGGAGGCCGGCGTCCACGTCCTTCACGGCGTGCGCGGTCCTCTCGTAGAGCCGGTGGTACGCGCCCTCGTCGGCGTCTTGCCAGAAGTCGGGCAGGTCGGGCTCGTTCCAGACCTCCACGGGCCAGGTGCGGACCTCGTCGAGGCCGTACCGGTCGACGAGGTGGGTGAGGGTCGCCCGGACCAGCGCGGCCCACTCGGCGACGTCGCGGGGCGGGGTGACGTTTCCGCGCCACCAGAACACCGTCCGGTCGCCGCTCGCGAGGTCGTGCGGCATGAAGCCGAGTTCGAGGAAGGGCCGGATGCCTGCGGCGAGGTACGCGTCGACGACCTGGTCGACGTGGGTGAAGGAGTGGTGGACGTGCCGGGTGCCCCGGTGGGTGTAGGGGCGGTGGACGGCCATGCCCTCGCTGAACAGGCCGTGGCCGCGGATGTGCCGGAAGCCGATGTCGCGCTGGAGCAGGGCGAGGGAGTCCTGGTAGTCGCGGCGCAGGGCGAGGTCGAGGCGGCCGGTGCCGACGCAGTACCGCCAGGCGTCGGGGAAGGGGCCGGCCGCCTCGGCGGGGACGCGGATCACCCGTGTTCCTTCCGGAAGCGGTCGTGGGCCTTGTTGTGCAGGTCGACGAGGCGGTCCATGTTCTTTGCCTTCAGCTCGGACACGTAGGCGTCCCATTCGGACAGCGGGCGTTTGCCGAGGACGAACTGGAGGGTGTTCTGCCGGACGTGGTCCTTGAGCGGGGTGTCCCAGAGGGTGGCCTGTTCCTGTTCCACGGACTGGAGGGGGTGGGCGGGGTCGACGGGGAGTTGCCTGCGCCCGGACATGGCGTCCTGGAACCTCTTCTCGTCGGGGCCGAAGGAGGAGGAGACCAGTTCCCAGCTGCCGCCGTAGGAGAAGACGCCGTTGTGGAAGCCGTAGTCCTTCTGGAGGTCCTTGGGCGCGTCCGGGTCGGAGCCCATGAGGCTGATGCCGTCGGCGACCCGGAACCGGCCGTCCGAGGCGGTGTGGGTGACGCCCTCGACGCCCCACTTGGTGAACTCCTGGCCCTCGTCGGAGTACCAGAGCCAGTCCACGAACTGTATGAGCGCGACGAAGTCGTCGCGCTTCAGGGCGTCGCCGGAGATCATCATGCCGTTCTCCAGGCGGGAGCCGCCGAGCACCACCGGTCCCGCCGGTCCGAGCGGAGCCGGAATCATCTCGATCGTCGCGCCCTCGACCTGCCGCTCGAGGTTGTAGCGGTAGTTCTGCACCAGTTCCTGCGGGTTGGCGCTGATCGCGAAGGACCTCTCGGAGAGCAGCTTCTTGACCGCGTCGTCGTCGCTCTGGGTGAAGCCCTCCGGGTCCACGAGCTTCTCGTCGACCAGTTTCCGCAGGTACTCGATCATCTGGCGGTACCCGTCGGTGGAGCCGGTGAAGACGAACTTCCCGCCCTCGGCGTCCCAGCTGGTGTTCAGGTACGACCAGCCGGCCCGGACGCCGTGGGCCTGGCCGATGTACCCGAGCAGGGCACCGGCGGGTTCGGGCTGGTTCCAGCGGTCGGAGAAGGGGTAGCGGTCGGGGTACTCCGACCTGATCGCCCGGAAGACGTCGGCCACCTCGTCGAGGGTGGCCGGCAGGCCCAGCCCCAGCCGGTCGAGGACGTCGGTGCGCAGTGCGAGGGAGTAGCCGGACTTGACCCGCTCGTGCATGCCCGGCAGCAGGTAGTACCGGCCGTCGGACTGGCGCAGGGAGTCCACCTCGGGCTCCAGTTTCCATCTGCGCACCTTGTCGCGGAAGTTGGGCATCAGCTCCACGTACTCGCTGACCGGGAGGACGGACCCCGACGAGACGAACGGCGTCTCCTGTCCGGGGTAGGTCTTGGGCAGGAGCAGGGGCGCGTCGCCCGCGCCGATGAGCAGGCTGCGCTTCTTCTCGTAGTCGCTGTAGGGCACGTCGGTGGTCTCGAAGGTGACGCCGGTGCGCTTGGTGAGCTCCTTCCAGAACAGCCAGTCGTCCTTCGGCGGGTAGACGGGGTTGCTGAGGTTCAGCAGCGAGAAGGTGAGCGGCTTCGTCGCCTTGAACCGCTGTCCGGCCCGGTACTCCTTCATCGCGCCGTTCCGCTTCTTCGACAGGTCCTTGGCGTCCCCGCCGTCGTCGCCGCTGCCGCAGCCGGTGAGCGCGGCGAGGCCGGCGAAGCCCGCGGCTGCCAGGACCTGGCGTCGTGAAAGCTGTCCTGCGTTCTTCACGGTTACTCCCTGGATGTGGCGGGGGGGCTCAGCCCTTGACCGCGCCGAGCATCACGCCCGACACGAAGTAGCGCTGGACGAACGGGTACACGCAGAGGATGGGCAACGCGGTGAGCACGATGGTGACGGCCTGGATGTTGGCCGCGACCTGGGTGAGCTGCTCGGTGCCCGCGCCGGCGCCGGTGCCGCCGGTGGCGCCCGCGATGAGGTTGCGCAGATAGACGGTGACCGGCATGAGTTCGGCCCGGTCCATGTAGAGGAAGGCGCCGAACCAGGAGTTCCAGAAGGACACCGAGTAGAACAGCACCATCGTCGCCACGACCGCCTTGGACAGCGGCAGCACGATCCGCAGCAGGGTGCCGTAGGTGCTGAGGCCGTCGATCTGCGCGGCCTCCTCCAGTTCGTCCGGCAGGCTCTCGAAGAAGGCCTTCATCACCAGCAGGTTGAAGACGCTGATCGCGTTGGGCAGGGCCAGCGCCCACACCGTGTTCTTCAGGTCGAGGCTGGTGATGAGCACATAGGTGGGGATGAGGCCGCCGGAGAAGAACATGGTGAACACGGCGATGCCGACCAGGAGTCCGCGTCCCTTGAGGTGCTTCTTCGACAGGACGTAGGCGTAGCAGGTGGTCAGGAGCATCGCGATGGCGGTGGACACGAGCGTGTAGAACACGGTGTTGCCGTAGTTGCGCCAGAAGGTGCCGTCCTGGAAGACGATCTCGTAGGTGGTGAGGTTGAAGCCCTTGGGCCACAGCGTCACCTCGCCCGCACGGATCTGGCGCTCACCGCTGAAGGAGCGGGCGACGATGTTGAGGAAGGGGTAGAGCGTCACCACGACGACGCCGGTGAGGATCAGGCCGTTGACGCCCTGGAAGACGCGGTAGCCGCGGGTGGGCCGGTCGGTGTTCACCACAGGCTCGTCCCCACCGTGCGGCGCGAGAGCAGGTTGGCCGAGGTGATCAGCACCAGGCCGATGACCGCCTCGAACAGGCCGATGGCGGCGGCGTAACTGAAGCTGTTGGACTCGACACCGGTGCGGTAGAGGTACGTGGAGATCACGTCACCGGTCTGGTAGGTCAGCGGGTTGTAGAGCAGCAGGATCTTTTCGAAGCCGACCGCCAGGAAGGTGCCGATGTTGAGGATCAGCAGCGTGATCATGGTGGGGCGGATGCCGGGCAGCGTGACGTGCCAGATCTGCCGCCAGCGGTTCGCGCCGTCGATGCGGGCAGCTTCGTAGAGGTCGTCGTCGATCGTGGTGAGCGCGGTCAGGTAGAGGATGGTGCCCCAGCCGGCGGTCTGCCAGATCTCCGAGCCGACGTAGATGGTGCGGAACCACTCGGGTTCCTGGATGAACCGGATCGGGTCGTGCCCGAACCAGCCCAGGACGTGGTTGACGGGCCCGTCCGTGGCGAGCATCTGCAGGGTGATACCGGCGACGATCACGATCGACAGGAAGTGCGGCAGGTACGACACCGACTGCACTAACCGCTTCAGCGCCCGCGTGCGCACCTCGTTGAGGAGCAGCGCGAGCACGATCGGGATGGGGAAGCAGAAGAGAAGCGTGAGGCCGCCGATCCACAGGGTGTTGCGGAACACCTGCCAGAAGGTGGGGTCGGTGAGGAACATCTCGACGTAGCGGAGGCCGACCCAGTGCTCCCCCAGGATCGAACCGCCGGGTTCGAAGCGGCGGAAGGCGATCACGTTGCCGACCATCGGCAGATAGCGGAAGACCAGGAAGAACAGCAGCGGCAGCACGGCCAGCGAGTACAGCTGCCAGTCGCGGCGCAGCGCCCGCCGCCAGCCGGTGGGCGCGTGGCGGCGCTCGGAGCTCGGTGCGGCCCGCGCCGCGGGCGGGTCCTGCGTGCCGGGTGGTGGTGGAGCCGGCGTGGTGGAGGTGCTCATGCTCGGGTCTCCCGGTGGCGTGGGACACGGGACGCGGTTCCGAAACTTTCGAGCGCTTACCGGTAACTTCGCGGCAACTTAGGGGCAGCGGGAAAGCGCTGTCAATGGCCAGTACACACCGGGATGTTGAAGCGTGCGCGCGGCCGGGCCCGTTGGACTCGCACCTGGGGAAAGCCGCGGCCGAGCTGTTACGGTCGGTCGCACCTTTCTGAGATGGGACCGCAACGATCGGCCGCCCACTGTCCCCCGAGCCCAGTGCGAGGTGCCACCGTGCCCGCCTTCGACCTGCCGCAGACGGAGTTGGAGAATTACCGCCCGGCCCCCGACGAACCCCACGACTTCGACGCCTTCTGGCGCGGCACCCTCGCGGAGTCGGTGGCCGCCGGTGACCCGTTGGTGTCCGCGCATCCGGTGGAGACCGGGCTACGGCTTACGCGGACCTGGGACGTGACCTTCCGGGGCTTCGGCGGCGATCCGGTGCGCGCCTGGCTCAGCAGACCCGCCGATGCGAACGCACCGCTGCCGGCGGTCGTCGAGTACGCGGGCTACGGGCGCGGGCGGGGCCTGCCGCACGAGCGCCTGACCTGGCCTGCGGCCGGGTACGCGCACCTGCTGATGGACAACCGGGGCCAGGGCGACCAGTACGGCTGCGGCGGTGACACCCCGGACCCGCACGCCGGCGCACCGGGCGGTCCGGGCCCGGCGGTACGGGGCCTGCTCGACCCGTACGCCTACCACTACCGCCGCCTGATCACGGACGCGGTGCGCGCCGTCGCCGCGGTGCGGGCGCTGCCCGGCGTGGACGCGGGGCGTGTCGCGGCCGTCGGCAACAGCCAGGGCGGCGGGCTGGCGTTGGCCGTCGCGGGCCTGGTCCCGGACCTGGCGGCGGTGCTGGTCTCCGCCCCGCTGCTGTGCGGCATCCGGCGGGCACTGGACCTCAGCGACGCGGGACCGTACGGCGAGATCGCCGCGTATCTGTCGGTGCGCCGGGGCGATCACACCGTCCAGGCCGCCTGCCGCACCCTGTCGTACGTGGAGGGCGTCTCCTTCGCCCGGCGCGCGCACGCCCCCGCCCACTTCGGCGTGGGCCTGCGCGACACGGTGTGCCCGCCGAGCGGGGTGTACGCCGCCTTCAACCGGTACGGGGAAGCGTCCGGCGTGGACCCCCGCAAGGAGATCCACGCGTACCCGTTCAACGGGCACGAGGGCGGGGACGCGGTGCATGTGCGGCGCCAACTGAGCTGGCTGGCGGGGCGATGGGAGGGCGGTACGGGCAACTGACGCACCGCACCGGCCAGTTCCGGTCCACTTCGACACACCTGGCACGGGAATGGTTGCACGACTCACGTTGCACTTGTGTTCCCGTTTCGATACCAGTTCACAACCGAACGTAAATCTGATTGACATGTAAAGGCCATGTGTAAGGATCACGGAGTTATCCGGATCCTGCTGGACCGTACCCCGGTCCGCGATCCCCTTCGGCATGACCAAATGGAGGACCCACGTGGCCAAAAGCTCCGGCCTGAACACGCGTCGCGCCCTGGCGCGTGCCACGGCTGCGGCGCTCACCGCCGCCCTGGTGGCGACCGGCACGAGTGCCGCTGTCGCCGCCGACGAGCCGGGACCCACCGCGTCCCGGGCGCCTATCGACGTGAAGCCGTCGGGCGCCGAGAGGTACAACGCCTCCGCCCTGCCCGGCGACGCTCCGGTCAACGCGCTGTATGGCGTGGACCGCGACGGGACCCTGTGGGGCTACCCGCCCACCAGCGAGACCGACGACGACGGAATCGACTCCGCCTGGTACTCCGGCTACGGCTGGGAGTGGGCCCGCTTCATGACGCAGGTGGACCACGACGCCGACGGTTCCTCGGACGGCCTGTGGCACGTCACGGACGGCGGCCAGCTCTACTACGCCCAGTGGGACACCGAGGGCGACCACAAGTTCGTCGGCAACGGCTGGAACATTTACAACCAGCTGTTCTCGGGCGCGAACCTCGGTGGCGCCGCCGCCGACGACCTGATCGCCCGCGACAAGTCCGGCGTCCTGTGGCTGTACCTCGGCTACGGCACCGGCACGCTGACCAAGCGCTACCGGGTCGGCGGCGGGTGGGACACGTACACCCACATCACCGGCAAGGGCGACCTGACCGGCGACGGCAAGGCCGACATCGTCGCCAAGGACGGCTCCGGCGTGCTCTGGCTCTACAAGGGCACCGGCAGCTACCAGGCGCCGTTCAAGTCCCGCACCCGCATCGGCGGTGGCTGGAACACGTACAACAACATCGTCTCCGTCGGTGACATCGACGTCGACGGCATCACCGACCTGATCGCCCGGGACAAGAAGGGCGCGCTGTACCTGTACAAGGGCACCGGCTACGCCGGCTCCCCGTACGAGTCCCGCGTGAAGATCGGCAGCGGCGGCTGGAACGCGTACCGCATCATGTTCTAGGACGTACGCGGTTGCCCCACCGGGGCACAGGCGAGGGCCGCACCCCCGGCGACGGGGGTGCGGCCCTCAGCTGTTGTTCCCTGCCGCCTACTTGCGGATCAGGCTGCGCAGCACGTACTGCAGGATGCCGCCGTTGCGGTAGTAGTCCGCCTCACCGGGGGTGTCGATGCGGACGACCGCGTCGAACTCGACGCCGGTGTCGGTGGTGACCTTCACCGTGCGCGGGGTGGTGCCCTCGTTCAGCGCGGTGAC
The DNA here is from genome assembly GCF_055564775.1 of Streptomyces sp. NPDC028991. Lineage (NCBI taxonomy): Bacteria > Bacillati > Actinomycetota > Actinomycetes > Kitasatosporales > Streptomycetaceae > Streptomyces > Streptomyces sp. NPDC028991. Next base: position 111,343 of record NZ_JBVHVP010000011.1, on the reverse strand, counting down.
GCCGGAGACGGAGAAGGCCTCCTCGCCGGTCAGGCCGAGGGAACCGGCCGTCTGGCCCTCCGGGAACTGGAGCGGCAGGACGCCCATGCCGATGAGGTTCGAGCGGTGGATGCGCTCGTAGGACTCGGCGATGACGGCCTTGACGCCGAGGAGCGCGGTGCCCTTGGCCGCCCAGTCGCGGGACGAGCCGGAGCCGTACTCCTTGCCGGCCAGGACGACGAGCGGGATGCCCTGCTCGAGGTAGTTCCGCGAGGCGTCGTAGATGAACGACACCGGACCGTCGGCCTGGGTGAAGTCGCGGGTGTAACCGCCCTCGGTGCCCGGCGCGATCTGGTTGCGCAGCCGGATGTTGGCGAACGTACCGCGGATCATGATCTCGTGGTTGCCGCGGCGCGAGCCGTAGCTGTTGAAGTCGCGGCGCTCGACGCCGTGCTCCGTGAGGTACTTGCCGGCCGGGGTGTCGGCCTTGATGGCACCGGCCGGGGAGATGTGGTCGGTGGTGACCGAGTCGCCCAGCTTGGCCAGCACGCGGGCGCCGGAGATGTCCTCGACCGGGGCCGGCTCCATCCGCATGCCCTCGAAGTACGGGGGCTTGCGCACGTAGGTGGACTCGGCGTCCCACTCGAAGGTGTCGCCGGTCGGGATCGGCAGCGCCTGCCACTGGGCGTCGCCCGCGAAGACGTCGCTGTAGGACTTGGTGAACATGTCCTCGCCGATGGCGCTGGCGACGACCTCGTTGACCTCGGCCTCGGTGGGCCAGATGTCCTTCAGGTGGACCGGGTTGCCGTCCTGGTCGGCGCCCAGGGCGTCCTTGGTGATGTCCACCTTCATGGAGCCCGCGAGCGCGTAGGCGACCACCAGCGGCGGGGACGCCAGGTAGTTCATCTTGACGTCGGGGTTGATGCGGCCCTCGAAGTTCCGGTTGCCGGAGAGGACCGAGGTGACGGCGAGGTCGTGGTCGTTGACGGCCTTGGAGACCTCGTCCGGCAGCGGGCCGGAGTTGCCGATGCAGGTGGTGCAGCCGTAGCCGACCAGGTTGAAGCCGACCTTGTCGAGGTACGGGGTCAGGCCCGACTTCTCGAAGTAGTCGGTGACGACCTTGGAGCCCGGGGCGAGGGTGGTCTTGACCCACGGCTTGCGGGTCAGGCCCTTCTCCACCGCCTTCTTGGCCACCAGGGCGGCGGCGACCATGACGTACGGGTTGGAGGTGTTGGTGCAGGAGGTGATGGCCGCGACCGTCACCGCACCGTGGTCCAGCTCGTAGGTGGTGCCGTCGGGGGCGGTGACCGGGACCGGGTTGGACGGGACGCCGTTGGTGACGGCGGGGGCGTCGGAGGCCGGGAAGGACTCCTGGCCCGCCTCGTCCACGCTGTCCACGTAGTTGCGCACGTCCTGCTTGAACTGCTCGGCGGCGTTCGCGAGGACGATGCGGTCCTGCGGGCGCTTCGGGCCGGCGATGGAGGGCACGACCGTCGACAGGTCGAGCTCCAGCTTCTCGGAGAAGTCGGGCTCGGCCTTCGGGTCCAGCCAGAGGCCCTGCTGCTTGGCGTACGCCTCGACGAGCGCGACCTGCTGGTCGGAGCGGCCGGTCAGGCGCATGTAGTTCAGCGTTTCGTCGTCGACCGGGAAGATCGCGGCGGTGGAGCCGAACTCCGGCGACATGTTGCCGATGGTGGCGCGGTTGGCGAGGCTGGTGGCCGCCACGCCCTCGCCGTAGAACTCGACGAACTTGCCGACGACGCCGTGCTTGCGCAGCATCTCGGTGATCGTGAGCACCAGGTCGGTGGCGGTGGTGCCGGGCGTCAGCTCGCCGGTCAGCTTGAAGCCGACGACGCGCGGGATCAGCATGGAGACCGGCTGGCCGAGCATCGCGGCCTCGGCCTCGATGCCGCCGACGCCCCAGCCGAGGACGCCGAGACCGTTGACCATGGTGGTGTGCGAGTCGGTGCCGACCAGGGTGTCCGGGTAGGCCTTGCCGTCACGGGTCATGACGACGCGGGCCAGGTGCTCGATGTTCACCTGGTGGACGATGCCGGTGCCCGGCGGGACGACCTTGAACTCGTCGAAGGCGGTCTGGCCCCAGCGCAGGAACTGGTAGCGCTCCTTGTTGCGGCCGTACTCCAGGTCGACGTTCTGCTTGAAGGCGTCGTTGGTGCCGAACTTGTCGGCGATGACCGAGTGGTCGATGACGAGCTCGGCCGGGGCCAGCGGGTTGATCTTCGCCGCGTCACCGCCGAGCTCCTTGACGGCCTCGCGCATGGTGGCGAGGTCGACGACACAGGGCACGCCGGTGAAGTCCTGCATGATCACGCGGGCCGGCGTGAACTGGATCTCCTGCGACGGCTGGGCCTGCGAGTCCCAGCCGCCGAGGGCGCGAATGTGGTCGGCGGTGATGTTCGCGCCGTCCTCGGTGCGGAGGAGGTTCTCCAGCAGCACCTTCAGGCTGTAGGGAAGGCGCGCGGAGCCCTCGACCTTGTCCAGCCGGAAGATCTCGTAAGACTCGTCGCCCACCTGCAGTGTGCTGCGGGCGTCGAAGCTGTTCGCCGACACGACAGTCTCCTTCATTTATGTGCGCGTACCACCGCATCCTGCCGCCACGCCGCCCTGGCCGATCCGCTAAGGTAGGGCTAAGTTAGGTAAGCCTTACCGCCAGACCCGTTAGCGGCGCGCGGCTGCGGTGCGCCTCGGCAGATATCTCGATGTCGAGATAACTCTAGTACATGGGGGCGAGCTGGTCATGCCCGGGCGCGGTGTGGCGTGCGCCCCACTCCGAGTGACCCCCACGGCCATCACTACGCCGAACGGGGGTATCCGACTTGCGCCGGGACGACCCGGCACGACTCGGAAGGAGGCGCGATGCCCCTCACGTTCCGCAAGAGCTTCCGGATCCTTCCCGGAGTACGACTGAACATCAACAAACGTTCCTGGTCCATCACGACCGGAGGCGGGAACAGCCCGCGCCACACCCGCAGCAGCACGGGACGTCGTACGACATCGATGGATTTGCCCGGACCTTTCGGATGGCGGCGCACCCGCTCGACCAGGCATCATTGAGGCGACGTTGACTACCCGTCACCCCAACGGGCCCCCCGAGAGGTGCCATCTCATATCTGAGATAGCCTCAACCTCATGGCAGACGACTACCTCGTACGCATCGGCAAGCTCATTCGTGACGCCCGGCAGCACCGCGGCTGGACGCAGTCACAGCTTGCGGAGGCGCTCAACACCAGTCAGAGCGCCGTCAACCGCATCGAGCGCGGCAACCAGAACATCAGCCTTGAGATGATCGCCCGCATCGGCGAAGCGCTGGACAGCGAGATCGTCTCCCTCGGCTACTCGGGCCCGATGCACCTGCGTGTGGTCGGCGGCCGGCGCCTCTCCGGCGCCATCGACGTCAAGACCAGCAAGAACGCCTGCGTGGCCCTGCTGTGCGCCTCGCTGCTCAACAAGGGGCGCACGGTGCTGCGCCGGGTCGCCCGCATCGAGGAGGTGTACCGCCTCCTGGAGGTGCTGAACTCCATCGGCGTACGCACCCGCTGGATCAACGACGGCACCGATCTGGAGATCGTGCCGCCGGCCGAGCTGGACATGGAGGCCATCGACGCCGAGGCCGCCGTCCGCACCCGCTCGATCATCATGTTCCTCGGCCCGCTGCTGCACCGCATGGACCGCTTCCGGCTGCCCTACGCCGGCGGCTGCGACCTCGGCACCCGGACCATCGAGCCGCACATGATCGCGCTGCGCCGCTTCGGCCTGGACGTCGCCGCGACCGAGGGCCACTACCACGCGGTGGTCGACCGCACCGTCCGCCCGGACCGCCCGATCGTGCTGACCGAGCGGGGCGACACGGTCACCGAGAACGCGCTGCTCGCCGCAGCCCGCCACGACGGCGTCACCGTCATCCGCAACGCCTCCTCCAACTACATGGTCCAGGACCTCTGCTTCTTCCTGGAGGCCCTGGGCGTGCGGGTGGAGGGCATCGGCACCACCACCCTCACCGTGCACGGCATGCCGGTCATCGACGCCGACGTGGACTACTCCCCCTCCGAGGACCCGGTCGAGGCGATGAGCCTGCTGGCCGCCGCCGTGGTGACGGAGTCGGAGCTGACGGTGCGCCGCGTCCCCATCGAGTTCCTGGAGATCGAGCTGGCGGTGCTGGAGGAGATGGGCCTCGACCACGACCGCACGCCCGAGTACTTCGCGGACAACGGCCGCACCCGCCTGGTGGACCTGACCGTGCGCCCCTCCAAACTCGAAGCACCGATCGACAAGATCCACCCCATGCCGTTCCCCGGCCTGAACATCGACAACGTCCCCTTCTTCGCGGCCATTGCCGCCTCCGCCCAGGGCCAGACCCTCATCCACGACTGGGTCTACGACAACCGCGCCATCTACCTGACCGACCTCAACCGCCTCGGCGGCCGCCTCCAACTGCTGGACCCCCACCGCGTCCTGGTCGAGGGCCCCACCCGCTGGCGCGCCGCCGAGATGATGTGCCCGCCGGCCCTGCGCCCCGCCGTGGTGGTCCTGCTGGCGATGATGGCGGCCGAGGGCACGTCGGTGCTGCGCAACGTGTACGTCATCAACCGCGGGTACGAGGACCTGGCGGAGCGGCTGAACTCGATCGGGGCGCAGATCGAGATCTTCCGGGACATCTGAAAACTCTGGGAAGAAACAAGCGACAAGCCCCCTCCGATCTGCGCAAATGCTGGGCCGGAGGGGGTGGCTTGTTGGCGCCTGCGGGACTTTCTGGGACTTCAGGCCGGCCAAGGAGCAGCGCCGCACAAGGCCGCGCGGGGACACGGCCCGGCGCTCGCACGGCATTCAGCCCCGGCTGCCGCAGGCGTGCTGCACCTCCTCCACGTACTCGTGCCCGTGCCGCCCGGCCCATCCTCCACGTACTCGTGCCCGTGCCACCCGGCCCACCAGTCCGTCGACGCCACGCCGTCGTCGGCGTACTCGGCCCGCCGCGGCATCGGAGGAGCCGCCGCGTGGCGGCTTCCGGCCCGTCCGCGCCTCCCGAACTGCGCGTCCGGCCCCTTTGGCCGAAGCTGATGCTGGCACCCGTACTCGGCCGGCCGAGCCAGTCGCCCGCCACTGGCGAACCAAGGAGGATCCGTGGCTGACCGGAAGCAGAACACCGAACGCGTCGTGGTCGGAGTGGACGGATCGGACTCGTCGAAACAAGCGCTGCGCTGGGCCGTACGTCAAGCCGAACTCACCGGCGGCACGGTGGAGGCGCTGACTGCCTGGACCCTCCCCCAGTTCCACGGCGCGCTCGGCTGGTTGCCCCCGTCGAGCAGCGACGAGGCAGCGGTGAGGGCACGGGCGCACAGCGCTCTCGTCCAGGTCGTGGGGGAAACCGTGGGAGAGCCGCCACCGGTGGACCTACGTACCGAGGCCCGCTACGGCACCGCGGCCGACGTCCTGCTCACGGCGGCACACGAAGCCTCCCTGCTCGTCGTCGGCAGCCGGGGGCTCGGGGGCTTCGCCGGGCTGCTCCTGGGCTCGGTGGCCCAGCACTGCGTCCAGCAGGCCGTGTGTCCGGTGGTCGTGGTGCGCGACGACGGCCGCTGAGCGAGGGTGACGACGCCACCGGTGCCCTGTCGACCTCGGACCGGGGCCTCACGACCTGCCGAATCAGCGCTTTCGGACCTTCGACTTCCTTTCCCGGTCTCGCGGCGACAGCCCGGACCGGTCGGCGAGGAGCTGAGCATGTCACCGACGGACCACACCGCAGGGGAACTGCGCAGCCAGGCATGGTGGGACAACGCGGAGAAACCGGAGATGACGGCCCTGTATCTCGAGCGGTTCCTGAATTACGGCCTCACACGGGCAGAGCTTCAGTCGGGCCGGCCGATCATCGGAATCGCCCAGACGGGCAACGACCTGGTCCCCTGCAATCGTCACCACCTCGCCCTCGCCGAGCGGGTCAGGGACGGAATCCGCGACGGTGGCGGCATCCCCCTCGAGTTCCCCGTCCATCCGTTGCAGGAGACCGGAAAACGTCCCACCGCGGCACTGGACCGGAACCTCGCCTATCTCGGACTGGTCGAAGTCCTCTACGGATACCCGCTCGACGGAGTGGTCCTGACGACCGGCTGCGACAAGACCACGCCCGCCTGCCTGACCGCGGCGGCGACGGTGAACATCCCGGCGATCGTCCTGTCCGGGGGACCGATGCTCAACGGCTACCACAACGGCATGCGCACGGGCTCGGGGCTGGTGATCTGGCAGTCGAAGCGGCTCCTGGCGAGCAGGGAGATCGATCACGACGAATACACGGCACGGGTGACCGCCTCCGCGCCCAGCATCGGGCACTGCAACACGATGGGCACCGCGCTGTCGATGAACAGTCTGGCCGAGGCACTGGGCATGTCCCTTCCCGGCTGTGCGGCGATCCCGGCCCCCTACAACGAACGTGCGCAGATGGCCTATGAGACGGGCCTGCGAGCGGTGGCCCTGGTGCGAGAGGACCTGACCCCCCGCAAGATCATGACCCGGCACGCCTTCGAGAACGCGATCGTGGTCGCGTCGGCCATCGCGGCTTCGACCAACGCACCCATCCACGTCAACGCCATCGCCCGTCACGCCGGTGTGGCCCTGTCCAACCAGGACTGGCACCGCGTCGGGCGCGACATTCCGGTACTGGTGAACCTCGCTCCCGCAGGAGAGTTCCTCGGCGAGGACTTCTACCGCGCCGGCGGCGTCCCGGCGGTCATGCGGTCGCTGCTGGAAGCGGGGCACCTGTACGGCGACGCCATGACCGTCTCGGGCCGTTCCCTGGCCGAGAACCTGGAGGAGGGCGCGCCCGCCGATCCGGCGGTCATCCGCCCCTTCCACGACCCCGTGACCGCGAGCGGCGGACTGCTCGTCCTGACCGGGAACCTGTTCGACTCCGCGATCATGAAGACGTCGGTCATCGGCGACGGCTTCCGGGCCCGTGGGCTGCCGCACTCCGGTGATCCGTCGGTGTTCGAGTTCCGCGCCATCGTCTTCGACGGGCCCGAGGACTACCACGCCCGCATCGAGGACCCGGAGCTGGGCATCGACCAGGACTGTCTCCTCGTCATCCGGTACACCGGGCCCGTCGGGTATCCGGGCTCGGCCGAGGTGGTGAACATGGAACTTCCCGCGGGGCTGGTCCAGCGAGGTATCACCGCGCTGCCCGCGCTCGGAGACGGCCGGCAGAGCGGCACGTCGGACGCGCCGTCCATCCTCAACGCCAGCCCCGAGGCGGCGGTCGGCGGCAACCTCGCCATCCTGCGCACCGGTGACCGGATCCGGGTCGACCTGGACAACGCACGCGTCGACGTCCTCCTCTCGGACGAGGAGATCGCCGCGCGCTGGGCCGACCACACACCTCCCGCCCTGGAGCACCAGACACCGTGGCAGGAGATCCACCGCGCCACGGTGGGACAACTGGACAGCGGGGCCTGCCTCGAGCTTGCCGTGGCGTACCAGGACCTCGTCCACACGAAGGGGATCCCCCGTGACTCGCACTGACTCCCCCGGAACGATCCTGATCGCCGACTCCGACTTCGGCGAGGTGGACATCGAACGCGCGATCGTCGAAGGTGCCGGACTGCGGCTCCTCGCCGCGCAGTGCAAGAGCGAGGACGAGGTGATCGAGGCGGGACGCGAGGCGGACGGCGTCCTGACCCAGTACGCGCGCGTCGGTTCCCGCGCCGTCGCCGCGTTGACCCGCTGCCGGGTGATCGCCCGCTACGGCACCGGCGTGGACATCGTCGACATCGACGCCGCCACCCGGCACGGCATCCAGGTCACGAACGCCCCGAACGAGTGGTGTGCCGAAGAGGTCGCAGATCACGCCGTCGCGCTCTGGCTCGCGGCCGCCCGCAAGATCTGCCGGTACGACCGGGCGACCCGGCAGGGCGAATGGCACTGGAAGACCGGGATGCCCATCCACAGACTGCGGGGACAGGTGCTGGGCCTGCTGTCGTTCGGGGCCATCGCACGGCTCATCGCCGAACGCGCGAAGGTGTTCGGCGTCGAGGTCTGGGCCCATGACCCGTACATCGACCAGTCCGTGATCCGGGACGCCCGGGCCCGCCCGGTGTCCTTCGACGACTTGGTGGAAGGCGCCGACCACGTGGTGGTCCAGACGCCGCTCACCCCGCAGACACACCACACCTTCGACCGCGCGACGCTCCGGCGGATGAAGCCGACCGCCGTCCTCGTCAACACGGCACGCGGGCCCATCGTGGACGACGCGGCGCTCCACCAGGCACTCACCGAGGGGTGGATCGCCGGTGCGGCGCTGGACGACATCGAGGAGGAACCCGCGAAGCAGCGCGCATGGCTCCCGACGAACCCCCTCCTCGAACTGCCCAACGTGATCGTCACACCCCACGCGGCCTACTACTCGGAGGAAGCCGTCAGGACGGTACGGACCATCGCCGCCGAGGAAGCCGTACGGGTGCTGACCGGGCGGCCGGCGCGTTTCCCGGTGAACCGACTGCCGGCCGAGTCCCGCCCGCACCGCGACGGCCCTTCCTCTTCCGGGTCATGACCGTCCGACCAGCCGCGCGAGCGCCGGCAGCTCGGCCGCCCGCCTCCGGCCGGCTGGCGGCGGGGCTCGGCCGGAGTGAGGCTTGGACCTGGAGAACCTGACGGGCTGGAGAACCTGACGGGCCGGAGTGCCTGACGGGACTGGAACGACGCGAGCGTGGAGGCACGATGAGTGGTCTGGTCGTCGTGGGAGTGGACGGCTCGTCCTCGAGCGACGCCGCCGTGGCACAGGCCGCACGGGAAGCCGGGAGGCGTGGTGCGGGGCTCCGTGTGGTGCACGCCCTGAGCTGGCCGGTCAGGCCCATGTACGCGCCGCTTGACCCGTCGCCGATCCACCGCCTGGCCCATGACGCCGCGGAACACGCCCGCGGTGTGGTGCCCGAGCTGGACGTCACCCATGCCGTGGTCGTCGGCGACCCGGTGCCCGTGCTGTCGGCCGAGTCGCGAACCGCGGATCTGGTGGTCGTCGGCCGCCGGGGCGTCGGGAAGTTCGTCGGTATGCTGCTGGGTTCGACCGCGGTGTCCCTGGTCGGCCAGAGCCATTGTCCGGTGCTGGTGGTCCGTGAGGAGCCAGACGACGTCGGGCCGGTGGTCCTGGCCGTCGACGGCTCCCCGGAAGGTGAGAAGGCCGTCGAATTCGCCTTCGCCGAAGCGTCGCTGTGGGGGTCCGAGATCTACGCCGTGCACGCGTGGCAGCCCGACCTGGCGCCGCCCGGCACGGGAGCGGAGAGCGCGGAGCGTCTGCTGGCCCTGTCGGTCGCCGGCCGCAGGGAAAGGTATCCGGACATCACCGTCAGACAGCAAGTGCTGAGCGGTGAGATCCGCGAGGTCCTGATCGGAGCGAGCCGGAACGCGCAGTTGATGGTGGCCGGAGCCCGGGGGCGCGGCGGCTTCTCCGGAATGCTCCTGGGCTCGGTGAGCCAAGCCCTCCTGTACCACGCGCACTGCCCGGTGGCCATCGTCCGGGACACAGCGTGAGCGGTGGCAGCAAGGCCGCCGAGCGAGCGGTGGCAGCAAGGCGGCCGAGCCGCCGACCGGCTCAGGAGCTCAGTGATGCCCTCCTCAGGGCCACGGCACCCGGCATGAGCGCCTGGGGGTGCTCTGCTCCAGGCGGCTGCTCGGGGGCGGCGAAGCCCTCGGCGCGGGCCGGCTTGGAGCAGAGCACCCCCTGTCGGTGCCGTGTCGGCGCCTGTGCGTCCATGGCGCGCCGGGGCGCGCCGCCAGGCGGGCCGCCGGTCATGGTCCGGTGAGCAGGCGCATCGCCGTCCGGACGATATCGCCGGGGTCCGGTGCCGCGTCCAGACAGGCTCCCTTCTCGTCCGGTTCGAGCGGTTCGAACGTCGCGAGCTGGGAGTCGAGCAGGGTCTCGGGCATGAAGTGCCCGCTGCGTCCCCGGAGGCGCTGCCCGAGCGCCTCACGGTCGGCCGTGAGCTGGAGGAAGAACACGGCGGGGCAGGCCGACCTCAACGTGTCCCGGTAGCGCCGCCGCAGCGCGGAACAGGCCGCTACGCCTCCGCTGCCATCGGTGTCGCGGTCCCTGAGCCACCGCCCGACGGACTCCAGCCACGGCCCGCGGTCCTGATCGTCCAGCGCGGCCCCCGCCGACATCTTCCGTACGCTGCTGGGCGAGTGAAAGTCGTCTGCCTCCGCGAAGGGCACGCCCAGCCGGTCGGCCAGCTCCCGGGCGACGGTCGACTTCCCGGCCCCGGACACTCCTGTGACGACGACACACGGAGGACGGCTCTGCCGGTGGGACATCGATGCTCCTTTCGCGCCGGCGTGCGATCACCGATACAGCATGTCCGTCCTGATCACTCCGTCGGCCGGTCGGTGCGACCGGGCGCTAGTGCAGCGAGTCGTCCCGCCGCCCCGGGGCGAGGTGGCGCGGCGGCGGTCCGTCCGAGCCGGCCGGATACTCCTCGAGGGGCACGAGGCCCCTTTCCCAGGCGGACAGGACCGGTTCGACGACGCGCCACGCCTCCTCGGCCTCGTCTCCGCGGATCGACAGGGCCGGGTCCCCGTCGAGAACGTCCATCAGCAGACGGCCGTAGGCCGGCAGAGCGGGAGCGTCCATGCGGGCGCTCAACGAGAGCTGCGTGAGGGTCTCGGCACGCGAGCCGATGGCGGTCATGTCCAAGCTGAGGCTCTCCGGCTCCAGTCCGAAGCGCAGCACGTTGGGCCGGACGTCCTGGTCCGGCCCGAAGGGCAGGTGAGGAACGGAACGGAAACGCACCGCGACCTCCTTGCGGTCCCTGCCCAGGGCCTTGCCGCTGCGCAGCCGGAACCGGGTGCCCGCCCAGCGCCAGCTGTCCAGTTCCAGGTCGATCTCGGCGAGGGTCTCCGTCCCGCGCCGCGCGTCGACGCCTTGCTCGTCGGTGTAGGCGGGCACGTCACGGCCACCGCACGTGCCGGACGAGTAGCGGGCGCGACGCGTGCGCTCTACGACGTCCTGGTCGGTCAGCATCCGCACCGAGCGCAGCACGTCGAACTTGCGGTCGCGCAGGTCTCGCTCACCGAGGGTGAGCGGTGGCTCCATGGCGACCAGACACAGCAGCTGCAACAGGTGGTTCTGCACCATGTCCTTCAGCGCGCCCACGTGGTCGTAGTAGCCGGCCCTTCCTTCCAGAGCGAGGGTCTCGTCCCAGACGATCTCGATCTCGGCGATGTGGGTACTGTTCCAGATGGGTTCCAGGACCCGATTGGCGAGCCTGCTGCCGAGAACGTTCTGAACGGTCGTCATGGCCAGGAAGTGATCGACCCGGAAGACGGCGCGCTCGGGCACGAGGTCGGCGAGCAGCCGGTTCAGTTCCTGGGCGCCAGCGAGGTCCTCTCCGAAGGGCTTTTCCAGGACGACGCGGCTGCCCCGGGGCAGTCCCGCCTCGTGGAGCGCGGTCACCGTGTCCGGGAAGAGGGCGGGGGGAAGCGCGAGGTAGACGGCCACGGGGTCGTCACCGGCGACGGCCGCCGCGACGTCCGCGGGGTTCGTGACATCGGCCCTGCGGTAGTCCGCCGAAGCCGTGACGGACTTCCGGACGTCGGCCGGGAAGCCGGCTCCGTGCTCGTCGAGTTGGCCGCCCGCCCACTGCCGGTACCGCTCCCGGTCCCAGTTCTCCCGGCTGGCGGCCATCAGGCTGAACCGGTCGTCGATACGTCCCGCCGCGCGCAGAGCGGCCAGAGCCGGAAGGAGGTAGCGGCCCGTGAGGTCGCCCGTCCCGCCGAACACGGCCAGTCGCCGTATGGTCATCGGGAACCGCCCTTCGCCCGGTCGAGGCTGACTCCGCTGGCGATGACGCCGATGTGGCTGAACGCCTGGGGGAAATTGCCCATGAATGCTCCCGTGGCCGGTTCGATCTGCTCCGACAGCAGCCCCAGAGGACTCGCTCGCGAACACAGCGACGTGTACAGCTCCTCGGCCTCTTCGACCCTGCCCTGGCCGATCAGGTTGTCGACCATCCAGAAGGAGCACAGAACGAAGGCGCCCTCGTCGCCCGCGAGGCCGTCGGGGTGCTCTTCGTGCAGGTAGCGGTAGAGCAGCCCGCCGCCGGCCGAGAGGCGCTCGGCGACGGCGTGGGTGGTGGCCACCATCCGCGGATGGTCGACCGGTACGACGTGGCGCAGCGGCAGGTTCAACAGGCTCGCGTCGACGATGCCGCCGCCGTCCAGGTAGACGCTCAGCGTCTGTGCTCCCTCGTCCCAGGACCGCTCCAGAATGAGGTCGCGCAGCCGGGCGGCCTCGGCACGCCAGCGGCCGGCGTCGCCGGGCAGTCCCAGGCGCTCGGCGATCTGGGCCCCCCGGTCCAGAGCCACGTGGCACAGGCCGGCGGAGTAGGTGAAGGGACGGCCGTCGCCCCGGATCTCCCAAATGCCCTGGTCCGGTTGGCGCCAGGCGCGTCCGGCCGCGTCGGTGAGGCCGGCCAGGCTGGCCCACATCGCGGGCTGGATCTCGCCGCCTCGACGCAGCCACTGGTCGGCGCAGTCCAGGATCTCGCCGTACACGTCGTGCTGTCGCTGGTCGGCGGCGCCGTTGCCCCAGCGGACGGGCGCGGAGCCGCGGTAGCCCTCCAGTCCGGCGTCCTCGATTTCGTCCGGCACTTGATCGCCGCGCAGGGTGTACATGATGCGAGGCCGGCGGCTGCGCTCGAACGCGTCGAGGACCCAGCCGAGGAAGGCGTCGGCCTCACCGTCGAAGCCGATGCGGCGCAGTGCGAAGACCGCGAACGCGGCATCCCGGATCCAGGCGTAGCGGTAGTCCCAGTTCCGAATCCCCCCGATGGGCGCGGGCAGGGACGATGTGGGGGCGGCGACGAGTGCGCCGTTGACCCAGTCGTCGCACATCTTCAGCGTGATCGCGGATCGCCGGACGAGGGCGTGCTGGGGGCCGGCGTAGTCGAAGGCCCCCATCCATCGCCGCCAGGCGTCGACCGTCTGGCGCACCATCGCGTCGGGGTCGAAGCGGTGGTGGCGGTGGAAGCGCCCCCAGGACAGCACGACGTCGAGGCGGTCCCCCTGCCTCAGGTCGTGTACGGTCCGCAGGCCGTCCACGGGGCGGTTGGACCGTAGGTGAAGACGCAGACCGGCTGAATGAGCGGGCCGCACCTCCAGTCCGCTGTACAGGTGGTGGGCCTGCGCGCCGCCGCGTGGCTCCAGTTCCACTGCGAGGCGTACGGATCCCTCCAGGACCGTCACCGAGCGGACCAGTTCCCCGCGGCTCGACGGAGCGTCGTCGGAGAGGTCGGCACCCGAGCGCAGGACCATGGCGTCCGTGACGCGCACCACGCCGGTGTCACTGCGCAGTTCCGTGTGCAGCACGCCGGTGTCCGTCTCGTACCGTTGCCGCGCTTCGCGCAGGTTCTCGGGGGCCACGGCGAAGTGACCGCCCCGCGTGTGATCCAGCAGCGCGCAGAAGACCGGTTCGGAGTCGAACCGGGGCAGGCACATCCACGGGATGGTGCCGTCGAGACCGACGAGTGCCGCGGTGGTGCCGTCCCCGATGAGGCCGAGATCCTCGAGGGGCAGGTATCCGTCCAGCCGACGAACCGGCCGGAACGGCGGGTCGGGATCGTGCATGCCGTTCGCTCCTTGACCGTTCTCGGGGTCTGCGCGCACACCCCCGGCACCGGCCGCGTGCGCGTCTGGAAGGCGCGCCCCACCTCCTCATGCGGCACATGCGCGCGCCATGTGCGGAGGCGCTGTTCGCCCTCTGTCGGTTCTTTCCGGTCTTTCCGGGCGGGGAAACGGTCTTTCCGGGCAGGGAAACGGCGAGACCCCGGGACCCTGGGTCACTCCGCCGCCGTCCGCTCGCGCGGGCAACTACTCCAGATTCACCGAGGTCGGCGCCCCTCGCAAGCCGCGACCCCGAATGCCCGGCCCCGCCGGTGGGACGCGGCCGCCGGCCCGGCCCGCCGGGCCGTCTTCGGGACCGGTGTCCGTCTCGTGATCGATGACCTGCTCACGGGAAGTCGTGGCTGCGGAGTTCCACCGTGGCAACCGTCACACAAGTGTCGGCGCGATCCGCGCCAGGCCCCACAAGATGATCAGGTCGAGCGCCATCACACTGATCGACCACAGAGGGTAGTAAGGGATGAACATGAACTGGGTCACCAGACTGATCGCAGCGGTACTCATCCCGGCCGCGCGGCCCCAGCTCAGGGCCCGCAGCATCGCGACGCCCACAACCAGCAGGCCGACTCCCACCACGGCGTGAATCCAGCCCCAACTGGTGAGGTCGAACCGGTACTCGTAGTGCTGGGGGACTCCGAAAAGACGGTCCTTGGCGATACCGGCGATACCCTGAAGGATACTCAGCACTCCACTCAGGACCAGCGGCACGCCGAAGTACCTCAGAGGTCCGGCCAGACGGCCGTCGTTTCCGGCACCCCCGGTCTCCTGCCGTGCTCCTTGAGGCATGTCCACCATGACCGGTTGACCCTTCCATTCGGGCGATCGTCACCGCGCCAGACGGCGCGGGCGGGCAGCGGGCGCATCGTCACGGCCACAGCCTCACCCGAAACCAGGAGCACGGCGAGCGCACTGTGGCGATCGGGTGCGCAGCGCGAGTCGGCTCACCTATCGATCCCGGAGAGTCGAAGTAGTGGCCCTTGCCCCCGTGCGCTCGGTCGGGCGGCGGCGCCTGCGGCCTCGGCGGAAGCGGTCGGCGCATGCCCTCGCAGCTCTGAAGCGCTGAGCCCCGGGAGTCGTCGGTAGGGCAGGGCCCGCTGCCGAACGCCGTCCCCGCCGTCCCCGCCGTGCCCGCAGTGCCCGCAGTGCCCCCGCACGAGTCCGCTCTCACGAGGGCGGAACCTCAGCACACAGGTGAGTGTCGGTTCCCTGCCCTGGACGTGCTCGGCGTCCCGTGCGAGCTCGTCGAGCACGTCGCCTGGGGCACCTGCACCCGAGGGCGTGAACTGCGTGAGTGCCGACGGAAGTCAGCCTGCTCTCCGCTCGCTCTTTCGCGAGCGTCCGTCGACGGAGTCGGCAGACCCTTCGGCTTCGGCCGTCGGGGCGGTTGGTGCCCGGGCCGGTTCTGCCCGACTGTCGCGCCGGATGGGCGCCGGGTTCCACCGCCCGGGGCCGCGTGGTGCCGTCTTCGGGACGGGAGCCCGCGCCCGGGGCCGCAACGAAGGCGCGACGAACCATACTTGTCCGTGTGGGGAACGCCCCGCGGTGACCTGGAACGAGAGGGTGGCAATCCGGTAACAGCGACACCAAGGGACTGGAGAAGGCCGAGGTGAGGCTCAAGTGGGACCCGAGCCGCTGGGACCGGCCGCCCCATCACCTGGACATCATCGCCACCACCTACGCCGCGGACGCGCCGCACGGGCGACCGGTGTACGTCGTGCAGTTCGACAGGCGCTCGCCGGACGGGACCATCAACATGAGCCGGCACAGCCGGACCGGTCAGGGCTTCGGCTTCGTCGAGGAGATGACCCTCGAACTCGGCCGCCTGGCGCCCTCCTTCGCCCGCGTGGTCGTGGGAGTGGCGATCCATCAGAGCGACGGTCCCAAGACCTTCGGCGACGTCCCGAACGTCGGCGTACTGGTCGTCGAGGGGTACAGGGAGCTGCTGACGGACGACCTCGCACGGGTCGCCGGAGCCACCGCCGCCACGGTCGCGGAGTTCACCCGGAACGCGTCCGGGGTCTGGGAGTTCCACGAGGTGATCCGGGGCTTCGACAGCGACCCGGTCCGCTTCGCCACGGAAATGGGCAGCGCGCCGCGGCCCTGACCGGGTGACCGGCGCGGACTCGCGCACCGCCGAATGGCCCACGCGTGAGGACGTGCCCGGCGGGCGGACCACGATCGTCCATGCGCTTCTGGATGAAGGTTCGATCCGTCCGGGCGGCCCGCGCGACCGTGTGGAGGATCCGGCCGTACGTCCGGGAATCGCGCCGGACACCTCGGCGGCTCCCACCGCCCGTGCCTGCCCGGCGGGCGGGCACGTCCTCAGGCGAGCCGTCGTGGAAGCGCTCTCAGAAAGCCATGGCCTGCGTCTATTGTGGGGCACACGGATTCACGACGGAACAGTCGTCAGATCCATCGCAGAAGCACACAGAAGGAGCGTCCGCCGTGCCGGAGCAGACCGTGAGGCCTCGTCCCACGCTGGAAGCCGTCGCGGCGCGCGCCGGCGTCTCCCGTGCGACGGCCTCCCGGGTCGTCAACGGAGGCGCGGGAGTGCGGCCCGCGCTGGCCGACAAGGTGCGCCGGGCGGTCGAGGAACTGGACTACGTACCCAACCACGCGGCCCGCACCCTGGTCACCCGGCGTAACGGCGCGGTGGCGGTGATCATCGCGGAGCCCGAGTTCCGGGTGTTCGCCGATCCGTTCTTCGAGCAGCAGGTACGGGGGATCAGCCGAGAGCTGACCGCGCACGACATGCAGCTGGTGCTGCTGTGGGCGGAGGGCTCCGGCGACCACGAGCGGATCGCACGCTACCTGGGGGGCGGGCACGTCGACGGCGCGCTCGCCTTCTCCCTCCACGACGACCGGCTGCCGTCCCTGATCGCCCGCACCGGGGTGCCGGCGGTGCTCGGGGGCCGCCCGGCGGGGAGCGAGCACCTGGGCATTCCCCTCGTGGACTGCGACAACCGGGGCGGGGCCCGGGACGCTGTGCGCCATCTGGTGCGCCTGGGCCGCAGCCACATCGCGCACATCTCGGGCCCGCGCGACCAGACCTCGGCGGTGGACCGGATCCACGGTTACCGCGATGTCCTGGTCGACGCCGATCCACTGCTGCTGTGCGAAGGCGACTTCACCGAGGAGAGCGGGGCCCGCGCGATGGGCGAGCTGCTGGACCGGCGTCCCGGGATCGACGCGGTCTTCGCATCCAACGACACGATGGCCCTGGGCGCGCTGCGCACGCTGCGCGAGCGCGGGGTGCGGGTGCCTGAGGACGTCGCGGTGGTCGGCTTCGACGACATGTCCTCCGTGGTACGGGCCGCGGAGCCGGCGCTCACCACGGTCCGCCAGGACATAGAGGGCATGGGCCGGATCATGGTCAAGCTGCTGATGCGTCTGCTCGACGCGCCGGGCGAGGAGGTGCCCGCTTCCGTGATCACGCCGACGACGCTGGTCCGCCGGGCCTCGGCCTGACCGGCGTGCATGCCCCAGGGCCGCCCGCGCGTCCCCGCGCCCTGCGAGCACGAGGAGCGGGTCGGCGAACGGCGGGCGCGGGGGCGGGGCCCCCACACCCGCCGCCGTCACCTGCCGGAGGCTGCCGGGTGCGTCACTCGTAGGGAATGACCACCAGGGACGTGTCGCCGCCGGTGCGCAGCAGCGCGCTCCCGTTGCCGATCGCGCTCCAGACCTCCAGCCGCACCGTCCCCCCGCTCAGGTTTCCGAGGGTGCCTGTCGCGGCCTTCAGGCCACGGGCCTGGTTGTACTCCTCCCAGCCCGTGACCGGGTCGGTGGCGAAGTAGCGGTACGTCTCGGTCCGGTCGAAGGTGCCGTCGCCGGTGAGGTCGTAGCTGATACGGGCCTGCTGGCCGAGGCCGACCGCGGTGCCGGCGTCCACCGGCAGGCGGAACGTGGTGGACGCGCCCGCCTTGAGGGTGGCGTTGACGCCCTTGGCCTCGTACACGAGCGGCTTGTTCGGGGCGCCGTCGTGGTTGCGGCCCTCGGCCGACGGGATGGTGTCGCTGACGGCCGTGCCGCCGGTGGCCGTGGTGAGGGCGCCGCCGGAGCGGAGCCGGAAGGTGTCGCCGGTGGCGGGCCCGGGGACCTCGCCGCCGCTGTCGGTGCCGGTCCCGGTCGCGGTGGAGCGGGCGGGGACGGTGAGCGTCTTGCCGTCGGAGAAGGTGACCGTGCGGGCCGTGGAACCGTGGTTGTGGGCGGCGTAGGTGCGGGTGCCGTTCTTGCTGAACACCGCGGACGTGGGCAGGTCGCCGGTCACCGACGGGTCGGGGGCACCGAGCGCGTCCAGGGTGGTGATCCAGTGGTACGTGTGTGCCTTGGACTCGCCCTGCTCCGGGGTGTATCCGGCGTGGCCGGCGTCCCACTTCGCCTTGGCGCCGGCCGGGTCGGCCAGTGACTGGAACTCCCAGAGTATGTCGCGCCATTCGACGGCGGGCCCGCCGTTCTCACGCTCCATCTCCGCGATGTTGCGCCGGATCGCGTTCTTGTGTCCGGCCAGGTGCGGGGAGCTGCCCGCGGTCACGGGCAGGACGTTGATGCCGTGGATCTCCTCCGGATTGGCGGTCCACCAGGTGGAGTACGCCCCTCCGCTGCCCCACACCATGCCGACCGTGTCGTGGCCGAAGGAGCCGGGGAAGACCTGCTGGTCGGCGTCGAACCAGTACTGGGCGATCGCCTCGCCCTCGGTGGCGAGCAGGTAGCTGCCGAGGTCGCGCAGCTCGGTGTTGCCGGTGGCCGAGCCCCAGAGCACCAGCGCCGCGCTGAGGTTGGTGGACTCCGAGGAGGACTCCTGGTTGTTGCCCGCGGCGAAGCCCTGGTGACCGGAGGCCCAGCTGTGCCCGGCGTAGACGTCGAAGCCGCGCAGGAAGGGGAAGGCGCTGTCGGTGCGGCTCGGGTTGGCGGTGTCGCGGATCAGGGCCTTGACCATGCCGCCCCAGGCGGAGTCCGCGGCCCAGGAGGCGTCGTACTGGGCGACGATCGCGGCGGCGTACACGTAGTAGCCGTAGTGGAAGTGGTGGTCGTTGAGCTCGGCGTCGCTGCCGTAGGAGGCGGGATAGCCGGTGAGGGTCTTCCAGTCCTTGTCGTACGAGAACTCGCTCGCCCCGCCCGCGGTGAACCACTCCTGGAGACGGCCCTTGAGCAGGCCGACGAGCTTGTCGCGGACCGCGGTCTCCCCGATCTGGTCGGCGAGCGGCACGAGCTGGGCGAGCTTGCCGAGCGCCTTGCCGGTCCAGTAGGTGTCCGTGGCCCCGGAGAACGGGTCGGAGGAGTCGGCGACCTCGGACAGGTAGCCGCGCAGCCGGGAGGTCTCGACCGCGCTGGTCTTCGGCAGCCCGGGCAGCACCGGGGCGGCTTTCTGCCGGGTGGTGAAGGAGGTGCCCTCCCGGACCTTCATGGTGCCGCGGGGGGAGACGTAGGTGTACGGCGTGAGGGCGTCGGTGGTGTGCAGCCACTGGTGCCGGTAGAGGGCCTGGAGGGTGCCGCGTTCGGTGCCCTCCTTGGCCTCGGTGGTCAGCTTGTACGTGGCGCCGACCGTGCCGCCGGAGGCGCTCCAGTCGACCTGCGATCCGGTGACGAAGCTGAACGCGTACTTGCGGAAGGTCGCGAGCGCGTCGGTGGAGGGCAGTACGGCGAGGGAGAAGTAGTCCTTGCCGCCGAGGCCGGCGCTGATCGTGGTGCCGGAGACGTTCCAGTCGCTGCCGGTCGGCGCGAAGAGGGCGTAGTGGTGACCGCCGACCGTGATGCCGACGACGTTGCCCTGGTCGGCGAAGACGGTCGGCGTCGCCGCGGTGGTGATCTGGGCGTTGCCGCCGGAGCCCTGGGCGTAGACGAAGGGCATGCCGTGGCCGATGGTGGTCCGCAGGGTGCGGGAGCCGTCGGACCAGTACGGGGTGACCGTCCAGTCGGACCAGGCGTCGGCCTTGGTGTCGGGCGAGTTGAGCCCGCTCAGGCCGAGGGTGAGGTCGCGCTTGTGCGCGTACTCGTACTGGCGGCCCTCGCCCACGACGGTGGGGCTGGTCGGGTAGCCGACCTCCAGACCGCCGGAGACTGCCTGGTAGGTGAGCGGGTGGCCGTACATGGGCGTGGAGTACGGGTTGTCGCCGTAGCGCTGGAAGGCGAGGGAGGACCACCAGTCGTTGGTGGGTACGGGCTTGCCCTTGGCGGCCTGCGTGACCTTCGGGGTGACCGGCGCGCCGGTGTTGGTCGTGGGGCCGGTCGTGCCCGCCGGCCGGGTGTCGGAGTAGCTCCCGGCTCCTACGGGGACGGTGGCGGCCGCTGCCTCAGTCGCGGCCGGGCCGATGCCTACGGCCACCAGCGCGGCGGCGAGGACCACCGCGGCGGCCGGCCGTGATCGGGGAGTTGGCATGGGGTGCACCTCGTGTCGTCGAGAGGGAGGGGCTCTTCAGCGGCGGCCGCGCGCCGGCCGGGGGTGGGGTGCCCTGGAGTGGCGGCGGAACCGTTGTGGGGGGAGGGGAAAGTCTGATTGAGAGCGCTCTCAGATGGCGGAAAAGTAAGACTTCTGAAATCAGTTGTCAATACATCGCGCAAGGCGAGGCATCGGTGAAGACAAAGGGGAGATTTCTTCGCACCGCAGCCTCGTCATCTCTTCAAGTCTTGACGGGAGGAAGGTGGCGCCGGGCACGCACCCGCCCCGCTGAGAGAGCGCTCTCGCATGACTCGGCGTTTTGCACCAGCCGGCCGTCGTTGCCGGGACCCGCGGAGTCGTCGACGGTCACCGAGTACGGACCGGGCTCGGTGACGTCGTCCACCGGGGGCGGCGACCCGGCGACAGACCGTCTCCCGGCTCCAAGGCTTGCGGTTGTCCACCGCCGGCAAGCCGCAGGGCCGCTTGGTCCCTTCCAGGGCCTCCGACGCGCGCCTGTGCCGTCGCGCCCGCCCCGGCCTGTTGGGATGTTGGGAGCCCTTGTCCGAGTGGGTGCGGCGGCACTCGTGGCGGGGTCACCGAGTGGTGGCCGCTCGGACCTCCACCCGGGCCGGGGTCACCGAGTGGTGCCGCGCGGACCCTCCACCCGGGCGCGGGGCCCCCGGCTACCGACCTGCCGGCAGGTGGCCGTGGCGTGCAGGTACAGGGGCGACCCGGCATCATTTCACGCTTTTCGTACAGCGTTGCCGCCAACCGGTGTGAATTCGGGACGGGGCAAGAATCGCATAAATCGTTCACTCGACTGCCGCGCATCCGACGGAGTAGGCAGACGTTATTTCGGATATGACCGAGGAATACGGGGAATTGATGACGCTTGGCCCATACATTTACCGGCCCGGCAGAAATCACTGTCCGTCACCCAGCGACGGAACTCTGACCAGAGGCGGGCTCCCCGTTCCACTCCGGGTGACCGAGCCGGTGCTACAGCGCTTCCTGGACGTCATGGCCGAGCTGGAGACCGGCCTCGCCGAACGGTGGAGGCGCTCCCAGGGTTCCTCGCCGTACAACCGGGCGGAGTGACCCGGGCGTCGTGTACGAGGAACAGACCCACCCCCACGTGTCCTACGGCGAAGGCTCGTTCCGTGCCGCGGGCGGCTCCGGCCGCCACCGGGCTCCCGAGGAGGCCTTTCAGCAGAACTTCCGGGAAGTCCTGGTCCCGCCGGAACCCGGCTGGGACCCGGCCGAGGAGCTCGCGTTCCTCCTCCAGGACGCGGTGGAGCAGCAGACCACCGTCGTCAGGGGGACGACGGACACGTCGGCGATCGCCCCCGTGCCGGGCACGCCGCTGAGCAATCTGCAGGAAATCACGGCGGAACTGCCGCCGTTGAGGGAATCCCCCACCAGTCACCGCAGGGTCCGCAAACCGAAGGTGAGCCGGCTGCGCGCCGCGAGCCTGTTCGTCGCGGCCCTCGCCGCGGTCATCGCGGCCTCCGTGAGCCTGTTCGGCGGCATGGTGGCCTACGAACCGCTGCGCCTGGCAGCCGTGACCCGCACCCGCGGCAGCGTCGTTTCCTGGTGGCCGCTGCTGGTGTACGGACCCTGGCTGGTGGCGTCGCTGGCCGTCCTGCGGTCCGCGTTGCACCAGCGCCGCGCGGTCCACTCCTGGGCCGTGGTCCTGCTGTTCTCGGCGATCGCGATGCTGCTGTGCGTCGCCCAGGCGCCCAGAACGCTCGGCGACGGCGCGGCCGCGGCCCTGCCGGGGCTGGCGTCCCTGGTCTGCTTCCAGCAGATCGTCCGCCAGATCACGCTCACCCGTCCACCCCGGCGAGCGACGCCGCGCCACCGTCAGCGTCCGCCGTCCGCGTCGGAGCCCGGCGACGAGGCGGGGGACGCCGCGGCCCCGGATCCGGTGTCCCTGCCCCACCAGCGGCACCGCCCTCCGCACTCGCCGCGGTCCGGCGCCGGGCCGGGTGGGCGGGCCTGACAGGACGGCCGCGGGCGTCACTACTTGGCGGCGTCCCGGGCGAACCCGTTGTAGACGTAGCGCAGGAACAGGAGCACCGCCAGGGTCGGGACGATCACCAGGACGGCTCCGGCGGAGATGTGCTCCCAGCGGGCACCGAACGGCCCCTTGAAACGGAAAAGCGCGGTCGAGCTGGTGCCCAGTTCCTCCGAGGGCATGCAGAGGAACGGAATGCAGAAGTCGTTGTACGTGGTGACGCCCTTGATGACGACGACCGTCGCGGTCGCCGGCTTGAGCAGTGGAAAGATTATTTTCCGGTAGCTGGTGAAGGAATTGGCGCCGTCGATCCGCGCGGCCTCGTCCGACGATCTGGGAATTCCTCGGATGAACTGCAGGAAATGGCCGGCAACTCAACGACTGCTGGCCGGTCAGCTCCTGGTCGGCGGTGGACGGCAACGGCCGGCTCAAGCCGCTCTGCCACGAACCGCGCCGGGTCTACGCCGACCGTCTCCTCACCCTCCAGCGCCCCCGCCCCGGGCTTCAAGCCCGGACGGGAGCGTTCGCCCCGGCGACACGCCGTCCAAGGGACGCCGCGCCGGGACAAACGCTCCGATCGTGCCCGCCCCCACCGGGTGGGGGCGAGGAGGGGTCAGGCCTCCGTGAGGGTCACGTTCTGGCCGTGGCGGGCGTGGAAGGCCGGGAGGGGCAGGCCGCCCATGGGCCGCAGCTCCATCAGGGTGGCCTCGACGTGGGCCGCGCCGGGCTTCAGGGCGTTCGCGGAGGGCGTGCCCGTGTTGACCCAGCGGTGCTCCAGGCCATCGCAGACCGCGCGGGTGCCGCCGATGCCGTACCGGACGGACGGGTCGCTCTGGCTCACGGAGGAGCTGACGAAGACGGCGCCGGTGCCGGCGGTGCACCGGTAGGTGCCGGAGAGGGTGACGGTGCCGTCCGCGGCGAGGCGGCCGGTCGGGTCGACCGTCACCGACTCCGTGACGTGGCGGGCGTCGTGGGGAGCCGCCGTCGCGGCGGGGGCGGCCAGCAGCAGGGCGGCGCCGGCGGCCGTGGCGAGAGCCGCGGATCGTACGGGCATGGGAGACCTCCCGGTCGGTCGGAATGGGGGTTCCACTGGTACCGGGCGGACGGGCCGGCGGCGGTGACCGTCACCCCTTCGGTGGCGAGTCCGCTCCGGCCGTCGTGGGACCGTCGCCGGGTTGTCCGGGTGTTGTCACGCTTGCCGCCCGGGTCTTGGCGATGACTTCCCGCCGGGCGCACGGTCTGTACATGCGACGGTCCCGACGGCGGGACGGTCTCCCGACGTGGAGGTGCGCCATGTGTACCCACCGGCCTTCCTGCCCCGCAGCCGACTCCCCCGCCGGCCCGGTCGTGACCGTGCACGTCGTCGCCGCCCATCCCGAGCAGGGGTGGCACCTGCTGTGCGACGGCACGATCGTCTTCGACGACACCGGCGAGCTGCGGCCCGACGGCCGCGTCGTCGCGCCGCGCCGGGAGACCGCGGGGCGCCTGGCGATGGCGGCCTGACCGCCCCGCCGGCCGGCGTTCAGCGCTTCTCGGCGATGAACTCCCGCAGCAGGGAGGCGAGCAGTTCCGGCTGGTCCTCGGGGATCAGCGTCCGGGCGTCCTCGATCTCCACCAGCCGTCCCCGCGGGAGGAGTTCGGCCAGCCGCCGGCCGTGCGCGCGGGGCATCATCAGGTCCTCGGTCGCCCAGACGACGAGCGCGGGCCGGTCGAACCTCCGCAAGCCCTGGGCGGCCTCGAGCAGTTCATCGCGGCGGACGTGTGTGCCGTAGTGCCGGAAGTCGCGCCGGATGGCCGGGTCGGTGCGCAGTGGGCGCAGCCAGCCGTCGACGATCGCGTCCGGCACGGGCCGCTTGGTGAGCGCGCCGATGCCGACGGGCAGGCGGCGCAGCGGTTTCCACCCCAGGGTGCGCACCAGCAAGGAGACGCCGCCGGGCACCCGGCAGGCGGCGCTGATCATCTTGCCGGGCAGGCCGGGCGGGTAGTTGTCGAAGGCCTCGCACGCGACGAGCGCCAGCCGCGCGAGGCGCTCCGGGTGCCGGGCCGCCACCGTCTGGGCCCGTCCGCAGTCGTTCTCGACCAGGGTGACGTCGGTCAGGTCCAGTCGGTCGAGGAATTCCGCGATCAGTTCGTTGACCAGGTCGGGCGTGGGCGGCCGGGACATGGGCCTGCGGTGGGCGCCGTAGGGCAGGGTCGGTGCGATCACCCGGTGGTCGGTGCGCAGGTCGGCGAGGACCTCGCGCCAGACGGTCGCGTCGTGGACGAGGCCGTGGAGCAGGACGACGACGGGGCCGTCGCCGCCGGTGTCGTCGTACTCGATGGTTCCCGCGGTCAGTTGGATGTCCGGCATGGCGGAACTCTAGGGCGGACGCGGGCCTTACGGCAGTGGGCCCCACTTCGGTGGCGGTCACGGCGGAAGGGCCGATGCCGCAGGGCTGCGGCGCAGGGCCGGCTGCCGAGGTGTTTACGGCCGTACGGTCGTAGCCGTCCTGCTACGACCGTACGGCTACGGCAGTACGGCGAATCCGTCGAGTTCCACCAGGGCCCGCTCGTCCCACAGGCGTACGACCTCCACGACCGCCATCGCCGGGTAGTCGCGGCCCGCCAGTCGGTGCCAGGTCCGGCCGAGGTCGGCGGCGTGGGTGCGGTAGGCGGCGACGTCCGTGGCGTAGACGGTGACGCGGGCGAGGTCGGCGGGGGTGCCGCCGGCGGCGCGCAGGGCGGTCAGGAGGTTGGTGAGGGCCTTCTCGAACTGGGCGGGGAGCGTGTCGCCGGTGACCTTGCCGTCGTTGTCGAGGGCGGTCTGGCCGGCCAGGAACACGACGCGGGTGCCGGTGGCGACGACGGCGTGGGAGAAACCGGTGGGCGGGGAGAGTTCGGGCGGATTCACCCGTTCGGCGGTCATGCGCCGGCCTCCTTCGCCGTCGCGGCGTGCGCTCGGTACAGCTCCTTGGCGATGATGCCGCGTTGTACCTCGCTGGCGCCCTCGTAGACGCGGGGGGCGCGCACCTCGCGGTAGAGGTGTTCGAGGAGGTGGCCGCGGCGCAGGGCGCGGGCGCCGTGCAGTTGGACGGCCTTGTCGACGACGTACTGGGCGGTCTCGGTGGCGAGGAGTTTGGCCATCGCGGCGCGCCGCGGGACGTCCGGCGCGTTGTCGTCGTACGCCGTCGCCGCCGCGTAGACCATCAGTCGGGCCGCCTCGGTGCGCAGGGCCATCTCGGCGACCTGGTGGGAGACGGTCTGGAGGTCGCGCAGCTTGCCGCCGAAGGCGTCGCGGGCGGTGGTGTGCGCCAGGGTGGCGTCCAGCGCGGCCTGCGCCATGCCGACGGCGAAGGCGCCGACGCTGGGGCGGAACAGGTTGAGGGTGTCCATGGCGACCCGGAAGCCGTGGTCCGGCTCGCCGAGCACGTCGTCCGCCGTGACGGGCACGGCGTCGAAGGCGAGGGCACCGATGGGGTGCGGGGAGAGCATGTCGAGGGGGGTGCCGGTGAGGCCGGGACGGTCGGCGGGGACGAGGAAGGCCGTCACGCCGCGGACACCGGCGCCGGGGGTGGTGCGGGCGAAGACGGTGTAGAAGTCGGCCTCGGGGGCGTTGGAGATCCAGCACTTCTCGCCGGTGAGCCGCCAACCGGAGCGGCCGTCACGGTCGGCGGCCAGGGCGGCCGCACCCTGGGACGTGCCCGGCCGGTCGCCGGGCGGCCGCGCCCGCCCGGGGAGCCCGGCGGCGGGCCGCGCGGCCTCCGGAGCCGAGGGGCCCGTGCCCGCGTGGCGACCGGGGGCGGCCCGCGTGGCGTCGTCCGGGGAGGGCGGGCGCCGCTCCCCGCCGTGCCCGGCGGCGGTCCGCCCCGCGGCCGGTTCCGCCCTGAGCCTCAGCGCCGCCGCGTCCGAGCCGGCGTCGGGCTCGCTGAGGGCGAAGGCGGCCACCGCCCTGCCGTCGCTCACGCGGGGCAGCCAGCGGGCGCGCTGGGCCTCGGTGCCGTGGGCGTGGACCGGGTGGGCGCCGAGGCCCTGGAGGGCGAGGGCGGTCTCGGCCTCGGTGCAGGCGTGGGCGAGGGACTCGCGCATCAGGCACAGGTCGAGCGCGCCCGAGGAGAACAGGCGGGGCAGCAGGCCGAGGATGCCGAGCTGGGTGAGCAGGGCCCGGTTCACGCGGCCCGGTTCGCCCTTCTCCGCCAGTGGGCGCAACCGTTCGGCGGCCAGGGCGCGCAGCTCGGCGCACCAGGTGACTTGTGCCGGTTCGAGCGAGAATGCGGTCACCGCCGGTCCCTTCCCCTGCTACGTCGCTGCTCCCCTGCCGCTGGGCCACACTCGAGGTTATCGCGCACCGTTGACTGTCGTCACCAACACGATACGCTCCTTGCGCGAGCCCACCACGACAAAGGGGGCGAACCGCCATGGCGGAGACGCACCGCGCGGAACCGCACCGCTCCGGCCACATCGACACCTTCACCCGCGAGCACCTGCCGCCCCCGGACCAGTGGCCGGGGCTCCTCTTCGACCTGCCGGAGCTGCGCTACCCCGAGCGGCTGAACTGCGCCGCCGAGCTGCTCACCGGTCCGCCCGACGACCGCCCGGTCTTCCGCACCGCGTCGGGGGACCGCTGGACCTACGGCCGGCTGCGGGCCCGCGTCGACCGGCTCGCCCATCTCCTCAGCGGCGATCTCGGCGTCGTCCCGGGCAACCGGGTTCTGCTGCGCGGCCCCACCACACCGTGGCTGGCCGCCTGCTGGCTGGCGGTGCTGAAGGCGGGCGCGGTGGCGGTCACCGTGCTGGCCCAGCAGCGCCCGCACGAGCTGCGCGCCGTCTGCGAGATCGCTCGGGTGCGGCACGCCCTGTGCGACGTGCGGACCGTCGACGACCTCGCCAAGGCGGAGGTCCCCGGGCTGCGGATCACCACGTACGGCGGGGACGCGCCCGACGACCTGCTCACCCGTGGGGCAGCCGGCACCGTGCCCGACGGGCCGTACCGGGCCGTGGACACCGCGGCCGACGACGTGGCACTGATCGCCTTCACCTCGGGCACCACCGGGCGTCCCAAGGGCTGCATGCACTTCCACCGTGACGTGCTGGCGATCGCCGACACCTTCTCGCGGCATGTGCTCAAGCCGCGTCCGGACGACCTCTTCGCGGGCAGCCCGCCGCTCGGCTTCACCTTCGGACTCGGCGGACTGGTGATCTTCCCGCTGCGGGCCGGGGCGAGCGCACTGCTCCTCGAACAGGCGGGCCCCAGGCAGTTGTTGCCCGCGATCGCCGAGCACCGGGCCTCGGTGCTGTTCACCGCTCCGACGGCGTACCGCGCGATGCTCGACGAGCTCGACGCCTACGACGTGACGTGCCTCAGGCGCTGTGTGTCGGCGGGCGAGAACCTGCCCGCCGCCACCTGGCGGGCCTGGCACGAGCGCACCGGCCTGCGCGTCATCAACGGCATCGGCGCCACGGAGCTGCTGCACATCTTCGTCTCCGCGGCCGACGACGACATCAGGCCCGGCACGACCGGCGTCCCGGTGCCGGGATGGCACGCGCGCGTGCAGGACGAGAACGGCGCGCCGGTGGCCGACGGGGAGCCCGGGCTGCTGGCGGTGCGCGGGCCGGTGGGCTGCCGGTACCTCGCCGACCCGCGGCAGCGGGAGTACGTGCGCGACGGCTGGAACGTCACCGGGGACACGTACGTGCGCGAGCCAGACGGGTACTTCCGGTACGTGGCCCGCGCCGACGACATGATCATTTCCGCGGGCTACAACATCGCCGGGCCCGAGGTGGAGGACGCGCTGCTGCGCCATCCGGACGTGGTGGAGGCGGCCGTGGTGGGCCGGCCCGACTCCCACCGCGGACAGGTCGTGGTGGCCCACGCCGTACTCAGGGAGGGCGCCGAGCGGGACGCCGACGCGTTGCGCGCGTTCCTCCGGGCCGAGCTGGCGCCGTACAAGTGCCCGCGCGAGATCGTCTTCCGGGACGCGCTGCCGCGCACGGCGACCGGCAAGCTCCAGCGCTACCGGCTCCTGCCCCCACCCGGTCACGGTCCCCGCGGCGGTCGGACGTGATGACGACAACCTAAGATGATCAACGTGTCCGACCAGCACGCGCAGCACGCCCCGAGATCCCTGATCGTCACGCTCTACGGCGCGTACGGCCGTTACGCGCCGGGTCCGGTGCCCGTCGCCGAGCTGATCCGGCTGCTGGCCGCGGTGGGGGTGGACGCCCCCTCCGTACGCTCGTCGGTTTCCCGGCTCAAGCGGCGCGGGCTGCTCCTGCCCGCGCGCACGGCCGACGGCGCGGCAGGATACGAACTCTCCACCGAGGCACGGCAGTTGCTGGAAGACGGCGACCGGCGCATCTACGCCACGGCGCCCCACGAGGACGAGGGCTGGGTGCTGGCGGTGTTCTCCGTGCCCGAGTCGGAGCGGCAGAAGCGGCACGTGCTGCGCTCCCGCCTGGCCGGTCTCGGCTTCGGCACCGCGGCACCCGGCGTGTGGATCGCACCGGCGCGCCTGTACGAGGAGACCCGGCACGCGCTGGGCCGCCTGGGCCTGGACACCTACGTGGACTTCTTCCGCGGTGAGCACCTGGGCTTCACGCCGACCGCCGAGGCGGCGGCCCGCTGGTGGGACCTGGCCGCGATCGCCAAGGAGCACGAGGCGTTCCTCGACCGCCACGCGCGCGTGCTGCACGACTGGGAGCGCCGGGCCGACACTCCGCCCGAGGAGGCCTACCGCGACTACCTCCTCGCCCTGGACTCCTGGCGCCACCTGCCCTACGCCGACCCCGGGCTGCCCGACCGGCTGCTCCCCGAGGGCTGGCCGGGCACGCGCTCGGCGGCCGTCTTCCGGGCCCTGCACGAGCGGCTGCGGGACGCGGGCGCGGTCTACGCGATGCCCGGAACGTCCACGGACCACCCTGAGCAGTGACTCGCGTCACACTTCTCCTGGATCAGGGAACCCTCAGCCTTCTCAGACCCTCTTCTCAGGTTTCTCACCTACCGTGCGGACGCATGAGTCTCGCGCGTAACTTGAACCGGGCCCTCACCGTCACCACCGGCCTCCAGGTACGGAGAGCTCCCCAGGCGGCGAAGGGGGCGCAGGGCAAGAAGTCCGCCGCTGCGCCGGAACCCGCGCAGCGGCCCGCGGCCGCGTACCGGTCTCCGTCGGCCGAGGAGCTGGCGACCGACCGGCTGCTGCGGCGGCCCGTCTTCATCATCTCGTCCATCCGCTCCGGCTCCACCCTTCTGCGCATGATGCTGGGCGCCCACCCGCGGCTGCACGCCCCGCACGAACTGCACATCGGCCGGCTGGAGGTCACCTGTGCCAACTGGTTCTCCGAGCGCGCGATGGGCGCCCTCGGCCTGGAGCGCGGTGACCTGGAGCACCTGCTGTGGGACCGCGTCCTGCACCGCGAACTGGTCAGGTCCGGCAAGGACTTCGTCGTGGAGAAGACCCCGGCCAACGCCTATATGTACCGGCGTCTCAAGGACTGCTGGCCCGACGCGCGCTTCGTCTTCCTGCTGCGCCACCCCGGTTCGATCGCCCGTTCCTGGCACGAGACCGACCCCGTCAAGCGGCCGCTCAACACCGCCGTCACCGACGTGCTGCGCTACATGACGGCCGTCGAGGAGGCCCGCACGGCCGACACCGACGGCTTCACCGTGCGCTACGAGGACATCACCGCCGACCCCGAGCGGGAGATGCGCCGCCTGTGCGCGTTCCTCGGTGTCGACTACGCGCCGGCGATGCTGGACTACGGCAGGAAGAGCGACCGCGAGCTGGTCCGCGGGCTCGGCGACTGGCGCGAGAACATCCGCACCGGCACCGTGCAGCCGGGGCGCGCGCTGCCCAAGGAGGACGAGGTCCCCGAGCGGCTGCGCGGGATCTGCGCGGCCTGGGGCTACACGTCCTGACGCGGGCCGTGCAGCGTGAGCCTCGGCCTGGGCGCGTCGGTGCGTCCGGTCACCGGCCGGCGGCTGCCCGCCCGGTACGGTGCGGGCCACACGGCGCCCGGCCCCTCGTAGCCCTGCTCGGCCGCCGCGTGCAGGGTCCAGTGCGGGTCGTAGAGGTGGGGGCGGGCGAGTGCGCACAGGTCGGTGCGGCCGGCCAGGATCAGCGAGTTGACGTCGTCCCAGGAGGAGATCGCGCCCACGGCGATCACCGGGACGCCCGCCTCGTGCCGGATGCGGTCCGCGTACGGCGTCTGGTACGACCGCCCGAACTCCGGGCGCTCCCCGGCCACGACCTGCCCCGTGGACACGTCGACGGCGTCGGCGCCGTGCGCCGCGAAGGCGCGCGCGATCGCCACGGCCTCCTCGGCGCTCGTGCCGCCCTCGGCCCAGTCGGTGGCGGAGACGCGGACCGTCATCGGCCGCTCCGGCGGCCACACGCCGCGTACGGCGTCGAAGACCTCCAGCGGGAAGCGGAGCCGCTTCTCCAGCGGGCCGCCGTAGGCGTCGGTGCGGTGGTTGGTGAGCGGCGAGAGGAACCCGGAGAGCAGGTAGCCGTGGGCGCAGTGCAGTTCGAGCAGGTCGAAACCGGCCCGGGAGGCGCGGACGGCGGCGGCCGTGAACTGCTCCCGGATGTCCGTCAGCCGCGCCCGGGACAGCTCGCGCGGGGTCTGGCCGCCCGGTTTGTACGGCAGCGGGGAGGCCGCCACGAGGGGCCAGTTGCCGTCGGGGAGCGGTTCGTCCATGCCCTCCCACATCAGCCGGGTCGAGCCCTTGCGCCCGCTGTGCCCGAGTTGCACGCCGATCGCGGTGCCGGGCGCCTGCGCGTGCACGAAGTCCGTGATCCGCCGCCACGACTCGGCCTGGCGTCCGGTGTAGAGGCCCGCGCAGCCCGGAGTGATGCGGCCCTGCTCGCTGACGCACACCATCTCGGTCATCACCAGTCCGGCGCCGCCCAGGGCCCGCGCGCCCAGGTGGACCAGGTGGAAGTCGCCGGGGACGCCGTCGGTGGCCGAGTACATGTCCATCGGGGAGACGACGACGCGGTTGCGCAGGGTCAGACCGCGCAGCCGGAACGGGGTGAACATCGGGGGCGTGCCGGGCGGGCAGCCGAACTCGCGCTCGACGGCGCCGGTGAAGCGGGCGTCGCGCAGCCGCAGGTTGTCGTGGGTGACGCGGCGGCTGCGGGTGAGGAGGTTGAAGGCGAACTGGCGGGGCGGCTGGTCCAGGTACCGGGGCAGGTCCTCGAACCACTCCAGGCTGGCCCGGGCCGCCCGCTGCGTGGAGGCGACGACGGGACGCCGCTCCTCCTCGTAGGCGCTGAGCGCCTGCGCGAGTGTGGGCTGTTCCTCCAGGCAGGCGGCGAGCGCGAGGGCGTCCTCCACGGCGAGCTTGGTGCCCGAGCCGATGGAGAAGTGGGCCGTGTGGGCGGCGTCGCCGATCAGGACGGTGTTGCCGTGCGACCAGCGTTCGTTGACCACCGTGCGGAAGGTGGTCCACGCCGACCTGCCGGCCCTCAGCGGCCGGCCGCCGAGGGCGTCGGCGAAGATCTTGGCACAGCGTGCGGTGGACTCGGACACGTCCATTTCGTCGAAGCCGGCCGCCCGCCAGACCTCGTCGCGCATCTCCACGATGACGGTCGACGCGTCTGCCGCGTACGGGTAGCCGTGCAGTTGCATCACGCCGTGCCCGGTCTCGGCGATCTCGAAGCGGAAGGCGTCGAAGGCGAAGTCGGCGGCCAGCCAGATGTAGCGGCAGCGGTGGCCGGTGAGGGTGGGCCGGAAGGCGTCGCGGTAGGCGTCGCGGGCGGTGCTGTGCACCCCGTCGGCGGCGACGACGAGGTCGTACGTCTGCGCCAGCAGGGCCGGGTCCGGGGCCTCGGCGCGGAACCGCAGCTCGACGCCGAGGGCGTGGCAGCGCTCGTGCAGGATCTCCAGGAGGCGGCGGCGGCCGAGAGCCGCGAAGCCGTGCCCCCCGGAGGTGTGGCGGGTGCCCCGGTGCACGATGTCGATGTCGTCCCAGCGGACGAAGTCCTTCTTGAGGGCCGCGTAGACGACCGCGTCGGCGTGTTCGATGCCGCCCAGCGTTTCGTCGGAGAGGACGACACCGAAGCCGAAGGTGTCGTCGGGGGCGTTGCGCTCCCAGACGGTGACCCGGCGGCCGGGGTCGAGGCGTTTGAGGAGGGCGGCGGCGTAGAGGCCGCCGGGGCCGCCGCCGGCGATCGCGACCCGCAGGGGGTGACGCGTCTCGGCATGCGGCCGCGGGGTGTCTGTGGTCGGCCGCGCCCCGCGGAGCCGCGGATCGGCACCGTCCCGCGCCCCTCCCGTCGGCACGGTCACCGTCCCTGCCATTTCGGCCGCCGCTTCTCCGTGAAGGCCGCGTGGAACTCGGCGTAGTCCTCGCCGTTCATCAGGAGCGCCTGGGTGGAGGCGTCCAGTTCCACGGCCGCCGCGAGCGGCATGTCCAGTTCGGCGGTGAGGAGGGCCTTGGTCTGGGCGTACGCCAGGGCCGGCCCGTCGGCCAGGCGGCGAGCGAGGGACCGGGCGGCCTCGTCGGCGCGGCCCTCGTCGGTCAGCTCGCTGATCAGGCCGATCCGCTCGGCCTCGGGCGCCCGTACCGGTTCGCCCAGCATCAGCAGCCGGGTGGCGTGGCCGAGCCCGACGACGCGGGGCAGCAGGTAGGCGGCGCCCATGTCACCGCCGGACAGGCCGACGCGGGTGAAGAGGAAGGCGAAGCGGGCGGACGGGTCGGCGACCCGGAAGTCGGCGGCCAGCGCGAGGACCGCGCCCGCGCCCGCCGCGACGCCGTGCAGCGCGGCGACCACCGGGAACGGGCACTCCCTGACGGCCCGCACCACCTGGCCCGTCATGCGGTTGAAGTCCAGCAGCTGGGCGGTGTCCATGGACAGGGTCGCGCCGATGATCTCGTCGACGTCGCCTCCGGAGCAGAAGCCGCGCCCCTCGCCGGCCAGCACCAGGGCCCGTACGGACCTCGACCGGGACAGCTCGGCCAGGAGGTCGCGCAGGTCGGCGTAGGCCTCGAAGGTCAGGGCGTTGAGCTTGTCGGGCCGGGCGAGGGTGACGGTGGCGACACCGTCGGTGAGATCGACGCGCAGGTGCCGCCAGTCGGGGGTGGGGGCGGCGGAGCCGGTGAAGGGACTCATGACGGGCGGCCTCCTAGGGCGGGCACGGCCACTGAGCGCTACGTCTCGGTACGCCTCCGAAGCTATCACCCATCTGTGACCGTCGTCACGAGGGCGCGATAACCTGGTCCGCCGGAAGTCACCGGCCGTCGATGACGCGGTAACAGCGGGAGCAAACGTGCGAGGGACGGCGTTCACCTGGGTAGGCCGCCCCGTACCGGGGCCGAAGGTCCCGGGAGGTGCCCGTCGAACGCCTCTGCCGGGTGGCGCCGTACCATTCACAAGGTTGAAAGCAGGACAGGACGACAGCCTGCTCCGGAACGGACTCGTCGTGCACGATCACCCGCAAGCTCCCGCCTCCTGGCGCATCGCACTGCCGCACTCCGCCGCGGCCGTGCCGGTGGCCCGTGCCCTGGTCCGCACGGCGCTGGCCGAGCTGGAGCACGCGGCGGACGGCGACACCGCGGAACTGCTCACGGCGGAGCTGGTCGCCAACGCCGTCGAGCACACCACCGGCGGGTCGCCGATCGAGCTGGTGGTGGAACTGCTGCCGACCGGCTGCCAGGTCGAGGTGCACGACCCGGACCCGGCGCCGCCCGGTGACCTCACCCGGCCCGGCGTGGAGCCGCCCGACCCCTGGCAGGAGCACGGGCGCGGTCTGCTGCTGATCCGCGCCCTGAGCTCGTCCTGCGGCCACCGGCCCACCGGGTCCGGCAAGGCGGTCTGGTTCAGGCTTCCTGCGGTACCCGCTCCGCGTCGCTCTCCGGAGTGACCTCCGCCCGGGCCAGGCGGGAGTGCCGGCGCCCGTAGGCCGCGTACACCAGCAGGCCCACCGCGAGGAACACCGCGAACTGGAGCCAGGTCGCCGCGCCCGTCTCGTAGATCAGGTACAGGCAGAAGGCGACTCCGAGCAGCGGCGTCACCGGGTAGAGCGGCACCCGGAAGGTGCGGGCGAGGCCCGGCTCGCGGCGGCGCAGCGCGATCACCGAGACGTTCACGGCGGCCATGGTGGCCAGCGTGCCGATGGTGCACAGGTTGACCACCGCGTCCAGCGGGGCGAAGGCCGCCGGGAGGGCGAAGACCACGCCGACGATGAGCGTGCCGGCGACGGGGGTCGCGGTGCGCGGCGAGACCTTCTCGAAGACGCGCGGGATCAGACCGTCGCGGGACATGGACATCAGGATGCGGGTCTGGCCGTACATCACGGCGAGCACCACCGAGGCGATGGCGACGACCGCGCCGAAGGCGACCACGCCGCCGCCGACCGTGGAGCCGGTGACCTCGTTCACGACGTACGACAGCGCGGCGGGCCGGTCGCCGACCGCGTCGCCGCCGACGGCGCCGATCGCCGCGACGGCGACCGCGCAGTAGAGCAGGGTGACCAGGCCGATGCAGACCAGGATCGCGATGGGGATGTCGCGGCGCGGGTTCTTGGCCTCCTCGCCGGCGGTGGTGATCGCGTCGAAGCCGATGTACGAGAAGAAGGCGGCGGTGGTGCCGGCGCCGATGCCGCCGAGACCGGCCGGGGAGAACGGGCTGAGGTTGCCGTCCTGGAAGGCGTGGAAGCCGATGGCGCAGAAGGCGACCAGGACGGCCAGCTTGAGGACGGCCATCGCGGCCGTGGCCCGGGCGCTCTCCCGCACACCGCGCACCAGCAGGACGCAGGCCAGGGCGATGACGATCACCGCGGGGAGGTTGACCGCGCCGCCGTCGCCGGGGCCCGCGGAGAGCGCGTGCGGGAGCTGGAGGCCGAGGACGCTGTCGAGCAGTTCGTTGACGTACTGGCTCCAGCCGACCGCGACCGCGGAGACGGACACGCCGTACTCCAGCAGCAGGCACCAGCCGACCAGGAATGCGGTCCGCTCGCCGAGTCCGGCGTAGGCGAAGGAGTACGAGGAACCGGAGACCGGGATCGCGCCGCCCAGCTCGGCGAAGGCGAACGCGGTGAACACGCAGGTGATGGCGGCCAGCACGAAGGAGACGACGACGGCCGGGCCGGCCTCGGCGACCGAGTCGGACAGGCCGACGAAGATGCCGGTGCCGACGATCGCGCCGACGCCGAAGCAGACGAGCTGGAACAGCCCCATCGTGCGCTTCAGGCCGTGGCCTTCGCGGTCGGCGCCGGATTCGGCGACGAGGAGGTGGGGGGACTTGACGCGGGAAGCGGGCATTGCGGGTGGTGCTCGTTTCTGGTGGTGCGGGGGCGCGACGGTGGTCGCGGCCGGCGGCTCCGGAAGGGGTGGCTCCGGGGCCGCCGGTCAGAATAACGGGCCTGGTCGCTGCATGGGTCCTGGCCGCCGCATGGGTCCTGGCCGCCACATCGGCCCTGGTCGGCCGCCCGGTCAGGCCAGCGTGGCGACCAGGACCGCCTTGATGGTGTGCAGCCGGTTCTCCGCCTCGTCGAAGACGACCGAGTGCGCGGACTCGAAGACCTCGTCCGTGACCTCCAGGGAATCGAGACCGTGGGCCTCGAAGACCTCCTGGCCGACCTTGGTGCCCAGGTCGTGGAAGGCGGGCAGGCAGTGCATGAACCTCACGTCCGGGTTGCCGGTGGCGCGCAGGACGTCCATGGTCACGGCGTACGGGGCGAGGGCCTTGATCCGCTCGGCCCAGACGTCCTTGGGCTCGCCCATGGAGACCCAGACGTCGGTGCAGACGAAGTCGGCGCCGCGCACGCCCTCGTCCAGGGTCTCGGTGAGCGTGACGCGCGCCCCGCTCGACTCGGCGAGCGCCTTCGCCCGGTCGACGACCTCCTGGGCGGGCCAGTAGGACTTCGGGGCGACGATGCGCACGTCCATGCCGAGCAGGGCGCCGGTGACCAGGTAGGAGTTGCCCATGTTCAGGCGGGCGTCGCCGAGGTAGGCGAAGGCGGTCTCGCGCAGGGGCTTGTCGCTGTGCTCGGTCATGGTCAGCACGTCGGCGAGCATCTGGGTGGGGTGCCAGTCGTCGGTCAGGCCGTTGTAGACGGGGACGCCGGCGAAGGCCGCCAGTTCCTCGACCTTCTGCTGGCTGTCGCCCCGGTACTCGATACCGTCGAACATGCGGCCCAGCACGCGCGCGGTGTCCTTCACGGACTCCTTGTGGCCGATCTGCGAGCCGGCGGGGTCGAGGTACGTCGTCGAGGCGCCCTGGTCGGCGGCGGCGACCTCGAACGCGCAGCGCGTGCGCGTCGAGGTCTTCTCGAAGATCAGCGCGATGTTCCTGCCCTGGAGATGCCGTGTCTCGGTCCCGGCCTTCTTCGCGGCCTTCAGTTCCGCGGCCAGATCGACCAGGCTGCGGAACTCGTCCGCGGTGAAGTCGGTCTCCTTGAGGAAGTGGCGGCCGGCGAGGGCGGTCGGGACTGTCACCATGGGTGCGCTCCAGGGATACAGGGACGGGGACGGGGGACGGGGACAGCTGGAAGTCTATACGAAGTGCTGAATTTCTATACAGGCTCCCGTTCCACCGGGCAGCTCATGCAGCGCGGCCCGCCCCGGCCCCGGCCCAGCTCGCTGCCCGGGATCTCGATCACCTCGATGCCCTGTTTACGCAGGTGGGTGTTGGTGGTGGCGTTCCGCTCGTAGGCGACGACGACGCCCGGCTCGACGGCCAGGACGTTGCAGCCGTCGTCCCACTGCTCACGTTCGGCGGCGTGCACGTCCTGGGTGGCGGTCAGCACCCGGATCTCGTTGAGACCGAGGCCCGCCGCGATCGCGCGGTGCATGTGCTCCGGCGGATGGTCGGTGACCTTCAGCTCCTTCTCCCCCACGCCCGGCTCGATGGTGTAGGAGCGGAGCATGCCGAGCCCGGCGTACTGGGTGAAGGTGTCGCCGTCGACCATCGTCATCACGGTGTCCAGGTGCATGAAGGCCCGCCGCTTGGGCATGTCGAGGGCCACGATCGTGCGTGCGGAGCCCGCCGCGAACAGCTTGTACGCGAGCATCTCGACGGCCTGCGGTGTGGTGCGCTCGCTCATGCCGATGAGTACCGCGCCGTTGCCGATGACGAGGACGTCGCCGCCCTCGATGGTGGAGGGGTAGTCGGCCTGCCCCTCGGACCAGAGGCGGAACGTCTCGTCGCGGAAGAGCGGGTGGTGCCGGTAGATCGCCTCGAAGTGCACCGTCTCGCGCTGCCGGGCGGGCCAGCGCATGGCGTTGATGGAGACGCCGTCGTAGATCCAGGCCGAGGTGTCCCGGGTGAAGAGGTGGTTGGGCAGCGGACCGAGCAGGAAATCGTCCAGCTCCATGGCGTGGAAGCGCACGGAGGTCGGCTCCGGGTGCGCGTCGAGGAACTCCCGCTTGGTCATGCCGCCGACCAGGGCCTCGGCGAGTTCACGGGCGGGCAGGGTCTCGAAGGCGGCCCGGAGATGGTCCGTGGCCAGCACTCCGTACTCCTTCTCGTCGAAGACCCGGTCCAGGACGAGCCGCCGGGCCGCCGGGACGTCAAGGGTCTCGGTGAGCAGGTCGCCGAAGAGGTGCACGGCGACTCCGCGGTCGCGGAGCACGTCGGCGAACCCGTCGTGCTCGGCGCGCGCCCGGCGCACCCACAGCACGTCGTCGAAGAGAAGGGCGTCCTTGTTGCTGGGGGTGAGCCTTTTGAGCTCGAGATCCGGCCGGTGCAGGATGACGCGGGTGAGCCGCCCGGCTTCGGAGTCGACTGTGAATCCCATGCCTCCATCCTGACCATTCGGGCGCCTGTTCACCCCCTGCTTGGGCGGACCCGTGCGCCCCGGTTCAACCGCTGGGCTGGGGCTGGAGCAGCTCCGGGCGGGCGAGCGGGCGGCGGGTCGGGTGCCCCGGGTCCAGGGCAGCGCGGGCGACGATCCAGCCGGACAGCGCCCGCGGGTCGGCCGGGTCCCGGGCCAGTTCCCCCGCGTAGCCCTCCAGCGCGGTGGCCGGGTCGCCGGCGGCGAGGTGCTCGTCGGGGGTGCGGGGAGCGGCGGGGCGGGTGGCGAACGCGGCGGTGCGGGTGTCGGACCAGAAGCCGCGGTCCGGGCGGAACCGGAGGGTGCCGTCCGGCCCGGCCGGTGCGGCGACGTTGCGCAGCCGCCACTGGGTGCGGTGCAGGGAGGCGGCCGTACGGGCCCGGGACAGGGCGGCCGGGTCGACGCGTTCGCGCAGCCAGCCGTCCAGCGTCCGGGCGAGGCCCTCGACCAGCCGGCGCCCCGGCGGGGTGAGCCGGGCACTGGTCAGCAGGGTGCGCACGACCAGCCGGCTCTGCAGCCGGCGCAGCGCGAAGTGGTAGGCGGCGGCCTCGGCGTGTTCCGGCTCGGTCATCCGGTCCCGCCAGAAGCCGGCGACGCCCGTGAAGGCGTACGCGCCGTGCAGCAGCCCGGTGAGGTGGCGCGGGTCGGCGCGCCAGGGAGCGTAGTAGCGCTCCTCGCGGTCGTCGTCGAGGAGGGGGAAGAGGTGGAGGAGGGCGGCGAGCTTGCTGTGCTGGAACTCGTGGACGAGGGTCTCGGCGAGGGCGAGCGCGGACCCCGGGCGGGTTATCAGCATGGCGCCGAAGGAGTCGCCGCTGGACGCGGAGACGGCGACGGTCGGCGGAGCGGGCGGGGTGGGGGCGGTACGGCCGTACGGCACGACGGCGCGGATCAGGGACGGTTCGAGCCGCCCCGGGCCCTGGCCGGTGCCCGCCCCCGCGAGGATGGCGGCGGCGCCGTCGAAGACCCGCTGCCACTCCGCCGCCTCACCGGCGTCGAGCCGGGCGGGCGGGACCGGATCGTCGAGGTCGCGGTAGGGACCGAGGTCGTCGAGGGGTATGGCGACGCGGCCCGAGGCGGTGGTGTGGGTGAGGGTCCGCAGGGGGAGCCAGGAGGGCGCGTCGACGGCGCCGGCGGGCGGTGCTGCCGGCACGGGGGCGGGCGGTGATGCCGGCACGGGGGCGGGCGGCATCGGGCCGGACAGCGGGCCGGCTGGCGGTGGACCGGGTGGCGGCTCGGTGGCGTCCCGGGCCGGCGTCACCGGCCGGACGGCCGAGGACGCGGCGGCGGACGCCGACGGCACGCGACGGGCGTCGGTGGCGGTGCGCTCCGGGGGCGCCGGGCGAGCGCGGGACGGCGCGGCGGCGGTGCGTGGCGCGGGTCGCAGCGGGGCGGCCGTGGTGGTCGTCGCCGGCCCGGCCGCGTCCGCCGGCCCGGGGGCGCCCGGCGCGGGCGGCGCGGTGGTGGGCCGGGCGGCCGGGACGCGGCAAGTGGTGGCCGGGGTCGTGGCCGGGCGGCAGGTCACGGACGTCGGGGAGCCGTCGCGGCGCCGGGCCGAGAGGGTCAGTTCGCCGCGGCCCGTCGTCACGGCCAGGGCGACCGCGAGTCCCGGCTTCGCCTGAGGGAGCCGGGCCTGTCCCAGGGCCGGGAGGTACACCGTCCCGTCGGTGAGCGCAACGTCGAGGGCCGTCTCCGTGCCGGTGTGCAGGGCCGCCGTGAGGGCCAGCAGGTTCAGGTGGCCCGCTTCCGCCCACAGGGGAGGACCCGTGGCGGTGCCGTGCAACCGGCGCAGCATGTGGGCGATCCATCCGCCGGTGGCCGGGGCGGCGAGCAGCCCGTCGACCGCCTCCGGAACCCGCTCGGCGGCCTCCTTGAGGACGGACCAGGCCTCGGCGGGCGCGGTCAGCGGGGTGGGTACGTCCGCCAGCCGGTCGAGCAGCGTGCGCAACAGGAGCAGTCGGCGGGCCCG
Source organism: Streptomyces sp. NPDC028991 (assembly GCF_055564775.1). NCBI lineage: Bacteria > Bacillati > Actinomycetota > Actinomycetes > Kitasatosporales > Streptomycetaceae > Streptomyces > Streptomyces sp. NPDC028991. Next base: position 71,578 of record NZ_JBVHVP010000011.1, on the reverse strand, counting down.
TTCCGCCCGCTCCAGGAAGGAGACGGCCTCCGCGGTGCCGCCTCCGGCGGCCAGCTCCGCGAAGAGCCGCTCCGGCATGCGGAAGACGGCAGGGCGCGGCTCACCGGTCATGGGCGGGGACCTCCGGTTGCGGGTGCGGGCAGGCAGGGACCCCGGCGGGCGCACGGCCGGGCCCGTCAAGGGAGCGACGTGCGGCGTGCGGTGGCTATTCGGCTCGGGCACCACCACCGTCCTGGCCGCCGCGGACGCCGCCGCGGGCGCGCAGTACCTCTTCCAGCAGGCGGGCGGTGGGGCGAAGCGGCGCCAGACCGTCCACTGCGGTCAGGGGCAGCCCCGCGAGGTCGGACAGGTCCGACTCCCAGACGTCGGCACCCACGGCGGCGGCCGGCTCACGGGCGGCGGCTGCGGCGCGGTGCGGGGCGGGCGGCTGGTCCAAGGTGCTCCCCCTTCTCGCACGATGGCACTCGATGCCTCGTGCTCGTGTTCCTTCCATCATGGCCATTCACAGCGCTGTCGAAAACCGTACGATCACGCCACTCGATCACCGCCTGCCTCCGCCGGGCCCCGCCGACGCCGCCAACGCGTCGAGGGCGAGGCCCAGTTCGGCCTTGCGGTCGGCGTCGTCGTCGACGGACACGACGGCGTCGAACAGGGTCCACAACTCCTCGGGGCGGCGTCGGGCGAGCGCGTTCAGGATCCCGGCCGCGTCCGTGCGGGCCTTGGTGTGGCGGGGCAGCACCGCGGTGACTGCCGGGTCCAACGCGGCGACCACGGTCTGCCGTTCAACGGGGTCGCCCATCAAGGGGTAGGCGAGGAGCGCCTCGACCGCCCGCGCCAGCGGCGAGGCCGGACGGGTCACCGGGGCGGGCGCCGGCGGGCCCAGCGACTCGGTGCGCTCGGGGCTCCGCAACCGGATCTCGGGATGCTGCAGAGTACGGCCCGACTCCCTGAGGGCCGCGATGCGCGCCCGTACGGCCGGAAACAGTTCCTCCGCATCCGGCGGCGCGGGCAGCACGTCGCTCCGCTCGGCCAGCAGGGCGAGCAGCACGTCGGAGAAGAGCCCGGTGGCGCGCCGCGGATCGTTGGCGGCGGCCCGGCCGCGGCCCGCGGCCCGCAGCACCGTCTGCCGGTGACCGAGGGTGCGGCGCCCCACGGGCAGGGCGTCGGGCGGCAGCTGCTCGCGGAAGGCCAGGTCCTCCTCGAAGGTCTCGCAGGCGTCCACGATCCACAGCTGCTCGGCGAATCCCGGCACGGCGTCCCCGGCGTACCGCGCCAGCGCGGAGTCCAGGTCGATGCCCAGTTTGTCGGCGATGGTGGCGTCCGCGCAGAACAGTCTGAGGTGGCCGGCGAGATCCAGCACGCCGTGACCGCCCCACCACACCCACAGGACGTCACCGGATGCCTGCGGCAGGTGCCGCACCAGGGCGCGGCGGAGGGTGGCGTGGTCGGCGGGGGCGTACGGCACTTCGGGGGCGTACGGCGGCAGCGGTGACAGGTGGACGTGCAGGTTGTCCTCCGGCACCCCGGCCGTCCGCAGCATGCGCCGGAAGCGCACGGCGTCCCGGGCGGGTCCGGGCAGGTCCCAGAGCGGGCCGGCGCCGTAGGCCTCGATGCCGACGATCAGCGCGTGCACCCGCGAGGGGTCGACGCGCGGCGCGGACGGCGTTCCCCGCGGCACGGTGGTGGACTCGGGCCCGGTCACGGCAGGCGTTCCACGATGTGGCGGAAGACCTCGGGATTGGTCCAGTAGGCGCTGTGCGCGGCCGGGAAGGGCTGGCGGCTGTCGACCGCCGTGTCGGTGACGCGCCCCGGGAAGAGGCCCTCCCCCAGGTAGGAGAGCAGGTCCCGGGGGTCGTAGAGATTCAGCCAGTCCGGGACGTGCGGCGGCAGCGGAGCGGGGTGTTCCAGGGTGGGCAGGGACCCCGACTCGTACAGGAACGGCGCCTGGGAACCGGCCGTCACCAGGAGCCGCACCTGGGGCAGCGGGGCCGAGATCAGTGTGTCCAGGGCGATGATGCCGCCAAGGCTGTGGCCGACGAGGACGACGGGGGGCCGCAGGCCTTCGACGAGTGCGCGCAGTTCGGCACGGACGGCCTCGCCGCGGCTGAGGTAGCGCAGGATGTCCGCGGCCGCAGGGTGGGCGGCTTCGGTGAGGGCGCGTCGGCGGCGCACGGCGGCACGGGATGCCGCGGCGCCCGCGATCCGCAGCACCATGGAACGCATTCCGCGCTCCGTACCGGGGGCGGTGGCGCCGAGGGCCGCGGCGAGCCGGTCGGCGACCGCGTCGCGGACGTCGCCGCCCGGTACCAGCGGCGTGTCGGCGTCGAGGGCGTCCGCGATGATCCGCGCGGTGAGACTGCGCGCGGCGACGGCCGCCAGGTCGCCGGGGCGGAGGGCCTCGGCGGCCGGGCCGAGGAGGGGATGGGCGGCCAGGTCGCGGGCCGCCCGGGACAGGCCGTCACCCAACTCGGCCGCGGGTCCGTCGCCCTGGGCGGCGAGCGCGAACAGGCGCTCGCGCAGCGCCTGTTCCGGCGGCACGGAACCGGGCGGCCGTTCGGCGGCCGGGGCGCCGCCCGCCGCGGCGAGCGCGAGTTCGGCGTAGGGATCGGCGTAGCGGGCGGCCCACGCGTCCGTGGAGTCCTCCCCGGCGGCCGTGGTGACCTCGGCGGCCGGCGGCCCGCCCGCGAACGCCGCCGGCCCCCGGGCCGCGGCTCCCGGCCCCGGCGGCAGACTGGCCCCGCCGGCGGCGAGGGTGGCGCCGTGCGGGCCGCCCCAGTAGTACGGCACGATGCGCAGCCCGTCGCGCAGCGTGGTCAGCCCTGCTCCAACGCGCCCCGCGAGCTTCGAGAAGCCCGGTTCGCGCACCCCCGTGCCGTGGATGAAAACGACCGCCGTCATGTGCCCCCCGTGACACCAGTGCACTGTTGTCTACGACTCCTTGGTGACGTCAAGTTACCCATACCCTCCAGTACTTGGGCCGACGCGGTGTCGAAGGCCCGTTCCACCGCCGGGCGACCGGTACCGACAACTGGACACCAGGGGGACTCGCCGTGAGCCCTGATTCGACGGTCATGCACTTCCTGCTCGCCTCGGCGCTGATCCTCGCGGTCGGCCACGGAGCGGGCTGGACCGCCCGGCGGCTGAAGCAGCCCTACATCGTCGGTCAGCTGGTGGCGGGCATAGTCCTCGGTCCCTCGCTGCTCGGCGGCGCGGCACCGGACGCCTACTCGGTGCTGTTCCCGGCGGAACTCACGACGGCGCTGACGGGTCTGGCCCAGTTCTCCCTGGTGGTGTTCCTGTTCGCGGTGGGTTACGAACTGGATCTGAAGGTGCTGGGCGACCGTGCGCGTACGGTGCTGACCGTGGCGGCGGCCGGCTTCCTGGTGCCGATGGCCGCGGGCGGCGGCGCCGCGCTGCTGTTCCGGGAGCAGTTGCACGACCTGGGCGTGTCCCGGGTCGGTCCGGCCGTGGTCGTGTTCGCGGGGGTCGCGCTGTCGATAACCGCGGTGCCGGTGCTCACGGCCATGGTGCGAGAGAACGGCCTGGCCAGCTCGGTGCCGGGCGTGCTGGCGGTCTCCGCCGCCGGGCTGATGGACGTGGTCGGCTGGACGGTGCTGGCCGGCACCCTGCTGGACGGCACGGGGGAGCGGTCGCTCGGCCCGGAATGGCGGGCGCTGGCCGCGGTCGTCTTCATCGGGCTGATGCTCGTGGTCGCCCGGCCGCTGCTGCGCAGGCTGCTGTGGCGCACCCAGACGGAGCCCCTGCTGCGGCTGTCGCTGCTCATCGCCTTCGCCTTCGGCTCGGCCTGCGTGACGCAGTACCTGGGGCTGCACGCCATCTGCGGTGCGCTGCTCGCCGGTGTCGTCTGCCCACGTGAGGAGAACGGCACGCTCGACCCCGACCTGCTGCGTCCGCTGCACGACATCAGCTCGCTGCTGCTGCCCTTCTTCTTCGTCTTCTCGGGCCAGGCCGTCGTCCTGAACAGCCTCACCGCCTCGGGGTGGATCGCGGTCCTGGTGGTGACGGTGCTGGCGGTCGTCACGAAGATCGGCAGCGGTACGGCGGCGGCCCGGCTCGGCGGACTGGGCCGTGACGACGCGCGGACGGTGGGGGTGCTGCTGAACACGCGCGGGCTCACCGAGCTGATCGCCCTCAACGCGGGCTTCCAGGCGGGACTGCTGAGCAGGCCCCTCTACACGGTCCTGGTACTCATGGCGCTGGCCACGACGCTCCTCACCCAGCCGTTGCTGCTGCTGGTCGACCGGCTCTCCGCGTCCCGGCCGGACACCGTCGCGGGCGGCTGCCCGGGCGTTCTCGTCGGGTCCAAGCCGTCGGACGCCACAGGGCCGCCGCAGGGGCGTCCTTCCGACGACCCGCCGGCCGCCGCGCTGCCGGACGCGAGCTGACCGGCGGGCCGTGGGAGGCACACGCCCTTCCACGGCCCGCCCGGCCGCGCCGCCGCTGCTGCCCGCCCCGCACCGACGCATGCCACCGGCACAGAGGCCAGCACTGGCACAGGCACTGGCACTGGCCACGACCACCGATGCCGGCACCGGATCCGAACCGGCGCCCGCCGAGGTGCCCTAGATCGGCATGGGGGCCAGGTCGCACTCGATGCGGCGGCGCCTGCTCGCCGCCAGGAGCCAGGGGTTGTCGGCACGGACGACGCGGGTGAAGCCCTCCACCGCCTTGCGCTGCAGTTCGTCCGCCTCGGGTCCGCGGCCCAGCCCGCGCAGGTCGAGGGCGAGGTTCGCCATCACCGACAGGGTCAGCGGATGCTCCTCCCCCGCCTGCTCGGCCAGCAGCGGGAGATTGGCCTCGTCGATCTGGTGGGCCCGGTCGAAGTCGAGCCGCGCGTACGCCGTGTTCGCCTGTCCGATGGCCACGGTCAGGGTGAGCACGTGCCGGGCGCCCACCGTCTCGCTCAGCCGTTCCGCCACGGCGTCCTCCATCTCCTGCGCGGCGTCGAGGCTGCCCATCGCCCGCAGCGTCGCGGCGGCGTTCGCCTGCGCCAGGAGTGTGTGCGCGTGGTCCGGGCCGAGGCGCTGGACCAGGCCGCGCACGGTCTCCTCGGCCAGCACGCGCGACGCCTCCAGGTCGCCGGCCAGCCGCTGGTCGACGAACAGGTTCGTCGCGGTCGACAGAGAGTCGAAGTGATCGGGGCCGTAGCGGGCCCGGAAGTGCCGCAGGGTCTCCTCGGCGAGCTTGGCGGACTCGGTGAGTGCTCCGTCGCGGCGGCGGCACACGGCCAGGTTGCGGGCGATACGCAGGGTCAGCGGGTGTTCGTCGCCGAGGGTGCCGCGGGCGCGGCGGTAGACGTCCTCCTGGAAGTCCCGGGAGCCGGGGTAGTCGCCGCTCTCGCGCATGTCGATGGAGAGGCCGTTGAGCGCGTTGAGGGCGAAGAAGCTGGCCGGGCCGAAGAGCAGTTCGCGCTGCCGGGCGTTCTCCTGGTCGAGGGGCAGCGCCTCCCTGAACTGACCGCACAGCCTGAGGCCGACGCAGTGGGCGTGGGTGGCGCGCAGGGCGGTCGGGTCGTCGGGGCCGAACAGGGAGCGGGCCAGCTCCCTGGCTTCCTGGGTCAGGGTCCGGACTTCTTCGAAGCGCCCCTGGTAGCCCCGCGCGTCGGACAGCTCGCACAGGGAGTCGATCAGGCTCTCCGGGTCGTCGCCGACCCGGCGGCTCACCTCCAGTGCCCGCTCGGTGAGCGGCAGGGACTCGGCGACCTGGCCGGTCTGGCGCAGCAGGAAGGCGAGGCACTTGGCCATGCGGATGGCCTGGACGTCCTCCTCGCCGGACGCCGCCAGCCAGGCGTTCCACGCCTGGCGCGCGAAGGAGGCGGCACCCTCGTGGTCTCCCCAGTAGTAGAGGAACCACGCGGTGTCGTAGACCAGGTCGCGCACGTAGGTGTCGGTGCTGGTCACCGCCTGCGAGGCGAGGAGGTGGGGCAGCAGCGCCTGGTACGCGCGCCATTCCAGCGAGGATCCGGAGGGGCCGGGCTTGGCCGCCGACAGCAGTTGGTGGGCGGCGTCCCGCATGCGCTCGCGCTCGTCGGGGTTCAGCTTGGCCAGGAGCACGGTCTGGAGCAGGCGGTGCATCTGCAGGGTGTCGGACCGCGGGTCGACCCGCACCAGGGAGAACTGGCTGAGGTCGCGCACCGCCCGGTTCAGTTTGATCGACTCGCGCAGCAGCGGGTCGACGTCGGGGGTCACGCTGACCCCGCGGCTGCCGCGCAGCATGGACCGCGGAATCGGCTCCGGTGCCATGCTGGCGCAGATGTCGAGGAGCTGCCGGGCTCCCGGGTTGTTCTGCCGGATGCGCTCCAGCGAGATGTCCCAGGCGGCGGCGACGGAGACCGGGTAGTCGGGGGTGGGGTCGAGTTCGAGGATCTCGGGACTGCGCTGCGCCAGCAGGTCGAGGTACTCGTCCACGAGCATGCCGGTGACCGCCCGCCAGGCGCCCGCCTGCTCGACGGCCAGGGGCAGGTCGCCGAGGGCCTCGGCGAGCCGGTCGGCGTCCTCGGTGGACAGGTCGGGCGAGCGCTTCTGGAGCAGCTCGATGGACTCGGACCGCTCGAAGACGTTCACCGGCAGAGGGGTGGCGACCCGCTCCCAGGCGCGGTTCCGGGAGGTGACGACGACCTTCCCCGGGCCGTTGGTGGGGAAGTACTGGCGCACGGCGTCGACGTTCTCCGCGTTGTCGAAGACGAGGAGCCAGTTGTCGTACGGCGCGCCGGCCCGCAGCGCCTCCAGCACGGCGGGCACCGCGGTGTTGGCCGTGAGACTGCCCACGCCGTCCTGGCCCGGCGGGGCGATCCCCAGCCGGGCGGCGAGGGTCGCGAGGGTGGCCAGGATGAGGCTCTCCCGCTCCGCGGGGATCCAGCAGACCACCTTGTAGTCGTGCTGGTGGGTGTAGATGTACTCCAGCGCGAGCTGAGACTTGCCGACGCCGCCCAGGCCGTGCAGCGCGTGCGGCAGCACCGCGGCCGTGTCCTGGGAACTCAGTTGCTCCTCCACGGCCCTCAGCAGCCCCTGCCGGCCGACGAACGAGGTGTTCCGCAGGGGAACGTTCACCAGTAGGGCGGGCGTCGCGGTCGTGGTGCTCTGCATGAGCTGCTCAGCCTCCGGGGCTTCGGGTCGGGTCGCGTCGGGTACCAGGGGCGGCACGTGGTCTCCAGGTTCGTCGGGGTTGCTCGACGCTGGATCACTGCCTTCTCGGCCGCCGGATGATCCCCCGCCGCCCGCAGGGTTCACCTCAGTGGGTGTACCTGCGGGCAAACCGGCGCCCACCCGTTCGGCCGCACCGGACGGCAGGCGTCCGGAGAGTCGGGGTTCGATGCGCCTCGCCCGTTCGGAGTAGGGCCCCGAGAGGGCGCGCATCACGGCCAGTTCGCTGCGCGCCCAGCCGCTTTCGGCCGGGTCGGGCAGGGCTGCTCCGGCCGGGTCCTGCAGTGCGGCGCGCAGGGCGACGCCTCGCCGTCCGGCGGCCGGCAGCTCGCCCACCATGCTGACGGTGCGGGCCAGTTGACTGCGGGTCGTGGTGGCGAGCAGTGCCTCGCGCACCCCGTCGGCGAACTCGGGGCGGCCCTCGCCGCCGCTGTTCCAGTCGATCAGCCCGCCCATGAGGATCTCGGCGAGGTGGTCGGGGCCGGTCTCCGGCATGGTGCGTCGCCGCAGCTGCTCCACGAGGTCGAACTCGAAGGGCACGGCCGCCAGTTGAGTGGCGAGCCGGCGGGCGGCGGGGGTGGCGAGCGTGAAGAAGCGGCGGACGGCCGCGGTGGCGGCGCGCGGCATGCGCGGGGCGCGCAGACCGGGTGCGGGCGCGCCCTTGGCGAGAGCCCCGGCGAGGACGACGGGCAGCGACCGGCGCACGCCCCGCTCACCGGTGACGAGGTCGGCCCAGGTGCCGAGGGAGCCGGGCTTGAGGGACAGCACGGGCACCGGTACGGAGCCGTCGCCGGCCTCGGGCAGCGGGCGCAGCGGGTCGGGGCCGCCGGGCGGCGCCCAGTGCCCGAGGCCTTCGTTGGTGGCGCCGAAACCGCCGGCCTCCAGGACCGCCTGGTACGGGTAGAGGGAGGTGCGGTGCCGAAGGTGTGGCGGAAGCAGGTGGACGAGGGCCGTCGGACCGGCGTGGCCGAGGCGGCCGAGCAGGTCGTCGGCTGCCGGGGCCGCCCAGCCGTGGGAGAGCCCGTCGGTGACGACGAGGAAGACGCGGCCGCCCCGGCCGTCGAGGAGTTCGGCGGGGCCGGCGCAGGATCGGCCGTCGGGGCGGCGCAGAGTGGCGGTGCCCGTGCGCGGCAGGTGGACCCGGACGGCGCGGACGCCGCGGAAGGCTCCGCTGTGTTCGGCGGCCTCGACGAGGCGCGCGCAGGTCTCCTGCCAGATTCGCATGGTCGGGGCGTCGTCGACGAGCAGGACCAGGTCGAAGGCGGTGGCCCGGGCGGGCCTCAGGAAGGGCAGCCACAGACCGTCCGACACGCCCTGCTCGGCGGTGGCCTCCTCGTCGAGCTCCAGGGTGTGGCGGGAGGGGATGCGGCGGGCCAGTCGGTGCAGGGCTCGGGCGAGCAGCGCGGTGGTGCGGCCGGGGCCGGGCCGCGGGCGCTCCTCGGCGGGCAGCAGCGGCCGCCCGAGGTGCAGCGTGAAGGTGCCCTCGGCGTCGGGGGACAGCTGTCCGCGGCCGGCCTGTCCGGCGGGCGCACCGCTCGGCGGGCCGGTGGACGTGGGCCGGTGGGCGGGGTCGTGCGGTGGTGCGGTGGTGCGGGACCCGGTGCCGGGAACGGCCGGTGCCGAAGCCGACGCCGGATCGGCGGCGGGGGTGCGGTCGTCGGCCGGGGACGGTTCCGGCGGCCGTGGGTCCTCGGGGCCGGCCCCTGGTCCGGTGCCGGCCCCTGGTCCGGTCTCCGATCCGGTACCGGTCGGGTGAGCGGGCCGCGAGCGCGCGGGGGCCGGCTCCGTCTCCGGTTCCGGCCGGCCGCCGCCCGGGCCGCCGTGGCGGTCCCAGTACGCGGCGAGCCAGACCGCTTCCGCGACCTCCCGCCAGTGCGCGTCGGACGGCTCCGGTCCGTCCGGGGGCAGTTGGCCGCGGGCGGACGCTTCCTGGGCCGGGGCAGTGGTGAGCGCCGCTCCGTACCCACTCGCGCCTTCGACGGACTCGGGGAACTCCGACGGAGGCGACGTCCCTGATACGGGATCACCGTCGCCCGGTCCGGATGCGCGCTCCCTGGGAAAGCCGGTCATTCAGCGGCCCTTCGCGAGGTCGCGGAGCAGCATTTCCACGAGCTTACGCCCGTCACCGTGCGCCTGGAAACCACCCGCGGTAGTCATCTGTACAGCGTTGAGTAGCTGATCCAGGGAGTGGGTGCCGCCGGACCGGATCCGCCCCACGAACTCGTCCACCAGGCGCTCGGTGCCCTCGGGCCGCACGCCCAGGTGCCCTTCCACCAGGGCGAGCAGCTGCTCGCGGCTGGGGGTGCGCAGCTCCAGCGGCAGACAGCGACGGCGGAAGGCGGCGGGGAACTCGCGCTCTCCGTTGCTGGTGATCACCACGACCGGGAACTCCCGGCACTCGACGCGCCCGCCCCGCACCAGCGCCCGGCCGGTGGGGTCGCTGGTGTGGACGCGCGCGGTGTCCACGGCGTCGCGCACCAGTTCCGGGACGTCATAGCTTCCGTTCTCGAGGACGTGCAGCAGGTCGTTCGGCAGATCGATGTCACTCTTGTCGAGCTCGTCGACCAGGAGTACCCGGGGTCGATCGTAGGGCAGCAGAGCGGTACCCAGTGGACCCAGGGTGATGAAGTCTCCGAGAACAGGCGGGAGTTGACCGTGTGCTGATACGACCGTCGGGTTGACGCCGCCGGGTTCGGGCGCCGCGCCCTCCGTGCGGGCCGTCTCCGGTACGGTCCCGTCCGGTTCCCGGGCCGCGGCGCCGCGCAGTCCGGCCTGCCAGGCGGCGATGGCCTGGGCGCGGCCCATGGCGTCGTGGACGTACAGCCCGTCCCGCAGCGTGGTCCGGCTGACGATGCTCCACTCCAGGACCCGGCCGAGGCCCAGTTCCCGGGAGATCACGTAGGCGAGCGTGGACTTGCCGATCCCGGGCGGGCCGGTGATCAGCAGCGGCCGGCGCAGCAGCAGCGCGGCGTTGACGGCGTCGATCTCCTCGGGGCCGAGCTGCGGGGTGACGTCGCCGGGGCCCAGCCGGCGCACCGCGGCCTCCGGCTCGTCCGGCGGGGCGGGCTGGGACGGTGCGCCGAGGAAGCGCCGCCAGGGCGGCGCCTGGGGCAGCGGGGGCGGGGCGAGCGGCGGCCGGCCGGTGCCGTGGAACACGCGCCAGCCGTTCGGGGACGTCTGTTCCTGCGCGTTCATGCCGGTGCCTCCTCGCCGGCGAGGTCGCCGGGGTCGATTGTGTGCATGTCGACGATTCGGGTGGGATCATCCCAGAAGAATCCGATGTGCCGTCCCAGGAGCCGGCCGGGACCCCGCTGGTTCAGCTCGGCGTTCTGCCGCAGGCGGTGGATGGCGAGCGGGATCTGACCGGCAGTCGGCACCGCGGCGAACACGGCCGTCACCACCTCGCGCCGCTCCTCGGGGAAGGCTCCTCTGCGGTCCCACACCGCCAGCCCGATGCCTTCCGCTATGGCCGCCTTGAGTGCCTCCATCGCGGAGACACGGGCGGGGGCGTCCAGCACCACGGCCGTGTGTCTGGTGTCCCCCGCGAGGGTCGCCTGCCACGCGTCGAGTCGCGCCGCGTCCGGCTCGCTCCAGCCGTGCACGCCGACCCCGTGCTGCCGCAGCGCGTGCCAGCGCTCCTGCCACTGGTGCCGCACCAGCGCGTCGTCGGTGCGCATCCGCTCCAGACTCCGTAGGTGCACCCCGTACTTCAGCCCGAGCGGCAATGGCCGTCCGTCGCCGATGCGGTACGTCAAACTCGCCACATCGTGGTTGAGGAGGTCGTACGGAAGGACGAACTCCACGTACGCCGACGGCCCCCGGTGTCCACCGGGAGCCGTCTCGCCCGGCCCGGTCCACAGCCGGGCGCCCTGCCGCAGCGCGTCGTCGACGGCCGGGCCGAGCGCTTCCAGGGTGGTCACGGACGGTGCACCGGGCTGCGGGTCCCAGTGGCCCGGCACGGTGTTGAGCCAGGGGCGTACGACGACGTCGTCGGAGCCGTCCCGGGCGGGCTCCACCGCGACGATCAGGACGCGGGGGATGTCGGGGTCCCGCGCGACCCGGCTGCGGGCCTCCCGGCGCCGCCGCAGCTCCTGGGGGAGGCCGGCCCGTTTCGCCCAGTCGTCCACCCAGTCGGTCAGGGCGGCGCGGTGGCCGCGCGTGGCGGCGAGCGGGGCCGCCCGGTCGAGGAGGAGCACGGCGGGCGGCAGCCCGTCCGGCTGGGCGTTCCAGGCGAGGACGTGGAGGAAGAGCTGGTCGGGTAAGAGCCCGGTGGGCAGGTCCAGGCCGTTGAGTTCCTCCGCGAGGTCGTCGCGCAGCCGGCCGGCGGGGAGCTCGCCCCGGGCGAGGACGGCGCGCGCGCCGGTCTCGTCGTCGCTGCCTAACGGGCCCGGCGGTGCCTCGGGCGCCGCGGGCGGGCGGGGGGTGATCAGCCGGTCCAGTTCGTCGCCGGCGAGGGCCCCTTCGAGGATGCGCACCACTGCGACGAGTACGTGCTCCCCGCCCGCCACGTTCAGGGCGCTGCGGACCAGGGTGACCACGTCCTCGCGCTGTTTGACACCGCGCAGGTCGACGGGGCGGCCCAGCTGGTCCCCGAGCACCGCGGCGAACTGGCCCCGCCCCTGCGGGTCCTCCGTACAGCCGAGTCCGCACAGGGCCTCGGTCAGCTCCAGCAGCAGTGCCAGTCCTCGCGCATGCCCGGAATCGCCCTCGGCCCCGCCGAATCCCGCGCCTGTCTCCACCGACTGTCCCCCATGAGTCGGTACGTCTGCCTGACCGACCTGCGAAGTTAGCACGGGAACTGACGGTTAACCAGGGACACATGGGGTGCGGGGACACGGAGTCCGGCCGAGTCGCCTCTCCGGGGGCAACTCGGCCGGAAACGTGTGCTAGAGCCGGGGGTCCACCGGCTCCGACTCGAGGGCGAGAACACCGAACACCGCCTCGTGCACCCGCCACAGCGGTTCGCCGTCCGCGAGGCGGTCCAGGGCCTCCAGGCCGAGGGCGTACTCGCGGATGGCCAGGGACCGCTTGTGGTTCAGGAACCGCCCGCGCAGCCGGGCGAGGTTGTCGGGGCGCGTGTACTCGGGACCGTAGATGATCCGCAGGTACTCGCGCCCGCGGCACTTGACGCCGGGCTGGACCAGGCGGCCCTTGCCGTCGCGTACCAGCGCGCCGACCGGTTTGACGACCATGCCCTCGCCGCCGCGTCCGGTCATCTCCAGCCACCAGTCGGTGCCCGCCGACACCGACTCGGGGTCACCGGTGTCGACGTACAGCCGCCGGGTGGTCTGGAGCAGGCCGCTGCCGTCGTGCTCGACGAGCCGGTCGATGAGGGCGAGCTGCTCGTCGTGCGGAACCGCGGCCAGGCTGCGGCCCTGGGCGGCCAGGATCTGGAACGGGGCCAGGCGGACGCCGTCCAGACCGTCGGTCGTCCAGCAGTACCTGCGGTAGGCGTCCGTGAACGCCGCGGCGTCGGCGGACCGGGCACGCTGGCGGTCGAGCAGCCCGGTGACGTCGACGCCGCGCGCCGCGGCGCCCTCCAGTGCGGCCAGCGCGCCTGGGAACACCGCCCCGGAGGCGGCGCCCACGGCGGCGTACTGGGAACGCAGGAGCCCTGCGGCCTTCAGGGACCAGGGCATCAGCTCGGCGTCCAGCAGCAGCCATTCGGTGGCCAGTCGGTCCCAGAGGCCGGCCTCGCCGATCGCGGTACGCAGCCGGTCGAGGATCGCCTCCGAGACGCCCGCGTCGTCGAGGAAGGGGCGGCCGGTGCGGGTGTAGAGGGCGCCCGTGGGGCCGTCCACTCCGAAGCGGGCGCGGGCCGCGTCGGCGTCGCGGCAGACCAGGACCACCGCCCGGGAGCCCATGTGCTTCTCCTCGCACACGACGCGCGCCACACCGTCGGCCGCGTACTGCGCGAACGCCTCCTCAGGGTGCTCCAGGTAGCCGTCCACCCCCGAGGTGGCGGTCGGGGCCATGGTCGGCGGGAGGTACGGCAGCAGCCGGGGGTCGGTCGCGAAGCGGCTCATGACCTCCAGGGCCGCCGCCCCGTTCTCCTCGCGCACGGTGATCCGCCCGGCGTGCCGGGTCTCCACCACCCGGCGGCCCCGCACGTCCGCCAGGTCCAGCGGGCGGCCGTCGTGTCCGCCGGGCGCCTCGGTGCGCAGCGGCTTGGCCGGCTCGTACCAGACCCGCTCGGCCGGTACGTCGACCAGCTCGCGCTCCGGCCAGCGCAGCGCGGTCAGCTTGCCGCCGAAGACGGCGCCGGTGTCCAGGCAGATGGTGTTGTTGAGCCAGGTGGCCTCGGGGACCGGGGTGTGGCCGTAGACGACGGCCGCGCGGCCCCGGTAGTCCTCGGCCCACGGATAGCGCACCGGCAGCCCGAACTCGTCGGTCTCGCCGGTGGTGTCGCCGTACAGGGCGTGCGAGCGGACCCGGCCGGAGGTGCGGCCGTGATACTTCTCGGGCAGACCGGCGTGGCAGACCACCAGCCTCCCGCCGTCCAGGACGTAGTGGCTGACCAGGCCGTCGATGAACTCGCGTACCTCGGTGCGGAACTCCTCGCTCTCGCCGTCCATCTGCGCGACGGTCTCGGCGAGTCCGTGGGTGTGCTGGACCTTGCGGCCCTTCAGGTGGCGGCCGTACTTGTTCTCGTGGTTGCCGGGGACGCAGAGGGCGTTGCCCGACTTCACCATCGACATCACGCGGCGCAGTACGCCGGGGCTGTCCGGGCCGCGGTCGACCAGGTCGCCGACGAAGACGGCGGTGCGGCCCCCGGGGTGGACGCCGTCGGTGTATCCGAGCTTGCCGAGCAGGGTCTCCAGTTCGGCGGCGCAGCCGTGGATGTCGCCGATGATGTCGAAGGGGCCGGTGAGGTGGGTGAGGTCGTTGAAGCGTTTCTCGGTGACGACGGTGGCCTGCTCGGTCTCCGCCACGCCGCGCAGGACGTGTACCTTGCGGAAGCCCTCGCGCTCCAGGTGGCGCAGGGAGCGGCGGAGTTCGCGGGTGTGGCGCTGGATGACCCGGCGGGGCATGTCGGCCCGGTCGGTGCGGGTGGCGTTGCGCTCGGCGCACACTTCCTCGGGCACGTCGAGGACGATGGCGATGGGCAGCACGTCGTGCTTCCTGGCCAGCTCGATGAGCTGACGCCGGGCGTCCTGCTGCACGTTGGTCGCGTCGACGACGGTGCGGCGGCCGGCGGCGAGCCGCTTGCCCGCGATGTAGTGCAGGACGTCGAAGGCGTCCCGGCTCGCGCTCTGGTCGTTCTCGTCGTCGGCGACCAGGCCCCGGCAGAAGTCGGAGGAGATGACCTCGGTCGGCTTGAAGTGGCGCCGGGCGAAAGTGGACTTGCCGCAGCCGGAGGCGCCGATCAGCACGACGAGGGAGAGGTCGGTGACGGGCAGGGCGCGGGCCCGCGCGGTGGTGCCGGTGGTGCCGGTGGTGGTCATGCGGCCTTCGCCTCCTTCTCGGTCTCGGTCTCGGTCGCGGTCACGGTCTCGGTCTTCGTGGTGAACACGGCCATCTGGGTGGGCGGGCCCACCTCGGGGTCGTCGGGGCCGACGGGGCGGAATCCCACGTCGTAGCCGTGCCGTTCCGCGACGGTCTCCGCCCAGGTGCGGAACTCCGCGCGGGTCCACTCGAAACGGTGGTCGCGGTGGCGGACGTGGCCGGCCGGGAGGGTCTCCCAGCGCACGTTGTACTCGACGTTCGGCGTGGTGACGACCACGGTGCGGGGACGGGCCGAGCCGAACACGGCGTACTCCAGGGCGGGCAGCCTCGGCAGGTCGATGTGCTCGATCACCTCGCTGAGCACGGCGGCGTCGTAGCCCTTCAGGCGCTTGTCGGTGTAGGCGAGGGAGCCCTGGAAGAGGTTCACCCGCGCGGCCTGCCGCTCGCCCATGCGGTCCAGCTTGAGCCGCCGTGAGGCGATGGTGAGCGCGCGCACCGACACGTCCACACCCACGATCTCCGTGAAACGCGGCTCCTTGAGCAGCTCGCGCACCAGGTGCCCCTCACCGCAGCCCAGGTCGAGGACGCGGGCGGCGGCGCCGTCCCGCAGCGCGGTGAGGACCGCCTCGCGGCGCTGCACCGCGAGAGGGGCCGGCTTCTCCTCCTGCTCGGCCTCCGCCCCGACCGCGTTGTCGATCTCCTCCACGTCACTGTCGTCGGTCTCGGCCAGCCGGAGCAGCTCCAGCCGGTCCATCGCCTCGCGGGTCAGGGACCAGCGGCGCGACAGGTAGCGGCTGGTGATCAGCTTCTGCTCGGGGTGTCCGGGCAGCCAGCCCGCGCCGGCCCGCAGCAGCTTGTCGACCTCGTCCGGGGAGACCCAGTAGTGCTTGGCGTCGTCGAGCACCGGGAGGAGGACGTACAGGTGCCGCAGCGCCTCGGCGAGGGTGCGGGTCCCGGACTCCAGGACGAGGCGGACGTAGCGCGAGTCGCCCCACTCGGGGAACTCGGTGTCCAGCGGGACGGGCTCGGCGCTGACCGCCCAGCCGAGCGGCTCGAAGAGGCGTCGCACGAGGTCGGGGCCCCCGCGGGCGGGCACCGCCGGGACCTCGACGCGCAGCGGCAGCGGCTCGGTCGCCCGCTCGGGACGGGCCTTGCACACGCCGCGCATCGCACTGGCGAAGACGTTGCTCAGCGCCACGGCGAGCAGTGAGGAGGCCGCGTAGGGGCGGTCGTTGACGTACTGGGCGAGTGCCGCGTCGGGGGCACCGCCCCGGCCCTTGCCCTTGCCGCGCCGGACCAGCGCCACCGCGTCGACCTCCAGCAGCAGCGCCGCCGTGCAGCGCCGCTCCCCCGCCTCCGGGTAGAGCACGTGGGCCGTGCCGAAGGAGGTGGAGAACGCCTGCGCCTTGTCGGGATGCTTGTGCAGCAGGAAACCGAGGTCGGTCGCGGGGTGCTCGGGAGTACCGGTGGTGGTGATGGTCAGGAACATGCTGAGGGCCTCTCCGGCCGGCGGATGGTCACGAGGCGCCGTACGCGCGGGAGCCCCCAGGGTGTTGATCCCGGGGGCTCCGGCAGGACGACGGTCATACCATCGCACGGGGCGGTTGACCGGCGCCTTCGGTTATTCGGAGGACGGTCTCACGGCGTCACGGCGTCACGGCGTCACGGCGTCACGGCAGCTGCGTCTGCACCTGCGAGGAGATCAGCTCCAGGTGGTCCAGGTCGTCGAGGTCGAGGATCTGGAGGTAGATCCGCCGCGCGCCGACCGCGGCGTATCGGCCGATCTTGTCGGCGACCTCGGCAGGCGAGCCCGCCAGGCCGTTGGCCTTCAGTTCCTCGACGTCTCGGCCGATCACGGCGGCCCGGCGGGCGACCTCGGCGTCGTCCTTGCCGACGCAGGCGACGAGGGCGTTGGAGTAGGTCAGCGCGTCCGCCCCGCGGCCGGCCGCCTCGGCGGCGGCCCGGACCCGGCCGAACTGGCGCTCGGTGTCCTCGATCGAGGCGAAGGGGATGTTGAACTCGTCGGCGTACTGGGCGGCCAGCCGCGGAGTGCGGGTGGCGCCGTGGCCGCCGATGAGCACGGGGACCTTCGCCTGCGCGGGCTTGGGCAGCGCGGGCGACTCGGCGAGGTCGTAGAACTTGCCGTGGAAGTCGAAGGTTTTGCCGGTTTCCGTGGCCCACAGACCGGTGACGATCGCCAGCTGCTCTTCCAGCCGGGCGAACTTCTCCTTGGGGAAGGGGATGCCGTACGCCTTGTGCTCCTCCTCGAACCAGCCGGCGCCCAGGCCCAGCTCGACCCGGCCGCCCGACATCTGGTCGACCTGCGCCACCTGGATGGCGAGTACGCCGGGCAGCCGGAAGGTGCCGGCGGTCATGAGGGTGCCGAGCCGAATGCGCTTGGTCTCGCGGGCGAGGCCGGCCAGGGTGATCCAGGCGTCGGTGGGGCCGGGCAGGCCGTCCGCGGAGCCCATGCTGAGGTAGTGGTCGCTGCGGAAGAAGGCGTCGAAGCCGAGGTCCTCGGTGGCCTTCGCCACGGTGAGCAAGGTGTCGTAGGTGGCCCCCTGCTGGGGCTCGGTGAAGATACGGAGATCCATGTCTCCATCCTGCCCGCTCGGCGGGGGTGTGCCGGACAGGCTCCCGACGGGCCCGGCGCTTTGCCGGTCCCCGGCGGGTGAATTCGCGTCAACCCCGGGCCGGGTACGGGGCCGGGCCGGTGACCGGGCCGGACGGTGATCGTTTGCCGGGGCGGAGCCGGATCGCCCGGCGTCCGCGCCGGCCGGTGTGCGCCGGCGCGCACCAGCGTCGGCCTCCCCCGTGGGGCCCGGGGCCGAGGAGGCCGTCATGTCCGAAGAGACCGTGCCGCAGCAGGAGGCGGCGGATGCCCGGCCGAAGGGGCTGCTCCAGCAGATGGAGGACCTCATGGCGGCGCTGGACGCGGACCTGTCGGCCCTGGACGCCGACCTCCAGTCGGCCGGGGACCGGGAGCGGCCGGCGGGCGTGGAGGGGCGCACCGACTGAGGTGGGCTGGGCCAGGAGCGGCCGGCGGGCGCGGAGGGGCACAGCGACCGAGGTGGGCGGGGGTGCGGTCGGCGGCTCGCGGTGTCCTGGCTAGCCGGCCTCCCGCTCTGGTAACTCCGCGTCGCGGTCGGCCAGTTTGCGCAGCATCTCCATGACCCTGTCCCGCGACTCGTCCGCCGCGTCGATGGCCTCCACGCACTGCCAGTACGTGGCTTCGTCGTCCGCGGCACAGGCGATGCCGACCAGCGCGATGCCGGTCTCGCCCAGCAGGGTGCCCAGGCGCATCAGGGCCTGGCGCGCGTCGCCCAGTTCGGTGAGCTGGGCGGCGCGCAGCTCACCGGGGGCCAGCTCGGGAGTGCGCAGCACTCCGCAGCCGCGGCCCGCGAGCTCGGTCAGTCCCAGTGCCTCGCCGCGCAGTTCGGGTGGTCCGGAGACCGCGAGCCGGCTGCCGATCGCCTGCGCCAGGGCCTGCACCTGCCACACCTCCGTCAGGACCTCCGGCACCTCGCCGCCGGCTGCCAGGGCACGGCCACTCGTCACGATGAGCCGCACAGCGTCCATGCGCTGCCCCCGTCTGTTTCCGACGCGCTCATGGCGCGTCCGCCCGAACTCCGCTGTCCACTACCCAGAGTGAAGGCGTGTGGGACGAAAAGCCAGAGGAAGGCGGAAATCTTCGGACAACAAATTGATTTCTGGCCGGTAATTGACTGCGGAGAGTGATAACGGAGCGTCTGACTCCTCTCAGCTCTCCGGGTCTTCCCGCACCGGGAACCGGTGTTCGTTCCGTTCGATCTTCGCCTCCAGCGCCGCCAGCGGGTCGACGCCGAGCACCTCGCAGAACTGGAGCAGATACGCCAGCACGTCGGCGACCTCGTCCCGGACCCGGTGCGCGGTGCCCGGGTCGGTCATCACGCGGGCCGACTGCTCGGGCGTCAGCCACTGGAAGATCTCGACGAGTTCGGCGGTCTCCACGCTGAGCGCGGCGGCGAGGTTCTTGGGCGTGTGGTACGGCTGCCAGTGCCGCGCTGCCGCGAACTCGGCCAGCCTGCGCTGCAACGCCGCGAGGTCCTGGGGGTGATCGGTCACGGTTCCAGGTCTACCACCGTGACGCCGTCCGTCCCGGCCGCCCAGCTGGCGTCCGCGACCGCGGCGACGAGGCGGATGTGCCCGCGCTCGCACATCCGGGCCGCCAGCCGGAGCAGTTCCGCACGCTGCCGCACGTCCAGGCCGCGGTCGAAGCCGTCGGCGAGGACGCTGAGCGTCTGCAATGCCGCGGGTACCTCGCCGGCCGGGTCGACCTCCAGCACACCGGGGCCGGTGAACAGCACCAGGGCGAGGGCGAGGTAGCGCAGCTCACCGTAGCCGAGGCGCGCGAGGCCGGTGCGGGTGCCGTCGCCCCGGTCCAGCAGCGCGCGCACCACGCCGCCGACGACGGGCTCGGACAGGACGTCCACGACGGGGCCCGCGCATCCGGCGCGTACCGCCGCGACGAACTGCGCGTGCCGCCGCCCGCACTCGGCGCGGGTGCGCCACAGCACGTCGGCGAGGTTGTCGCAGCCGCCGAGCAGCCGCCCGGAGCCGGTGGGCACGGGCTCTCGCATCCGGCCGGGCCGCGGGTCGCAGGAGAAGACGGAGCGCAGGGCGACGACCATCTGCTCGGCCGCGGCCAGCACCCTGCGCTGTCCGTCCGTCTTGCCGGCCACCCGCAGCGGCAGCAGCGGGGTGCCGAGCCGGTCGTCCGGCAGCGGGGCCCGGGTCACGGGCGCCGACCCGGCCGTGTGCCAGGCCGCCTGCACGGCACGCCGGCCGGGGTCGCGCAGCGCCGTCTGGAGCAGTACGACGCCGTCCGCCGTCAACCGCTCTCCGACGATCCGCAACTCCGGCTCGGCCTGCACGGCGACGTCCAGGTGCACCGGGCCCGCCGCGCCGTCGGCCGTGCAGCCGATGCGGAAGCCTCGGCGGCGCTGGGCGTCGGGCCGGGCCCGCTCGGGCACGCAGGCGACCGGGTCGGGGAACACCGCGCCCAGCCGGGCGCCGCCCCCCAGCCGGGCCAGTGCGTCGTACGCCCTGAGCGCGCTGGTCTTGCCGCTGCCACTGGGCCCGGCGAGCACGGTGAGCGGTCCGAGCCGCAGCACGGCACGCCGGTGCCCGGCGAAGGCGGACAGCCGCAGCTCCGTGATGCGGGGCCGGTCCGGATGGGGCGGCGCGGGAGTGGCGGACACCGTTGACGCGGTTGGCACGGCCATATGCGGACCGTAGAAGTCCCACCTCGTGGTGAACCGTTCCGTCCGGAGGGCGTTCCCACGATCGGGGGACGGGACCGTCAGGGGCGGAGCCGCCCGTCACACCTGGGAGGTCCGGGAGGCGTCCCGGCGGACGGCACCGCACTCACCCGCCGGCCCGTCACACCCCGGGCACCTCGGCCGCGTCCTCCATCAGCCCGTTCACCTCGGTCCCGGCCGGTGTCAGCAGGAAGACGTTGCGGTCGACGCGGTGCATGCCGCTGGCCAGACCGAAGACCACGCCCGTACTGAAGTCCAGGACCCGCTTGGCGACCTCGGTCTCGGCACTGGTCAGGTCCAGCAGGACCGGGATGCCCGCCATCAGGATCTCGGCGACCTCGCGGGCGTCCGCGAACACGTTGACCCGCAGGACGACGAAACGGCGGCGGGTCTCCGTCTCCGCCTCCGGCATCGCCCGGTGGCCGACCGCGGACGGCCATGCGTCGCGCCCGCGCAACGGAACGACCTGGGCGAGCCCTTCCCACTGTTCATCGGTGACGTCGTGGCTGTTCACCGGCTCCCCCGATTTCACTCGCCTTCATTGCCTGCACCAGCCAATTCTTACGCCAAGTCACCCGTTCGGCCCAACAGCGACACGGTTGGCGACGCTCCGTGTCCGTGATTGCCGCCGTGGCCGCCGGGGTACTCAGCGACGGCCGCTCCGCACGCGCGGGCGCCGTAGTCGTGCCGACCCCCGAAGGAGAGCCCATGGGTGCGCTGGACCTGCCCGAACCCGTCACGCGCCACGGAGCACCGCCGCCGGTGGACGCCTCCTCGCTCGAAGCCGCCCTGCGCGAGCGGGTCGACGGTGAGGTCCGCTTCGACGCCGGGAGCCGGGCCGCGTACTCCACGGACGCCTCGAACTTCCGGCAGACACCCATCGGCGTGGTCGTCCCGCGCACCCCCGAGGCCGGTGCCGAGGCGGTGGCCGTGGCGCGGGAGTTCGGCGCGCCGGTGCTGTCGCGGGGCGGCGGGACGAGCCTGGCCGGACAGTGCACCAACGCGGGTGTGGTGCTCGACTGGTCGAAGTACTGCACGCGCGTGGAGTCGGTGGACGCCGATGCCCGCACCTGCGTCGTGCAGCCGGGGATCGTGCTGGACGACCTCAACCGGCAGCTCGCGCCGCACGGCCTGCGCTACGGGCCCGAGCCCGCCACCCACGCCAACTGCACGATCGGCGGCATGATCGGCAACAACTCGTGCGGCGCCACCGCACAGGCGCACGGCAAGGTCGTCGACAACATCGCCCGCCTGGAAGTGCTGCTCTACGACGGCACCCGCTTCTGGTGCGGCGAGACCGGCGACGAGGAGTACGCCGGGATCGAACGGCAGGGCGATCTGCGGGCCACCGTCTACCGGCGGCTGCGCGCCCTGCGCGACACCTACGGGGACGAGATCCGCCGCCGGTTCCCCGACATCCCGCGCCGGGTCTCCGGCTACAACCTGGACTCGCTGCTGCCGGAGTACGGCTTCGACGTCGCCGGGCTGCTGGTGGGCAGCGAGTCGACGCTGGTCACCGTGGTGCGGGCGGAGCTGGAGCTGGTACCGGTGGTCAAGGAACGCGTCCTGGTGGTCCTCGGTTTCGACGCCATCGACAAGGCCGCCGACGCGGTACCCGACGTCCTGCCGCACGAGCCGATCGCGCTGGAGGGCGTCGACGCCCGGCTGGTCCGCGACCAGCGGATCAAGCGCCTCAACGAGAGCGCGCTCGGCGAACTGCCCGAGGGGAACGCCTACCTGCTGGCGCAGTTCGGCGGCGACACCGTCGACGAGGCGGGCGCGCGGGCCCACCGGATGCTCGACGCGGTGCACCGCTCCGAGCACGACGCCGACTGCGCCTTCATGGACGACCCGGCGCACGAACAGGATCTGTGGCAGGTACGCGAGGCCGGGCTCGGCGCCACCGCGCACATCCCGGGCAAGCCCGACACCTTCGAGGGCTGGGAGGACTCGGCGGTCGCCCCCGAGAAGCTGGGCGACTACCTGCGGCGGCTGCGGGCGCTGTTCGAGGAGTTCGGCTATCAGAGCGACACCGGGCCCAGCCTGTACGGCCACTTCGGACAGGGCTGCGTGCACACCCGGATCCCCTTCGACCTGTACACCGCGCAAGGGGTGGCGACGTACCGGAGGTTCATGGAGCGGGCGGCCGACCTCGTCGTCGAGTTCGGCGGGTCGCTGTCCGGCGAGCACGGGGACGGACAGAGCCGGGGCGAACTGCTGTCGCGGATGTTCGGAGACGGTCTCGTCGAGGCCTTCGGGCGGCTGAAGGCCGTCTTCGACCCACTCGACCGGATGAACCCGGGGAAGGTCGTCGCGCCGTACGGGCTGGACGAGAACCTGCGCCTGGGCGGTGACTGGGCCCCGTACGAGCCTCGCGACCTGCGCTTCCGATTCCCGCACGACGGCGGATCGTTCTCCCAGGCGGCCAACCGGTGCGTCGGCGTCGGCAAGTGCCGGCAGCACACCAGCGAGGGCACGGTGATGTGCCCGTCGTACCAGGTGACGCGGGAGGAGGAGCACTCCACCCGGGGCCGGGCGCGGCTGCTGTTCGAGATGCTCGACGGACACGGCGACGCCGCGATCCAGGACGGCTGGCGCTCGGATGCGGTCAAGGACGCCCTCGATCTGTGCCTGTCCTGCAAAGGGTGCAAGAAGGACTGTCCGGCGGACGTGGACATGGCCACGTACAAGGCGGAGTTCCTGTCCCACCACTACGAGGGGCGGCCGTGGCGCAGGCCGCGCTCCGACTGGTCGATGGGCTGGCTGCCCGCGCTCGCCCAGGCCGTGGGCCGCAGCCGCCTCGCGCCGGCCGTCAACGCGCTCACGCACGCGCCGCTGCTGTCGAAGGCCGCGGTGGCCGTCGCGGGGGTGGCGGACCGTGAGGTACCGCTGTTCGCGGAGCAGACCTTCGAGCAGTGGTTCGCCCGCCACGAGCCGGACGGCGACGGGCGGCGCGGGACCGTGCTGCTGTGGCCGGACACCTTCACGAACCATTTCCATCCGCACATCGGACGGGCGGCGGTGCGGGTGCTGGAGCACGCCGGCTGGCGGGTGGAACTGCCGTCCGGGCCGCTGTGCTGCGGGCTGACCTGGATCTCCACCGGGCAGCTCGGGACGGCACGGAGAGTCCTGACCCGGACCGTGCGGGGACTGGCCGAGCATGTGCGGGCGGGTGGCCTGGTGGTGGCGCTGGAGCCGAGCTGCACGGCCGTGTTCCGGGCGGACGCGGCGGAGATGTTCCCCGGGGACCAGGACGTGCTGAGGCTGCGCGACCAAACGGTGACGCTGTCCGAGCTGCTCACCGAGCACTCCCCCGGCTACGAGCCGCCGCGGGTGCCCGACCGGTCCGCCCGGGCGCTGGCCCAGGTGCACTGCCACCAGCACGCGGTGCTCGGCTGGGAGGCCGACCGGGAACTGCTGCGCCGGGCCGGGGTGGACGCCGAGCGGCTGGACTCCGGGTGCTGCGGCCTGGCCGGCAACTTCGGCTTCGAGCGCGGCCACCTGGACGTCAGCGAGGCGTGCGCGGAGCGGGTGCTGCTGCCGCGGCTGCGGGAGGAGGACGAGGCGACCGTCGTGCTCGCCGACGGCTTCAGCTGCCGGACACAGATCCACGAGTTCGACAGCGGCGGGCACGAGGGCGTGCACCTGGCGGAGCTGCTGGCCTCGGCGCTCCCCCACGCCGCCGGTGACGCGGACGTGCCGGGCAGCGCGTACGGCACCGCGCCGGGCGCCCGGCCGGTGGCTCCGGGGCCCCGGACCAAGGCTCTGGCCCTCGCGGGCACGGGACTTGCCGCCGCCGTCGCGGCGACGGCACTGACGCGAGTCCTGCGACGCCGCTGAGCAGCGACACCTGAAACACCTACGCCATCACCGACGCCCCGCCGAGCACCGGCCCGCGGCCCGCGGCCCGCGACGCCACCGAGCCCAGGGTCCGGCGCCAGGCGCACCGACGCCCCGCCGGTGCTCGGCGGGGCGTCGGTACGCTCGCGGTGCTCAGGCCCGTCGGCACGCGGTGCTCAGACCCGTCGGCCGGCGTGGTCCGCCTGCTCCTGGCGGCTGGCCAGCGCCCAGATCACGAACACGTCGATCGCCATCATGATCACGGCCCAGACGGGCGCGTACGGCAGGAAGAGGAACTGGGCGACGAGGCTCAGCGAGGCCAGGACGATGCCCGCGAAGCGCGCCCAGGCCATGTCCTTGAGCAGGCCGTAACCGGTGGCGAGCACCAGGGCGCCCAGGATGACGTGGATGACGCCCCAGCCGGTGAGGCTGAGTTCGTAGACGTAGCTGCCCACGCGGGCGTACACGTCGTCCTCGGCGATGGCCGCGATGCCCTGCAGGACGGCGAGGGCGCCGTTCAGCAGCATCAGTACGCCCGCGAAGACGACGCCGCCGGTCACCCAGCCGCCGGCGCGGTCCGCCGATCGCGGGGGCCGCGGTCCGTCGGCGCCGTGGGACGGCGTGCCGGGAGAAGGTGCGGCGTGCTGGCTCATGAGCGGAGTCCTTTCTGCGGGTCCCCGTACGGGACTGCGCCCACCGGCACCCCGGGGCGCCGACAGGTCACTCCGAGCCTGCGGGCACCCGCCCCGCCCGGCCATGTGGGCCCGCCGAACGGGTGATCCGGGTTCGGTCGTGCCGGAGCGCACGGTCGTCCGCAACGGAATCGTGCGGGTGCGCCCCTCGCGCGCCTCACGTTTACTGAGGCGCACATGCGAACGCGCGCGACGGACCGTCGGACCAGGTGCCGAGGGGCGAGGTGGACCGAGGAGGGCCCGTGACGACTCAGCCCCCGCCGGCGAACGCGGTGCCGGCCCGGGCCGAGCAGTCCCTGCGGCGCACCCTGCTCAGCCCCGGCTATCTGCGGTTGTTGCTGCTGTGTGTACTGCTGGGCGTCCCCATCGCGCTGGCCTGCTTCTTCTTCGTCGGTCTCCAGCACGAGTTCCAGCACTGGGTGTGGACGTCGCTGCCGGAGGCCGCCGGTTACGACGCCCCGCCCTGGTGGTGGCCGCTGCCCGCACTGGTGCTGGCGGGGCTGATCCTGGCGCCGATCGTGACCCGGATGCCGGGCGGCGGCGGCCATCTGCCGGTCAACGGGCTGGGCGGCGCGCCCGTCGGCCCGCGCGCGCTGCCCGGCGCCGTCCTGGCGGCCCTCGCCACGCTGCCGCTCGGCGTGGTGCTGGGACCGGAGGCTCCGCTGATGGCCGTCGGCAGCGGGCTCGCGCTGCTGGCGGTGCGGCGGGCGGGCGCGGCCGGGGACCCGCGGGCGGGCGCGATCCTGGCCACGGCGGGCTCCACCGCCGCGATCTCCACCATCCTCGGCGGCCCGGTGGTGGCGGCGGTGCTGCTCATCGAGGGGGCCGGGCTCGGCGGGGCGCAGCTGGTCGCCCTGCTGCTGCCCTGTCTGCTGGCCAGTGCGGCGGGCGCCCTGGTCTTCACCGGTTTCGGTGAGTGGACCGGCCTGAGGATCGGCGCGCTGGCCCTGCACGACGTGCCGCCGGGCGCCAACCCGGACGCGGGCGACTTCCTGTGGGGCGTCCCCACGGCGGCGCTGATCGCCGTACTGGTCACGTTCGCCCGCGAGCTGGGTTACCGCACCGTCTCCTGGACACGGCACCGCACCGCCGTACGCACCGTCGCCTGCGCCACGGCGGTCGGCGTCTGCCTCACCGCGTACGCCCTGATCACCGGCCGTTCCCCGGCGGAGGCGGCACTGTCCGGGCAGGCCACCCTGGCCCAGCTCGCCGCGCATCCGCACGCCTGGTCCGTGGGCGCCCTGATCGCGCTCGTGGCCTGCAAGGGGCTGGCCTGGGGCATCGCGCTGGGCAGCCTGCGCGGGGGCCCGATCTTCCCGGCCGTACTGCTGGGCACGGCGACGGCCATGGCCTGCTCCGGCCTCCCCGGCTTCGGCGCGGCCCCGGCCCTCGCCCTGGGTATCTCCGCCGCGTCGGCCGCGGTGACCGGGCTGCCGCTGGCCAGCTCGGTGCTGGCGGTGTTGCTGACCGGCGCGGACGCGTACGACCAGATGCCGCTGATCGTCACCGCGTCGGTCGTCGCCTTCGTCGTCACCCAGCTGGTACGCCGGACCGCACCGGAACCGGCGTCCGCATCGGCACCGGCGTCGGGCCCGGCCGCGGAGACGGGACGGTGACCGAGCGCCGCGCCACCCACGAGCGCGGGGGCCGCACGGGCGGCAGCCGGCCCCGGACCGCCTGGCGCGCGGCCCGGCCCTGGCTGATGCGGGCCGGCGTCGCGGGGGGCGTGGTCGTGGCCTACTTCCTGCTTCCCCTGGACCACCTGGGCCCGCAGCGGCCCCTGCTGAGCTGGCTGCTGTTCGCCCTGATGCTGACCGCCGTGGCGGCGCTGCTGCTGAGGCAGATCCGCCATGTCCTCCTCGAACGCCCGGACACCCGGCCCGGTGTGGTCATCACCCTGCTCATCGTCCTCTCCGTGCACGTCTTCTCGGCGACGTACTACGCCCTCGCCAAGCAGCCGGGCGAGTTCACCGGCCTGGGCACCCGCGTCGACGCGCTGTACTTCACCGTGGTGACGCTCGCCACGGTCGGCTACGGGGACATCACGCCGCGGGGCCAGGCCGCGCGGGTCGTGACGGTCCTGCAGATCGTCTACAGCTTCGTGTTCCTCACCGCCGCCGCGACCGCGCTCACCCAGCGGATGCGCGACGTGGTGGTCCGGCGGACGGGCCGGGGCCGGCCGGGCTGACGCGAGTGCCCCGTCCGGGCGAGGAGCGGCGCCGGCGGCCGTTTCCGCAGCCCCGGGGTCTGTCCGCGGGAGCGGCGGCACGCCCGGCCGGACCGGAGGCCCGCTTGTCACCACCCTCGAGGGAGCACTACTGTCGCCACGCCTTGGTGAACGGGAAATCCGGTGTGATGCCGGTGCGGCCCTCGCCACTGTGAATCGGGAAGTCCGGCTCCGGCCCTCACGGGCAGCCACTGGGTTCTTGTGACCCGGGAAGGCGGAGCACGGGCGGTGGTACCCGTAAGCCAGGAGACCGGCCAAGGCGCGTCGTCCATCCACGAGGTGCTGGAGAGGGTCTGCTGAGCCATGCACATAGCCGAGGGCTTTCTGCCACCGGCGCACGCGATCGCCTGGGGTGTCGCGTCCGCGCCGTTCGTCGTACACGGAGTCCGTTCACTCACCCGTGAGGTCAGGGAGCATCCGGAGAGCACCCTGCTCCTCGGCGCCGCCGGGGCCTTCACGTTCGTCCTGTCGGCCCTGAAACTGCCGTCCGTCACCGGGAGTTGTTCGCACCCGACCGGCACCGGTCTGGGCGCCATCCTCTTCCGTCCGCCGATCATGGCGGTACTGGGCACCATCACCCTGCTCTTCCAGGCACTGCTGCTGGCGCACGGCGGGCTGACCACCCTCGGCGCCAACGTCTTCTCGATGGCGATCGTCGGCCCCTGGGCCGGATACGCCGTATACCGGCTGCTGCGCCGCTACGACGTGCCGCTGATGGTCGCGGTGTTCTTCGGGGCGTTCGTCGCCGACCTGTCCACGTACTGCGTCACCAGCGTGCAACTGGCGCTGGCGTTCCCGGACCCGGGCAGCGGGTTCCTGGGCGCGCTCGGCAAGTTCGGGTCCATCTTCGCCGTCACGCAGGTTCCGCTCGCGGTGAGCGAGGGGCTGCTCACGGTGGTCGTGATGCGACTGCTGGTGCAGTCCAGCAAGGGTGAACTGACCCGGCTGGGCGTTCTGTCGGCCAAGTCCGGCAAGACCACGTCCGGCGAGCGGGAGGCGGTGGCCCGATGAGCCGCAACGCGAAGATCAACGCCCTGCTGCTGCTCGTCGTGGCCGCGCTCGCGGTGCTGCCGCTGGTGCTGGGTCTCGGCGACCACAAGGAGGAGCCGTTCGCCGGCGCCGATGCCGAGGCGGAGACGGCGATCACGGAGATCGAGCCGGACTACGAGCCTTGGTTCTCGCCGCTGTACGAGCCGCCGTCCGGGGAGATCGAGTCGGCGCTGTTCGCCGTGCAGGCCGCGATCGGCGCGGGCGTGCTGGCCTACTACTTCGGGCTGCGCCGGGGCCGGCGACAGGGCGAGGAGCGGGCAGCGGCAGCGCTGCGGGACGTCCCGGCGGGCGACGTTCCCGCGGGCGACGTTCCCGCGGGCGACTGAGTGCTGCCGATCGACGCGGCGGCGCACAGCAGTCGCTGGCGCCGTCGCCATCCGGTGGACAAGGCCGTGCTCGGACTGGGCCTGACCGTGCTCGCGATCTCGCTGCCGCCCTGGCCCGGCGCGGCGCTGGTCCTGGTGACGGCGCTCGCCGTGCTCCTCGGCGCGGCGCGGGTGCCCGGACGTCGGCTGTGGCGGGCGTACCGCGTTCCGCTGGGCTTCTGCGTGACCGGGGCGCTGCCGCTGCTGGTACAGGTCGGTGGCCCGGGCGGGTTCCTGACGGCGGCGGACGGCGGCCCGGTGCGCGCCGGTGAACTTCTGCTGCGCACCTCGGCGGCCTCCCTCGGAGTGCTGCTGTTCGCGTTCACCACGCCGATGTCGGATCTGCTGCCCCGCCTGGTGCGGGCCGGGGTGCCCGCGCCGGTCGTCGACGTGGCGCTGGTGACGTACCGCATGAGCTTCCTGCTGCTGGACTCCGTGCACCGGGTCAGGCAGGCGCAGGCCGCACGGCTGGGCCACACCACCCGGGCCGCCGCCTGGCGTTCGCTCGGCGGGCTGGGAGCGACGGCGTTCGTGCGGGCCTTCGACCGGGCGGCGCGGCTCCAGACCGGTCTGGCGGGGCGCGGCTACGACGGCACCCTGCGCGTCCTGGTGCCCGAGGCCCGCGTTTCGGTGCCCTTCACGGCGGCGAGCGTCGCACTGCTGACGGCGCTGGCCGCGCTCACCCTCGTACTGGAAAGGCACCTGTCGTGAGCGAGTCGACGGAGTCGGAATCGGAACCGGAACCGGAATCGATGGGATCGGAGCCGGCGAGAGCGGAATCGACGGGAGCGGAGCCGACGGTGGCCGAATCGACGGGAGCGGAATCGACGGGGCCGGAGGCGACGGGGCCGGAGGCGTCAAAGGCGGCCCTGGTCGCGCTGCGGGGCGCGTCCTTCGCGTACGAGGAGGGACCGGACGTGCTCGTCGGCCTGGACTTCGCGGTGTGCGAGGGGCGTGCGCTCGCGCTGCTGGGCCGCAACGGCAGCGGCAAGACCACGCTGATGCGGCTGCTCAGCGGCGGACTCCGGCCACGTGCGGGGACGTTGGCGGTGGGCGGTGAGCGGGTGACGTACGACCGCAAGGGGCTGACCCGGTTGCGGACCACGGTGCAGCTGGTGGTGCAGGACCCGGACGACCAGCTGTTCGCGGCGTCGGTGGCCCAGGACGTGTCCTTCGGCCCGCTGAACCTGGGCCTGTCCGACACGGAGGTCCGGTCCCGGGTCGAGGAGGCGCTCACCGCCCTGGACATCACGGCGCTCGCCGACCGGCCCACCCACCTGCTGTCGTACGGGCAGCGCAAGCGGACCGCGATCGCCGGAGCCGTTGCGATGCGGCCCCGGGTGCTGATCCTGGACGAACCCACCGCCGGACTGGACCCGGACGGCCAGGAACGGCTGCTGGCCACCCTCGACCGGCTCCGCGCGGGCGGCACCACCGTGGTGATGGCCACCCACGACGTCGACCTCGCCCTGCGCTGGTCCGATGACGCCGCCCTGCTCACCCCGGCCGGTGTGCACACCGGCCCGACGGCCCCGACGCTGGCCCGCGCCGAACTGCTGCGGCAGGCCGGGCTGCGCCTGCCGTGGGGCGTCGCGGCGGCCCGGCTGCTGCGCGCGCAGGGCCTGTTGGCGGACGGGGCGACGGGCCCCCGTACGGCGGAGGAACTGGCCGCCCTGACCGGCTGAAGGAGCGCCGGGCGGGGCGGCTCCGACTCACCCGGCCGAGTCGCTGTACTCCGCGTCCCGTTCCCCGGCCGGCTTCTCCTCCCGCCCCTGCCGGGTGCCGCGGCGGCCGGGAAGGACGGCGAGGACGATCAGGGTGCCGGCGGCCATGATGATCCCGCCGACGAGGCTGGTCGTGGCGACGCCGTGGGCGAAGGCCTGGTTCACGGCGTCGGCGAGGGCCTCGGCCTGCTGCGGTCCGGCGGCGGGGTTCGTGGCGAGCCGCTCGGCGACGGCCAGTCCGCCGCCCACGGAGTCCTGGGCGGTGTCGAGCGCGTCCGCCGGGAGCCGGCCTCCGACCAGGTCGGCGAGTTCGTCCCGGTAGGCGGTGCCGAGCAGGGAGCCCAGCACGGCTATGCCGAGCGAGCCGCCGAGTTCCAGCGCGGTGTCGTTGGCACCGCCGCCGACACCCAGTTCGCTCTCCGGGAAGGAGCCCATGATGGTGTCGGTGGCCGGGGACACGCTCAGCCCGATCGCGAGGCCGAGCAGCAGCATCGGGGCCAGGAAGTCGGCGTAGGTGGAGTCCTTCTCGACGAGGGCCAGCAGGAAGACCCCGACGGTGCCGATCACCATGCCGGAGCCCACCATCGCCTTGACGCCCAGCTTCGGGGTCAGCTTCCCGGTCACCGCGGCGCCGACGAACACGGCCCCGGCCAGCGGCAGCAGCCGTACGCCGGTCTCCAGGGCGCCGTAGCCGAGCACGAACTGCAGGAACTGCGTGGCGTAGTAGATGGCGCCGTAGGTGCCGAAGAAGAAGAACAGCACGGCGAGCATCGAGCCGCTGAAGGGGCGCAGCAGGAACCTGCGCACGTCCAGCATGGGGTGCGGGTGGCGCAGCTCCCACCACACGAAGGCCGCCAGGCCGGTGACCGCGACGACGGCCGCGGCGACCGGACCGGCGCCCCAGCCGAAGTGCGGGCCCTCGATGCTCGCGTAGACCAGGCTGCCGACGGAGACGATGGAGAGCAGACCGCCCACGTAGTCGATCCGGCCCATGCCGGCCGCCTTGGACGGCGGGACGAGGACCAGCGCGCCGACGACGGCGGCGACCGCGATGGGAACGTTGACCAGGAAGGTCGAACCCCAGGCGTGATCCTCCAGGAGCCAGCCCGCGACCAGCGGACCGACCGCGATGGCCAGGCCGGAGGTGGCGGTCCAGGCCGTGATGGCGCGGGCCCGCTCCCCCTTGGGGAAGACCGCGACCAGCAGCGACAGTGTGGCCGGCATGACGACGGCGGCGCCCACGCCCATGATCGCCCGAGCCGCGATGACCAGCCCCGTCTCGTCCACCAGGCTGCCCATCACCGACCCGCCCGCGAAGATCACCAGGCCGGTGATCAGCGCGCCGCGGCGGCTGTACTTGTCGCCGATCGAGCCGAGCACCAGCATCAGCGCGGCGTACGGGACGGTGTAGCCGTCGATGACCCACTGCAGGTCACTGCTGCTCAGGCCCAGGTCGGCCGTCATGGCAGGCGCGGCCACGATCAGGGACGTGTTGGCCATGACGACGATCAGCAGGCTCAGACACAGCACGAGGAGCGCCCACCAGCGCCGCGCGTAGGGCCCGGTCATCTTGTCGACGGGTGTGGTGGCTAGGAGGGGCATGGGGGCTCCCGGGGAACTAGGGCAAGCAAGGGAAAGTTAATTGCCCATCGGTGTGCAGACTAGTGGCAGAGTAGTTTGTTGCACAGGGACGTGCAAATATCTCGACGTGCCCTTCCGCCGGAGTCCGTTCGGAAGCCCTTCCGAAGGCCCCGGATGCCCCTCCAGAAGCCCATCCGGAGTCCCTTCCGACCGTCCCTCCCGAAGCCCATCCGAGTCCGTTCCGATCGAGGTACCGAGGTGACCACCACACGCGCCCGCATCCTGCGGGCGGCCGAGCGTGAACTGGGCCGCGACCCCGACCGCAGCCTCAGCGCGATCGCCGCGGCGGCCGGCGTGGCGCGCCGGACCCTCTACGGCCACTTCGCCGGCCGGGAGGCGCTGACGGAGGGGCTCGTCGAGCAGGCCGCGGAGGCGGTACGGCATGCGATGGCGGGTACGGGCGGAGACGCCGTACGGCATGCGGCGGCGGGCGCGGGCGCGCCGGTCGCCGTACGGCATGCGGCGGCGGGCGCGAACGCGCCGGTTCCGGACGACGACCCGGTGACCGCCCTGGCCCGCTTCGTCCTCACCCTGTGGCCGGTCGGCGACCGCTACGGCACGCTCATCGCCCTCGCCCGCCGCCGGGGCCTCGGCCCCGACCGGGTGAGCGCGATCCTCGCCCCGGCCCGCGGCACGGTCGCCGGCATCATCGCCCGCGGTCAGCGAGCGGGCGTCTTCCACACCGGTGTTCCGGCCGGCGTGCTCGGCGCCGCGCTGGAGGCGCATCTGCTGGCGCTCCTGGGCTGCGCCCGTTCCGGGGCCTGGGACGGCGGCGGCCCGGACGCGGCCGTGGCAGCGCTGATCGTCGTTGGGGTCGGGAGCGACGCCGCGACGGGGACGGTGCGCGGTGTGGGTGGTACAGGCGGTACAGGCGGAACAAGCGGCGCCGGATAGGGCCGGCGCGCGAGTGCGCGCACGGTCCGGCCCGGAAGCGTCCGCCGTACGGGAATCCGTCCGGCCCGGCGCCTCACTCGTCCGGGACGGCCTCCGCGCGCGCCACCGGTGCCACGTCCTCGACCACGGCCCGGGCCCGCTGCTCCGGGACGCCGGCCGCGATGAGCTGGGCGACCGCGGCCCGGGTGCCGTCGTCCTCCAGCGCACCGGTGTTGACCTGCTCCAACAGCGCCACCGTCATGGCCTCCAGTCCGGCGCTCAGCACGGCCGGGGGCAGGTGGCCCGGGAAGACACCGTCCCGCTGCCCCCGCTCCAGGATGGCGGTGACCTCCGCGCGGGCCGGCGCCAGGATCTCGGCCACCCGCTCCACGCCCAGGTCGTGCCGGGCCAGCGCCAGGAGCATCCGGTAACGGTCGCCCACGGGCCACATCAGCAGCACGAAGTGCGCGAGCGCGCGCTCGGCCGGCTCGGCGGGCCCCACCCGCTGCGCCCCGGCGTCCATCGCACTCCGCAGCACCTCGGAAGCTTCCTCGGCGAGGGCCTCCAGCAGCGCCGCGCGCCCGGGGAAGTGACCGAAGAGAGTCCTCCGCACGACACCGGCGGCCCGGGCCAGTTCCTCGAGGGTCGTGTCCGGGTTCCGCCCCAGCTCCCGGCGGGCCGTGGCCAGGATGCGCGCCCGGTTGGACCGCGCGTTGCGGCGCTGCGGCTCACGGGCGACGGGCTTGGTCACGGGGGAACCTCTGGGCGGTCGGGCGGGGCAGCGGGGGCGTCCATTCTGGCACGGAGACCCCGGCCCGGCCGGTGACCGGCGGGCTCGGGGCACCGGAACGGCTCCACGCGGAACCACGACGGAGAAGAGGACCCCCGCGACGCACCCGACGTCGACCGCTCCACGCCCCGCGGACCACGACCGGAGCCCCCTTCCCCTCCCCCGGCGGCTCCACGCCCCCGGCGGCTCCACGCCCTCGGCGGCCCCGCGACCGGCTACCCGCGTCCGGCCGGTTCCGGGCCCCGGCCCCGCCGCGCGGCGGCGAGCGCGGCGAGCACCATCCCCACGGCCACGACCAGCAGACCGCGCAGCCACACCTCGGCCTCGATCTGCGTGGCGAGCGCGACGCAGGACAGAGCGCCCAGCACGGGGAGCACGGTCGGGGCACGGAAGTGATCGGCCTCGACACGGTCGCGGCGCAGCACGAGTACGGCCGTGTTGACCATGAGGAAGACCACGAGCAGCAGCAGGACCAGGGTGGACGCCAGCGTGGCGACGCTGCCGGTGAGCGCGAGGAGCATCGACAGCAGGGTCGTGACCGCGATCGCGGCCCACGGTGTACGGCGGCCGGGCAGCACCTTGGTCAGCGCGGTGGGCAGCAGCCCGTCCCGGGCCATGCCGTAGGCCAGGCGGGAGGACATGATGCCGGTGAGCAGCGCGCCGTTCGCCACGGCGACGAGCGCGATGGCGCTGAACAGCCGGGGCGGGACGCCGCCGGCCGCCTCGACGACCTCGAGCAGCGGCCCGCTCGACTCGGCCAGCCGGGCCGTCGGCACCGCCACGGACGCGGCGAGCCCCACCAGCACGTACACGGCGCCCGCGGTGGCGAGGGCGCCGAAGAGGGCGCGCGGGTAGGAGCGCCGGGGGTCGCGGGTCTCCTCGGCGACGTTCACGGACGTCTCGAAGCCGACGAAGGAGTAGTAGGCCAGTACGGAGCCGCTCAGGACCGCCGCCGCGGCGCCCTTCTCCGGCGTCCCGAGCTGCCCGAGCCGCGCCACGTCGCCGTCGCCGCGCAACAGCAGCCGGACACCGAGGACGACGATGACGAGGAGGCCGCCGACCTCGACGACGGTGGCGACGACGTTGGCTCGGGTCGACTCCTTGATGCCCCGCGTGTTGACCAGCGCGAGCAGGGCGAGGAACAGGACGGCGACGAGCGCCACCGGCAGCGTCACGAAGGCCGACAGGTAGTCGCCCCCGAAACCGCGGGCGAGGGCCGCCACGGAGACGATGCCGGCGGCGAGCATGCAGAAGCCCGCGACGAATCCGGCGAACGGTCCGAAGGCTCGGGTGGCGTAGTGGGAGGCCCCTCCCGCCCGCGGATACTTCGTGGCCAGCTCGGCGTAGGAGGCGGCGGTCAGCATCGCCAGCAGCAGCGCGACGGTCAGCGGCACCCACACCGCTCCCCCGGCGTCCCCGGCCACCTGTCCCACCAGGACGTAGACGCCGGCGCCGAGCACGTCGCCCAGGATGAAGAAGTACAGCAGCGGGGTGGTCAGCGCGCGCTTGAGTGCCGGGCTGTCCGGCGCGTCCGCCGTCGGTTGCTCTCCGAGTCTCGCCATGACGCCTCAGGTTTCCCGAAAGGACGGGAAGCACGCCCTGTCGCCGCGCCGCACGGGGCGCCCCGCCAGGAACGCGTTCGGGTGGGCGGCGACCGCCACCCACCCGATACGTCGACGCGTCCTCAGCTCTGCGGACGGCTGCCGTGGTTCGCGCCGTTCTTGCGGCGGGCCTTCTTCTTACGACGTCGCTTCGAGGACATCGAAACCTCCTGTTCCTGCGCGTTCACGTACTATCCACCGGATTGTGGCCCCGGAGATCACGGAGCGCCTTTCCCACCGGCGCGACGGCAAACCCCACACGCCAAATGCACACGGGTGGCCTACGTCACGGGAGGCGACGCCGCCCCACCGCGGGGGTCAGACCGGCTGCGCGGAGGAGTGCGGAGCCGAAGCCGAAGCCGAAGCCGAAGCCGGAGCCGAAGCCGGAGCCGGAGCCGGGACGTGCGGGTACTCGGCAGGCCGGTTCTGGAAGGAGAGGATCTTGGGGTTGAGGACGACTCCGTCGCGGATCTCGACGGCGTTGCTGACCGTGGCATCGCCGTCCCAGGACGCGGGGCCGCTCATGACCGTGCGCAGATAGGGCAGCAGCGCCTCGCTGATCTCCCAGGTGGCCGAGTTCCACAGATGCGACGGGCTGTGGTCCACCCCGTAGTAGTGGCAGCCGGGGCCCACTGCGATCACCGGGTCTTCGAAGGTGGTCGGCCGGGCCCACTCGAAGCCCATCCCCTCGTCGCAGGAGACGTCGACGAAGAGGGTCCCGGGCCGGAACAGGGCGAGTTCCTCGTCGGTGACGAACGTCAGCGGCGCGTCGGTGTCCTGCCGCACGCAGTTGACGATGATGTCGAACCCGGCCAGATGTTCCGCGAGCGGCACGGGGCCCAACCCGGTGGGCACCTCCAGGCGGGACGGATCGCCCGCCCGCTCCGCGAAGTGGCCCATCACCACCGAGGGCATCGGCGAGGCCACCGCGGCGGCGGCCCGCTGGGTGAGCACCGTGACGTCGGAGACGCCCAAGGCGCCCAGGCCCGTGACCGCCCCGCGTGCCGTGGCGCCGAAGCTGATGACCGCCGCGCGCATCCGGCGGCCGTAGCTGCCGGTCAGCCCACCGAGCTGCAGGGCGTGCAGCACCGAGGAGTAGCCGGCGAGCTCGTTGTTCTTGTGGAAGACATGGACGCTGAAGGCGCCCGTGGAGGTCCAGTGGTTCATGGCCTCCCAGGCGATGAGGGTGAGCCGCCGGTCGATGCCGAGCTGGGTCATCCGCTCGTCCTGCACGCAGTGCGGCCAGCCCCACAGCACCTGGCCCGCACGCAGTTGGGCGACGTCCTCGTGCGTCGGCTTGGGCAGCAGCAGCACGTCGCACTCGGCGATGAGCCGCCCGCGGGAGCGCAGCCCGCCCACCAGCGGACGCAGCGTGTCGTCGGCGACGCCGAACCGTTCGCCGTAGCCCTCTTCGAGGAAGACCTTCGCGCGTACGTCGGGTGCGATCCGGTCGAGGTGATCGGGATGCAACGGCAGTCGGAACTCGTTCTCCTTGAGGGAGGAGGCGAGCACTCCGAGACTCAGCAGACTCATGCGCGTCCTTCTATTTCGTTGTCGTCGTACGTGTTCGTCGTCGTACGTGTTCGTCGTCGTACGTGTTCGTCGTCGTACGTGTTCGTCGTCGTACGTGTGGCCGCCGGGAGCGCCCGGCCGGGAACGGACGGCCCGGGCCCGGGAACGCGATCACCCCGGTGCCTGAGGAGGCTGCTCCCGCGGCGGGGAGGGGCTTCTCGCCGGGTACGTGTGCCCGAAGGGCGCCCGCAGGTGCCTGGGGAGCTGGGAGATCCGGCTACCGCCGGGCGCGGAAGAGCTCGCGGGAGACGGCGGGACTGTGCGAGCCAGAAGGCATCGCGTGGCTCATTTCCGGCCGGATTCGTCGTACGTCGGCCATTTGCCGTTCTCCGGGTGCGACGCCGCGACGGATGACGGCATACGAGGTGCGCCCAGTGGACGCAACCGTACTCCCTTTCGCGCCCGGCCCCGACCTGCCGCGAGCGGGCCGCAGCCGCGCCGAGGGTCCCTCTCCGCCGGCGCGGGAACGCATCCGGCACACCGAACGTTGTGACGAGTGGTTGTGGTTTGAAGTTTGCGAACGTGGAAGCGCCCGCGGAGTTCCGACAGCGGGCGCCGTCGTTTGGGGTTTTCTTCGACGGCTGGCGACCAGCAACCCGGAGGCGCGCGGACGTGTGCTCTCCGATCGGCTCGTCGTCTCGGAGGAGACAGCGCATGGCTCAAGGAACAGTGAAGTGGTTCAACGCGGAGAAGGGTTTCGGCTTCATCGCCCCCGATGAGGGCGGCACCGACGTCTTCGTCCACCACTCGGCCATCGACACCGAGGGCTTCCGCTCCCTGGAGGAGAACCAGAAGGTGGAGTTCGCCTCCAGCCAGGGCCCCAAGGGCATGCAAGCCGACCAGGTCCGTGCGCTCTGAGGCGCGCCTTCCCTGAACAGGCAGTCACCGGGGCGGGCCCGGTCCCAGAACGGGCCCCGTTCCCAGGACCAGCCCCGTCCCCAGGACGAGTCCTGTCCCGAAGCCGGCACCTTCCGGGGCAGGCCCGTGCACGCGGGCCCGTCCCGGGGTGCTCGCGCCGCCCGGCGCCCTGCCCGCGCCGTCGGCGCCCACGCACCCCGAGAGGTAGAACGTGACCACGGAGACCATCGACCGGGGGAACGGCCCGGCGGACCCCGCCCGAACGACCGAGACCCCGCCCACCCGCCGCGGCAGTGACTTCGCCGCCCTCTCCCGCGAGGTGAAGGAGAGCGGGCTGCTGAGGCGCCGCCCGGTCTACTACGCCGTCAAGGTCGGGGCGAACCTGCTCCTCCTGGCCGCGGGATGGACCGCCTTCGTCCTGCTCGGCCAGTCGTGGTGGCAGTTGGGGACCGCCGCGTTCCTCGCGGTGATGTTCACCCAGACCGCCTTCATCGGGCACGACGCCGGCCACCACCAGATCGCCGGCACCAAGCGGGTCAACGACCTGCTCGGCCGCGTCCACGCCGACCTGCTGGTCGGTCTCAGCTACGGCTGGTGGATCGACAAGCACACCCGGCACCACTCCCACCCCAACCACGTCGACCGCGATCCCGACATCGCCGACGGCGCGATCGCCTTCACCGAGGACCAGGCCCGCGTCCGCCGGGGGGCCCACGCCTGGCTGGGCCGCCACCAGGCCTGGCTCTTCTTCCCCATGCTGCTGCTGGAGGGACTCGCCCTGCACGTCGCGGGTGTACGGGCGATGATCGAAGGCACCGGCAGGCGTACCGGGCGGGCGGCCAGGCTGGCCGAGGCGGGCATGTTGACGACGCACATCGTCGGCTATCTCACCGCCCTGTTCTGGTTCCTGACCCCCCTTCAGGCCGTGGCCTTCCTCCTTGTGCACCAAGGGCTGTTCGGTCTGTACATGGGGTGCTCGTTCGCCCCCAACCACAAGGGCATGGCCCTGTTCGCCAAGGACGACAAGGTCGACTTCCTGCGCCGCCAGGTGCTGACGTCACGCAACATCCGTGGCCACCGGTTCACCGACCTGGCGCTCGGCGGACTGAACTACCAGATCGAGCACCACCTGTTCCCGTCCATGCCGCGGCCCAGCCTGCGCCGTGCCCAGGAGATCGTGCGCGCGTTCTGCGCCCGGCACGGCATCGCGTACCACGAGACGGGCCTCTTCGACTCGTACGCCCAGGTGCTCAGGCACCTCCACGCCGTCGGCGGACCACTACGCCCCGAACTGGAGTACTGACCACTCACCCGCCCGCACCTGAGCGCAGGCGAGCCGAGCGGGCCGGCACCAGAAACGGGCGGCGCGGGGATACCGGCGCTGACGCCGTTGAACCGCAGCACAACGCGCAGGGCGAGTCAGGCGGAGTGCTCGTCGCCGTCGATCAGTGCCTCGTTTCGGGCAACGGAGTGCGGCAGTGCCGCGGTTTCCTCGTGCGGCGTGGCTCGGTCCGGCTCCGAGAACGCCGGCTTGGCTGGGAGCCGCTCGGACCCCGAGCCGGAGTCCTGCCCCCGTGCCGACGGCCCGGTCCGCGCGGCCCCTCCGGGAAGAGCCGCCGAGCGATCAGAGCGTCGGACGAGCGTCACCGCTTCGCGGGCCGCCAAGGCCCACCGTGAAACGCCGGGGGCGGCGAGTTTTCGGGACGAGGCCGTGCCGGACCCGTCGGGTACCGCCCGGTCCCGACGCCGTGGCGGACACGGCGAGGACGGAGAGCAGGACCAGTGCGCAGGCCGGGCCGAGGACGGTCCAGGGGGCCAGTTCGGCATAGGGCTGGTTCTCCGACAGCAGCCGCCCCCACTCCGGAGTGGGCGGCTGCTCACCCAGCCCCAGGAAGCCGAGGGAGGCCAGCACCAGGACCATGGTGGGCAGCCGCAGCAGGGCGTTGCGCACGAGCGCGGGCAAGGCCGCGGGCAGCAGGTGGTTGCGCAGGATGTACAGCGGGCCGGCGCCGAACGAGATCGACGCGAGCATGTGACCGCTGGCCCGTTCCTCTTCGAGTAGCGCGGCGGCCTGGGCGGCGTACGGCGTCCAGCCCACCAGGCACACCGCGCACGCGGCACCCCACACGGACGGGCCGGTCACCGCGGTCGTCAGCAGTCCCGCGAGGACGGCCGGCAGTGTGGACGCCACCTCGGTCAGGCCCGCGCTCACCCGAGCCGTCATACCGAGCAGCAGCCCGACGACGGCACTGACCGCGGTCACCGCGAGGGCCACGCCGGCCGTGCGCAGCGCCCCGTGACCCAGCCGGGCGAGCAGGTCCCGGCCGAGGGGGTCGGTGCCGAGCGGGTGCTCGGCGGACGGCGGCAGCAGCCGGGCGGCCGTGTCCACGTGCAGGGGATCGCGCAGCAGACCGGTCACGACGAGGACGAGCAGGGCGACGCCGCAGAGGCCGGCGGCCCAGCGCGTGGAGTGCCGTGGCGCGGGAGCCGACCGGGGCGGGGCGGCCAGCGCGCCGTCACGCAGGGCCGGGCCGAGCAGGGCACGGCGCAGAACCTGGATGAGGAGGCCGGCAACAACACCGAGCAGGACGAGGAACAACGTCGCGGTCTGCAGCGGCGGGAGGTCCTGGGCCACGGCGGCGTCCAGGGCGAGCCGGCCGAGACCCGGGATGTTGAAGATCTTCTCCACCGCGACCGCGCCGCCGACCAGGGCGACGACGGTCGGCAGGAGTTGTGGAAGGACACCGGCCAGCGCGCGGCGCAACGCGTTGCGGACGACAAGGCCGGACGGGAAGCCGAAGGCGCGCCAGGTCCGTGCCCACGGCTCGTCGAAGGCGGCGGGCAGGGCCTGGTCGAGCAGGCCGCCGATCATCGCTCCGGACGGTACGCCGAGGGCGAGCGAGGGCAGCACCATCGACTGCGGTCCCTCCCAGCCACTGGAGGGGAACCAGCCCAGCCAGACGCCGCAGACGGTGGCGAGCAGCGAGGCGAGCAGGAACTTGGGCAGTGCGGCGAGGACGGCGGCCCCGGTGCCCGCGCCCGCCCGGTACAGCCGCCGTCGCGAGCCGAGGTACAGGGTGCGGGCGCTGACCAGCGCGGCCACCGCGACGGTGACCGCGAACGCGCCGAACATCAGGGTGAGGGAGACCGCGAAGGCGGACGTCACCTGGGGCAGCACCGGCTCGCCCGACACCCAGGAGGTGCCCGCGTCACCGAGCGGCAGCCCGCCGAGCCAGTGCACGAGGTGGCTGAACGGCCCTTCGTCCAGGCCCAGTTGCTCCCGCACGGCGGCCAGTTGGGCAGGCGTCGGGTCCTGGTCGGCCTGGCGGGCCCGGAGGACCGTCAGCGCGGGGTCGGTACCTGACAGCCAGGGCAGCAGGGCGACGGCCGTCAGCAGCGCGGCACCCGCGAGGAGGCGGCAAAGGCCGGCGGGCCACCGGGACGGGCGGGCGTCGGCACCGGCCGAAGTTCGGGTGTCGGCACCGGCCGAAGTCACAGTCATCGACTACTTCAGGCGCGTGTCGACATCGATCAGCGCGCGCTCGCGGGGGTCGAGCAGCACGCCCGTGACCTCGGGGCTGACGCCCTGTACGACCTTCTCGTGGACCAGCGGCACGACGGCGTCGGTACGCAGGATCTCCGCCTCGGCCCGCATGGCCTTCTGCTGCCGACGCGCGCTGTCGCCTTCCTCGGCGGCGGCCTCGATGGCCTGGTCGACCCGGGCGTCCTTCAGGCCCGCGATGTTGTAGACGCCGTCGCTGGTGAAGTCGCTGGCGAGGTAGGCGACCGCGTCCCCGGTGTCGAGGAGCGTCACCCGGGAGAAGACGAGCGCGTCGTACTTGCCCGCGAGGAGGTCGGCCTCCATCCGCGTGTACTCGCGCACGTCCTGCTTGACGGTGAACCCGGCCTTCTCCAGCTGCTGCTGGAGCACGGTGGCGGCCTCGGGCAGCTCGGCCCGGTTGGTGTAGGTGGCCAGGCGCAGCGTGCGGCCCCTCGTCCTCGACTTGATCTGGGCGGCGGTCGCAGCCTCGGCGCGGCCGGACACCTCGACCCGGTGGCCGGCCGCCCAGGGGATCGCGGGCCCGAACAGTCCCTGTGCGGGGTCGGCGTACCCGCCGAAGACCGAGTCGACGAGGGCGGAGCCGTCCACGGCCGCACGGGCGGCCGCACGGAGGGACGCGTCGGTGAAGACGCCGCTTCGTGTGTTGAGGATCAGGCTGTCGGTCCGCACGGAGGGCACTTCGTGACGAGTGCCCTCGTCCAGCAGTTTCGCCTGCGCGGTGGGGATCCACTCGGCGATGTCGACGTCGCCTCCTCGCAGGGCGTTGGCGCGGGCGGTGCCGTCGGCGATCCAGGTGACGTCGATGCCGGACGACTTGGCCTTGCCGCCCCAGTAGCCGTCGTAGCGGTCGAGGGTGGCCTCGGTCTTCCCGGTGAGCTTGGTGATCTCGAAGGGGCCGGTGCCGTTGTTGACGGGGTCGACGACGCCGTCCTTCGCGTACGCCTTGGGGGCGAGGATGCCCAGCGCGGGACTGGCGAGGCGCAGCGGGAGGACGGGGTCGGCGGTCTTCGTCGTGAGCGTGACGGTGTCGGCGTCATCGGCCTTCGCGGTGAGGGTCACGTCGCTGAGCACACGGGGCTTGGGCTCGGCGGCGGCCGCGTGGTCGAGCGCGTTGACGACGGACTCGGCGGTCACCGCGGTGCCGTCCTGGAAGTCGGCCTTGCGCAGCTCGAACGTCCAGGTGGTGTCGCTCCGCCGCTTCCAGGACTTCGCCAGCGCGGGCGCTGCGGAGCCGTCCTCGTCGAGCGCGGTGAGCCCTTCGGCCACGGAGAGCTTGCTCAGCACGGTGGCGTCGTTGCTGTACGGCGACAGGGCTCGCACCGGCGGCACCGCGAGGGCCACCCTCAGCCGACCGCCGGATCCGTCGTTCGCCCCGGCGTCGGCACCGCCCTCCCCCGACACGAAACAGCCGGCCAGCAGCGGAGCGAGGGCGAGCACCGTGAGGGGAGCACGGGAGCGGGGCGTGCGCATGTGGGTCCTGTCGTACGAGGGGGGACGGCGTGCCCTGGCCGCGGCGGGCGCGCCTCAGAGACCTCGGCAGTCTATGAGGTAAGCCTTACCAAACTTCACCCGGGTGACTGAACGCTCAACATATGAACCGACCGCCATCCCAAGGTCGCGTCAGAGGTGACACCGCCGCGGTCCGGTAGAACCGCGCGTCAGTGCGCGGTCGGCATGACCGGGAGAGGCGGACCAAGCTGCCGCCGGAGTCCGTGCCGCGACTTCGTCGAGCTCTTCGGAGGGACACCGGCGGATGGGCCGGCCGAACGGGAGACGCCCGAGGGGCACGTCCCGCGCGGAACGGACGAAGTGGTGGTCGACTCGCGGCGCCCGAAGCCGTGCACCACTGACAAAGCTTCTGGCACGAATGACAAAGTTCGAGGCCGACGACGCCCCTAGGCTTCATGAGCGAGACCGGAGAAGGGAGCGAGTGCGACAGCGTCGATGCCGTTTCGACCACCAACGGCTTCGAACAGCGACGGCCCGACGGCCCGCCTACGACACCACGAGTCGGAACCGCTACCTGCTGTTCGGCAGCGGAGGGCCCGAGTTCAAGGCCCTACGGGCTGCCCTCTGCCGGCTCCTGATTCTGCTGAATCCTCAGGCCCTGATCCACCACCTGACCGGAGCCGCGGACGAGCCTCACTCGTCACCCCGCCACGGGATGCACCGAGCGGGACTTCCTCCAAGCGAAGCGTCGCCATCGCCATCGCCATCGCCATCGCCATCGCCCAGTGCACCGCCGCCTCCTGGTCGGAGACACCACGGGGCGCACCTCGAGTCCCCCTCACAGAATGGCAGGTATCACACATGAAGCCTTGGACGCGGAAGCTCGTCGGCGTGATCGGTGCGACTGCCGCCGCCGTCACCATTCCGATGGTGGCCGCGCCGTCGGCGCACGCCGTCAGTGCGTACGGTTGCAACTATCCCGAGGTTTGCTTCTACTCCGGTCCCAGCGTGCAGTCCGGAATCGTCGCTCGCTTCCAGGTGGTGACATCTTCCTGGCAGTACTTGCGGTACCCGAACACCGGCTACGCCGTCGTGAACACTCGCAACGACGACGTCGCGTACGTATTGCAGAGTGACGGAAAGGTGTTGTGCGTGAAGCCGAACGGTAGCTTCGGCTCTGGGGAAAGAGTCATAGCCGTTCGCATCGACTCACGATCCACCTGCTGAGAACGGTCACGTAACCGAGGACCCTCTTCCATCCCCGCCCGACGGGTGGATTCTCCTAGGGCCTGCCCGCCCGGGAAAGCCCTACGGCAGGGCCCTGCCACCCCGACGGCAGGGCCCGAACCCGAATGGACTAAAGGGGGCGCCTTGGGGCGTCTTGTACGAGCCTCCACTGCTGGGTGCCGAGCCACGCGTCCTCGCGGCGGTCCTTCAGGTCTCGCCGGCGGAGTACCCGGGCCGCGACAACGGCACCGCAGGTGAGAGGAACCCCGGCCGCCGCACGGCT
Source organism: Streptomyces sp. NPDC028991 (assembly GCF_055564775.1). NCBI lineage: Bacteria > Bacillati > Actinomycetota > Actinomycetes > Kitasatosporales > Streptomycetaceae > Streptomyces > Streptomyces sp. NPDC028991. The sequence goes on along the minus strand of NZ_JBVHVP010000011.1, from coordinate 27,915 downwards.
GGGGTTCCTCGGTGCCGTCGGTCAGGAGGTGGAATCGCCCACGCCGTGAACCGCTCGCCTTACCTGCGGACCGCGCCACATCACGGGCACCGTGACCGGTAGGTCAGCGCCGCAGGGTGAGGACACCCGGCCGCCACGGCAGCCGGTTGTAGTCGCCGCCCGCGTTGGGGTCCTTGCCCTGGTAGAGGAACTGCAGGTTGCAGGGGTCGATGGTCATGGTCTGGTCAGGGTTGTCGCGGACCAGGTCACCGTGGCTGATGTCATTGGTCCAGGTGGCACCGCTGTTGGCCTTGCCCGCGAAGGGGTTGCTCTCACTGGCGGCCTGCGGGGTCCACGAGCCGCTCAGGCTGGAGGCCGTGAAGGAACGGAAGTAGCGCCCGTTCGCGCCCATCGCCTCGACGATCATGAGGTACTGGTTCTGGCCCTGGACCTTGTAGACCTGCACGCCCTCGAACAGGTTGGCCTTCGTGTCACTCATGACCGTCGTGTACGACGAGCCGAAGTTGCCCGGGAAGTTCCCGATCGGCATGCTCGCCCGGTAGATCTTGCCGTTGTCACCGGCGAAGAACAGGTACATGTTCTGGCCGTCGGCGATCAGGGTCTGGTCGATCGGGCCGGTGTCGGAGCCGGAGATGCTCCCGGTGAACAGCGGCTGCGGGGAGGACCATCCGTTGGGGTTGGTCGGGTCGCTCGACGTGCGGTAGATGAAGGGCCACGGACCCCACTGGTACGCCAGCACCCAGATGTTCTTGGGCGCGAAGTAGAACAGCGTGGGCGCCACCGCGGCCTGGCTCATCCCGGTCTGGCCGGCAGACGCCATGTCCGACCAGTTCGTGAAGGGACTGAACATCATCGAGCCGTACGACGATCCCGAGAAGTTCGACGCGTAGACCAGGTGCTTGCCGTTGTGCGTCACGGTGGTGAAGTCCTTGACCGCGGCCCACCCGTTCGCCGGCTGTGCCAGCACACCCGTCGAGGACCACCGGTACGCCGACGGAAGAGAGCACGTGCCGTCCGGCGGCGTTCCGGTCAGACCGGTCCACTTCTGGTTGCTGCCGCCGTTGCACGTCCAGAGCTGTACCGCCGTGCCGTTGGCCGTGCCGGCGCCCGTAGCCTCCAGGCACAGTCCGGACTGCACGCCGACGACCGTGCCGTCGGCGTTCACCCGCCACCGCTGGTTCGCGCCGCCGGAACAGCTCCAGATCTGCACCCTGGTACCGGCCGTGGTGGCGTGGCCCGGAACGTCCAGGCACTTGTCGCCGTACACGGTGAGCTGGTCGCTGTCCGTGAGCGTCCACTGCTGGTTGGTCCCGCCCCAGCAGTCGTAGATCTGCAGGTACGTTCCGTTGGTCTGGCCGGCGCCCTGCACATCCAGGCACCGGTTCGAACCGACACCGCGCAAGGCGCCGGTGGAAGCCGCCTGAGCCGGGGTGGTGACGAGCATCGCCGCCAACGCGGCCAGGACCGCAACCGCGGCGGCGAGCACCGCGGACGGATGCCTGCGGCTGAAACTTCCTCTGTGCATAGGGACTTCCTCAACCGTGAGTGGGCGGTTCCGGCCGGCCTCGTCAGAGGTCGTCCGGACTGTCGGTGCACTGCGGTGTGCGGCGGCCCATGAGCACCACGGCAGACCGCTTGCGGCTTCCCGGTCCTTCGCGACCGTCTGAATGACCGGTGGTGCCCAGCGTCTCGGGCGGCATGGGCACCAGGGATGGAGGCTTCGACGACCGAGCGCCCGGGCGACGAGGGCGACGAGGGCGACGAGGGCGACGACAATGATTGGCGAGGTCATGACACATGCATGCGGCACGGCTCCTTGCGGCTCCACGTTCGGGCGGTGCGACCCGAAGCGAGAGCGACTTCAGATGTCCGTGATATCGAACGCAGATCGAAGTATCGAGCAAGCTGAATGATAGAGAACCGGTGAACGACGTCAATACCTTCCGCAGAGGTCGTCATCGATACCGAAACTTTCGCGAGTTCTCACTCACGAAACCCCGCACGTCACACCGACAAGTGCTCAAGCACCACACTCGGCGCCGAAGGGGAGACGGCCGAGCGCAGCCGAACACCAGTCGTTTCACGCGGACGCCGAGGCAGACCGAGCCCACATCGCCGAGTCTCGACAGTTTCGTAAATGTCACGGAAACTTTTCTTGGCAGGAGTGTTGACGATGCATCGTCAATTCCCCAATCATTCCTGTCTGAGTAACCGGTGTCGTAGACCGTCCCGTTCCATGACCGCGCTGTCCGGTGACTCCGTGCCGCCCGGGCTTCGGCCCACCCCGTCCGTCCGTCTGCCGAATGGGAGCGGACGACGAAGTCCCCCTGCGCTTCAGTCCTTCCGTGTTGTCTACCTTGGAGGCACAGTCATGGGCTCGTATGCCCTTCCCAGATCCGTTGTCCGCCGAAAGGTCCGCGGCCTGCTGTTGGCCATGGTCGCCGGCGTCCTCGGTGTGGTCGCCGCACTGGTCGCGCCGCCGAACGCACACGCCGCAGAGAGCACGCTCGGCGCAGCGGCGGCGCAGAGCGGTCGCTACTTCGGCACCGCCATCGCCTCGGGCAAGCTGGGCGACTCGACGTACACGACGATCGCGGGCCGTGAGTTCGACTCGGTGACGGCCGAGAACGAGATGAAGATCGACGCCACCGAACCGCAGCGGGGCCAGTTCAACTTCACCGCCGCTGATCGCGTCTACAACTGGGCGGTGCAGAACGGCAAGCAGGTACGCGGCCACACTCTGGCCTGGCACTCCCAGCAGCCCGGCTGGATGCAGAGCCTCAGCGGCAGCGCACTGCGCCAGGCGATGATCGACCACATCAACGGCGTGATGGCCCACTACAAGGGCAAGATCGCCCAGTGGGACGTCGTGAACGAGGCGTTCGCCGACGGCAGTTCGGGCGCCCGGCGGGACTCCAACCTGCAACGCACCGGCAACGACTGGATCGAGGTCGCCTTCCGCACCGCGCGCGCCGCCGACCCGGCGGCCAAGCTCTGCTACAACGACTACAACGTCGAGAACTGGACCTGGGCCAAGACCCAGGCCATGTACGCCATGGTCCGGGACTTCAAGCAGCGCGGCGTGCCGATCGACTGCGTCGGCTTCCAGTCGCACTTCAACAGCGGCAGCCCTTACAACAGCAACTTCCGCACCACCCTGCAGAACTTCGCCGCCCTCGGCGTCGACGTGGCCATCACCGAACTGGACATCCAGGGTGCCCCGGCCTCGACCTACGCCAACGTGACCAACGACTGCCTGGCCGTCCCGCGCTGCCTCGGCATCACCGTCTGGGGGGTGCGCGACACCGACTCCTGGCGTTCGGAGCAGACACCGCTGCTGTTCAACGGTGACGGCAGCAAGAAGCCCGCCTACACCGCCGTCCTCAACGCACTCAACGGCGGCTCCACCACGCCCCCTGCGGAATCCGGACAGATCAAGGGCGTCGGTTCGGGCCGCTGTCTGGACGTGCCCGGCACCAGCACCACCGACGGCACCCAGCTCCACCTGTGGGACTGCCACAGCGGCACCAACCAGCAGTGGACGTACACCGACGCCGGTGAGCTCAGGGTCTACGGCAACAAGTGCCTGGACGCGGCCGGGTCCGGCAACGGCTCCAAGGTCCAGATCTACAGCTGCTGGGGCGGCGACAACCAGAAATGGCGCCTCAACTCTGACGGATCCATAACCGGCGTCCAGTCCGGCCTCTGCCTCGACGCCGTCGCGGGCGGCACCGCCAACGGAACCCTGATCCAGCTCTACTCCTGCTCGAACGGCAGCAACCAACGCTGGACCCGCACCTGATGGGACCCGCCACGAACGGACGGGCGCATCGATGACGGCCTTCGGTGCGGCTTCTCCCACCCCTCCAGGAGGACATCGTTGACGGTCCCGGGTCGCTGCCGCGGTGGCGGCGACCCGGGACCATCGACATGCTCGCCGCGGTGAAGCCGGCGCCCGCCGAGGCGGCGACGGTGGACACCGATACCTGGGGCGTCCTGGTCGATCGCGACAACGGCAAGGCACTGGACGCCTGTCGTGGTGATCCCGTCACCAACCTCCCGACAGCACACCTGGCACCTCCACCCGGTCCTGGCGGCGTCGCATCGTCAAGCGTCTCGTATGTGCGGTTTCGCTCACGAGTTCACGCACGGTCGGCGGTGAGGCGTCGAGGGCTCCACCGCCCTCCTTGTGTGCCACCGCAGGCACCATCGACTCGCCAACGATGACCTCTGGAGGCCGTGTCCTACACGGCGAGGCATCGTAGACCTCGGCAATGGCCGGTACATCGATGTTGTCCTGCGCGACTTCCTCGACGAACGGGCCGGCAACCGAGACGGGCGGCAGGACGGTACTGGCGCTGACACCGTTGAACCGCAGGAAGACACGCATGGCGAGCCAGGCGGTGGGCCTGTTGCCGTCGATCAGGGCGTGATTGCGGGCGACGGAGCGCAGCAATGCCGCCGCCTTCTCGTGCGGCGTGGGACACAACTCGGCTCCGCACACGTTGGTCCGGGGCCGCTCGATCGCCGACACCAGAAGGCCCATGTCACGCACGCTGTGCTCGGTACCGTTGACCGTGCGGGCGATGGCCAGGATCTCGTCGATCTGGATGTGGCGCACGTCGGTCACTTCAGGTGGTCCAGGATCTCCGCATCGCTGTCCATGAGCTCGGCCAGGACGTCGTCGACCTTCAACTCGGCCCGGTTCTGGGCCTCGCGGATAGCCTGGCGCGGTCGGATCCCGCTCTCAGCTCCGCGGAGCGCGGGACCAGGCGGCCGCTTGCACCGCTACCGCGGAGGCGCAGCAGAGACTCCATTCAAGCGTCACTCGAGCGTCAAGAATCTCCGAAGAGACATCTGAAGGCGTCGCCCCCATGGAGCGCATCCCTCACGAGCCGGCAGGTCAGAGAGGTCTCAAAGATCGATCCGCTCGCTTGAACCGCTGCACGGAGGGAGACAGGTCGAGCAACCCACCAGAGCAACAAAAACCGCAGGTCAAGCACCCTTGCCCGCAGGCTCCAGGATCGCCACGCACTCCACATGATGCGTCATCGGAAGCATGTCACCCGGGTGAACTCAGAGAAAACCGCATGTCAGGTCCGTCTCTCCTCTCCGTCTTGGGGGCACCAGGCGCGAAGAGCGTCAAACGAGCGTCACGGCGGACGCCCAGTGATCCCAGCAAGGAGTGCACCAGACGCCGTCCCCGTGGTCAGGTTCAGGCTTCGGCGCTCACACGAGGGAAGCATTGATCCTTATCAGCGTCGATCGTTTGGGACGCCCCATGCAGGCGGCACCTCGTTCAGGAAGCGGATGACGTACTCCCCGCTTACTTCGTTCCGGCCACCGGAAGCACGTACTCACCGGCGAGACGCGCCCAGTGCAGCGGGAGAGGCCGGGCGAGCGGTGGGTAGTCGTCGTGGTAACGCAGCTGGTGCGCGAGCGTCGCCCACTCCGCCGGCCGGTCGGGCGGGTCACCCGCACGCCCCGAGTCCGTCAGCGCCTTCTCCGACAGACAGCCGAGCACGGTGATCTCCAGTTGCCCAGGGTTCCACGCGGTCTTCCCGGGCGCTGTCCGGCCCTGTGCCGTGGGCACCAGCTTCATGAGCCCCTTCGGCAGTTTCGCCACCGTGTGCGGCTTCGAGGCCGTACTCGCGAAGACACGGCCCTCCGTATCCGCCGTCCCCCACACCCCCTCGGCGAAGCCGACCCCGTCCTCGGTGTCGTGGGCGTACCACTCCGCCACTTCACCCCGGGCGTTGGCGTCCCGTACGAGCAGCACCCGCAGGTCGTGGCCGTAGAGCGTGTGCCGCTGGGCGGGTTCGGCCCCGAAGCCGAGCGTGTCGCGGTCCAGTGCACCGTTGCGCAGGCCAGGCCAGCACTGGCGCAGATTGCCGGCGTCCGCCAGCAGCAGCGTCGGGCGGTCGCGGAGCTGGAAGAGCAGTGCCCGGATCTGCCGCTCGGTCTCCCGCTGCCTGTCCTGCTCCACGCCCGGGCGGGCAGCGGGCCGGGATCCTCCCGGGGCTGCCGAGTCATCGACGATCTTCCCCGTGCCGGCCTCCTTCCCGCCGCTCGCCGCCGGTTCCCGCGCCTGGGAGAGCAGCAGCAACAGCTTCGGATACGGCACCCATTCGGCTCGTTCTGCGTCCCACCCCTCGATGACGCCCGGTCCGTCCCCGGGGCGCACCCGCACCGCCACCAGCCGGTGGACGGGGCATCGCGTGGGCCCCTTCCTGGTGTGGCGTACGAGCCAGAGCGCCGCGTACTGGAGGTCGCCCGGAATGCCGGCTCCCACCCGATGGGCGGGCGGGCTGATGGCGCCCAGCTGCCGGAAGGCGTCCAGCCAGGTCCACCTGGCCCGGTGTTCCAGAGCGCTGTCGGTGTCGTCGGGCGAGTTCACGAACTGGGTCAGCCGTCCCTGCCGTGCCCAGGCGATGCGCAGCGCGTGCTTGGGGTCGGAGTCCGGGACGGCGGCGAAGCGCTCCTTGCCGGCGATCTCCGTGATCACGACTCCGGCCCCGCCGAGGAGCGGGTCCGCCTGGTCCGCCACGAGCCCGCAGCGCCCTTCGATGGCCTCGGCCAGCCGGACGGCCCGGAGGCGCCCGCGAGCTCGGGTCGTCGGCAGGGCGTCGGCCAAGGGTCCTGCGGGCCGGGCCCGGACGCGGATGTCGACCCCCTCGCACTGCCACTGCCAGGTCTCCCCGTCGGCCGACAGCACTTGCTGCCCGGCGGAAAGACCAATGAGCTTGGGCAGCTCAGCGAGCAGCGCCGCACGGGTTTCCGGGGACTGCCAGAAGACGTCGATCTCCAGGGGGCGGCCGTTCAGTGCGCGTGTCAGCGCCGCCCGCCGTTGCAGAGCCAGCTGGGCGTCGCGGACACCCGGGACGCGTCCGGCGCCGGAACGGGGCAGCAGGGAGGGTGTGTTGCTCCGGGAGACGCGCGTGAGGTCGGGGACCCGGGTCAACAGGGGGCGCAGCCCTTCCTCGACCCAGGCGTCCAGATCCGCCCGCTCCCGTGGCATCAGCCCGGGTCCGACCTCGTGCGGGCCGATCGACGGGTGGTAGACGATGCCGGCGGCCACGTCCCCGGAACCGTTGATCCAGCGTTCGGGGTCGGAGAAGAGCGCTTCGGGCCGGGGATAGTTGCGCACGATGTCCAGCTCGGGCACGAGCGGTGCGGGGCTGTGCCGGCGCCAGGCCAGTTCCTTCGACCGCCGGTCGTAGCCCAGCGTGTTCACCATCAGCCGGTGGCCCCGGTCCGGCCCTTCCGGCCACGGCAGTGGAGCGTCGAGCAGGACGGTCGTACCGCCGAGCTGGTGGGGGCGTACGTCCAGTCGGGTGGCCCACCGGCGTACCTGGGTGGACACATGGACGCGGAACCGCGGGGCGAACGGCACGGTGTGGACGGTGATGGTGAGGCAGGCCGAGTAGTACCAGGTCTGCCGGCGGCGCTCGTATCGCTGAGGCGGCCAGGAGACAAGCCGCGCGCCGTCACCCGAGCTCTCGACGCGGAAGTGGAGTGTGGTGCCGCCCGTGCGGAACGTCCGGGCGGCCAGCCGGAAGGCGATCCACTCGGGCAGCAGGCTGTAGAGCCGCACTGCGGGTTCGGCGGTTCCGCCCGCCGAGAGCACGCTCTCGGCGAGGTCGACCGGTTCCGTCTCCCAGTGAGGCAGACGTACCGTCTCGGCCGGGTCACCGGAGCGGAGCCTCTCCTCGAGATCGGCGCCCTCCGAGTCGTCGTCCTCCCGGTGCATGCCCGCCGCCCAAGCTCCTACCACCGGAGCCAGAACGTCCGGCGGGACGGCTTCCCGCGCATAGAGCCACGGCAGACGGCCATCCGTCCCGGCGTTGCGGCCGGTCGCGATGACGCCTGGCGCCATCGCCTGCAGCAGGGAGTTGAGCCTGCGCACGGGGAGCCGGTGGGGGTGGACGGAGTTCTTGTCCGCCTCGGCATGCATCCCGGTGAGCTCGGCGTGCAGGTCCTCGCCGAGCCGCAGCACTTTCATCTCCTCCCGCCAGGGTCCGTGGAGCGGGTCGGGTTCGTAGGCCGCGACGCGAATGTGGTGGTACACGGAATTACCTCCTGGGACAGGGGTTCGGCGCTTACGGGCGGGCGGGTACGGCGGCGAGCAGGCGGGTGAGCATGCTGCGCAGTGGCGCGTACAGGGCGCGGACGATGAACTGCTCCTCCGCGGTCGTCGTGCCGCCGTCGAAGTACGGGTCCAGGACGGCAAGGACGCTGTGCAGCAGACTGGATTCGGGGGTGTCGGGCCGCGCCGGTACGGCGCCGCGGTTGGGGGCGAAGGCGGCATCGACGAAGACCACCCGGGCCGGTACGCCACCGCGTACCAGTCGCCCGATCACCTGCCACAACAGGACCAGCATGTCCCAGGTGACCTGCTCCCGTACGTCGTCGTCGAGACGGCTCCACGCCATCGAACGGGCGAGTACCTGGTACCAGTACGAACGGGCGAGGCGGCGGAACTCCTCCGCTCCTTCCTCGACGGTGAGTTTTCCCTGTACCAGGGTGGCGAAGTCACCGCCGGTGACGGCGCGGACGACCCAGTCGTTGACGGCATTGACGGCCAAGTGGAGGTCCTCTGGGTGCGGATGGGGCCGTGCCAGGAAATAGACCGTGCCGATGGCCGCCTCGTCGTCCTCGTTGAGGATGTTGTGGCCGCGTTCCAGCGCGAGCAGGGGCGCCACCAGGATGTCCGCCTCGAGGTCCTTCAGGTGCTCGACGTCGCCCCGGCGCAGTGATCGGGCGTGGTAGGCGGACGGCGCCTCGTCCTCCGCGGTGATCTCCTCGTCGTCCGACACCAGGCACAGCACCTTGTTGCGCCAGCGGACGTTGAGGTTGTGCAGTGTGTCGGCCACCACACGTGCCTCGGCATAGCTGCCGACCAGCAGAAGGATCTGGTCGCGCCCTGGAGGAAGAGAGAGCAACTCCTGCTGGAGCGGACCACCTTCAGTGACCTCGTACTCGTCTCCGCCCTCACCTAGATGGCACGCGATGCGGCGCAGCTTCTCCGGGCGGTCGTCCGGATGGGTTCCCGACATGCGCAGTTTCTCGTCGCCGTCGTCGATGAACTCGAAACGCATGGAGCTCTCGTTGGCGATGCGTTCGGTCACCTCGGCCGGCGGTTCGATGACCACACCGACCGGGACGCAGACCTGGTAGCGGCTGGACGCACCCGCCCAGCTGCTGCCCGACATGAGCAGCAAGTGGGCACCAGGCCTGCCGTCGACGGAGGTGAGATCGGGGATGGCGCGCAGCAGCTCACGTCCGACGCCGCTGCACCGGAAGAAGGTCAGTTCGCCACTGCGGACTCCGCCCTTGTCCTCACCCGGGACCCGGAACTGGAAGCCGAGCACATTGCCCATCGGGGCCTCGGGCACCATCGGGCCGTAGTCGAGCGGCCGGCGGTACATCGTGTTGAAGCCCAGGCTGAGGGCGCCCTCGACGCGGGGCCACATGGCGTTGATCATGGCGAGCCGTGGTTCCAGGGCGCTGAGCAACAGTGTGAACTCGAAGCGCTCCGCGAGTTGCTTCCGCCATTCCTCGGGAGTCTGGGGCGGAGGCTTGGGCTTCCTGCGGCGTCCGCGCTTCTTCTCCTGTTCCTCCTCCTCGCGCCGCCACTCGTCGTACGCCTCTTGGTACTTCCGCTGCCGGGCAGCCATGTACTTCGGGTCGATGGCGAAGACGTCATCCATGACCTCGGTGAGGCGGCGCCGGGTGTTCTCCGGGTTGCCGGTGTGAAGCAGCTCGTTGAGAAGGGCGGTCAGCCGGCTGAAGTCCTCCTCCGTCCTACGGTGACGGTCACCGAACGGGTTGTCCCGGAACGCGTCGAGCAGTTTCCCGAGAGCCTCGCGGGGGGCGTGATGAGGGTGGTCCCGACCGCTGTCGTCGGGGAGTTCGTAGCGTTCGTCGAGGAGCCCCAGCTGGAGCGTCCAGGCGCTGAAGTAGCCCGTCCGCACCCACTTGCGCAGCTCGTACCCGGCGACGAGCATCGCGTACAGCCGGTCGGTGGCCGCGCCTGCGGTGTTGAGGGCGGCGGCGAAGGTCTCGACGTCCCGTTCGGAGAGCTGGGTGCGTCCGCCGGCCGCGAGTTCCCGGATCTTGTGCCGGCTCAGCTGGTCGATGAGGCCCTTGTCCTCGTCGCTGGCGAGGACCACGGCGGGTGCGAAAGTCCGGTCGAGCTGCATCTGGACACGGTCGACCTCGTCGATGATCACGAGGTCACTACGGCGGCAGGCGAGTTCGAGGAAGCGGATGCGCTCGCCGTTCTGAGGGCGGGGCGGCGAGGCGTCGATCAGCCCGACCGGGGTGGCCACCCAGATCGAGGCGTCGACCAGCGTGCGGGCTCCGTGGTGGCGGGGGCAGGCGGACCAGTACGGGCAGCTCATCGCCCTCTTCTGCCACGCGGAGTGTCGTCCGTCGCTCGGGGCACGGCGCAGGGCCGACGGGGGTCGGAGCCGGGAGCAGGGTGCCTCGCCGTAGGCGAGTGGTTCGGTCGTCGATGTGGCGCCCTGCCGTCTGACGTTGAGCAGGCAGGACGTGCCGAGGTAGGCGAAGGCGGGGTCGTCGTGGGCGAGCAGTCGGTGCTCGCCCCGGCCCGCCAGCCGACGGTGCAGCCGCTGGGCGTGCCGCTCGCGGCCGGAGGAGCCGAGCACGGGTGCGGCGGCGCCGTCGGTATAGAGGTCGTAGAGCCGGACGAGCTTCAGCACCTCCGCGACATCGGTGACGACGACGGTGGTGCGCTTGCCCAGCTTGGCGAGATGGACGGCGATGATGTCGCGCAGTGTGCTCTTGCCGGCGCCGACGATGCCGAGCAGGTGCTGGATGCCGTCGACCGTGAAGGTGAAGTCCTCGTCCTTCCTCGTCTTGTGGAAGGTTCCGTTCTCCTTGGTGGACAGGTCGAACGACCGTAACCGCTCCAGCCACCGTGGCGCCCGTCCCTCGCCGAAGCGGGTGTGCTGTGCGTCCATTTCCGCCGCCGTGCGCTCCAGCCCCTCCCTGGTGAAGACAAGGGGCTCGCCGCCGCCGGCCGGTTCCAGGTCCATGTCGTGGGCGACGAGGGGGGCGCGGGGGACCGGCGGCAGATCGACGACGGCCATGGTGCGACTGACGGGGAAGGCGTGCGGGCCCTGACCCGCGACCGGCAGCCGCTTGCCCGCCAGCGGCGGTGCGGCACACAGCAGTTGTTCGTAGACGGAGAAGCGGTCGCCGGCGACGGAGAGGTCGCGGCGGGCAGCGGGTGTCTCGGCGTCCGGTACGTCGTAGGCGCGCACCCTGGGGTCGAACCTCTGGTAGGTGTCCAGCGCATCGAGCCAGGTACGGCTCCGGCGCAGCGTCCACAGCGAGTACCGGGCGGTACGCAGGGTCTTCGCCGCGTCGGATGGCAGCGGTGCCCGGTGCGCCTCGGCGAATCCGTACCCGCTGAACAGCACCCAGGCGCTGCCCGCGGGGCTGCCCGGCATCATCTTCTGCTGGAGGTACAGGCCGAGTTCGACCTGGCAGAGGGCTTCCAGCGCGGGCTGTGGCACGGAGGACCCCAGAAATGCTTTGAGCGCGTTGAACACGTCGGTCAAGGGCGGGGTGAGGCTACGCATCGTCCTTCTCTTCTCGCCGGGTCTGTCCCAGGTCGGGCACGAGGTCCATGGGGGTGGTGAGCAGCAGCCGGTCCCGCAGGAGCGCAGGAAGGGCGTCGGTGAAGGCCTGCCGGTAGCCGTCCCGTCCGGCGAGCGCGTCGGGGACCACGACGAGGGTGCGGTCCGCGAGGAGTGTGTTGTCGGTGAGATGGGCTGCGAGGAGCGCCGGCTGCAGGCGGTCGTACACCTGGATGTCCACGATGCGGGGGCCGGTGTCCCTGAGCCGGTAGGCGGGCAGAAGACCGGGCAGGGTCTCGTACGCGACTTCGGCGCGCTCCAGTGCCTCCCGGGCGGCTTCGTCGGTGCGGTGCGGCAGTACGAGGTACCACCGCAGCGAGCGCTGCAGGATCCACGCCTGGTCCGGCTCACGGATGAGCCGCGGAGGGGCATCGCGCGGGCAGTCCTCCCCCTCGCACCAGACTTCCGTGCCGGTGCCGGACGGTCCGGGTACGGGCACGGCACTGTCCCGGGGCAGCGCGGGGAGCCTGCACGAGGGGCAGTACAGGAAGTCTCCGTCGACGAGCAAGAACTCGGGCAACGGACCGTAGAGGCTCTTGACCCGGCTCCAGACCGCCCTGTTCCAACCCGGCGCGAAGCGGTCCTGCTGGTGGACGACCGGGTGACGCGCCAGGAACGCCCGGCACTGCCGGTAGCGCTCCTCCGTTCCACTCCGCGCGTGCAGGTCCCCGAGGAGCGCGCGGGCGTGTGCCGCCACGCCTCCGTCCGGTCCGTGCGAGGCCACCTCGAGACACGACCGGGTCGGCATCCGGCCGACCCGGTGCACCAGCGTGGTGCCCGGCGAGACCAAGGAGGAGGGGACCGCGAAGAGTGAGTCGTCGGACGGCCTGGCCCGGCACCACTCCCACAGCTCCGGAAGACTCCTCGGCGGCGACTCCCCCGCTTCGAGGCAGCGCATCACCGTGTGATCCAGCGCCCGCTGGGCGAGGCCGGGGTAGGGCAGGGTGAAGGAGCGGAGCCCTTGGACCTCGGAGAGAGCCGCCACCATGCGGGCGAGTTCACCGAAGAGGTCGCTGCCCACGCCATCGGGCGCCTCGCCGGCGTCCGGCCGATCGGCCCGGCCGGCCGACCCCGCCCTCATGCCGCGGCCTTGCTGACGGACGACGCCGTGCACCAGCGGGCCACTTCGCACCGCTCGCAGGAGCGTCCGGGCCGGGCCGCGTACTGGTCGTCACCGTGCCAGTCGGCCACCATTGCCCGCAGTACCTTCTCGGCGGTGACCCGATTGGCCGGGGCGAAGGGATCGATGATCTCCAGGTCGGCGCCGCCGGGGCGCAGCACCTCCAGCTCGACCCGGGCGCGGAACGGATCACCGCCCAGGTCACCGCGGGCGATCAGCACGACGGCCAGGGCCAACTGCGGATAACGCTCCAGCAGGGGGCGGTCGGACCGCCGGTCGGTGACGGAGGTCTTAGTCTCGCGCCACACCCATGACCCGGCATCCCGGTAGAGCAGGTCGGGCGCGGCCAGGACCACCACGTCGGCGGTGGTGTCGTGCCGCACCACCCGGGGCTCGGTCCGCACATCCGTGCCGTCCCCGACGTACCGCAGCGGGCAGACCGCGGCGTGCCGCCGCAACAGCAGGGCGCCGAGTGCGCGTTCGTCTGAGGGCAGGTCGAATCCTTGCGGGACCCACTCCTCGGGGACCTCGACCGTGCAGGGCCGAGGCGATCCGTGGGCGTGCCGTTCGGCGAGGTAGGCGTGCAGGGCCCGGCCGCGCTCGGCCGTCACCTCGCGTTCGACGGAATCCGCCGTGGGCAGGTGCAGCCGGCGCATGTGGTCACGCGCCGGGCAGGCTCGGTAGGACCGCCCGTTGGTGACCGACCAGGTACGGCGGGGCCGGTCGTGCGCCTCGATGCCCAGCAGTCCGGGCGCTGTGCGCAGGGCCGGGCACACCGACAGGTAGGGGCATCCGCCGCAGGCGGACCCCGGGCGGTATTCCCGTCCGTCCAGTACGCCGGCCAGGGCAGCGGGGCCGTGTTCGCGGTACCGGGCGCGCGCCTCTTCCCGGCTTCCCGCGAAGAGTTCCCGCGTACGGCCGTCGAAGAGCGCGAACTCCACGATCCGTACGTGCTCCGGCGGTGGTCCGGGGGCGCCCTCGGCCAGCACCAGGGCGACGGCCGCGGTGAACCCGTCGGGCGGCAGGTCGCGCAGGCGGTGCACGGGCAGACGAAGCTCGCGGTAGGCACCGTCGGGGGAGGCCAGGCAGCGGCCCCACACGGTGAGGCGGTACTCCTGGGCGTCGCGCGGGTCGGGACCGGACGGCCGGTAGCGGTACGTCCACGGCTCGGGCACCTCGTGCAGGGGGCGTTCCGGGTCGAGGGGGAAGGCTGCCTCGTACATCGTCACGCCGTGCTCCGACCAGGTCCGCAGACCGTCGTGCAGGGGCCCGGTACGTGTCCGGGGCGGGCTGCCGGCAGGCCCCGAACGGATGTCACAGGCAGCCATGAAGGGGCCCAGAGCGAAGTGCTCTAACCGCTCACGGCGGCGCGGTACGGGGTCGGTGGTGTGGTAACCGCGGGTCTTGAGAGCGTCGGCGGCGGGGCATCGGAACTCTCCCCCCTTGAACATTCCGGCGGATACCGTGATGACGTCGGACGTGCGGGTCACCCCGTCGGGGGGCAGCCATGGCTGTGACATTTCATGCTCCATTTCCGTACGAAGGAAAGGTGGATGGCCGTGAGGGAGATCGAGGAGGTCGGTGATGTGGAGGGGCGCTACGAAGTGCTGGACATGGTCGGCGACGGCGGCCAAGGCGACCTTTTCCTCGGGCGTGACCGCAACAGCGGGCAGAAGGTGGCGTTGAAGCTTCAGAAGGCCCGGGACCTCGGGCCCGAGAGCGATTTCCACTGGGCCGGCGATGAACTCCTCAAAGAGGGGTCACGCATGATGATGCTGACGGGAATCCAGGCGATTCCCGAAGTCATCGCCACGGGGACACACCGGCGACGCCGGTGCCTGGTCATGGAATTTGTCGAAGGGCACCAACTGCAGAAGGTCCTGTCGGCGGCCCTGCCCGTTAAGGATCCTGGGACCGTTGCGGCCGTCATCGGCCAACTGTGCGAAATTCTGGCAGAAGTCCACGACCGGAATCTGGTGCACTGCGATCTCAAGCCCGAGAACGTCATCGTGCAGCCGGACGGCCGTCTCCGGCTCATTGACATGGGCCACGCGGTCGTGGCGGATCAGAAAACGGAATACGCACGCGGCACGCGCGGCTGGGCCTCCCCCGAGCAGTCCGACGCGTGCCAGTCAGGTCTGACGCGGCAAGCGGACATCTTCGCACTCGGCTGCATCCTGCTGGAGATGACCGTGATGCGCCTGCCCTACGGCGGACAGGACGAGCGGGCGGAAGAGGGCGCCCCGGTGCTGCCGGCCGACCGGCTCGCCAAACTACCCCCGGAGTTCGCCTCCCTGGCGCTGTGGATGGTCCGGTGGAAGGCGGCGGAGCGCCCCGCGGATGTCCGTGAAGTGTTCGATCGGCTCCGCTGCTACCTACCTCAGCTCGGCTCGCAACGGCCATCGAAGCCCCTGCGCCCGGACCCGACCGAGTACTACCGCACGCATCCGCCCCGGCTTTGACGGTGAGCCGACGGCCGCCGACCGGGCGGGTCACCTCAGCCCTTCCAGCCGCTCCCGGACCTCCCGCACCCCCTCACCGTGCATCAGCTCACGCAGCACGGTGACTCTCTCCAGCTCCCGCACCGCCGCGTCGGTGTCGCCGGCGGACACCAGGACATCAGCGAAGAGCATCCGCACCTTGTCCTCGTTGGGCCAGTTCTCCTGTTCGCGGTAGATGTCGGAGGCCTGCCGGTACAGGGTGATGGCCTCGTCCCGTTCGGAACGGGCCAGGTGCACCTTGGCCAGGGTGAACAGCACATCGGCCAGGCCGCTGCGCTCCGTCGTGCGCTCCGCCATGCCCAGAGCGTCGGCGCACCGACGGAGCGCCTGCTCGTGCTCGCCCCGGTCGAGGTCGATCGCGCCGAGGACGTTCAGAACAGCCGCCTCCCCGACCCGGTCGGACACCTCCCGGCACAACTCCAGTGCGCGGCCGAGCGCTTCCTCCGCTCCCGTCCGGTCGCCCTGCTTGCGCAGGGTGAGTCCGAGCCGGTGCAGCGTACGGGCCAGACTCAGCCGGCCTTCCGTGCTGCGGTCCTCCTCGCTGAGCCGGACGGCCCTGCGCAGGTTGCCCACAGCCAAGTCGTACTCACCGAGCCGCCAGTGGGTCCCTGCCAGCGACCGGTAGACCATGGCGCGATCGACCGGGCCGGCGACGGTTTCCGCCGCCTCGGCGGCGTACCGGAGGTTCTGCCGCGCATCATCGAGCAGGCGACGGCGCCACTGGTAGATGACCAGGGCCATCGGAAGCAGCCATACGTACCGGTCGATACGCCGATTGATCGCCAAGTGAATGCCTCGCTGGACGGTGGCGTACTCCTCGTCCAGGAACGCCATCGCCTCCGCGAGGTCCGCGGGGTCGGTGACCCTGACCGCTCCGGGCTCGCCGGTGGGCAGGGTGCGTTCGCGGTCGAGCACCCGGTCGCAGGCGCGGACGTTGTGCAGCTGGTGTTCCAGCACCTGTCGTACGGTCGCCCGCTCGATCTCCGCGTTCTCTCCGTCCGGCACCGGCCGCACGTGCCGAAGGGCGAAGGCCCGCACGAGGTCGTGCAGCCCGTAGCGGTCGCCGTGATGTTCCACCAGGTTCGCCGCCACGAGGTCCACCAGGGCCCGGTCGGTACGCGTCCCTTCGTCCACTGCCCGTCCCAGATCCATCACCGCCTCCCAGGAAGCGCTGGGCCCGGGGTGGACGGCGAGCTGCCACAGCAGCAGCCGGGCTTCCTCATTCAGCACGCGCACGGAGCAGTTGAGCGCGGCGCGGACCGACAGTTCGTGCTCGGGCAGGTCCAGGGTGTCCAGCTTCGCCCGCTCCAGCTCCTTCTCCATCTCCCGCACCAGGGCAGGGAGGGTGTGCAGCGGACGCGCACCGACCTCCAAGAGCCGGGCCACCACCACGAGGGCCAACGGCAGCCGACCGCAGAGGTGGACCAGCTTGCTGAAGGGCACGGCGTGCTTGGCCCGGTCCTCGGCCGACACTTTCTCCTGGAGCACCTCCAGGGCGTCCGCCTCGTGCAGCGGCTCCATCTTGCGGAACAGCACCTTTCTCTCGGACTGCAGCCGCAAGAGGTCGTTACGACTGGTGACGATCACGGCGCAGGTACCGTCTCCGGGAAGCAGCGGCAGCACCTGCTGGGCGCTGAGCGCGTCGTCGAGGACGATGAGCACCGACCGGTGGGCCAGCGCCGACCGCAGCGCGTTGCTCTTGCTCTCCGTTCCGGTCACCGTGGTGTAGGGCGGCAGCGCGGCCAGAAAGCCGTCCAGGACCTCGTCCGGTTCGGCGGGCCGCACGTCTCCGTCGGCGAATCCGTTCAGTTCGCCGCACAGCACCCCGTCGGGAAACCGCTCCCGCAGCCGACCGGCGAGGTTCTCGGCCACCGTGGTCTTCCCGACGCCCGCCATGCCGCTGATCAGGACCAGCGCCAGATTGCCGGCATCCTGTTCCTCGCACACGGCCTCGAAGAGGTCACCGATCAGCTCGTCCTGCCCGATCGGCTTGCGCCTGCCGCCGGGCAACTGGTCGGGAACGGGCGGCAGGAGCGCCCCGCCCGGCCGGCGGCTCTCTCCCCGGACCTGGTCGATGGCGCTCTGTACATCGACATCCGCTTTTCCGTTGCGCGTCTCCCACTTCCTGATGAGCCGCTCACGTTGGGACTCCGGCAGGTCTGCGTGGGCGAGCAGGTAGAACCGGAAGATCTGGGGCAGTTCCGGCGCGCGCTCGAACCATTTCTCCGTCTCCTCGCGCAGCCATTTGACCTCCCTGGACTTGTAGGCTGCGTCCAGCCGCGCGTACACGGCGGCCATCAACTCGACCCGTAGCTCCTCCCGACGCAAGTGGAAGCCGGTCTCGGACAGTCCGTGCAGCGGTTCGTCCTCGCCGTTCCACTCCTCCAAGGCCGCGCCGAGCAGCTCGAACTGCGCCTTACAGGTCAGTCCCTCAGCCTGCTTCACCTTTTCGCGAAAACGGAGCAGGTCGACGTCTCCCACCGGCACGCGGAGCGTGCAGTAACCCGACTTGCCGCTATGGGGCACGGATTCCCGGCCCAACCGCTTCCGCAGGTCGGCGACGACGCGGTCAACCCGGACGCCGACATCCTCGTCGCCCTCCCAGAGGACCTCGGCTATCTCCTTCCTGGTACACCGGCAGCCTGGCGAGGTCACCAGGAGGGCGAACAGGGCCGCCACCTTCGACCCTTCGACCACCCTTCTGCCGCCGTCCCCTTCCGCTCGCACCGGGCCCAGCACGTACCCCTCCATCGCCCTCCCCCTCACCGCGCCGCAGTCAGTGATCCGGCCCCTCGCCGGCGCTCCTTCATCTGTGCGCCGCGCTGTGCCGCTTCACACGCGCTTGCTTCTTCACGCCCCCCGGGGACTCAGTTACCCCTCAGTTTTCGCTCTGCGGCCCCGCTTCACCCCCGGGCACGATGGCACCAGCCGCTCGCAGAAGCACGAAACGGCGGCTTAGTCATCCATCGACTTATCAGAGAGGAACCGCGAACCCGATGAACAACCGTCAGCGCAACCGCCGGGCAGCCCGTCTGCGCCAGTCCCCCGACTGGCCGCCGAGCCGCCGCCGGCGGGCGGCCGTCCGGACCGAGGACACCACCCCGGCGACCCCGCCCACCGAGATGCCGGACACCTCGTCCTCCGAGACCGCCTGAGCGCAACAGTTCGTGGGTGCCCGTTCTGTACGGGCACCCACCCGCCTCGCGAATTCCGTCACCGGCGAGCTCGCGGCCTGGCTGCCGCGCTTGTTGCACGCTCGTGGTCAAAGGCGGCGTTACCTGGTCGAGAAGACCACTACCGCATGCCCACGCATCAAAGTGAGGCTGGTGGGACTCGTCTCCCCTTGACGCGGATATGAGGCGGTACGTCCCCACCACAGGACCCACCTCGTCCAGCATCTCGGTATCTCCAGCACCTCCGGACTCAGGTTCCCGCAGTCCGAAGAGAGGACATTTCATGATGTATCCACCGCACAGCAGTGCGTTCGCCTCGGTGAAGCGGCACTTCGACGATCCCCGGACCAGTGACGCGGTCTTCGTGCTCGTCCCCACGGACGCCGACGAGGCTGATCCGGTCCGGCTGACCGCCGCCGAGACGCACGAGGCCTTGTACGGCCCCGACTCCGACCCGCAGTTCGCCACCGCGGTCTGGAAGGAGGTCATCCGCACGGCGCAGAGCGACCTGACTCCAGACAGCACGGGGAAACTCCTGGCGATCTGGCTGGCCCTGCCCCGGTTGACCGGGACGGTCCACCGGGTCTGCACGCGCCTGCGGGCCGACCGGTCGGACGTGGAGGCCGAGATGGTCCTGTCTCTCCTGGAGAAGCTGGCGGATCGGGACGGCGCGAGCTGTCTCACCGACTCCTCCCTGCTGCACGCGGCGCGCGCCAGGGCGTGGCATCTCGCCCGGGAAGGGCTGCGGGAGCTTCCCTCCACCCAGATCGAACGCATCACCGAGGAGCACGCTCTCACTGCGTCCGGCGAGGAGGCGGACGCTCCGGCGGCGGAGAGCCTGGACGTACGGGTCGACCGTCCGGACGGCCCGGACGGGCTGTGCGCACCGCTGCGTTTCCGGGTGCGCCCGGAGCATCTGCGCCGACAGGGAATCTTCATCGACACCGACGACGGGTCGCAGGACCGTTCGGCGGGTCACAGCCCCGGGAAGAGGCGACGGCCCGGGCGCCGCGCGGACACCCGGCCGGTCCGCCCTGCGGGGAGGCGAGGATGAAGGACCCGGCAGAGGGCCGCCTCAGTTTCACGGAGATGTTCGACCTGCCCGTCGCAGTGGACCTGCGCACGGCGGCCCGAGCACTCGGAATCGGCTCGACGACCGCGTACCGGCTGATCCGCGAGCACGAGTTCCCCTGCCCCGTCCTCCGCATCGGACGTAGGTACAGGATTCCGACCAACGAGCTGATGCGCGCCCTGGGGATCGAGGACCGCCCGCTGTACAGCGTGGACCCGGAAGAGGACACGGACGATCCGAGCGCCGGCTTCTGACGGTAACCACCGTGGGGGTCCGTGGGAGCGGGCAAAGAGGAGCAGAGCACTTCCCCCCCCAACAGGGCGTTCTCCGCCGACGGTTGCCGCAAAGTTCTCCCCCACTCGCCCGCAACCAGAGGGGGAA
>NZ_JBVHVP010000011.1:0-7992 GCF_055564775.1 Streptomyces sp. NPDC028991 | reverse complement strand
CCCCTTCCCTCCCTCCCTCCCCCCCCCAGCCAACACCCACCCCCCCCCCCCCCCCCCCCCCCCCCCCCCCCCCCCCCCCCCCCCCCCCCCCCCCCCCCCCCCCCCCCCCCCCCCCCCCCCCCCCACGGCCCTGCCTCCTACGACGGGCCGTTCGCCGCCGACGTGCGCCGCACGGTTCTCCCCGGCTGCTCGGCAATCGGAGGGCGAAGGGATGCCCTCCTTCTTCGCCGAGCGGTTCGGCGGCCGACAGCCCGCGCGCGTCGGCCAGTTCGTGAACCCGCCGGCGATCACCGACCCGAGCTACGGCGAGCACGCCCGTCAACCCTGAACCTGCCGGTGAGCCGTCGACGCACGCTTCGGCGCCCGCGTCATGATCGCCGCGCCCGGCCGGGGCGCGGATCTGAACGGCCCGGCGGCCCAGCCCTACGCACCGCTCGCCACGACCGCCTTCGAGGGGATGACCCCGAAGGTCCTCGTCGTCGTGGGCACGAAGGACTGGCACCCACCCAATCTTTTCCGACCGGCAGGACTGGGAAGCGAAGCACAAGGCGTCTCCCGCACCGAAGACCAGGTTGGACAACTTCGACGACGCGTAGCACGGGCTGGGCGGCATCCCGGCCTTCGACGCTGCCGAGGCCACCGACGAGAGCCCCGACCGCGTCACCGCCGCACGAGCCCTCGTCCGGGCGCACCTGCGCGCCCGAGTTGTGCCCGCAGGAACCGGACTGGTACCGGGCCACCGCGGTCCGCGCATCAGCTCCCACTGCTCCCGGTCCCGCTTCGTGAAGCCGTCGGGCGGGACGTCGTGCCCTGGCGCCTTCAGTTCCAGGAAGCCGGTGATGCGCCCCGATGTCTCCACCGCGTAGTCCGGACGCACCCGGGCCTCGGGCAAGGGATACTCAGGATAAAGGCGAGGACTCAGCTTCCAGCGTGCCCCGAATGTTTCCACCAGCTTCGCCACCGGCAGGCTGATGGACGCCTCCGTGTCGCTGACCCGCAGACGCTCCCTGCACTCGGATCCGCAGTCCGCCACGAGAGCCCGTATCCATTCCTCCGGCATCTTGTCCCCTCCAAGCTGTGGACGTGGATACCGCAGACACAGCTTGTTGGAGGCAAGAGGACCGACTCAGTGCGCACGGGGGACGCGCGAGGGACACGGACAGCGCGTTCTGTGACCGCTGGGAAAGCAGGGGCGGGTGTTGGTTGGGAAGAAACCGCCGTAGCCGATGTGGACCTTGCCTGCCGCCCAAACGGGAAGGCGCGTGGGACGCCATTCTCGCGCCGAGCGGACCCGCTGCCCCGTCTCGCGAAAGCATACGAATCCACCCGATGAACGAACGGGTCAGTCCCCCGGCGGACTGCCAAGAGCCAGCACCGCTCCCAGAACCTCATTCCGCCCCGTACCCACGACGTCGAACGTCAGGAAACGGGGAACCAGGCCGACAGACGCATGGCAATAGCCGGTACATCGACGTTGTCCTGCGCGACTTCCTCGACGAACGGGCCAGCCACGGAGACGGGTGGCGGGGCGGTACTGGCGCTGACGCCGTTGAACCGCAGGAAGACGCGCATGGCAAGCCAGGCGGTGCGCTTGTTGCCGTCGATCAGCGCGTGATTGCGAGCGACGGAGTGCAGCAGTGCCGCCGCCTTCTCGTGCAGCGTGGGATACAGCTCGGCCCCGAACACGTTCGTCCGGGGCCGTTCGATCGCTGACACCAAAAGTCCCATGTCACGCACGCTGTGCTCGGTATCGTTGACCGTGCGAGCGATGGCCAGGATCTCGTCGATATGGATGTAGCGCACTTGGGTCACTTCAGGTAGTCCAGGATCTCCGCATCGCTGTCCATCAGCTCGGCCAGGACGTCATCGACCTTCAGCTCGGCCCGGTGCTGGGCGTCACGGATGGCCTCGATGGCAAGTTCCTGCTTGCTGCGACCCTCCCGACGAGCCCGCTCGGTGAGCTTCGCGTCAAGGTCTTCGGGGAGTCGGAGTGTCATCGCCATACAGGAATGATACCGGACTGGTATCTGGGTGGCGAGGTGATACCAGCCACTCAAGACCTCGGACCACGACGCCGTCCTTCGTGGCCCGGTCGGGCCGCGGTCTCGGTTCCGAGGTGCGTGCGACGAGGTAGCAGCACGCGCCGCCGCCGGCGAGGTGTAGTCGCCCCCCAACCGGAGTCCTTGCCCCGCGCCGACGGCCCCGGTCTGCGGCCCAGGGCCGGAGAGGTCCGAGGTTGAGGCTTCCGATATTCGAGCGTCATCCGAGCGTCAAAAATTCAGCATTGCGCATCGCCACGTCGCCGCGAGACCCACGCCGGCCCTTGAACCTGCAGCTCAGAGCGTTCTGCACAAGCGAACCTCAGTCGACGCATTCCGCGAGCGAAAAGCAGGTCGAGCTGACCATCTGAAATGCAAAACGGCAGGTCAGAGGCCCTTCTCGGCAGGCTCCAGAATCGCCACGCACTCCACATGGTGCGTCATCGGAAACAGATCGAACACCCGCAACATCCGCACCCGATACCCCCCGTCCCGGAAGTACCCCAGATCCCGCGCCAGCGCCGCCGGATCGCAGGCCACGTAGGCGATCCTCCGCGCGCCCAGGGACGCGAGGTGCTCCACCGTCTTCCTGCCCGCGCCCGCGCGCGGCGGGTCGAGGACGATGAGGTCGGCCTCGTCGATCCCGGTGCGCGGCAGGACCGCCTCCACCTTGCCCTGTTCGATGCGGACGCGGTCGAAGCCGGCGAGGTTGTGCCGGGCGTCCTCGACGGCGCGCTTGCCGGACTCGATGCCGAGGACGGCGCCCTTGTCGCCGACGCGGTCGGCGAGGGCGCCCGCGAAGAGCCCGACGCCGCAGTAGAGGTCGAGGGCCATGTCGCCCTTGCGCGGGAGCAGGCCCTGCATGACCGCGAGGACCAGGGTGTCGGCGGCCTTGGGGTGGACCTGCCAGAAGCCGCCGGAGCCGACCCGGTAGGTGCGGTCGTCGGCGCGTTCGCGGACGAAGGGGCGGCCGTGGACGCGGTGGACGCCGCCGTCCTTCTCGCCGACCCGCATGACGGAGACCGGGCGGTCCAGCTCGACGATGGGGAGCCTCGCACCCGGGCGAGGGGTCAGGATGACCTGCCGGTCCTGGGAGCCGCTCGCCGCGATCGCCTCGATGGACTCCATGCCCGTCCAGTCCCGCGCCTCGATGCCCAGCTCGCTGACGCCTTCGGCGGCGATCATGCAGTGGTCGATCGGCTGGACCTCGTGCGAACGGTGCTTGCGCAGACCCGCGTTGCCCTCGGCGTCCACCGCGTACTGCACGCGGGTGCGCCACGACGGGATCTGGCCGGCGGGCAGCTTGTCGCCCTCGGCCGGCATCACCGTGCCGTCCCAGCCGGCCTCCTCGGGCGTGAGGCCCGCGAGGCGCTTGAGCTGCTCGGTGACGACCTCGCCCTTCAGGCGGCGCTGGGCGCCCGGCTTGGCGTGCTGCCAGTCACAGCCGCCGCAGCGGCCGGGGCCGGCGAAGGGGCAGGGTGCCTCGATGCGGTCCTTGGAGGCGTCCAGGATCTCGACCGCGTCGGCGCGCAGGAAGCGGGCACCCTCCTCGCCCTCCGTGACGCGGGCCACGACGCGCTCGCCGGGCAGCGCGTGCCGGACGAACAGCACCTGCCCCTCGGACGTACGGGCGATGCAGTGGCCGCCGTGGGCGACGGGGCCGATCTCGACCTCGTACTCCTCACCCACCAGCGAGACCGCCTGGGCCTCCGCCCGGGACTCCGCCTGCGACTTCTTCGGTTCTTCCTGCATGGCGGGGTGACTCCAGAGAACGGTATGAGAGGGGACGGACGGCGAAGGCCGGACGACAAAGGACAACAGCCGTCCAGTCTACGTCGACGAGGAGGACTCCTTCGCCCGGTCGGGCTGCGCCGGACCACGCCGGACGGCACCGGGCGCGTTCCAGTCCTGCCGCTTGCGGGCCCGGCGCTTGGCGGCCTCGGAGGACTGGAGCTGGTACGGGATCGACGTGACCATGACGCCGGGTGTGAACAGCAACCGGCCCTTGAGACGGAGCGCGCTCTGGTTGTGGAGCAGGTGCTCGTACCAGTGGCCGACCACGTACTCCGGGATGATCACCGAGACCGCGTCGCGCGGGGACTCCTTGCGCAGGCTCTTGACGTACTCGATGACCGGGCGCGTGATCTCGCGGTACGGCGAGTCCAGGACCTTCAGCGGTACTGCGATGCCGCGCCGCTCCCACTCGTCGCGCAGCGCCTTGGTCTCCGCCGGGTCGACGTTGACGCTGAGTGCCTCCAGGGTGTCGGAGCGCATGAGCCTGGCGTAGGCGAGGGCGCGCAGGGTGGGGCGGTGGATTTTGGAGATCAGGACGACCGAGTGGACGCGGGAGGGGCGCACCATGTCGTCGGGCTGCGCCTCGTCGGGGTCCTCGGGGGCGGCGATCTCCTCGGCGACACGGTCGTAGTGCTTGCGGATCGCCGTCATCGTCGCGAAGAAGATGCACATGCCGAGCAGGGCGACCCAGGCCCCGTGGGTGAACTTCGTGGCGAGGACGACCACCAGCACCAGGCCGGTGAAGAAGGCGCCGAACGCGTTGATCGCGCGGGAGCGGTGTATGCGGCGGCGCTTGGCCTGGTCCCGTTCGGTGGTCAGGTGGCGGTTCCAGTGGCGGACCATGCCGATCTGGCTGAGCGTGAAGGACACGAACACGCCGACGATGTAGAGCTGGATCAGGCGGGTGGAGTCGGCACCGTAGACGAAGACGAGGAGCATGGCCGCGCCGGCGAGGAGCACGATGCCGTTCGAGAACGCCAGGCGGTCGCCGCGGGTGTGCAGCTGGCGCGGCAGGTAGCGGTCCTGGGCGAGGATCGAGCCGAGCAGCGGGAAGCCGTTGTACGCGGTGTTCGCGGCGAGGAAGAGGACCAGCGCGGTGGCGGCGGCCAGGACGATGAAGAGGAAGCTGCCCTCTCCGAAGACCGCCTCGGCGACCTGCGAGATCACCGGATGCTGGACGTAGTCCGCGCCGACCGCGACGCCGTTGTGGAAGAGGTCGGTGGCCGGGTTCTCCGACATGCGGACGTCGGTCGCGGCGGCCAGCGCGATGATGCCGCAGAACATGGTGACGGCGAGCAGGCCCATCATCGCGAGGGTGTTGCCCGCGTTCTTCGACTTGGGCTTGCGGAAGGCCGGGACGCCGTTGGAGATCGCCTCGACGCCGGTCAGCGCCGCGCAGCCGGAGGAGAAGGCACGCAGGAGGAGGAAGACCAGGGCGAAGCCGGCCAGGCCGCCGTGTTCCGGTTTGATCTCGTAGTCCGCCGTCGGGGCGCGCATGGTGTCGTCGAGCACCAGACCGCGGAACGCTCCCCAGGCGATCATGATGAAGACACCCGCGACGAAGACGTACGTCGGAATCGCGAACAGGGTGCCCGACTCCCTGACCCCGCGCAGGTTCATGAGGGTGAGCAGCAGGATCACGGCGATCGCGCAGAGGACCTTGTGCTCGACGACGAAGGGGATCGCGGAGCCGAGGTTCTCGATGCCGGAGGAGATGGAGACGGCCACGGTCAGGACGTAGTCGACCAGCAGGGCGCTCGCGACCGTCAGGCCGGCCTTGGGTCCGAGGTTGGTGTTCGCGACCTCGTAGTCGCCGCCGCCGCTGGGATAGGCGTGCACGTTCTGCCGGTAGGAGGCGACCACGGTGAACATCAGCACGACGACCGCGACCGCGATCCAGGGACTGAAGTGGTAGGCCGACACGCCCGCGATGGACAGGACCAGCAGCACCTCGCCGGGCGCGTAGGCCACGGAGGAGAGCGGGTCGGAGGCGAAGACGGGGAGGGCGATGCGCTTCGGCAGGAGCGTTTCCCCCAGCCGGTCACTGCGCAGTGCGCGCCCGATCAAAATCCGTTTGGGCACGTCGGTCAGTTTGGACACAACAGAGGATCGTAAGCCTTCGAACGGGAGCCCGCCCACCCGCCACCCCAGATCGGCCCGCCGTCTGCTCTACGGGTGAATTCGGAGGGCGGTACGGCTGCGGTTTCCGCAGGTGACGGGGTTCACATGCCTATATGGCTGCCTATATGACAAGCACCGTCCGATTGCCGTTCGCTTCCCGGCCGTTGCCGCCCCTGGAGGTCTCATGCACCTGAGCGCAGAGCTGATCGGCGGCGCCGCCTCGCTCGTCGGCCTCGGAATCCTGACTCTCGCCAGTATCCGCAGCATCGGCCGCCGGGGGTCGTCGGCCGGAGGGTGAGCCGGGCTCCGCGGGCGCCGGAGGCTTGCCGATACGTTGGGTGCGGGCAGGGGCATCGGGCATCCCGGACGGGGTTTCCGGTTTCCCGGGGCCCCGAGAGGCGTCAGCGTCGGTACTCACCGGCATGATGTTCCCCTGCGGCCCGCACACTGGCCGCGACGTGTCGCCAGGCGAGCCGAAAGAGAGACATGAGCAGGACATCCACAGAGGCCGGCGGGCCCGCAGAAAGCGGGGTGTGAGGCGATGCACATCGTCATCATGGGCTGCGGGCGCGTGGGCTCGGCCCTCGCGCAGACCCTGGAGCAGCAGGGGCACACGGTCGCCGTGATCGACCAGGACCCCACCTCCTTCCGTCGTCTCGGTTCCACGTTCGGCGGCCGCAGGGTCACCGGCATCGGTTTCGACCAGGACACCCTGCGCGAAGCGGGCGTCGAGGAGGCCGGCGCCTTCGCCGCCGTCTCCAGCGGCGACAACTCCAACATCATCGCCGCCCGCGTGGCCCGCGAGATGTTCGGCGTGGAGAACGTCGCCGCCCGTATCTACGACCCCCGCCGCGCCGAGGTCTACCAGCGTCTGGGCATCCCCACGGTCGCCACCGTCCGCTGGACGGCCGACCAGATGCTGCGCCGGCTGCTCCCCTCGGGCGCCGAACCGCTGTGGCGCGACCCCACCGGCGGGGTCCAGCTCGCCGAGGTGCACACCTCGGTGTCCTGGGTCGGCCACAAGATCAGCCGGCTCCAGGACGAGACCGGTGTGCGGGTGGCGTTCCTCACCCGGCTCGGGGAGGCCATACTGCCGACCTCGCAGACGGTGTTGCAGGAGGGTGACCTGGTGCACGTGATGATGCGCACCGACGAGGTCCACAAGGTCGAGGCGTCGTTCGCCAAGGGGCCCGAAGAGGGGGGCGGTCACTGATGAGGGTCGCCATTGCCGGAGCCGGTGCGGTCGGCCGCTCGATCGCGGGTGAGCTGCTGGAGAACGGGCACGAGGTCCTGCTCATCGACAAGGCGCCGACCGCCATCTCGGTCGAGCGCGTACCGATGGCGGAGTGGCTGCTCGCCGACGCGTGCGAGATCACGTCACTGGACGAGGCGGCGCTCCAGCGCTGCAACGTCGTCATCGCCGCGACGGGCGACGACAAGGTCAACCTGGTCGTCTCCCTGCTGGCCAAGACGGAGTACGGCGTTCCGCGCGTCGTCGCCCGGGTGAACAACCCGAAGAACGAGTGGCTGTTCAACGAGTCCTGGGGCGTGGACGTCGCCGTCTCCACCCCGCGGCTGATGTCGGCACTGGTCGAGGAGGCGGTGAGCGTCGGCGATCTGGTCCGGCTGCTGCGCTTCAGCCACGGCGACGCCAACCTGGTGGAGCTGACGCTGCCGGAGGAGTCGGCGCTTGCGGGCATCCAGGTCGGTGACGTGGAGTGGCCCGAGGACACCTCGCTGGTCACGATCATCCGCGGTACCCGGGTGCTGACGCCGTCCACGGAGGACTCCCTGGAGGCGGGTGACGAGTTGCTCTTCGTGGCGGCTCAGGCCCGTGAGGAGCAGCTGGAGGACCTGCTGTCGGCGCGGCGGACCGACGCCGCGCGCTGAGCCGTACGCAGGCCCGCGGTACGACGGTGGGGGGGGAGGGGGGGTGGGGCGGGGCGCACCCCACATTGGGTGGTGGGTGTGTTGTTGATTGTGGTGGTTTTTCTCATTTTCGGTTGTGTCTTTTTTGGTTTGTTTGCCCGTGTTTTTG
>NZ_JBVHVP010000010.1:0-251727 GCF_055564775.1 Streptomyces sp. NPDC028991 | reverse complement strand
GGGTTGGGGGTGAGGCCCCCCTTCTGATCCTGCCCCCTCCTCCCCCCTCCCCCTCCCCCCCTCCCCCCCCCCCCCCCACCCCCCCCCCCCCCCCCCCCCCCTTTTTTTCCCCCCCCCCCCCCCCCCCCCCCCCCCCCCCACCGCCTTGTCCGCATACGTTCGTCCCGCTGCGAGCCGCCGGGCCAACGACGGCTCCCCAAACGGGAGATCGGGGGTGCGCGCGTGCGCATCGGACTGCTTACGGAGGGTGGCTATCCGTATGTGGGCGGTGAGGCGGGGCTCTGGTGCGATCGGCTCGTGCGCGGGCTTGAGCAGCATGAGTTCGACCTCTATGCGCTCAGCCGCAGCGAGCGCCAGGAGGCCGAGGGGTGGGTCCCACTGCCGCCGCAGGTCAGCCGGGTGCACACCGCGTCGCCGTGGGACCTGGGGGACGACGGGGTGGTCCACGGACGGCGCGCGCGTCGGCGCTTCGCGGAGTGCTACGGCGAACTGGCCGCAGCCCTGTGCGCCACCGCGCCCGGGGACTCGCCCGGGACAACGGCGAGGGTATCGGCGAGGGCGCTGGAGAAGGAGCCGACGGGGGAGTCGGAGGGAGAGTCGGCCCTTGAGGCGGACCGTTTCGCCAACGCGCTGTACGGCCTCGCCGAACTCGCCCGCGACAAGGGCGGGCTGCCCGCCGCCCTCCGCTCGGAGACCGCTGTACGCGCCCTGGAGCGCGCCTGTCGCGCGCCCGGCGCCCACCGCTCCGCACGCGAGGCACGCGTCCCAGACCTGCTAGCCGTCGCGGCACGCCTCGAACGCGCCCTGCGCCCCCTGTCGCTCGACTGGTACGAGGACGACGGCCTCGGCGCGGTCGACCTCTGCCACGTGACCTCCGGCGGCACGGCGGCGCTTCCGGGCCTGCTCGCCCGGCACTTCCACGACGTGCCCCTGCTGGTGACCGAATACGGGGTGCGGCTGCGGGCGCACTACCTCACCGAACCCGATGCCCCACCCGCGATACGGGCCCTGCTGGCCGCCTTCCACGGTCGGCTGGCCGCCGAGACGTACCGGCGCGCGACCGTGATCACGCCCGGCAACACGCACGCCCGCCGCTGGCAGGAGCGCTGCGGCGCCGACCGTGCCAAGCTCCGCACGGTCCACCCGGGCATGGACGCCACCCCCTTCGCCGAGACGGGGGAGTCGCCGGAGTGCGCCGACCCGCACACCCTCGTCTGGGTCGGCCGCGTCGAGCCCACCAAGGACCTCGTATCGCTGTTGCACGCCTTCGCGGAGATCCGCAAGGCGGAGCCGAAGGCGCGCCTGAGGATCGTCGGTGCCCCCACCGGCCCCGAGGGTGCGGCCTATCTCGCCCACTGCAAGGGCCTGGCCGCGCAACTCTTCCCCGACGAGGCCGACGGCCCGCACGCCGTCGGGCGCAACCCGGTGTCCTTCGAGGAGACCGGCGGTCCGGAACTGCCCTCACGCGCCGAGGCGTATGGAGCGGGCACCCTGGTGGTTCTCTCCAGTGTCGTCGAAGGGTTCCCGTCCGGGCTGGTCGAGGCCATGTTCTGTGGTCGCGCGACGGTCTCCACGGACGTCGGTGCGGTGGTCGAGGCGATCGGCGGCACCGGACTCGTCGTGCCGCCGCGCAATCCGAGGGCGCTCGCGGAAGCGTGCGTCGCCCTGTTGCGCGACCCCGAGCGCCGTGCGCGCCTGGGTGCTGCGGCGCGCGCCCGCGCACTGGAGCTGTTCACCGTCGAGCAGAACGTCGCGGCATTTCACGGCATTTACCTGGAGATCCTCTCCCGCACGCCGGTCCGCCGCGTCGTCCTCGACGACACCGGGGAACCCCTGCCGTTCGCCGTCCCGGCCGAGGCCCACATCCCCGGCCGCTGGCCCGGCTCCACGGCGCGTGTCGTAGCCCGTGGCGGCCCAGGCTGGGCGACGGACGCCCCCGTCCGGGCGACGTATCCGGCCTCCGCGACCGAGGGGGCCCGATGAGCGACCTCGGTGAACTCGACCGCCCCGGGACACCGGGCAGCCCGGGCGCCTGGGGCTCCCGCTCGAGAGAGTCCCTGACCGATGGGACGCCTGACCTTCCCGACACGCCTGCCGCGGATGCGCGCACCGACCGGTGGCCGGGCGAGAACCGGCGCGCAGGCGAGCGCGCCCTCCCTGACGCGGGCGAGCGCGCCCTCCCGGACGCGGTCGGGTGTTCGGGAGAAGGCGGCTTCCCGGACGAGGGCGAGCAGTGGGGCGAGGACGCCGAGGGCACAGCGACCGCCGGGAGCAGTGCGGCCGACTGCGGCAACGCGGCCGACTGCGGCACAGCGGCCACAGGCGACAACGAGGTCGTCGGCGGCGCGGTGGCTGACGGTGGCGATGCGGTCGTCGGCGGCGCGGTGGCTGACGGGGGCGGTGCGGTCGCCCGCGGCACGGTGGCCCACAGTGACGATGTCGGCGCCCGCGCTGCGATGGCCGATGGCGGTGGTGTGACTGACGCCGGCGATACTGCCGCCTGTGGCGGGACGCCTGCCCGCGCTGGAGTGGCCGCCCGTGGCGGAGCGGCTGCGCGCGACGGAGTGGCTGCCCACGGCGGAATGGCCGCCCGTAGCGGAGCGGCAGCCGTCGGCGAGCAGTCGCCGCCCGCCGCGCCGCGCCGCGCCGCGGCGGACCCGGTGAAGGCGCTGCTGCACCGTCACCGCGCCCTGTGTGAGCGAGCCGTGGACCCGCTGGAGATCGCGGCAGGCCTGGAGGCGCACGGCGTCACCGACCGGACCGCCGCACGCTTCCGCCACCGGGACGTCTTCTCCCTCGCGGAGGAGATGTACGCCCGCGTCCCGCGCGACGGCGACAGGTCCCCGCGCCCCCCGGCCCCACCGGCACCCCGGGTACGCACCGCATGGGTCGTCCTCGCGCTGCTGCCGGGCGCGCTGTGCACCGCCGCCGTGGTTGGCCTGCGCCTCACCGAAGGGCGACCGCGACTGATCGCGGCCGTCGTCGGCGCCCTCGCGGTCACTCTGGCCCTGCGCGCGGCACTGCGCCGGGGACCACTGAGCGCCGCGACGCGTACCACCGGCACGTGGACCTGCTGGCTCGTCGGCTACGCCCTCCTCGGCGACGGCCTGCTCCGCGCGGCTGTCGCGGGCGGCCCGGACGGTCTGCCCGACGGTACCGCCGACGGCCCGTGGCCCGTCACCGTCGCCCCCGTACTGGCTCTCGCCCTGGCCTGCGCACCGGCGGCCGGAAGCGCCCACTTCTTCGCCGTGCGCGCCCGCCGCAAACTGACGGGCAGCCGCGGCCTGGCCGACTTCTCCGCCTCCGTGCGCCCCCTGCTGCTCGGCACGGTCGCGCTGTTCATGTGCGCCCTGACGGCCCTGGCCTGGCTGACCGGGGCGGTCCTCGCGGAGCCCGCTGCCCACCCCCAGACACTCACGCTGGGCGCCTTGCTGCTGCTCGCCCGCCTGCTCACCGTGCACGGCCACACCCACGCCCCCACGCTCGTCCTCACCGCCGCGGCCACCGCCGAGGCGGCCGCCCTGGCCACGCTCTTCGCAGGCCGTCTGCCTGGTTGCGATCTCCTGGCCGACCCCGTGGAGGCCCTGGTCGCCGCCTGCGGTCCGGCCGGCGTTCCGACGGTGGCCTGCGGTATCGGCGCGCTGACTCTCCTGACGCACGCGACCCGCCGCCTGACCAGAGCCTCGGCCCACGCATCGGCGGAGCCGCCGCGGTGACCGCGCGCCCTCCGGACAACCCCCCACACATCCGCATCACCCTCGCATCACCCCTCTGAAGGAGCCCACAGATGACCACCTCCCGACCCGACGCCTCGGCCCCGGGAGCAGCCCGATGAGAGTCCTGCTGATCGGAGCCAACGGCTATATCGGCCGCTTCGTCGCCGACCGTCTGCTCGCCGACCCGGCCGTCCAGCTCACCGCCCTCGGCCGCGGCGACGACGCCGACGTCCGCTTCGACCTCGCCACGGGCAGCCCCGGGGCCCTCACCCGCTTCCTCGACGCGGTCCACCCCGGTGTCGTCGTCAACTGCGCCGGTGCCACCCGGGGCGGCGCCCGCGAACTCACCCGGCACAACACCGTCGCCGTCGCCACCGTCTGCGAGGCCCTGCGCCGCAGCGGCTGCGGTGCCCGCCTGGTGCAGGTCGGCTGCAGTGCCGAGTACGGCCCCAGCCAGCCCGGGTCCTCCACCGCGGAGGACGCCGTGCCCCGCCCTGGCGGCCCCTACGGCGTCAGCAAGCTCGCCGCGACCGAACTCGTCCTCGGCTCCGGCCTGGACGCGGTGGTCCTGCGCGTCTTCTCGCCCGCCGGGCCGGGCACTCCCGCGGGCTCCCCGCTGGGCCGCCTCGCCGAGGCCATGCGCCGCGCCATGCAGTCCGGCGACGGTGAACTCCGGCTCGGCGGCCTCGGCGCCCAGCGCGACTTCATCGACGTCCGCGACGTCGCCCGCGCCGTCCACGCCGCCTCGCTCTCCGCCGCCCAGGGCGTCATCAACATCGGCTCCGGTCGTGCCGTCCGCCTGCGCGACGCGGCCGCCACCCTCGCCCGCGTGGCCGGCTACGGCGGCGCCCTGCACGAACTCGACGGACCGCCCGGCGCCCTGCGGCCCACCATCGGTCACCCCCGCACCGAATCCGTGGCTCACCGCGTCGACGCCCTCGGCCATCACCGCACCGACGCCCTCGGCCATCACCGCCCGGAGCCCCTCGGACACCGCGCCGACCGTGCCGACGCCGAGCACGCGGCCCCGGTCGCCTACCCCTACCCGGACGGCTGCGGCAGCTGGCAGCAGGCCGATGTGCGCACCGCACGCGACCGGCTCGGCTGGCGGCCCCGCATCGCCCTCGAAGAGTCCCTCGCCGATATCTGGATGGAGGCGGCATGCCGTATCTGACCAGCACCAAGGCGGGCACCGCGAGCACCGGCGTCCGCACCGGCCTCGGCGTCCCGGGACTGGCCCATCCCCTCGTCGCCCCCGGCGAGTGGACCGGCCTCACCTGCCCGGGCACCCCCCTGCACTGGGTCGTCCTCAACGTCGCCAACGGCCCCGGCGCCCACCCCGATCCGCGCTGCCTGGATGCCGTCGGCCGCCTCCGCAACGCGGGCGTCCGGGTCCTCGGCCACCTCGACGCCGCATACGGGGCCCGAAGCTTCGGCGAGCTGATCTCCGACGCGCACCGGCACCTCGACTGGTACCAGGTCGACGGCTTCCTCCTCGACCACTGCCCGTCCGAGCGTGCCGTGCTCCCCGAGGTCCGCCGCATCGTCGGTACGCTCCGGGCGATCCGTGACGAGGCCCACATCGTGCTCGGCCACGGCACGCATCCCCACCCCGGCTATGCCGAGAACGCCGACCAGCTCGTCACCTTCTCGGGCGCGTGGAGCGACTACCGCTGGTCCCAGGTGGCCGAGTGGAGCGCCGACCACCCACCCGAGCGCTTCTGCCACTTCGTCCACGGCGTCCCCCGAGGGCATCTGGAGGAGGCACTGCGCATCGCCCGCTGGCAGGGCGCCGCGACGATCTACTTCACCGACCGCACGGACCGGGGCGGCCGGATCGACCCCTGGGAGACGATGCCCGGCTACTGGGACGAGATCGTCTCGCGAGTCGGGACGGGTGTCTCGGAATGAAAAAGGCCGTGGCAGTGTTACTGGGAGAACAACCGTAATTACTGACCGACCAACGGAGTCCCCGTGTCGCTGCCACCCCTGGTCGAGCCGGCCCCCGAGCTCACCGTAGACGAGGTCCGCAGGTACTCCCGCCACCTGATCATCCCCGACGTGGGGATGGACGGGCAGAAGCGGCTGAAGAACGCCAAGGTGCTCGCCGTGGGCGCGGGCGGCCTCGGCTCGCCGACCCTGATGTACCTGGCGGCGGCCGGTGTCGGCACGCTCGGCATCGTGGAGTTCGACGAGGTCGACGAGTCGAACCTGCAGCGGCAGGTCATCCACAGCCAGGCCGACATCGGCCGGTCCAAGGCGGAGTCCGCCCGCGACACGATCAAGGGCATCAACCCGTACGTGGACGTGGTCCTTCACCAGGAGCGGCTCGAAGCCGACAACGTGATGGACATCTTCAGCCAGTACGACCTGATCGTCGACGGTACGGACAACTTCGCGACCCGCTACCTGGTCAACGACGCGTGTGTGCTGCTGAACAAGCCCTACGTCTGGGGCTCGATCTACCGCTTCGACGGCCAGGCCTCCGTCTTCTGGTCCGAGCACGGTCCGTGCTACCGCTGCCTCTACCCGGAGCCCCCGCCCCCCGGCATGGTTCCCTCCTGCGCCGAGGGCGGCGTCCTGGGTGTGCTGTGCGCGTCCATCGGCTCCATCCAGACCAACGAGGCCATCAAGCTCCTCGCGGGCATCGGCGAGCCGCTGGTCGGCCGTCTGATGATCTACGACGCCCTGGAGATGCAGTACCGCCAGGTCAAGGTCCGCAAGGACCCCGACTGCGCGGTCTGCGGTGAGAACCCGACCGTCACCGAGCTCATCGACTACGAGGCCTTCTGCGGCGTCGTGTCCGAGGAGGCCCAGGCGGCGGCCGCCGACTCCACGATCACTCCCAAGCAGCTCAAGGAGTGGATCGACGACGGTGAGAACATCGAGCTCATCGACGTCCGTGAGCCGAACGAGTTCGAGATCGTCTCCATCCCGGGCGCCCGGCTGATCCCGAAGAACGAGTTCCTCATGGGCTCGGCCCTGGAGAGCCTTCCGCAGGACAAGAAGATTGTCTTGAACTGCAAGACGGGTGTCCGTAGTGCGGAAGTTCTGGCGGTCCTCAAGTCCGCCGGCTTCTCGGACGCCGTGCACGTGGGCGGCGGCGTGATCGGCTGGGTCAACCAGATCGAGCCGGCGAAGCCCGTCTACTGACCGGGCCCCGACCCCGTTGCCCGGACGGCGGGGGCTTCGCGCACCGCGGGTGCCCGAAGCCCCCGCCGCCGTCACGAGCAGACCTTGCCGTCCTTCGGCACCGCCCCCTTCAGCAGATAGGCGTCCACCGCGGAGTCGACGCAGTCGCTCCCGCTCCCGTAGGCCCCGTGGCCCTCGCCCTTCCAGGTGAGCACCACACCGACGTCCTTGCCCAGCTCGTCCGCCATCCTGCGGGCACCCTCGTAGGGCGTGGCCGGGTCGCCGGTGTTGCCGACCACCAGGATCGGAGCCGCGCCGGACGCGCTCACCTCCGGGGTCTCGTGCTGACCGGCCACCGGCCAGTCGTGGCACCATCCGGCCGTGTCCCAGCCGAGGAAGGCCCCGAACACGGGTGAGACCTTCTCGAACCTCGGCAGCAGCTTCCTCGTCTCCTCGAGGGTCGGCCGCTGCTTGTCGTCCAGGCACGATATGACTCGTTGGGAGTGCGTGGTCGTGCCGTAGCGCCCCGAGGAATCCCGCTCGTTGTAGCCGTCGGCGAGTGCCAGGAGTTCGGAACCGTCGCCTTCCTCGGCCGCCGCCAGCGCGCTGGTCAGGGCCGGCCAGCCGTCCTTGCTGTAGAGCGGCAGCACGATCCCGGTGAGTGCCAGCGTCTGTGTCAGCTTCCGTCCCGGCGACGATGTCGGCAGTGGCTCGGCGTCCAGCCGCTCCAGCAGATCGGCGATCTCCCGCGATCCTTGCTTGGGGTCCTGCCCGGTGGAGGTCAGATAGTCGTCCAGGGCGCGCTGGAAGCCCCTGGCCTGGTTTTCGGCGTGGCCCATCGTGTCGGCGCCCGGGTCCACGACCGCGTCGAGGATCACGCGCCCCACGTGCTCGGGGAACAGGTGGGCGTAGACGCCGCCGAGTTCGGTGCCGTAGGAGATGCCGAAGTAGTGCATCTTCTCGTCGCCCAGCACATGCCGCATCAGGTCCATGTCGCGGGCGGTGTCCGTGGTCGAGACGTGCGCCATCAGCTTGCCGGCGGCCTTCTCGCAGCCCTTGCCGAAGTCCGCGGCGTCCTTGAGATACGCCTGCTCCTCGGCCGCGGTGTCCGGCGTGGAGTCCACCGACTCGGCGTCCTCGATCGCCTCGTCGTCGCGGCAGCGGATCCCCTCGCTGGCGGCCACCCCGCGCGGGTCCCAGCTCACCAGGTCGTACCGCTCGTGCAGGGAGGAGACGGTGTCGGCGTAGGACGGCATCATGGAGACACCGGAGCCGCCGGGGCCGCCGAAGTTGAACAGCAGGGAGCCGATGCGCTCGTCGCCGGTGGCCTTGGCCCGGATCAGCGCCAGGTCGATCGTCTCGCCGTCCGGCTCCGCCCAGTCCAGCGGCGCCTCGAGCGTGGCGCACTGCCAGTCGCCGCCCGGCGCGGGGGAGTCCGCGGTGCCTTTGCAGCGGCCCCAGTCGAGCGTCTGGGAGGCCAGCGACTCGGGCACCCCGGAAGGTGCTGCCGCCGAGGGCCGTGCGCTGCTTGTCCCTTCCGTCCCCCCGCCGTCATCGGCGTCACCGGACGAGCCGCCGCTGCAGCCCGCCGTTGTCAGCAGTGCGGCGGCGGCCGTCAGAGCCGTCCACCGTACGAGACGTGCCATGTGCTCTCCCCCTCGCAAGCCGTCCGCGCCGTGCAGCGGATGGCGGTCATGCCATGGTAGGCGGAGCACGCAGCGCCTGCTGGGCCCTGTGGATAACCTTTTGACCTGCTGGTTTGCCCGTTCTTGGGTATGAGGGCGGCCAGGAGGCCGTCGCCGCCGGCGAAGTGTCGGTAGTCGCGGGGCGGGGTCAGGAACAGACGGTCCCGGCCGCTGGTGCCTTCCCGTCCAGCAGATAGCCGTGCACCGCGTCCCGCACGCACTTGTTCTTGCTGTCGTAGGCGCCGTGCCCCTGGCCCCGGTAGGTCAGCTCCACACCCACGCCCTTCCCCAGCGCGTCCACCATCCTCCCCGCGCCCTCGTAGGGCGTCGCCGGGTCCCCGGTGTTGCCGATCACCAGGATCGGCGGCGCTCCGGGCGCGCTGACGTCGGGGTGGGCGGCGGCACCGGGCACCGGCCAGTCGGTGCAGCTGAGCATGGACCAGGCGAGATAGTCGCCGAACAGCGCGGAGGCCTTCCGGAACTCGGGAAGCCTGCGTTCCACGTAGGCCGGGTCGTACCTCGGCTTGTCGTCGGCGCAGTTGATGGCGACGTTGGCCGCGGTGATGTTGCTGTACTGGCCATTCTCGTTACGCCCGTTCAACGCGTCCGACAGCACCATGAGGACCCGGCCGTCACCGTCGTACGCCTGCACCAGGCCGTCGGTGAGGTACTCCCAGAAGTCCTTCGAGTACAGCGCCTGTGCGATGCCTCCGGTCGCGGCGGTCTGGGTGAGTTCGCGGGGGAAGACGCCGGGGATCGGGTTGCGGTCGAGGTCCTTCAGCAGTCGGGCGATGCGGTCCTTGACGTTCTGGGCGCTGTCCCCGACGGGGCAGTCCTCGATCTTCGACACGCAGTCCTCGGCGAAGTTGTCGAGCGCGAGCTGGAAGCCCTTCGCCTGGGCGAGAGAGCCCTGCTCCGGGGTCTGCGTCGGGTCGACGACCGCGTCGAATACGGCACGGCCGGTCTTCTCGGGGAACAGATGGGCGTAGACGCCGCCGAGTTCGGTGCCGTAGGAGATGCCGAAGTAGTACAGCTCGTCGTCGCCGAGGACCTGGCGCATCAGGTCCATGTCGCGCGCCGCGTCGGTGGTGCGTACGTGCGGCAGCATCTGCCGCGAGTTCTTCTCGCAGGCCGCGTTGAAGTCCTCGGTGCTGTCCAGCAACTCGGTGCGTTCGGCCGCGTCGTCCGGGGTGGCGTCCTGCTGGAAGTAGGTGTCGAGCTGCTTGTCGTCCAGGCATTCCACGGGGGCGCTGCGGCCGACGCCGCGCGGGTCGAAGCTGACCAGGTCGTAGCGGGTGCGCAGGGTCGAGTAGTCCTCGCCGAAGGCGGGCAGCGTGGTGACGCCCGATCCGCCCGGGCCGCCGAAGTTGAAGACGAGCGACCCGATCCGGCGGTCCGCCTCGCCACTTGTCTCCGCCCGGATCAGCGCGAGGCCGATCGTGTCGCCCTTGGGCTCGTCCCAGT
Organism: Streptomyces sp. NPDC028991; assembly: GCF_055564775.1. NCBI lineage: Bacteria > Bacillati > Actinomycetota > Actinomycetes > Kitasatosporales > Streptomycetaceae > Streptomyces > Streptomyces sp. NPDC028991. The sequence goes on along the minus strand of NZ_JBVHVP010000010.1, from coordinate 241,730 downwards.
CGAGCGGCGCCTTCATGGTGGCGCACTGCCACTCGGCGCCGTCCGGCAGCGGGGACGGAGCGGCGCCGCCGCCCTCGGCCTCGGAGGGGGCCGGGCAGTCCTTCCAGTCGAGCTTCTGGGCCGTCAGGTCCTCATCGCCGCCGGAGTCGCCGCCGGAGTCGTCGCTGCAGCCCGCCAGGAGAGCGGACAGGGCTACGGCGGTGGCGGCGGTCAGGGCGGCGGCGCGCAGCCGGAAGGAGTGCGGCATGCGTCCATCGTGCGGGCGTCCGGGGTCTTGCGCCCGGGGCAGGAGCCGTACGAGGTACGGGACGGGCAGCCGGGGCGTACGCGGGCGAGGCGACGCGTACGGTCGATCTCGGTGTGAGTATGAGGCTGCTCCCCGGCAGGCGAAGGCCTTCGGCTGGTCTGAGGCGTCCCCGGCGGGCGAAACCCGTCGGCTGTGTAGGAGGCGAGGCGGCCTCATACGCCGACGAGGCCCTTGCGCGGTGTACTTCCTCGCCGTACCAGACCGTTACAGCGCTTCCTTCCGTGTCAGGTGGTTGAAGACCAGCCAGCCCGGCAGTACCGGCAGCCACAGCGTGAGCAGTCGGTAGAGCAGTACCGCGGGGGCGGCGACCTCCTTGGGCAGACCGACGGCGATCAGACCGACCGTCAGCGTCGCCTCCACGGCGCCCACACCGCCGGGTGTCGGCGCCGCGGACCCCAGCGCGTTGCCGGCGAGGAAGACGACCGCGACGCTCGCCAGGCTGATCGACGTCGACTCGTCCCCGAAGGCCCGGATCGAGGCGTCCAGGCACATCACGAAACAGGCGGTGAGCAGCAGCATGCCGCCGATGCCGGTGACCAGCTTCTGCGGCCGCTGCAGCACATCCAGCATGCGTGGCACGACACCGGCGAAAAGCGACCGCACGCGCGTGACGACGAACTTGCGCAGGAACGGCACCGACGTCACCACGAGCACGAGTACCGCCACCGTCAGCAGACCCGCGATGACCGTCCGGGACGGCGACAGCGACGGTGTCTTCTCGGTGCCGGTCAGATAGCCGAAGGACAGCAGCATCAGGATGTGACAGCCGAGCCCGAACAACTGCGACGCGCCGACACTCGCCACCGCGAGACCCGGTCGTACTCCCGCGCGCTGCAGGAAACGCGTGTTCAAGGCGACACCGCCGACCGCCGCGGGGGCGACGATCTTCACGAACGACCCGGCGACCTGCGCGGCAACGGTCCGCAGGAACGGCACCTTCTCGGGCACGAACCCAAGAAGGGCCATCGCGGCCGCCACATAGCTCGCCGCCGAGAAGAGCACCGCCGCGGCCACCCAGCCCCACTGGGCGTTCGAGATCAGCGGCCCGAACTCGATGTGAGTGAGCTGCGTCAGCAGGAAGTAGGCGCCGATCGCACCGGCGATGAAGCTGATCAGCGTGCGCGGTCGCACCCGCTCCAGACGGGCCGGCTCGACGGGAGCCTGCGGCCTGATCCGCAGTACCGCGTGCCGGATCTGCGTGAGCAGGTCCTCCTCGCGTGCCTCCTCCAGCGCCTCGTCCACGGCCCGCTTCTCCGCCCGCTGCTCGGCGCGCACGGCCTTCTTGTCGAGCTTGTCGAGCTTGTCAGGCTTATCGGGGTTGGTGGACTTCTCGCGCTTGTCGGGCCTATCGGGCTTGTCGAGTTCCCCGGGCGTTCCTGGCTGCCCGGGCGCGGCGCTTGCGGTGTCGTCGGCGGTCGCCTCCGCACGGGCCAGCCTGGCCTGCCGGGACGACTCCAGGACCGCCTCCCGCTCGCGCTGGGCGCGTTCCCGGGCCAGCTTGCGCAGGGTCGCGCGCGTGGAGCGGCTGAGCGCGATGGGCTGGAGCATCGGCAGGCAGTCCGCCACGGCGTCGGGGCCGAGCACGGCCACCGCCGAGGCGACCGCGCGTTCGGCGCCCACCCGCAGGCCGAGCGTCACGAGGAGCTGGGAAATGTCCATGCGCAGCAGCAGGTCCCCGGCGGCGATCTCGCCGATGCGCAGGTCGGTGAGGATCACCGTGCCGGAACGATCCACCAGGATCGCGTCACCCACCAGCCTGCGGTGGGCGATGCGCCGGGACTGCAGGGCCCGCACCTGCTCCCAGGTGCCACGCAGCAGGTCGTCGGTGATCTCCTCGTCCGGCAACGAGTCCAGAGTGTGCCCGCCGGTGTGCTCGTAGACGAGCATCACGGCGTCGGGGCCCAGCTCGGAGGTCGCGATCAGCTTGGGGGCGTTGGCGCCGGCCCCGATCGCCGCGTAGGCGAGCAGCGCTTCCTGTTCCAGGGCCTGCCGCAGTGAAGGAAGGCTGCTGCGGGTGGCGAAGCCGCGCAGTGTCAGGTTGCGCCACGCGCGGTAGAAGAAGCCCTGCGCCTGCTGCTCCCGGTCCACCACTGTGACGTCAAGCGGCCGGCCGTCCTCCAACGTGACGAAGTAGCGGCGGCCGCGGTCACCGGTCTCCGCGGTGTCCGACGGCATTTCCTCTCGGGCGGCGGTCACCGGGCGGAAGCCGACGTGCCGAAGGCCCGCCATCAGCGTGCGCCCGGTGGGGCGGACGTTGGGGGAGCCGACCGCGTACAGCGTTCCGTAGGCCACGGTCCAGCCGATGAGTACCGTCAGGATGATCGAGAACGGCGTGGTGTAGCCGGTGACCAGCATCGAGAACGCGTCGAGGAGCAGCACGATCCACAGGACCGCGCGCCAGCGGGGTCTGCGGGACATGCCTACGGCCGTCATGTACGCGATGACCGGCGCCAGGTAGCCGTGTACGGGGTCGGTGAGAGCGTGGATGTCGCCCGGTGAGGGTTGGGTGAGCGCGTCCTGGATGGAACCGGGGGCGGACTTGGCGACCCACAGGTCGGTGGCGAGGGTCACTCCGTGCGCGAGGACAGCCGCCAGCACGCCGTCGGCGATCCGCAGCCCGTCCCGTTTGATCAGCCGCTCGATCGCGAACGCGACCGGCACCAGGAGGATCGCGATGCTGGAGGCCAGACCGGCGATCTTGATCAGCAGGTCGGGCGCCTGCCCGGTGCCCTTGTTGATGTCCTGTTCGAGGCCCGAGGTGGTGCCGTGCGCGAAGGCGGCGACGGCGAGCAGCACGACGACGGCGAGCACGCCCACCAGGAGCCGCATCAGGTCGGACGGACGGTGCACGCGCGCGGGGAGTAGCGGTTCGTCGCCCTCCACCTCGTCGATGTGCGCGACGTCATCGGGGTCGGCGGCCGTCGCCGTCCTGCCCGCGGCCGCTCGCCGTCCGGTCTGCTCGTCGCTGCCGGCCGCGGTGTCCGGGCGCGACGAAGAGCCAGAGGTGCCCTCGGCGTCCTCGGGGTGCACACCCTGCTGCTTCATCGCCTCTTCTTGCTCTCGTATCACTGGTCACCGCCCGCACGATGGTGGCATGCCACGGCGGCCTCGGCAGGCATCAGGGTGCCCGTGCGGGCCGCACAGTCTGCCCGAAGCGCCGCTTCCGGGCGAGGGACGCGCACCGTCGGGGAGCGCGTCGCGTTGTCGGTGGAGTGGGGCAGGATGGGTCGGATGAGCGAGCAGAGCCTTCCGGACGACGCCCGCCCGGAGTACGCGGACACGCTGCCCGAGTACGCCGAGCGGGTCCTCGAGGTGACCGAACTGATTCCGCCGGGCCGTGTCATGACGTACGGGGACATCGCCGAGTACCTGGAGGAGGGCGGACCCCGCCAGGTCGGACGGGTGATGTCCCTCTACGGGGGAGGCATCCCGTGGTGGCGCGTCGTCCGCGCGGACGGGGTCCTGCTCGCGGGTCAGGAACTGGAGGCGCTCGACCGCTACCGGGAGGAGGGCACGCCCCTGAAGGAGGCGAGCAGGGCCGCGGAGGGTCATCTCCCGCGCCTCGACCTGAAGCGGGCGCGGTGGGACGGCGGCGAACGCGCACAGGGTCACACCTGACAGCTTCCGCCTTCGGGACGACCGATGTGTGACCTGTGACGCGTATGAGGGAAAAAGGGCACTTCGGGTACGACCGTGGCATGACGTACGTTCGTGGGGCGGGGGACACAGGTGCCGCGGGTGACCCGAGAGGTCCGGGGGATGAAGAGGAAGCACTGCTTCCGCCACTTCCGTCGGCGTAGCGTCGGCCGCACGCGTCCCCCTCATCCCGCGGCCATCGCCGTGCCCGCGGCGCGGACCGCCCACCAGCACACCCACCAGGACCGGCGAACCACGTGAGCTCCTCTTCCTCCACCAGACGCCCGTCGCACCCCCAGGCGCGACGGGGGGACCGTGGCGCCTACCGACTGGTGCGTACCCCGCCGGAGCGCATGGTCCCCCTTCGTCTGGACGCCGCGCAGCGCGCCGTGGTTGACCACGGGAGCGGACCGTTGCTCGTCCTCGCGGGCCCGGGCACCGGCAAGACCACCACGCTCGTCGAGTCCGTCGCGGACCGGATCGCCCGGGGCGGCGACCCCGAGCGGATCCTCGTACTGACCTTCAGCCGCAAGGCGGCCGTGGAACTGCGCGACCGGATGGCACTGCGCATGGGTGCCGCACGTGCGCCTCGGGCGACGACCTTTCACTCCTTCGGTTACGCCTTGGTCCGCGCCCACCAGGACAGCGACCTCTTCGTGGAGCCGCTGCGGCTGCTGTCCGGCCCGGAACAGGACGTGACGGTACGCGAGCTGCTCGCCGGGCAGGTCGACCTGGAGCGGCTCGGCCTGGCCCATGTGCGCTGGCCCGACGAACTGCGCGCCTGCCTGACCACCCGCGGCTTCGCCGACGAGGTTCGCGCGGTTCTCGCCCGCACCCGCGAACTGGGCCTCGGCCCGGCCGCCCTCGGTGCCTTCGCCCGGCGCATCGGCCGCCCCGACTGGAGGGCCGCCGCCGTCTTCCTCGCCGAGTACCTCGACGTGCTCGACCTGCAGGGCGTGCTCGACTACGCGGAACTCGTCCACCGCGCGGTGCTCCTCGCACGCCGTCCCGAGATCGCCGCGCACCTGGCCGCGCAGTACGACGCGGTCTACGTCGACGAGTACCAGGACACCGACCCCGCCCAGGTACGGCTGCTGCACGCCCTGGCCGGCGGCGGGCGCACCCTGCTCGCCTTCGGCGACCCCGACCAGTCGATCTACGCCTTCCGCGGCGCGGACGTGAACGGCATCCTCGACTTCCCGACCGCCTTCCCTCGCGTGGACGGCCGCCCGGCGCCGGTCGAGGTGCTGCGGACCTCGCGCCGGTCCGGGGCCGCGGTGCTGGCCGCCACGCGGCTGCTGACCCAGCGCATGCCGCTGACCCGGCTCCCCGCCGACAAGGTGCGCGCCCACCGTGAGCTGGTCCCGGTGCGGGACGGAGGGCGCGTCGAGGCGTACACCTATCCGACGTCCGGCACCGAGCTGGACAACATCGCCGACATCCTGCGCCGGGCCCACCTGGAGGACGGCGTTCCCTGGGGGGACATGGCCGTCCTGGTGCGCGCCGGTTCCCGCAGCATCCCCACGCTCCGCCGTGCCCTCACCGCGGCAGGCGTCCCCCTGGACATCGACGGCGACGACCTTCCGCTGCGCCACGAACCGGCGGTGGCGCCCTTGCTGACGGCGCTGCGTGCGGTGGCGGTGGCGGAGGCGGGGGATCGGCCCCGGGCGGGCCTCGGCGGCGTTGCGGAGACCGGGGGCGGGCCGGCCGGCGATACGGCGGGGGGTGCCGGGATCATTCCTGCCCCCGATGACGCGGGGGCGTCCACTGAGCCCGACGCCGGGGCGGCGGCGGAGGCCGTACGCGAGGCAGTCACCGAGGGGGCGGTGGAGGCCGCATCCGTACCGGAGGCAGAGGCAGAGGCAGAGGCAGAGGCTGAGGTGGCGGCGAAGGACGTACTGGAGCCTGGTGCTGGTGCTGGTGCTGGTGCTGGTGCTGGTGCTGGTGCTGGTGCTGGTGCTGGTGGAGATGGCAGTGGCGGTGGCAGTGGCGGTGCCGACGTGGACGCCGACGTGGCCGCGAAGTCCGTGCCCGGTGGACGCGCCCACCGCGCGGAGGTTCCGTGCTGGCTCCCCACCGAGACCGCCATCACCCTGCTCACCTCCCCCCTCGCCGGCATGGACGCCGCCGATCTGCGCCGCCTCGGCCGCGCCCTGCGCGAGGAGGAGCGTGCCGCCGGCAACCCGCTGCCGCCGCCGTCGGACGAACTGCTCGCGCGCGCACTGGCCGAGCCGGAGCGACTGGCGGTGCACGACCCGGCGTACGCGCGCGGTGCCCAGAGACTCGGCGCGCTGCTCCGCAAGGCCCGCGAGCGTCTGGCGGGCGGCGGCAGCGCCGAGGAGGCGCTGTGGGACCTGTGGGAGGGCACGCCGTGGCCCACCCGCCTGGAACGCTCCGCCCGGCGCGGCGGCGCGGCCGGACGCAATGCCGACCGCGACCTCGACGCCGTGTGCGCCCTTTTCGCGACGGCCGCCCGCGCGGAGGAGCGCACCGGTGGCCGGGGAGCCCTGAACTTCCTGGAGGAGATCGACGCCGAGGACATCGCCGCCGACACCCTCACACGGCGTGCCGTACGCCCCGACGCCGTCCGCCTGATGACCGCTCACCGCTCGAAGGGGCTGGAGTGGCGGTTGGTCGTCGTAGCGGGCGTCCAAGAGGGACTGTGGCCGGACCTGCGCCGCCGTGGCTCCCTGCTGGAGGCCGACCGGATCGGGCGCGACGGACTCGCCGAACCGCTCACGCCCGGCGCGCTGCTCGCCGAGGAACGCCGCCTGTTCTACGTGGCCGCCACACGCGCGCGCGAACGGCTCGTCGTGACCGCCGTGAAGGCCCCCGCCGACGACGGCGACCAGCCCTCCCGGTTCCTGAGCGAACTCGGCGTCGAACCCGCCGACGTCACGGGCCGCCCGCGTCGCCCCCTCGCCGTAGCGGCGCTCGTCGCCGAGCTGCGCGCCACCACGGTGGACCCCCGCGTCTCCGAACCCTTGAGGGAGGCCGCCGCCCGCCGCCTGGCCCGCCTCGCCGCCCTCGCCGACGAGGACGGCCGCCCCCTGGTGCCGTCCGCCCACCCGTACCGCTGGTGGGGCATGTGGGACTCGACCGAGAGCAAGGTGCCGCTGCGCGACCGGGACCAGCCCGTCACGCTCTCCGGGAGCGCCCTCGACCAACTGGCCAACACCTGCGCCCTCCAGTGGTTCCTCGGCCGGGAGGTGAAGGCCGACACGCCCGCGACCGCCGCCCAGGGCTTCGGCAACGTGGTGCACGTCCTCGCCGACGAGGTGGCCTCCGGGCACACGCCGGCCGATCTCGCCGTCCTCATGGAGCGCCTGGACTCCGTGTGGAACGCGCTCGCCTTCGACGCGCCGTGGAAGTCGGTGCAGGAGAAGGCCAACGCGCGCGTGGCGCTCGAACGCTTCCTCAAGTGGCACGTCATGGACCGCGCCGGGCGCACGCCGGTGGCCAGCGAGCACGACTTCGACGTGACCCTCGAGGCCGGCGACTACGAGGTGCGCATCCGCGGCCAGATGGACCGCGTCGAGGCCGACCGCGACGGCCGCGCCTACGTCGTCGACTTCAAGACCGGCAAGCAGACGCCCACCTCCGCCGAGGTGGCCCACCATCCTCAGCTCGCCGTCTACCAGCTCGCCGTCCGCGAGGGCGCCGTGGACGACGCCTTCGACGGCGCCCGCCCCGAACCGGGCGGCGCCGAACTCGTCCAGCTGCGCCAGGGCGCGCCCAAGCGCGACGGTGGTGAGACCCTCCCCAAGGTGCAGGCGCAGGACTCCCTCGAGGGGCCGGCGGGGGAGTGGGTCGGCGACCTGCTCGCCACGGCTGCGGGCAAGGTCCTCGACGAACGGTTCACCCCCACCGCCGGCCAGCACTGCACTCACTGCGCCTTCCGCGCGTCGTGCAGCGCGCGGCCCGAGGGACGACACGTCGTGGAGTGACCGGCCCGAGCGAACGTGCCGCCGGTGTGATGAGTCGCACCACAGGTACTGACCTGCGCTTCTCTCCACGCGGGAGGTGATCTCGCACGCGCTGTCAGTGCTCGCGGCTAGCCTCTGTGACGTGCCCGCCCATCTCACCGATCCCGAGCAGCTCAAGGAGCTCCTCGGCATCCCCTTCACCCCGGAGCAGACGGCCTGCATCGTCGCGCCGCCCGCCCCGCAGGTGATCGTGGCCGGAGCCGGGTCGGGCAAGACGACGGTGATGGCCGCGCGCGTGGTGTGGCTGGTCGGCACCGGCCAGGTCGCCCCGGAGCAGGTCCTGGGCCTCACCTTCACCAACAAGGCGGCCGGCGAACTCGCCGAACGCGTCCGCAAGGCGCTGATCAGGGCAGGCGTCACCGACCCGGACGTGATCGATCCGGACAACCCGCCGGGCGAACCGGTGATCTCGACGTACCACGCCTTCGCGGGCCGCCTCCTGACCGACCACGGCCTGCGCCTCGGACTGGAGCCGACCTCCCGCCTGCTCGCCGACGCCACGCGCTACCAGCTCGCCGCGCGTGTCCTGCGCGAGGCCCCCGGCTCGTACCCTGCGCTCACCCGCTCCTTCGCCGACCTGGTCAGCGACCTCCTCGCACTCGACGCGGAGCTCGCCGAGCACCTGGTACGCCCCGAGGACCTGCGCGCCTGGGACGCCGACCTCCTGGACTCCCTGCGGAGCGTCAAACTCGGCAACGCCGATCTGCGCAAGGTCCCCGAGGCCGCCGCCGCGCGCCGTGAACTCGCCGGCCTGGTGATCCGCTACCGGGCCGCGAAGCGCGAACGGGACCTGCTCGACTTCGGCGACCAGATCGCGCTGTCCGCACAGCTCGCCGGACTCCCGGAGGTGGGCCGCGTCCTGCGCGACGAGTTCCGGGTCGTGCTGCTCGACGAGTACCAGGACACGTCGGTGGCCCAGCGCCTCCTCCTCGCGGGCCTGTTCGGCGGCGGCACCGGCCACCCCGTGACCGCGGTGGGCGACCCCTGCCAGGCGATCTACGGCTGGCGCGGTGCCTCCGTCGCCAACCTCGACGACTTCCCGGAGCACTTCGCGCACGCGGACGGCCGCCCCGCCACCCGCCAGGCGCTCAGCGAGAACCGCCGCAGCGGCGGCCGCCTCCTCGACCTCGCCAACGGCCTCGCCGAGCCCCTGCGCGCCATGCACGCGGGCGTGGAGGCCCTGCGCCCCGCCCCGGGCGCCGAACACGACGGCACGGTCCGCTGTGCCCTGCTGCGCACCCACGCCGAGGAGATCGGCTGGATCGCCGACTCCGTCGCCCACCTCGTGCGCACCGGCAGGGCGCCCGGCGAGATCGCCGTCCTGTGCCGCACGGCGACGGACTTCGCCGAGATCCAGGGCGCGCTGGTGGCCCGCGAGGTTCCCGTCGAGGTCGTCGGCCTGTCCGGACTGCTGCACCTGCCCGAGGTGGCCGACCTGGTCGCCGTCTGCGAAGTCCTCCAGGACCCCGGCGCCAACGCCTCCCTGGTCCGCCTGCTCACCGGCCCGCGCTGGCGCATCGGCCCGCGCGACCTCGCCCTTCTGGGCCGCCGCGCCCGGCTCCTGGTGAGCCACGCGCGCGTGGAGGGCGACGACGACCCCGACCGGCGGCTCGCCGAGGCGGTCGAGGGCGTCGACCCGTCCGAGGTGATATCGCTCGCGGACGCCCTCGACACCTTTCTGGAGACGCCGCTGGACGGCAGCGGAGACGACGACGGGCTGCCCTTCTCGCCGGACGCGCGGGTGCGGTTCGCACGGCTCGCCACGGAACTGCGCGACCTGCGCCGCGCCCTGTCCGATCCGCTCATGGACGTACTGCACCGGATCCTCGCCGTCACCGGTCTGGAGGTCGAACTGTCCGCGTCCCCGCACGCGCTGGCCGCCCGCCGCCGCGAGACCCTGTCGAACTTCCTGGACGTCGCCGCGTCCTTCGCCGCGAGTGACGGCGAGGCGACACTGCTCGCCTTCCTCGGCTTCCTGCGCACCGCCGCCCAGTACGAGAAGGGCCTCGACAACGCCCTGCCCGGCGGCGAGAACACCGTCAAGGTGCTCACCGCGCACAGGTCCAAGGGCCTGGAGTGGGACGTCGTCGCCGTACCCGGCCTGGTCACCGGGACCTTCCCCAGCGGCCAGGGCCGCGAGAAGTGGACCGCCCAGGGCAAGGTGCTGCCGCACGGCCTGCGCGGCGACGCCGACACCCTGCCCGAGGTCGGGTCCTGGGACTCCCGGGGCCTGAAGGCCTTCCACGAGTCCATGAAGGAACACCAGCACACCGAGGAACTCCGCCTCGGCTACGTCACCTTCACCCGCCCCCGCTCCCTGCTGCTGGGCTCCGGCCACTGGTGGGGCCCCAGCCAGAAGAAGCCCCGCGGGCCCTCCGACTTCCTCACCGCGCTGTACGAACACTGCGCCGCCGGACACGGCGAGATCGAGGCCTGGGCGGACCAGCCCGCCGAGGACGAGGAGAACCCGGCCCTGCACCGGGCGACCGCCGACCAAGCCTGGCCCCTGCCACTGGACGACGCGGCCCTCGCCCGCCGCCGGGCCGCCGCCGAAACGGTCCTCGCCCACCTGGACGCTCTCGCCTCCCACGAGGACGGCCACCCCGCCGCCGTGCACGATCCGGACACCCACGACGACCCGGACTGGCCGCCGCCCGAGGACGAAGGAGTGCTGCGCGACGCACAGGCACTGCGGGACGAAGAGATACTGCGGGACGAAGAGATACTGCGGGACGGGGAGACGCTGCGGGACGAAGAGGTGTTCCACCCGGCAGAGGGCCGCCCCGGCGATCCCGGCTGGACGGACGAAGACCCCGACGACTGGGACTCCTGGGCGACGGACCGGCCCACGGCCCCGCCGACTCCCACCGCGACGACGCCGGGCGGCAGCCCCACCATTCCCCACCAGGCGCCTCATCCGGGGCAGCCCGGCAGGACCGGCCTGCCCCGCCCGCACCTCGGGGAACCGCACCCCGGGGAACCGCGCCCCGTGCGGGCCGCCCCCGCCCGCCTCACCCCGGAGGAGGCTCGCACCGTCGCCTCCTGGGACCGGGACCTCGACGCCCTCACCGGCGAGCTCCTGCGCGCCCGCGAGAGCGTCACCGAAGTACGTCTTCCCGCGTCGCTGACCGCCTCCCAGTTGCTCAGTCTGGCCGCCGACCCGGACGGCTTCGCGCAGGAACTGGCCCGCCCCATGCCCCGGCCGCCCCAGCCCGCCGCCCGCCGCGGCACCCGTTTCCACGCCTGGGTGGAGGCCCGGTTCGAACCCCTGACGCTTCCCCTGCTGGAACCGGAGGAGCTGCCCGGCAGCGACGCCGAGATCGCCGACGAACGCGACCTGGAATTCCTCAAGGACGCCTTCGAACGCACCGAGTACGCCCGGCGCACCCCCTACCGCGTCGAGGCGCCGTTCCAGCTCTCGCTCGCCGGCCGAGTGGTACGCGGGCGCATCGACGCCGTCTACAAGGAGGGCGACGGCGAGGCGGCTGCGTACGAGATCGTCGACTGGAAGACGAGCCGTGCCGGCACCGCGGACCCGCTGCAGCTCGCGCTCTACCGCCTCGCCTGGGCCGAGCAGCAGCGAGTACCCCTGGAGTCGGTGACGGCCGCCTTCCTGTATGTACGCACCGGCGAGGTCGTTCGGCCCGACGGGTTGCCGGACCGTGCCGCGCTGGAGAACCTCCTGCTGACCGACCCGGTCGGTGACGAACCGCACGATCAGGGTGCGGATGCGGGCCGATAGGCTCGTGAGCATGAGCGACACCCCGGACAGCGCTGTCCGTACGTACATCGAGCACCACCGCGCCGCCTTCCTCGACGACCTCGTGGAGTGGCTGCGCATACCGTCCGTGTCGGCCCAGCCCGACCACGCGACCGATGTGCGCCGCAGTGCCGACTGGCTCGCCGCCAAACTGAAGGAGACCGGCTTCGAGACCGCGGAGGTCTGGCCGACGCCGGGCGCCCCGGCCGTCTTCGCCGAGTGGCCCTCCGGCGACCCGGCAGCACCGACGGTGCTCGTCTACGGTCACCACGACGTGCAGCCCGCCGCCCGCGAGGACGGCTGGAACAGCGAGCCCTTCGAGCCCGTCGTCCGCGGAAACCGCCTCTACGCGCGCGGGGCGGCCGACGACAAGGGGCAGGTGTTCTTCCACACACTCGGCGTCCGCGCCCACCTCGCCGCGACCGGCCGCACGGCCCCCGCGGTGAACCTCAAGCTGCTGATCGAGGGCGAGGAGGAGTCCGGCTCCCCGCACTTCCGCGCCCTGGTCGAGGAGCGCGCCGAGCGACTCGGCGCCGACGCGGTCATCGTCTCCGACACCGGCATGTGGTCCGAGGACACCCCTACGGTCTGCACCGGCATGCGCGGCCTCGCCGAGTGCGAGATCCGGCTGCACGGCCCCGACCAGGACATCCACTCGGGCTCCTTCGGCGGAGCGGTCCCCAATCCGGCCACCGCCGTCGCCCGCCTCGTCGCCGCCCTGCACGACGAGCACGCGCGCGTGGCGATCCCGGGTTTCTACGACGGCGTGATCGAACTCACCGACCAGGAACGCGACCTCTTCGCCGAGCTGCCCTTCGACGAGTCGCAATGGCTGCGCACAGCCAAGTCGTACGCCCCCCACGGCGAGGCGGGGCACACCACCCTGGAGCGTGTCTGGGCCCGCCCCACCGCCGAGGTCAATGGCATCGGCGGCGGTTACCAGGGCCCGGGCAGCAAGACGATCATCCCGTCCTCCGCCATGGTGAAGCTCTCCTTCCGGCTGGTCGCGGGCCAGGACCCCGACCACGTCGAGAAGGCCGTCCGCGCCTGGGCCGCCGAACAGGTGCCCGCCGGGATCCGCTGCGAGATCACCTTCAGCGGGGCCACGCGCCCATGCCTGACGCCGCTGGACCACCCGGCGCTGCAATCGGTGGTCCGCGCCATGGGCCGGGCCTTCGAGAAACCGGTCCGCTTCACCCGCGAAGGCGGCTCCGGACCGGCCGCCGACCTCCAGGAGGTCCTCGGCGCACCGGTGCTCTTCCTCGGCATCTCCGTCCCGTCCGACGGCTGGCACGCCCCCGACGAGAAGGTCGAGCTGGACCTGCTCCTCAAGGGCGTCGAAACCTCCGCCCACCTGTGGGGCGACCTGGCGGAGTACTGGCGCCACGCGCCCTGAACGCCCCGCGCGGTCCAGGTCCGGACGGACCGGCACCACGCGCGCGGCACACTGGACAGGCCGCCCCGCACCGCCGAGCCCTCCGGGACCCGGTCGCCACCCGCCCTACGACCCGTTGACCCGCCTGCCGAACCGAACCGCTCACCGGGGGAGTTGGAAGCACCCGTGACCACCTGGACCGACCACACCGCCGACCGTCCCATCTCGCTCACCGCTCCCAGCGGCATCGACCGCGCCGCCCACCACCGCCTCGACGAGGCATGGCTCGCGGCGGCGTGGAGCCACCCGTCGACGCGCTGCTTCGTGGTCTCCGGCGGCCAGGTCCTCATCGACGAGACGCCCGACGGGCGTACCGAAGTCGTCATGACCCCCTCCTTCGAGGCCCCGCTCACCGAGGCACACCGCTACTTCCTGGGCACCGACGAGGACGGTGTCAGTTACTTCGCCCTCCAGAAGGACTCCCTGCCCGGCCGCATGGACCAGTCCGCCCGCCCGGCGGGCCTGCGCGAGGCCGGGCTGCTCCTGTCGCCCCGTGACGCGGGCCTGATGGCCCACGCGGTCGCTCTGGAGAACTGGCAGCGCCTGCACCGCTTCTGCTCCCGCTGCGGTGAGCGCACCGTCATCGCCGCGGCCGGCCACATCCGCCGCTGCCCCGCCTGCGGTGCCGAGCACTACCCTCGTACCGACCCGGCAGTGATCATGGCCGTCACGGACGGGGAGGATCGCCTCCTGCTCGGCCGCCAGGTCCACTGGCCCGAGGGCCGCTTCTCGACGCTCGCCGGTTTCGTGGAGCCCGGCGAGTCCATCGAGCAGTCGGTGCGCCGCGAGGTCTACGAGGAGGCCGGCATCACCGTCGGCCCCGTCGAGTACGTCGCCAGTCAGCCCTGGCCCTTCCCGTCCAGCCTCATGCTGGGCTTCATGGCCCGGGCCACCTCGACCGACATCAACGTCGACGGCGACGAGATCCACGAGGCCCGTTGGTTCTCCCGCGACGAACTGGGCGCCGCCTTCGAGTCCGGCGAGGTGCTCCCGCCCTACGGCATCTCGATCGCCGCCCGCCTCATCGAGCTCTGGTACGGCAAGCCGCTGCCTACGCGCGGCGTCTTCTGAGGCGGCACGACGCGTAAGAGGGGTGGCCCTCCCCGCCGGGGAGGGCCACCCCTCTTACACACCTCGAACGTCCTGTCGTGCCGCCGCTTACGCGCCGACCTTCTGCTTCACCTGCGCCAGCGACGGGTTCGTCAGCGTCGAGCCGTCCGGGAAGAGCACGGTCGGCACCGTCTGGTTTCCGCCATTCGCCTTCTCCACGAACGCGGCGGACTCCGGGTCCTGCTCGATGTTGATCTCGGTGTACGCGATGCCCTCGCGGTCCATCTGGCTCTTCAGCCGGCGGCAGTAGCCGCACCACGTGGTGCTGTACATCGTCACAGTGCCCGGCATGTCTATCGCGCTCCTTCGGCGGCTCGGGGATGAGGTCGCACGAGGGGAACATCCGCGGAGGCGCCGCCATTCCCGGTGCGGGTCGGGCGGGGTCGGGCGGGGTCGGGCGAGGGCGGACGCGGTCCGGACGCGGTCCGGACGGGGCTTCCGGCGCGTGACGCCTGTCGCATTGGTACGACTATCGGTGCGTGCCTGTGGACAACCGACTCACGCGTCTCCCGCGACCTGGCAGCATGGCGGTGTGACAGCAGCAACGCGCTCCACCCTCTTCCCGCAGGTACCGGACTCGGCCGACGCGGTGCTCGAAGGGCTAGACCCCGAGCAGCGCGAGGTGGCGACCGCCCTGCGCGGTCCGGTGTGCGTGCTGGCGGGCGCCGGAACCGGCAAGACCCGGGCGATCACCCACCGCATCGCCTACGGGGTACGAGCCGGGATCCTCCAGCCGTCCAGCGTGCTCGCCGTCACTTTCACCAACCGTGCCGCGGGCGAGATGCGCGGCCGGCTGCGCCAGCTCGGTGCCGCGGGCGTCCAGGCCCGCACCTTCCACTCGGCGGCGCTGCGCCAGCTCCAGTACTTCTGGCCGAAAGTGATCGGCGGTTCCCTGCCCAGGCTCGTCGACCGCAAGATCCAGCTCGTCGCCGACGCGGCAGCCGCCTGCCGCATCCGCCTCGACCGGGGCGAGCTGCGCGACGCCACCGCCGAGATCGAGTGGTCCAAGGTGACCCAGACCGTCCCCGCCGACTACGCCCTCGCGGCGGCCAAGGCCGGCCGTGAGGCGCCCCGGGACCCGGCCGAGATCGCCCAGCTCTACTCCGCCTATGAGGACCTCAAGCGGGGGCGCGGCGTCATCGACTTCGAGGACGTGCTGCTCCTGACCGTGGCCGTCCTCCAGGACCGGCACGACGTCGCCGAACAGGTCCGGGCCCAGTACCAGCACTTCGTCGTCGACGAGTACCAGGACGTCAGCCCCCTCCAGCAGCGGCTGCTGGAACTGTGGCTGGGTGACCGCGACGACCTGTGCGTGGTCGGGGACGCCAGCCAGACGATCTATTCGTTCACGGGAGCAACCCCCGACCATCTGCTCGACTTCCGCGGCCGCCACCCCGGCGCCACCGTCGTCAAGCTGGTCCGCGACTACCGATCCACCCCTCAGGTGGTCCACCTCGCCAACGGCCTGCTCGCCCAGGCCCGGGGCCGGGCCGCCGACCACCGTCTGGAGTTGGTCTCCCAGCGCCCCGCGGGCCCCGAGCCGGTCTACACCGAGTACACCGACGAACCGGCCGAGGCCGAGGGCGTCGCCCGGCGCATCCGCGAGCTCATCGACTCGGGCGTGCCGGCCGCCGAGATCGCGGTCCTGTTCCGCACGAATTCCCAGTCCGAGACCTATGAGCAGGCCCTCGCCGATGTCGGGGTCCCCTACCAGTTGCGTGGCGCGGAGCGCTTCTTCGACCGTCCTGAGGTGCGCAAGGCCGGCAGCTCCCTGCGGGCCGCGGCGCGCTTCGGCGGCAACGACTCGCTCCTCGACGACGCCGTCGACCTGCCCTCGCAGGTGCGCGCGGTGCTGTCCGGGGAGGGGTGGACCACACAGCCTCCGGCAGGGTCGGGCGCCGTCCGCGAGCGCTGGGAGTCGCTGGCCGCCCTGGTCAATCTCGCCCAGGACTTCGCCGCCGCCAGAGCGGGCGCGACGTTGAGCGACCTCGTCACCGAACTCGACGAGCGGGCCGGTGCCCAGCACGCCCCGACCGTGCAGGGCGTCACCCTCGCCTCCCTGCACTCCGCCAAGGGTCTGGAGTGGGACGTCGTCTTTCTGGTGGGCGTCGCCGAGGGCATGATGCCGATCACCTACGCAAAGACCGACGAGCAGATCGAGGAGGAACGCCGCCTCCTCTACGTCGGCGTCACCCGTGCGCGCGAACGCCTGCACCTTTCCTGGGCACTCGCCCGCTCGCCCGGTGGCCGGGCGAGCCGCCGTCCCAGCCGATTCCTGAAGGGCCTGCGGCCCGGGTCGGGCACGGCAGCCGGGCGTACGGCCGCGGGCGGCCCCGGAGGCGTGGAGCGCGGCTTCGGGCGCGGCGGTGCCGCGCCCGAAGCGCCGAGACGGACGCATCGGACACCGGCTCGCTGCCGGGTCTGCGGGCGCACGCTCACCGACGCGGGCGAGATGAAGCTGATGCGCTGCGAGGACTGCCCGTCCGACATGGACGAGGGCGTCTACGAGCGGCTGCGCGAGTGGCGTGCGGTCCAGGCGGGGCGCAGCGGGCAGCCCGCGTTCTGCGTCTTCACCGACAAGACGCTGATGGCGATCGCCGAGTCCGTGCCGGAGGACGAGCGCGAACTGGCGCGCATCCCGGGCGTCGGAGCGCGCAAGCTCAACCGCTACGGAGCCGACGTCCTGGCCATCTGCGCAGGCCAGAGCGGTGAGGGGCTTGACGAGGACGGCTGATATGAACTCGTCGAAAAAATAGTTTGCGCATGCCCCGGGAATCCCCATAGGTTCTTGGTCACGGGAGCAGCGGCCTTCCCGGAGGCCCTGAATCCGTGTTGTACTTGCATTTCCGCGGACTGGTTCGTCCCAGTCCCCCGAGACGCCGAGAGGAGGCGAGTCCAGTGATCAGCATCAACTTCAGCTCCACCGCCAAACTGACCGATCGCTCGGCCGTCTCCCTGTGCATGCTCGGCGTTTCCAACCGGGGCACCGGTCTGTCCGGCATTCGTGCCGCGCGTCCGGCCTCCGCCTCCGTTGCCCCCGCGGGCCTTCCCGTCCGTGAGCGCAATGAGCGACCGACCAAGGCACTGGAAGCAGCAGTAACGGCACAGGCGCAGGCCTATGCCTTTACCGCGACCGGTGCCGGATTCCGGAAGCAGACGACGCAGCACCACCTGATGTGGGCCTTCCGTGGGCCAGAACCCTGGAGTCATCCAGCCTGATCGCGATCAGGCCGGCGCCTTCAGGGCCGCGGAACCCCACCCGGGATCCGCGGCCCTTCTGTTTGTCCTCGAACGGGGACGGCAGCACGAAGGGGCCTCGGGACAAGAAAAGAACCCGGTACCAAGCCGCCACCCGGCCGACCGGCCGGAACGACCAGACGAGGAAGACCACCCGTGCAACTCGAAGCGCACGCCCCGTCCGTACCGCCTTCCGACACGATCCCCAAGCCCGTCCCCACGGAGGACTCCACCTTGACCCCGCTCACCGCGCTCACCGCGCTCGACGACGCCATCGAGAACCTCGGCGTGCCCGTCCCCTGCCGCTCCTACGACCCGGAGGTCTTCTTCGCCGAGTCGCCGGCGGACGTCGAGTACGCCAAGTCCCTCTGCCGCACCTGCCCGCTGATCGAGGCCTGCCTCGCCGGGGCCAAGGAGCGGCGTGAGCCCTGGGGCGTCTGGGGTGGCGAGCTGTTCGTGCAGGGTGTCGTCGTAGCCCGGAAGCGGCCCCGTGGCCGCCCGCGCAAGAACCCGGTCTCGGCATGAACACCGCAGGAACGATCGACCGTCCCCTCACGTACGACCCCAAGAAGCAGGCCCCGATGAAGCCGTCCACCCACGACATCGCAGGCTCCGCGCCTGAAGACTTCACCACCAGCGACGCGAAGGACTCGCGTCAGAACAGGACCCGTGAGATGCAACTCATCCCAGAAGCCCTGGCTCGTGCGCATATGCACGACCGCCTGCGTGAGGCGGAGCGGGAACGCCGGGCCCTGCGCCTGGCGACCGCTCGCCGGATGCAGCGCCGGGCCGAGCGCGCTTCGCGGCGCGCCCGCCGGGCGCTCGCGATGGCGGTCATGCAGTAACCGAGCACACCGGTAGCGGTGGCCTCCCGGCCCGGGAGGCGAAGCTCTCCCCGTGGGGGCCGGTCCGTCCGAACGGACCGGCCCCCACGGCGCGTTCAGCTCCGGCGGCTCAGGCTTCCGCCGCCGTCTCCTCCACCTCGTACTCGTCCGCCGCCTCGTACTCGCCCTCTTCCTCCGAGACGAATCCCACCAGCCACTCCTCCAACTCATCGCGCAGGCGCACCGTGGCTCCCAGCTGGCACAGCACACCGATGGTGCTCAGGGTCACTCGGTGAATCAGCAGGTAGGCCGGCGGCAGGTTGAGCTGCTTGGCCAGCTGGTACGCGGGAGAGCGGGGGTCGCCGATCCGGGCCGCCTGGCTTCGCATCCAGCCACGGGTGAAGGTGAACTCGTCGACCCGGGCCGGTTCGATGATCGGCAGGAGGTAGTCGAGGACGGCGTCGGGGTCCAGCTCTATCGTCTCCTTGACGAAACCCTCGGCGCAGAGCATCTCGTAGACGGCGTCCGCCTCGCCGTCCAGCGTCATGCGCAGGGCCTGCCCGATGGGCTCGGGCAGGCCGCCCGGGAGGCGGTCGACCGTGCCGAAGTCCAGGACGCCGAGGCGCCAGTCGTCCTCGCCGTCCGGCCCGCCGGGCAGCAGACGGAAGTTGCCGGGGTGCGGGTCGGCGTGCAGAAGGCCGGTGCGTGCCGGACCCGAGAAGAGGAAGTGGGCCAGGAGCTGACCGGCCCGGTCGCGCTGCTCCGCTGTGCCGTCCGTGATGATCTCCGACAGTGGGATGCCGTCGATCCACTCGGTGACCAGCACCTGCTCGCACTGGTGGACCACGTCCGGCACCACGATGTCCGGATCGTCCGCGAACTCCTCGGCGTGAGCCCGCTGGGCCTGCGCCTCCAGGTCGTAGTCCAGCTCCTCCGATACCCGGTCCTTCAGCTCCGTGATCAGCGGCTTGATGTCCATGCCGGGGACCAGCGGGCCGAGCAGCCGGGCGAAGCGGCTGAGCTGGTTCAGGTCGGACAGCAGAGCCTCGCCGGCGCCCGGGTACTGCACCTTGACGGCCACCTCGCGGCCGTCGTGCCACACCGCCCGGTGCACCTGGCCGATCGAGGCGGCCGCGGCGGGCTTGTCCTCGAACTCGAGGAACAGGTCGTGCCAGTCCTCGCCGAGCCGCTCCGCGAGCACGGAGTGCACCGTGCGGGTCGGCATCGGCGGCGCCGCTTCCTGCAACTTCGTCAGTGCCGCCCGATAGGGGCCTGCGACCTCCTCAGGCAGCGCCGACTCGAAGACGGACAGGGCCTGTCCGAACTTCATCGCCCCGCCCTTGAGCTCGCCCAGCACCTTGAACAGCTGGTCCGCGGTGCGTTGCTGCAGTTGCTGGCCGACGATCTCCGCGGACTCGCCCACGATTCGCTTGCCGAGCCCCCAGGTCGCCCGCCCGGCGAAGCCGAGCGGGAGCGCGGCGAGCTTGGCGGTGCGGGTGACCGCCTTGCGCGGAAGATCAGACATGCGCCCTCCAAGTCCCAGCCGGCCGCGCCGGTTCTGCCTCATGGCGTACTTCCGCCGACGGCCCTTGCCCAGCCATTGTCGCGCGCCGTTCCCCGTACTCGGGGGTGTGTTCCTGCTTACCTTTTCCGGCGGCTCCGCACGGGCAGGCGGGATGCGCCCGGACGGGCCGGGTGTGCCACCGCAGACCAGGCAGCGAAACCTCCCAGCGCGCACCGGCGCTCGAGGGCGTCCGGCCGTCCAGGAAGGCGAGCGCGTGGGCCGCCGCGAGCCCGGCGACGGTCGTGGCGAGGGTGAGGTCGCAGGGGCGTACCTGGAGCTGTCGGCCGGAGCGCCACTGCGCCACCAGACGGGGCCAGGCCGGGTCGCGGTCGGTGCGGTCCGCGTACAGACAGCCGGCGCAACCCGTCTCGCCGGGCAGGACCAGGGGGCCGACGACGCCGGTCCCCTCCACGACGCCGGCGTACAGGTGGGGCGTACCGGAGGCCATGAGAGGTTCCGCGACGGCGGGGTCGGGCGTGTGCACCGCGACATCGTCACGCGGCGCGACGACCACCAGGGAGAATCCCGGGGCGCCCGTCTCGGGCGGCGTCGTGGGACGGCGGCGCGCCGCGCGGCCGGGGGCCGCCCGGCGGACCGCGCGGCGGGCCGTCTCGTCGCGGCGGTCGCCGACGGACTCGGCGGGGAGCCCGCCCGGGGCGACGTCCCACGGCTCGACGCGGCCGCCGTCCAGCACGTCGATCTCGCCGACGCCCGCGCCCGACAACAGACCGGCGAGCACGGCACCCACCCGCCCCGCACCCCTCACCCGCACCCGCAGGGCCCGCCGGGCGGCCAGGTGTCTCATGGCGTCCCCCGGTTCGGAAGTGGTCAGGGACAGCGAGGCGAGATCGGGGCGAAGCCGGTCGAGGAGCTCCTTCTTCTCCCGCAGGGCGTCGGCGTCCGGCCCGCCGCCCCGGGAGTCGTCGAGGAGTCCGGCCCTGGCCAGCCGCTCCACCACTCGGTCGACGTGCCCGTCCGGCAGGCCCATGCGCCGCCCCTCCTCGCGCAGGAGCGCCGGCCCGCGGGTGCCGTTGAGCAGGTCGAGGAAGCTGCCCGTCGCCGTGTCCACCGGGCCGAGCGTCAGCGCGTGCGCCGGCGTCATCCCGAACTGCACGGTGTTCAGATCGCGCCAGCCGCGCCTGAGCGCGGGCTTCACCATCGGATGCATGCCAGACCCCCCGTAAGCCTTCGAGATCCAAGACTTGTGCCGTCCTCGCAAGTCTTCGGACATTCCCGTGTGCCCGGCGGTGATCGGTCGCGTACCGGTTCGTGCGGTCGGTCGCGAATCCGCCGGCGAGTGCCAGCATGCCCGGATGGGCGGCCGGGCGTCGAAAGTTGTCCACAGGTAGTGGGTATTCGTCGTACAAATCAGTCGTACACCCGGAACACCTCGGAAGACGGGTGGCGGATCGGCACCGAACCAGCCCGGAGCCGGGACTTCCCCGTGCGCAGCGGGTAACGTCGAGGCGTGTCCGCCGACCCACTGCACCGCGCCGGGACACCCCAGCGCACACCGACGAATCCGCCGTCGAACGGCTCGGGGGCGAGCGCGATCGAGGTCCGCAGGAGCACCCGGCGACGCCGGACGGTCTCCGCGTACCGCGAGGGCGATCGCACCGTCGTGCTGATCCCCGCCCGGATGTCCGAGGCGGAGGAGCAACGCTGGGTGAGTGTCATGCTGGACAAGCTGGCCGCCCAGGAGAGCCGGCGTGTACTCGGAGACGCGGAGCTGGCCGAGCGCGCGGAGCGGCTGTCGGGCCAGTACTTCGACGGCCGCGCCCGGCCCGCCTCGGTCCGCTGGGTCACCAACCAGAACACGCGCTGGGGCTCGTGCACCCCGGCCGAGAGAAGCATCCGGCTGTCGCACCGTCTCCAGGGCATGCCCGAGTACGTCGTCGACTACGTCCTTCTCCACGAACTGGCGCACCTGCTCGTCCCCGGCCACGGTCCCGGGTTCTGGCGGCTGCTGGAGGCGTATCCGAGGACCGAGCGGGCCCGCGGCTACCTCGAGGGCGTGGTGGCCGCCGACCGGCTGCCGCACGTTCCCGGCGCCCGCAGCGAATAGCGCGCCCCCTCGGAGTGCCCCCCGAGCGCCACCCCGAGCGTGCCCCGCGGGATGTTCGACACGGCGGCGCACGGGTTCTGTACCGGCTTCGTACCGACTTCCTCCGGTGTCCGGAATTGCCGTTAGCCTGGCGCGACGCACTCACATTCGGATGGGGGACGGTCGTAACGCATGGCCAGGGAATTCCAACGCGGCCACAAGGCCAGGATCAGTGACCTCACCGCGGGCACGGATCTGTACGTAGGCGTGCAGATCTCCGGCCCCGGACTGAGCTTCGACATCAGCTGCTTCGGTCTCGACGCCGACGAGCGGCTGTCGGACGACCGGTACTTCGTGTTCTTCAACCAACCGAAGACCCCCGAGGAGTCCATCCAGCTCCTGGGTGCGCAGGCGGGTGACACGGAGTCCTTCCGTGTCACCCTCGACCGGATTCCGCCGCAGGTCCAGAAGCTGTCCTTCACGGCGACGATCGACGGCGCCGGACAGATGTCGCAGGTCGGCCCCGGATACATCCGGATCGTCGCGGGCGGCGAGGAGGTGGCCCGTTATCCGTTCAGCGGCTCGGAGTTCTCCACCGAGCGCGCGGTGATGCTGGGCGACTTCTATCTGAAGGACGTGTGGCGTTTCGCCGCCGTCGGGCAGGGCTTCGACGGCGGCCTGGACGCGCTGCTGAAGAACTTCGGCGGCGAGGTCGCCGAGGAGGAGGCGCCCGCGCCGCAGCAGGCGCAGCAGCCGCAGACCGGCGCCGCCCCGGGCTTCGCACCGCCTGCCCAGGCCTCGGCACCGCCGGCGTTCGGCGCGCCCGCCGCCGCCCCTGAGCCCGCCGCTGCCCCCGCCCCGCAGCCCGCGCACCCGGCCCCGCAGGGGTTTGCCCCGCCGCCCGGCGCCACGCCGCCCGCGGTCCCCGCCCCGGCGCCCGGGCCCGACGTGCACGCCGCGCAGACCGTCGTCGCGCCCATGAACACGCAGCCCGGTGGCCCCCCGGTGCCACCCCCGGCACCGGCGCCCGCTCCGTACGGCCAGCCCGGCCGGCCGCCGTACGGTCAGGTCCCCGGCCAGACCGCCCCGCCGCCCCCCGGATACGGCCAGCCCCAGGCTCCCCCGCCCCCGCCGCCGGGCTACGGCCGGCCCGCCGCCCCGCCCCAGGGATACGGGCAGCCCGCCCCGCCTCCCGGCTACGGCCAGCAGGCCCCCCACGGAGCCCCGCAGGGCATGCCCCAGAGCGCGCCGCAGGGCGCCGGGGTGATGGCGGCGCTCCAGCAGTTCAAGGAGACGGCGACCGGACAGCGCTGGACCCAGCAGAACAAGAAGCTGGTCCGCGTCGACCTCGGGGCGGAAGGCCGGCCCGTACTCGCCCGGCAGGGCAGCATGGTGCTCTACCAGGGCAAGGTCGACTTCAGCTACAAGGGTGCCGGATTCGCCGGCCGGGTCGTGGGCAACGCCACCGGCCAGGAGATGCAGCTGATGCGCTGTACCGGCAAGGGGCAGGTGTTCCTCGCCGACAACAGCGCGATGCTGCACCCCATCGAGCTCCAGGGCGACGCCGTGTGCGTCTCCGCGGAGAACGTCCTCGCCTTCGACGAGAGCCTTCAGTACGAGGTCCGCCGCATCGAGGGGCACGGCATCCCCGGTGGGGCGTTGTTCACGATGCAGTTCCAGGGCACCGGCACGATCGTCGTCAAGACGCACGGCGTGCCCGTGGTGCTGCCGGTCACGCCCACGACGTTCGCCGACTGCAACGCCGTGGTCGCCTGGTCGGCAGCCGCCCAGGTGGTCGTCTCCAGCCAGGTGCGGATGCGCCGCAACTCCTACGCGGGCGACACGGGCGAGAGCGTCAACCTGCAGTTCCGGGCGGCACCCGGCAACTTCGTCGTCGTCCAGCCGTACGAGATCTGAGGGAGAGCCCGACATGAACCAGCCGCTCGCGGGCTACGCTCCCGCACCGGTCACCGCACGCATGGAGAACCACGGCAACCACATGCTGAAGGTCGCCATGCAGACCGGGAACGACCTCCTCGCGCGCGTGGGCTCGATGGTCGCCTACGAGGGCTTCGTCCAGTACGAACCCAATCCGCCCGCCGTCCGCCAGATCGCCAAGGACTGGATGACCGGCGAGGGCGCACCCCTGATGAAGTGCTCCGGCGACGGACTGCTCTACCTCGCCGACTACGGAGCGAACGTCGTCGTCATCAACCTCAACGGCGACGGGATCTCCGTCAACGCCACCAACCTGCTCGCCTTCGACGCCCACCTGACGTGGGGCGTGGAACGGGTCAAGGGTCTGGCGAAGTTCGCCGGTCAGGGCCTGTGGAACACCAAGATCTCCGGTCAGGGCTGGGTGGCGCTCACCTCCCGGGGCAAGCCGATCGTCGTCGACTGCGGCGGCGGCGAGGACGAGACGTACGTCGACCCCGACGCCCTCGTCGCCTGGTCCCCGAACCTCAAGGTGAAGGGCAAGCGCAGCTTCAAGGCGCAGTCGCTGATCGGCCGCGGCAGCGGCGAGGCCTACCAGATGGCCTTCTCCGGTCAGGGCATCGTCGTCGTCCAGCCCAGCGAGGACAGCACCGACCGCCTCCGGGTCCGGAGCTGAGGGGGAGCCAGAACACCATGCAGAGCCCGCTTTTCGCCTACAACGACCAGCAGACCCAGGAAGCCTGGAGCCTGCAGAACAAGCACATGCTGCGCGTTGCCCTGGAGGGCCACGACGACGTGCTCGCCCGCAAGGGCACGATGGTCGCCTACCAGGGACTCGTCGAGTTCGACGCCGAGTACCAGAGCAACAACCAGTCACGCACGCGTGCGCACACCGGCGAGGGCCTGGACCTGATGCGCTGCCACGGGCAGGGCACGGTCTTCTTCGCCAACCTCGCCCAGTACATCCACGTGATGGACGTCGATCAGGACGGTCTCACCGTCGACAGCAGCTATGTGCTGGCGATGGAGTCGTCCCTGCACCACGAGGTCATCGCGGTCGACAGCCTCTACGGCATCTCCGGCTCGGGGAAATACCAGCTCAACATCACCGGCCGGGGCAAGGTCGCCCTGATGACCTCGGGCGCCCCGCTGCTGATGCAGGTGACGCCCGACAAGTACGTCAACTGCGACGCCGACGCGATCGTCGCCTGGTCCACCGGCCTGCGCGTGCAGATGCAGGCCCAGACGCACTCCTCCGGGGTGTGGCGGCGCCGCGGCAGCACCGGCGAGGGCTGGGAGCTCAGCTTCATGGGCAGCGGCTTCGCGCTCGTCCAGCCCAGTGAACTGCTGCCCCCGCAGAACGCCCAGCTCGGGCAGGGGATCGCCGCGCAGTACGGCATGGGCCAGCAGGGTGCCCGAGGTCAGAACCAGGGCAACGTCTGGAGCTGAGCGCGCGGCGCCGTTTCGCGTGGGTTGTAAGGGGTGATCGCAAAGGCGGTCACCCCTTACCCGGTTCAGAGCCGGGCGCGGGCCGCTTCCAGCAGGCGTACGACCGATTCGTCGGCCACGTCCGCGACCTCGGCGTACCGGAACCAGCGCAGGTCGAGGGACTCGTCGCTGATCGATTCCACGGCCCCTTCCGGGGCCACCGCGGCGTACTGGACGTCCAGGTGCCAGGCGCAGGGCGTGTGGTGGCGGTCCAGCCGCACCGGGCCGCCGGGGACCAGGGTCAGGCCGGCGATGCCCGACTCCTCGCTCCCCTCGCGCAGGGCGGCCCGCGCCAGCGTCTCGTCGACCGGCTCGCAGTGGCCGCCCATCTGCAGCCACATGCGCAGCTTCCTGTGAAGGGTCAGCAGGACCCGCCCGCCGGACGGGTCGATCACCAGGGCACTCGCCGTGATGTGCCCGTCCCCGCAGGCCTTCCACATGCCGTCCGGGTGCGTCGCGAGGTGGTCCAGGTAGACGTCCCGCAGGGTGTCCTGGCCCGCGTCCTGGCCCGCGTAGTCCTTCAGGACCAGGACCGCGTCGTCGTGGAGGCTCACTCGGTGTCGTCGCCCTTGCCGTCGGCCTCCTCCTGGCCCTTCCCGTCCTTCTTCCTCAGGTCGGGCTTGCCGGCCGCCTCGCCGAGCATCTTGTCCAGCTCGGAGAAGTCGAGCTGCTCCCGGTGCACGAAACCGTCCGGGTCGTCCAGATCGGTCGCGGTCGGCAGCATGTCCGGGTGGGCCCACAGGCCGTCCCGGCCGTCGACACCGCGCGCGTCCGTCAGGGACGCCCACAGACGGGAGGCGTCGCGCAGGCGGCGCGGACGCAGCTCCAGGCCGATCAGCGTGGCGAACGTCTGCTCCGCCGGTCCGCCCGAGGCGCGACGGCGGCGCAGCGTCTCGCGCAGCGCGTCGGCGGAGGACAGGCGCGGCTTGGCGGCGGCGTGCACCACCGCGTCCACCCATCCCTCGACGAGCGCCAGAGCCGTCTCCAGCCGGGCCAGGGCGGCCTTCTGCTCCGGGGTGTCCTCCGGCTGGAACATGCCCTGCTGGAGAGCCTCCTGCAACTGCTCGGGGTTCTGCGGGTCGAACTGGCCGACCACGTCCTCCAGCTTGGCCGTGTCGACCTTGATCCCGCGGGCGTAGCCCTCGACCGCACCGAACAGGTGCGAGCGCAGCCACGGCACGTGTGCGAAGAGGCGCTGGTGGGCGGCCTCGCGCAGGGCGAGATACAGCCGCACCTCCTCCTGCGGCACACCGAGGTCGTTGCCGAACGCCTCGACGTTCACCGGCAGCAGCGCGGCCTTGCCGGCCGGGCCGAGCGGCAGGCCCACGTCGGTCGAGCCGACGACCTCGCCGGCCAGCACGCCGACGGCCTGCCCGATCTGCGTGCCGAACATGGCGCCACCCATGGAGCGCATCATGCCGATCAGCGGGCCGGCCATGGCCTGCATCTCCTCGGGCAGCACGTCGCCCATGGCGGTGCCGACGCGCTCGGCGACCGGGTCGACGAGCTCGCGCCAGGCGGGCAGGGTCGCCTCGACCCACTCCGCGCGGCTCCAGGCCACCGCGGTACCCGCGCCGGAGGGCAGGGCGGTCGCGTCGTCCAGCCACAGGTCGGCCAGGCGGACGGCCTCCTGGACGGCATTGCGCTCGGCGGGGCCGACGCTGGCGTCCTTCGTGCCGTCCGGCGTGCCCTGGGAGACCGTCTGGCGGGCGATCTGCTTGGCCATGTCCCAGTTCACCGGGCCGCCCTCGTAGGAGAGCATCTGGCCGAGCTGCTGGAACGCGGCGCCCAGGTCGTTGGGGTTCATGGAACCGAACATGGCGGCGAACGGGTTGTCCGCGCCGGGGCCGCCAAGGCCGCCGGCTCCGGGCCCGAATCCGAACGGGTTGGCCGGTCCCTGACCACCGCCGCCCTGCTGGTCCTTCTTCTTGCCCTCGTCGCCGTCGTCCGGCTCCTCCGGCGGAAGGCCGAATCCGAATGGGGTGTCACTCACGGGGTTCCTCGGCTGGTAGGGCCGCCGGTTCTTTCCGGCGGCACGGCTGCCCGACTTCACCACCCAGCGTAGACACCCGGGGCGGTTCGGGCCTCGGTGCTTCGCCGACTGACGGCCTGCGGCAGGATGGATGCCACCTGGTACGTACGCGTCGCCCGCGTCCGTACTGAAGACAACCGCTGGAGACGCCCGGTGAGTTCCCCAGATCCGCAGGTTCGCGCAGCGCGAAACCAGTCAACCAGTTCCTCCCGCCCCGGCGCGCGCGGACCCGTCGTCGCGGTCACCGGTGCCGCGTCCGGCGTCGGGGCGCTGCTCACCGAGCGGCTCGCCGCGTCCGACGAGGTCAGACAGGTCGTCGCCATCGACGAACGACGCGGTGAGTGCGCGGCGGCACAGTGGCAGATCCTGGACGTGCGGGACCCGGCCATCGCCGAGAAACTGCGCGGCGCGGACGTGGTCGTCCACCTGGCGCTCGACCTCGATCTGGAGACCGACGCCGCCGCACGGACGGCCTACAACGTCCGGGGGACGCAGACCGTCCTGACCGCGGCAGCGGCGGCCGGCGTGCACCGGGTCGTGCTGTGTACCTCCGCGATGGTCTACGGCGCCCTCCCGGACAACGAGCTGCCGCTGTCCGAGGACGCCGAGCTGCGCGCCACGGCCGAGGCCACCGGGGTCGGGGACCTGCTGGAGATCGAGCGGCTCGCGCGTCGCGCGCCTCGGGCGCATCCCGGCCTCAATGTGACCGTCGTCCGGCCGGCGGTGCTGGTCGGAGGCATGGACACCGCGCTGACCAGGTATTTCGAGTCACCGCGACTGCTCGTCGTGGCCGGGTCGCGGCCGGCCTGGCAGTTCTGCCACGTCGACGACCTGTGCAGCGCCCTGGAGTACGCCGTGCTCGAGAAGGCGGACGGGGAACTCGCCGTCGGCTGCGACGGGTGGCTGGAGCAGGAGGAGGTCGAGGAGCTCAGCGGGATCCGGCGGATGGAGCTGCCGTCGGCGGTCGCGCTCGGCGCGGCGGCCCGGCTGCACCGGATCGGACTGACGCCCTCACCGGCCGGGGACCTGGCGTACACGATGTACCCCTGGGTGGTGAGCGGCAGCCGGCTGCACGACGCGGGCTGGCGGCCGAAGTACACCAACGAGGAGGTGCTCGGGGAGCTGCTGGAGGAGGTCTCCGGGCGGCACACGGTCGCCGGACGGCGCCTCGGGCGCAAGGACGCGACGGCGGCGGGAGCCGCGGGCGCGACGGTGGCGCTGCTGGGCGCGGCCGCGGTGGTGCGCCGGGCCCGGAAGGCCCGGCGGCGGATCTGAGGCGGGTGCCGGACCGCCGCCGGTCTCCTGGCCCGGTGCCGGTCGGCCGCGCGGCCCTGTAGGAGGCTCCAAGGCGGTACGCGCGCGTGCCGGGTGATGGCGCTGTTCCGCGCCGTCCGTGCCGTGGGGCACGATGGGCGTATGGCAACCACCAACGACCACCCCGGCGAGCTGGCCGCGCCGGACCCCGTCAAGCTGATCGGCATCCGGGAGACGCCCCTGTCCGTGGACGAGGTCTTCCGGGCCGTCGGGGACGACGCGGCGGGCGGCACCGCGCTGTTCGTGGGGACGGTGCGGAACCACGACGGAGGGACCGACGT
Source organism: Streptomyces sp. NPDC028991 (assembly GCF_055564775.1). Lineage (NCBI taxonomy): Bacteria > Bacillati > Actinomycetota > Actinomycetes > Kitasatosporales > Streptomycetaceae > Streptomyces > Streptomyces sp. NPDC028991. The sequence continues at coordinate 212,777 of NZ_JBVHVP010000010.1, read as the reverse complement.
CGATCGGCTCGGGTACTCGTGCCACCCCAGCGCCGAGGCCGAGATGCGGCGCATCGCCGAGAAGGTCGTCGCGGAGTACCCCGTACGGGCGCTCGCGGCGGTACACCGCGTGGGTGACCTGGAGGTCGGGGATCTCGCCGTGGTCGTCGCCGTGTCCTGCCCGCACCGGGGCGAGGCCTTCGACGCCTGCCGGAGGCTGATCGACGACCTGAAGCACGAGGTGCCGATCTGGAAGCACCAGTCCTTCTCCGACGGGACCGAGGAGTGGGTGGGGGCCTGCTGAAGGCGACGGACGGCCCTGGCCGCTCCTGAGTCACCCCCGTCGCTCGGGTTGCGTAACCGACCCCCCGGCGTGAGCGTTGTCACTGCGGATGGTTAATCTGCTGATCAGTCAGTCGCGGACGCTCATGGGTTGGGAGGTCGGCATGGCGGCGCTTGCCTGGTTGCTGATTCCGCTTGTGGCGGCTGTCGGCGCGGGTCTGTGGGGCAGTTGGGCGAACCGGACCCGTAGGACACGGAGCGACGGGCCCGAGCTGGACGGGTACGCCCGCTTCCGAGAGGCCATGGAGAAGCCCCGCACCGGAGCCTGACCGGACGGCGCAGCCCTGACGGTGTTCTGACAGCCCTGTCCCGTACTGTCGTGCCATGCCACGCCGCACTGCGACGATGCTCGCCTCCACCCTGATGCTGATCGCGCTCCTGTGCGCGGGTGTGTTCATCCCCGTGCCCTACTCGGAGATGTCCCCGGGGCCGACGGTGAACACCCTCGGGGATCACGATGGCGAGCCGGTGCTGCAGATCGACGGGCGCAAGACCTATGAGGCGAGTGGCCATCTGAACATGACCACCGTCCGGGTCACCAGCGCCGAGTACAAGATGAACCTCGTGGAAGCGGTCTACGGCTGGCTGGCGCACGACAACCGCGTGGTGCCGCACGAGACCCTCTACCCGGACGGCAAGACCGAGGAAGAGGCCACCCAGGAGAACGCCGAGGAGTTCAGCCAGTCCCAGGAGAGCGCCAAGGTCGCCGCCCTCAAGGCGCTCGACATCCCGGTGAAGTCCTGGGTGGTCGTCTCCACGGTCGTCAAGGACTCACCGTCCGAGGGCAGACTGCACGCCGGAGACGTGATCAAAGCGGTGGACGGCACGGCCGTCGAAAAGCCCACGGACGTGGCCGAGCTGGTGACCAAGCACAAGCCCGGACAGGACGTCGTCTTCACGATCGTGCCCGCCAAGGAGCAGGCCGCCGCGGAGAAGGAGGACCGGACGCCCACCAAGACGCAGAAGGTCACGATCACCACCGAGACCTTCGACGACGCCGGTGAGAAGCGCGCCATCGTCGGGATCTCCGCCGGGACCGATCACACGTTCCCGTTCGCCATCGACATCAAGCTGGCCGACGTCGGCGGCCCGAGCGCCGGACTGATGTTCGCCCTCGGCATCTACGACAAGCTCACGCCGGGCGACCTGACCGGCGGCAAGTTCGTCGCCGGCACCGGGACGATCGACGACAACGGCAAGGTCGGCCCGATCGGCGGCATCGGGATGAAGACCATCGGCGCACGCGACAAGGGCGCCCAGTACTTCCTGACGCCCGCCGACAACTGCGCGGCCGCCGCCGAGGACATCCCCGACGGGCTCACCCTCGTGAAGGTGGACACCATCGACGACGCCCTCGGCGCGCTGAAGGACATCCGCTCGGGGAAGACCTCCGACCTGCCGAAGTGCCCGGCCGGATGACGGACCGGGCAGGCGCGTAGAGCCGCGGGGCTACTCCTCGAAGGTCGCCGTCAGCGCCTGGGCCAGCCCCGGCACCAGGCCGGAGCCCGTCAGCACCTCCGTGGCGGCGTCCTTCTCCCGCAGCCGCAGGGCCGAGTCGCGGGCGCCGTCCCGCATGACCGCGACCGTCATGCGGACCTCCTGGCGGTCCGGGTGCTCCGCCACCCACTGCGCCAGCTTCGTCTCGTTCAGGCCCTCGGGGACCTGGGCCTCGGCCGACGGCGGCAGCATCAGGCGCTCCACGGCGAGCGCGCAGCCGACCACCGCGTCCGGCCAGGCGATGGTGCCGAGGAACTCGTCGAGCGGCTGGTCCGTTGGAATCTCGTCCTGCTCGATCGGGGTCAGGCCGGAGCTCTCCGGCTCGTCCCGCAGACCGAGCCGGTCCGCGAGCGAGGGTTGGTCGGCCTTGAGCCGTGCGGTGTCGACAAGTGCAAAGAGGCGTGCGGGCTGGTCCCAGCCGAGGCCGGAGACGTACTCGTCGATCTCGAGTACGGCCCGGGTGAGGGGGCTCGCTGCCATGGGGGTGTTGGACATGGTCACAATCCTGCCTCGTTACTGGCCCGAATCGGGAACCGAGTAAACGATGAGTAAGTTGCATAGGTGTGGGCCCACGAACACGGGGGCGCACGGGGGGCCCGCGAACCCGGGGGCCTGACGGATCAACAGCGAACTTCGAGGTGCGCACCTTGGCTTTCCAGATGCCGGACCGCGGCGGAGGCCCCCCGACGGGGCCGCGGATCAGAGTGGGCCGCCCGTCCCGGCGTGTCCGAACCCTGCTGATGACACTTGGTGTCCTCGCCGTGCTCGGCATGGCGTTCACCATGTTCGCGGGCTTCTGGACGGACTGGCTCTGGTATCGGTCGGTCCACTACTCGTCGGTGTTCACGACCACCCTGTGGACCAAGATCGGACTCTTCTTCGTGTTCGGTCTGCTGATGGCACTCGCCGTCGGCTTCAACATCTGGCTGGCCCACCGGCTGCGACCGCCGCTGAGCGCCATGTCGATGGAACAGCAGAACCTCGACCGGTACCGGATGGGCATCGCCCCGTACAAGAAGTGGCTGCTGCTCGGCATCACGGCCCTGGTCGGCCTGATCGCCGGCGCCTCCGCTTCCGGCCAGTGGCGGACCTGGCTCATGTGGGTCAACGGCGTGTCCTTCGGACAGAAGGACCCCCAGTTCAAGCTGGACGTCTCCTTCTACGCCTTCGACCTGCCCTGGTACCGGTTCCTGCTCGGCTTCGGCTTCGCAGCCGTGATCATCTCGGTGATCGCCGCCGCGCTCACCCACTACCTGTACGGCGGGCTCCGCGTCACCAGCCCGGGTGCGCGGGCCACGGCCGCGGCCACCGGGCACCTGTCGGTGCTCATCGGTGTCTTCGTCGCCCTCAAGGCGGTCGCCTACTGGCTCGACCGGTACGGACTGGCGGTGAAGTCCAGCGACTTCAAGGCCACCGACAGCTGGACGGGCCTGCGGTACGTCGACGCGAACGCCTACCTGCCGGCCAAGACGATCCTGTTCTGCATCGCCGTCATCTGCGCGCTGCTGTTCTTCGCCACCCTGTGGCGTCGCACCTGGCAGCTGCCCGTGATCGGCTTCGGCCTGATGGTGCTCTCCGCGATCCTCATCGGCGGCCTGTACCCGGCACTGGTCCAGAAGTTCCAGGTCCAGCCGAACGAGCAGGCCAAGGAGGCACCGTACGTCGAGAAGAACCTCAAGGCGACGCGCGACGCCTACGGCATCGAGGGCACCCAGGTCGCCGACTACGCGGGCGTGAGCCAGACCAAGGACAAGACCAAGCTCCGTGACGACGTGGACGCCGCCGCGTCCATCCGGATCATGGACCCGAACGTCATCTCGCCGACGTTCCAGCAGCTCCAGCAGATGAGGAACTACTACGCGTTCCCGAACAACCTGGACGTCGACCGGTACGCCAAGGACGGCAAGGACCAGGACACGGTCATCGGTCTGCGCGAGCTGAACCTGGCCGGCATCCCGAAGAAGAACTGGATCAACAACCACTTCCGCTACACCCACGGCTACGGCGTCGTCGCGGCCAAGGGCACCGAGGTCGACTCCGAGGGCCGCCCGGTCTTCATCGAGTCCGACCTGCCGTCCAAGGGCGACCTCGGGACGTACGAACAGCGGATCTATTACGGCGAGAAGACCGAAACGTACTCGATCGTCGGCGGTCCCCAGAAGGAGATCGACTACTCCGACGACAACGGGGAGAAGACGTTCAGCTACAAGGGCGACGGCGGGGTCGACCTGTCCAACCCGGTCAACCGGGCGGCGTACGCGGCAGCGTTCAGCGAGCCGCAGATCATCTACTCCGGTGCGATCGGCGAGGGCTCGCGGATCCTGTACAACCGCACGCCCAAGGAGCGCGTCGAGGCGGTCGCGCCCTGGCTGACCATCGACGGCGACGCCTACCCGGCGGTCGTGGACGGCCGTATCCAGTGGATCGTCGACGCCTACACGACGACGAACGGCTATCCGTACGCGTCGCGTACGACGCTCGGTGACACCACCGCCGACTCGCTCACCGCGGCCAACGACCAGCGCGCGGTGGTGGCCCAGCAGAACCAGGTCAACTACATCCGCAACTCCGTGAAGGCGACCGTCGACGCGTACAGCGGTGACGTCAAGCTCTACCAGTGGGACACCAAGGACCCGGTCCTCAAGACCTGGATGAAGGCGTTCCCGAACACGGTGCAGGACAAGAGCGAGATCTCCGACGCGCTGATGGCGCATCTGCGCTACCCGCAGGACCTGTTCAAGGTCCAGCGCGAGCTGCTCACGCGCTACCACGTGAAGGACGCCAACACGTTCCTCAGCGGCAGCGAGGTGTGGCAGGTGCCGGACGACCCGACCAACAAGTCGGGCGACGCGGTGCCTCCGTACTACCTGAGCATGAAGATGCCGGACCAGGAACAGCAGGCGTTCTCGCTGACGACGACGTTCACTCCCAACGGACGCGACAACATCAGCGCGTTCATGGCGGTGGACGCCGAGGCCGGGACGGACGGCTACGGAAAGATCAGAATCCTGAAACTGCCGACGAGTACGACCGTCAACGGACCGAAACAGGTCCAGAGCCAGTTGAACTCCGAGCAGGACATCGCCGAGACCATCAGGCTGCTGAGAGGTGGGGACTCCGAGGTCGAGTACGGCAACCTGCTGACGGTGCCCCTCGACGGAGGACTGCTGTACGTCGAGCCGGTCTACGTGCGTGGTGGTGATCTCAAGTACCCGCTGCTGCGCAAGGTCCTGGTGAGCTACGGGGGCAACACCGCCTTCGAGAACACGCTCGACGAGGCCCTCGCCAAGGTCTTCGGAGAGGCGGAGGAAGGCTCGGCCCAGCCACCGGCGGACGAGGGCGAGGAGACCACCGAGCCGCCGCCGACCTCCACCAACCCGACGGTCCGGGAAGCGCTCAGCGATGCGCAGAAGGCCTTCGACGCCGGCCAGAAGGCGCTGGAACAGAAGGACCTCGCCGCGTACGCCAAGGCGCAGAAGGATCTGGAGGAGGCTCTTCAGCGCGCCGAGGACGCACAGGCCAAGGCCGACGAGGGCGGCGGCAAGAACGGGGACGACAAGAACGGGGACAAGGGCGAGGACGGCAAGGCCAGTCCGAGTCCGACCCCGACCGGAGGCTCCGGATCAGGCCCGGACAGCGGCTGACGCCGTTGCTTCGAGCCGAGCGTTGGAGCTGAGCATCAGAGCTGGTCAAAGCCCATCCCGCGCCGTGCTAGGGTTGTGAACACAACGGCGCGGGGTGGAGCAGCTCGGTAGCTCGCTGGGCTCATAACCCAGAGGTCGCAGGTTCAAATCCTGTCCCCGCTACTGAAGTCGTGAGCTACGTGCGAACGACCATGAAGGCCCGGATTCCCAAGGGAATCCGGGCCTTTGTGATGTGCGAACGCATGTGCCGGTGGTGGCTACGGCCGCGCCGCCAAGGGGAGTTGGGGAGATCTGTGTTTGACTTGTCTCCCTGTGGGCATGTCGACAAAACGCTGAAGTGACCTCACTGGCTGCGGTATACCGGATGTACCCAGGTTGCAGGTGGTGCGACGATGGACGTTATGGGGGACATGGCAAATCTGTTCGGGACAGGGCGTTTTGCGCAGCCGTCCGGTCGGGAGGAAGCCGCGGACGAGGCTCAGGAGGCCGCCGACGAGGCCGCCGAGGAAGTGCGCCTGCGGCTCGCCGTCGATGCCGGTGACGTCGAGGCGATGAGCGTCCTCGGCGCGATGCTGCTGCGTCGCGGCGACTTCGACGGAGCCGAGTCCCACCTGCGCGCCGCCACCGCGGCCGGTGACCGGGCCGCCGCCAACAACCTGGGCGTCCTGCTGCACCAGCGGGGATACGCCGACGAGGCCGCCGGATGGTGGCGGATCGCCGCCGTCGCCGGGTCCGCGGCGGCCGGCCACGCACTGGGGCGGCACTTCCGTGAGCGCGGCGACGAGCCCGCCGCCGAGTACTGGCTGTGCCAGTCCGCCGAACAGGGCCATGTACTGGGCGCCTACGCCCTCGCCGACCTGCTGGAGCACCGCGGCGACGACGCCGGTGCCGAGCGGTGGATGCGGGCCGCGGCGGACCGCGGGCACCGGGAGGCCGCGTACCGCCTCGCGCGGACGCTGGACCGGCGTGCCGGGCAGGACCGTGACGGCGACGGCGGAGCGGCGGATGGGCCGGCGGCCGAGGAGGCCGAGCAGTGGTACCGGCAGGCCGCCGCGCGCGGCCACCGGCGGGCCGCACTGCGTCTCGGAACGATCCTGGAGAAGCGGGGCGAGCTCAAGGAGGCCGGCCGCTGGTACCTGACGTCCGCCAAGGACGGCGAGGCCCGCGCGGCCTGCGCGCTCGGCTTTCTGCTGCGCGACGCCGGGGACACGGAGAGCGCCGCCGTGTGGTGGCTGCGGGCCGCGCAGGACGGCGACGGCAACGCGGCCAACGCGCTGGGCGCGTTGCACGCCGAGCGCGGCGAGACCCAGACCGCCGAACGCTGGTACCGGGCCGCGATGGACGCCGGGGACGACAACGGGGCGTACAACCTCGGGCTGCTCTGCGCCGAACAGGGGCGCACCACGCAGGCCGAGCAGTGGTACCGGCGGGCCGCGTACGCCGGACACCGGGAGGCCTCCAACGCGCTGGCCATCCTGCTGCTGCGCAGCGGGGACGAGACCGGTGCCGAGCCGTGGTTCTCCAAGGCCGCCGAGGCGGGAAGCGTCGACGCCGCCTTCAACCTCGGGATCCTGCACGCGGGACGGGGTGAGGACCGGACGGCACTGCGCTGGTACGAGCGGGCCGCTGCCTCCGGGCACACCGAGGCGGCGCTGCAGGTCGGGATGGCACGCCTGCGCGACGGGGACGAGCGCGACGCCGAGCGGTTCCTGCGCTGCGCGGCAGGGGGCGGCAGCGCGGAGGCCGCGTACCGGCTGGCGGCGGTGCTCGACGCGCGCAGGCCGCCCGCGCCCGCGCACGAGCTCGGGGAGACCGCACAGGAGAAGTCCGAGTGCGAGGAGTGGTACGAGCGGGCGGCCTCCCAGGGGCACCGGCGGGCCCAGGTGCGGGTCGGGATGCTGGCCGCGGCGCGGGGCGACGTGGTGGAGGCGGCTCGGTGGTACCGGGAGGCTGCCGAGGCCGGGTCCCGCAACGGCGCCTTCAACCTGGGGCTGCTGCTGGCCCGGGAGGGGAGCGACCCGGAGGCCGTCGTGTGGTGGCGCCGGGCGGCCGACGCCGGACACGGCAGGGCGGCGCTGCGGCTGGCGCTGGTCTGCGCGCGGCGGGGGGAGCTGGCCGAGGGGCAGCGGTGGGCGGACCGGGCGGTGTCGCTGGGGCCGGGCGAGGTGGGGGAGCGGGCGGCTCGGCTGCGGGACGCGTTGCGGCAGGAACTGTCGGCTTGACGCCGCGCCGGGGCCGTCTCCTTCGGGGGCCGGGGGTGGTGCGGCCGGGGGTGGGGGGAATCGATTTGCTTCCGGTCGTGGGCTTGACGTAATGTTCCATTCATCGACGCGGGGTGGAGCAGCTCGGTAGCTCGCTGGGCTCATAACCCAGAGGTCGCAGGTTCAAATCCTGTCCCCGCTACTGAAGGCCGAGGGCCGGAATCCGAAAGGGTTCCGGCCCTCGGTGCGTGCGCCGCCTTCGCTGGGCGTTCCGCCGCCTTCCCCCCAACATCGAAGCCCCCGGCACCTGTCGGGACACTGTTGGCGAATCCGTGTCCGGCCGCCACAAGCCCTTCGCACCCTGGGCGGACGAAGCCGCCCAGGGTGCCGAGTTCCTCAGCCTGACTTCAGGAGGGCGAGTGTGGCGGTCCGTAGCGATGTTGCCGCTTCTTCCACTGACATGCGGTCCGCCCTGACTTCGTCGCCTGCCGCGTGGCCGAGAGCGGTGACTGCGGCCGCCAGCCAGGTGGCTGGCGGTGCGGGGTCGAACTCGCCTGACGCCTGACCCTTCTCGATCAGCCGGGCGAGCCGGGCTGCGACGGGCTCATGCCGGGCCAGGTCGGCATCGACGCCGGCGCGGGTGCGGGTGCTTCCGAGCCGGAGGAGCACCGGGTTACGTTCGAACAGCCGCCAGCCGATGTCCTGCAGCCGCAGTAGCGCGTCCAGGGCGGAACCACTCTTCTCTTCCGCCTCGTCCATCGCGGCCATGGCCTGGTCCGTGATCCGGTCGGCGACAGCGTCCAGCAGCGCGTCGCGGGTCCCGAAGTGCGCGTACACGGTCTGGCGGGTGACGTCGGCCGCGGCGGCGATGGCGGCCATACCGGCGTCGGGTCGCTCAGCCAGCAGTCGGACCGCGGCGTCCAGCACTGCGGCCCTGCTGCGCTCGGCGTCGGCGCGACGGCGGGGCCGAACCCGCGGTGAGTCGCCCGGGGTCTCGAAAGCAGTCAACTCTTACACCCTTGTCAGATATGAACGCCTCACTATATCTTACATGCATGTAAGAGATCGTTGCGGGGGCGTAGCCCCGCACGCATGGCAGGAGCATGGTGAACCCTCTCCACACGAAGCCTCCCGAGCAGTTCGTCGCCGACTTCTTCACGAGCTTTACCAACGCCGTGGTCCATGGCTCGGAAGACGCCTCTGACCTGATGTCCAGGTACTACACCCGTGACGTCGTTCAAGTCGCCGACGGCGTACCACTCGACTGGGACCGCCTCGTCGCTCACCTCCGCCCGGTGCGCAAGAACCTGCGCGAGTTCCGGTTCGAGGTGCACGAGGCGTTCACGGACGGAGGCCGAATCGCGACCCGCTTCACGATTCACGCCCGGATGCGCAAGGGCGGACCGGTTTCCACACGAGTCCACATGTTCGCGGAGTTCACCCCCGACGGCCTATTGCGACGAGCTGAGCAGCTCACGCGAGCCGTCGCCCCCACCGAACCCAAGACGGGGGAGTGATCCGCATGCGCGTCCGACTCGTCCAGGGCCTCGCCCTGCTGTCCACCGGTGCCCTCGCCGGCGCATTCGGCTACGGAGCGGCCAACCTCGTCCCCACCTTCAACGCCGTACCCCTCGATATGAGGCTGTCCTTCCACACCCAGTTAATGCAGATGAACGGCATCACCATGCAAGGCACCATGGGCGCGTCGGCGCTCAGCGCCCTCGCGCTTGCCGCCATGACGCGGGGCGCCTCGCGGCGGCTGGCCGGAGGGGCGGGACTCCTTGCCCTGGCGTCCTTCCTGATCACCCGCCTCGGCAACGTCCCCATCAACGGCCGCATCAAGCAGTGGGCGGCCACCTCGGCACCCGCCGATCACGCCGAAATCCTGGCTCGCTGGGAGGCGTTCAACTACGCACGCACAGGCGCCGCATTCGCATCCTTCGCGCTGCTGATCCTTCTCTCCCTGCGCGGCGTTGACGCAGGCCAGTCGACAGGTGTCCGCCGCCCGTAGTGAGACTTTCAGATCCCTCACGGTAGGTGTGTCTGGACCTCAAAGAAACAGACGTGACCAGAAGGGCCTGGCTAGTCGGTGGGCCGTAGGGCTGCCAGGTGAGATGTTCGTGTGCGGGCTCGTGGGGTTTCGGTCCACCACGCATCGATGCGGTGGAAGTTCATCGCGGCGGCCGTGAGCTGGTGCGGTAGCCGGGCTTTGGCCAGGCCGTGATACCGGCATCGCCGCAGGCCGAAGCATCGGACGCGTGGGGAGATGGTGCCTTCGACACCAGCCCGGCGTGCGTACTGTTCCTTCCACTCCTGAGTGTCTTCTTGGGCTCGTGCCTGCTGGATCGCCTCATACTCCGCTTGCGGGCGAAGGGTGATCCGACGGCCCATGTCCCACTTGCTGTTGGAGCGGGTGCACTGATCTCGGCTCTTGCAGGGACGGCAGGCAGCCGTCGGGAAGCGTGCCCGGACCACGGATGTCCCCTCCTGGGAGCGGTCTTCGGTCCAATGGCTGCTGGTCGCGCCGTTGGGGCAGGTCACCTGCCGAAGAGTCTGGACGCGGCCGAGCAGCCGTAGGGACGAAGGACCCGGTCCAAGAGCTCGATCCCGGCATCTCCAGCGATCAGCCGGTCCCTGAACCCGGTCCCTGAACTCGGTGAGCACCGAGTGGTCGAACCCTGGATCGGCCAGCCCCGTCCCCAGCAGGTACTTCCAGTCCAAACGTCCGCGCACCGCGTCCGCGGCCTGCCGGTCCGAGAGGCCCTCGGCGAACTGCGTGACTGAGACGAGCGCCAGCCTGCCCGGCGACCACGCCGACTTCCCTCTGCTCGGATACAGCCCTGCGAAGCAACGACACCGACACCCTCCCCAAACACAACGTCGGCCTTCACGACCACAACGGGTCATGAGGACCGACGTCACGTTCAGCCCGGGATTCGCCAACAGTGTCCCTGTCGGTGCCGGGGGCTTCGATGTGAGTGGGAGGGCTTACGCCGTCGCGCAGTTCGGGCAGGTGCCGCGGTAGGTCACCTCGACGTCCGAGACGGTGAAGCCGAAACGCTCCGAGTCGGGGAGGTCGGCCAGCGGGTTGCCGATCGGGTGAACGTCGCGGATCGCGCCGCAATGGGCGCAGACCAAGTGGTGGTGCGGCTGGTGCGCGTTCGGGTCGTAGCGCTTGGCGCGCTTGTCCGTCGCGACTTCCAGCACCTCACCGAGCGACACGAGCTCGCCCAGGGTGTTGTAGACGGTCGCCCGAGAGATCTCGGGGAGCTTGTCCACGGCCCTGGCATGCACCTCGTCGGCCGTCAGGTGGACGTGTTCGCCGTCGAGGACCTCGGCCACGACGCGCCGCTGCGCGGTCATGCGCCAGCCGCGTCCACGCAGCCGTTCCAGTAGGTCACTCATACACACCAGCCTAACAGCAAGGGGGACCAGGTCCCGAACGTGTGTGACTTTGGAGTCTTACTTGACTTAGACAATGTCCATTGTAGGATCGGTAACGGCATTAGCCAAGGGACAGGTTTTGCAGGATTGGCGCAGGAGGCGTACGTGACTCAGGGACCGCTCACTACGGAGGCCGGGGCTCCGGTAGCCGACAATCAGAACAGTGAGACCGCGGGCGTCGGCGGCCCCGTGCTCGTTCAGGACCAGCTCCTGCTGGAGAAGCTGGCCCACTTCAACCGTGAGCGCATTCCGGAGCGTGTCGTGCACGCCCGCGGCGCCGGCGCCTACGGCACCTTCACGGTCACCGCCGATGTCACCAAGTACACGCGGGCGAAGTTCCTCTCCGAGGTCGGCAAGCAGACGGAGACCTTCCTCCGCTTCTCGACCGTGGCGGGCAACCTGGGTGCGGCGGACGCCGTCCGCGACCCGCGCGGCTTCGCGCTGAAGTTCTACACCGAAGAGGGCAACTACGACCTCGTCGGCAACAACACCCCGGTGTTCTTCATCAAGGACGCCATCAAGTTCCCCGACTTCATCCACACCCAGAAGCGCGACCCCTACACGGGTTCGACGGAGATGGACAACGTCTGGGACTTCTGGAGCCTGTCGCCCGAGTCGACGCACCAGGTGACCTGGCTGTTCGGTGACCGCGGCATCCCGGCGTCGTACCGCCACATGGACGGCTTCGGCTCGCACACCTTCCAGTGGAACAACGAGGCCGGCGAGGCCTTCTGGGTCAAGTACCACTTCAAGACCGACCAGGGCATCAAGTGCCTCACGCAGGCCGAGGCCGACAAGCTCGCCGGCGAGGACCCCGACTCCCACCAGCGCGACCTGCGGCAGGCCATCGAGCGCGGTGACTTCCCGTCCTGGACCGTCGGTGTGCAGATCATGCCCGTCGCCGAGGCCGCGAAGTACCGCTTCAACCCGTTCGACCTGACCAAGGTGTGGCCGCACGCGGACTACCCGGTCATCGAGTTCGGCAAGCTGGAGCTCAACCGCAACCCGGAGAACATCTTCGCCGAGGTCGAGCAGTCGATCTTCTCTCCGGCGCACTTCGTGCCCGGCATCGGCCCGTCCCCGGACAAGATGCTCCAGGGCCGCCTGTTCGGCTACGGCGACGCACACCGCTACCGCGTCGGCATCAACGCCGACCACCTGCCGGTGAACCGTCCGCACGCCACCGAGGCGCGCACCAACTCCCGCGACGGCTACCTGTACGACGGCCGCCACAAGGGTGCGAAGAACTACGAGCCGAACAGCTTCGGCGGCCCGTTCCAGACCGACAAGCCGCTGTGGCAGCCGGTCGCGGTCTCCGGTCTCACCGGCGAGACCGAGGCCCCGTCGCACGCCGAGGACAACGACTTCGTCCAGGCGGGCAACCTCTACCGGCTGATGACGGACGAGGAGAAGGAGCGGTTGATCGACAACCTCGCCGGCGCCCTCTCCGGTGTCTCGCGCGACGACATCATCGAGCGCGCGATCAACAACTTCCGTCAGGCCGACGGCGACTTCGGCAAGCGGCTGGAGGCCGCGGTCCAGGCCCTGCGCGGCTGACTTCCAGCACTGGACCGCTTGTCGTAGCGGCGGGCCGGAGCCCCGGGGACGGGGACCCGGCCCGTTCGTCGTGTCGGCGGAAGCCGCCGGGCGACGCACCCGGCGGCAATCCGGCGAAGCGAGCTGCCGTCAGGCGATCACCGCCGGCGCCTCGGGCCGCGAGCGCTCCGGTGCCCAGCAGCGGATGATGTCGCGGACCGAGACGATGCCCGCGGGCTCGCCGCGGTCGAGGACGATGAGATGGCGGAAGCCGCCGTGCGCCATCGCTCCGGCCGCCTCCTCCACAGTCCAGGACGGCGCGGCGAACACGACGTCGGTGGTGGTGTGGGCGTGGGCCCGTTCGGTGTCCGGGTCCTGGCCCAGGCCCACGGAGACGAGGACGTCGCGTTCGGTGAGGATGCCGATGCCGCCGGCGTCGGGGTCGTACACCACGGCCGCGCCGACGTGACGCGCGGCCATCAGGGCGGCGGCCTGGCGGAGGGTGTGGGCGGGGCCGATGGTGAGGACGACCGTGCTCATGGCTTCGCGGACGAGCATGGGTGGAGCCACCTCCTGCCGGTGATCCATGAGTTAGTTCATGGATTCACAAGTTCACAAGTGGGGGGACTCTCAGAGTGGCAGGCAAAGCACGGGTCAACAAGAGGGCGGACGGGGTGGGCGACGAGCGCCAGGAGGGCGCTCAGTAGCGCTGGTTGAGATACCCGAGCAATTCGTCGTGAAGCCGGCCGTTGGACGCCGCCGCGTTGCCGCTATTCGGGCCGGGGCGGCCGTCGAGGCCCGTGAAGGTGCCACCGGCCTCCGTGACGATGATCGCGTTCGCGGCCATGTCCCAGAGGGAGAGCTCCGGTTCGGCGCAGATGTCGACCGACCCCTCGGCGACCATCATGTACGGCCAGAAGTCGCCGTACGCGCGCGTGCGCCACACCTCGCGGGTCAGGTCGAGGAAGCCGTCCAGCCGGCCCTGCTCCTCCCAGCCTTGAAGCGAGGAGTACGCGAAGGAGGCGTCGGAGAGAGCGGAGACCTGGGAGACCCGCAGCCGGGAGGCCGAGGTCAGGCTGCGCCCGGTGAAGGCACCGTGGTCCTTCACCGCCCACCAGCGGCGGCCGAGGGCCGGGGCGGAGGCGAGGCCGACGACGGGCTGGTAGCCGCCCTCGCCCGCCTCCATGAGGGAGATGAGGGTGGCCCAGACCGGAACGCCGCGGACGTAGTTCTTGGTGCCGTCGATCGGGTCGATGATCCAGCGGCGGGGGCCGGTGCCCTCGACGCCGTACTCCTCGCCGAGGACCGCGTCGCGGGGGCGGGCGCGGGCGAGGTGGCCGCGGATGAGTTCCTCGGCGGCCTTGTCCGCCTCGCTCACCGGTGTCATGTCCGGCTTGGTCTCGACTTTCAGATCGAGGGCCTTGAAGCGTTCCATCGTCGCGGCGTCGGCGGCGTCCGCGAGGACGTGGGCGAGGCGGAGGTCGTCGAGGTAGTCGGGCATGCGGTCACGGTATCCGCCGGGGGTGGGGCGGGGCTACCAGGGGTTTGGCGGGGTGGAGCGGAATTCGGGGGCGGGGGTGGGGGCGACGGGCGGGTGGGCGGCCCGGTGTTGGCGGGATGCGGGCCCGTCGATGCCGAACGCGGGCGGGTCTCGCGGCCCGGCGTGGCGAGGTGCCTCCCCACTCTCGGCTCCGCTCGAGCCGGTGGCGTCCCCGCCGCCCACCCGTGCCGCCGCTGGGGGCGCCTCCCAGGCCGTCCGCGCACGGGGAAGCACGGCGGTCCGCGGCTGTCGCGGCATGCGGCGCGAGGGCTCTTGACAGTGCCCCCATACCCGTCAAATCTGGGCACCAAGTCGCTCGGCCCGAGGGAGGCGCTGGTGCCTGCAGCCCGGGAGTCCCTGCTCGATGCCGCCTACACGGCGTTGGCGCGTCGGCCGTGGTCCGCTGTGCGGATGGTGGACGTGGCCGCGGCGGCCGGCGTGTCCCGGCAGACGCTGTACAACGAGTTCGGCAGCAAGGAGGGCCTCGCCCGGGCGCTGGTCCGCAGGGAGGCGGACGGGTATCTGGCCGGCGTGGAGCGTGCGCTTGCCGGTGGCCTGGGCGACCCTCGCGAACGGCTCACCGCCACCGCCGAGTGGACCACGTCCGCCGCCCGCGAGAACGCGCTGGTGCGGGCCATGCTCACCGGCTGCTGGAGCGAGCGGCTGCCCGCCCCGGCCCTGACGGCGGTGCCGTCCCCCTCCGCCGTGCCGGCCCAGCGCCGCGCCGACGGTCCGCTGCCCTCGCCCGGAGATTTCGTCGCCCTCGTACGCGACCGTGCCGTGGCCGCCCTGAACGGTGCCGGCACGCTCCCCCCGCCGAACGCCGCCGAGCTGGCCCGCTCCTGCGAGCTGGCCGTGCGTCTGGCACTGTCCTGTGTCGTGGCGCCGCCCGAGGCCGGCGGGGTGGCCGAGCTCGTACGCACCGCTCTGCCGCGCCGGTTGACGGCCTAGGTGTGCTGTCCGGCGGATCATGATGCGGATGCGGATGCGGATGCGGATGCGGATGCGGATGCGGATGCGGATGCGGACACGGACGCGGGGGCCGGCCCGCCCGTCTGCGGCGTTGTCGCCTATGAGGCGCCGTCGCCTTTCCTGTGACCTGCTCCGCCGGACAGGCCCTGGCGGCGGACGCCTCAGTGCGCCGAGCCGGACAGCTGGAGTCCGATCACGCCGATGATGACGAGGCTGATCGAGACGATCTTCAGGGTCGAGACCAGGTCGCCGAGGAAGACCATGCCGTAGATGGCGGTGCCCGCCGCGCCGATGCCGGTCCACACCGCGTAGGCCGGACCGACGTCGAGCTTCTTCAGGGACATCGTCAGCAGGCCGAAACTGCCCAGCGCGAAGACGCAGAAGGCAACGGTGGGCCAGAGCCGGGTGAAGCCGTGCGACAGCTTCAGGCAGACGGCGAAGCCGGTTTCGAGCACCCCGGCCACTATGACCAGCAGCCACGCCATGTCTTGTCCTCCCGTAGTCCCGTCGTACCGTGACCGCTGCGTCCGGCTTTGCTCGGGCTTGCTTCCGGCTTGGTGCGATTATGCACTTACCGGTACCGCGGCACGGCAAACAACGCGAAGGTCAGTCGCCTTCCGTCCGCTCCCGCGACGACAGCAGCCGGCGCAGCGAGTACAGCCGCGCCGGGTCGGCGTGTCCCTCGGCGACCCACGCGTCCAGCGCGCAGTCGGGCTCGTCGTGACTGCACGCGCGCGGGCAGCCCTCGGCGCCGGGTACCAGGTCGGGGAAGGCGTTGATCACCCGGGACGGGTCGACGTGCGCCAGCCCGAACGACCGTACGCCCGGGGTGTCGACGACCCAGCCGCCCGCCTTCGAGGACAGCGGCAGGGCGAGCGCCGAGGTCGTCGTGTGCCGGCCGCGTCCCGTCACCGCGTTGACGTGGCCCGTCACGCGACGGCGGTCCTGAGGCACCAGCGTGTTGACGAGTGTCGTCTTGCCGACGCCGGAATGGCCGACGAAGGCCGTGATCTTGCCGTCCAGATGTTCCCGCACGAGGCCGGCCGCGGCGCCGTTCTCCAGCTCCTCGCGGCTGGTGACGACGTAGGGGATGTCCAACGCGCCGTACAGCTCCAGGAGTTCGTCCGGCGGTGCGAGGTCCGACTTGGTCATGACGAGCAGCGGAGTGAGGCCGCCGTCGAAGGCCGCGACCAGGCAGCGGTCGATCAGCCGGGGGCGCGGCTCGGGATCGGCGAGGGCGGTGACGATGGCGAGTTGGTCGGCGTTGGCGACGACCACGCGCTCGTAGGGGTCGTCGTCGTCCGCCGTACGGCGCAGGACGGAGGTGCGCTCCTCGATGCGGACGATGCGCGCGAGTGTGTCCTTCTTGCCGGTGAGGTCGCCGACCAGCGCCACCCGGTCACCGACGATCGCCGCCTTGCGGCCCAGTTCGCGGGCCTTCATCGCCAGGACGATCCGGTCCTCGACGAGACAGGTCAGCCGGCCTCGGTCCACGGTGAGGACCAGGCCCTCGGCGGCGTCCTCGTGTTTGGGCCGGGTGTGGGTGCGCGGCCGGTTGCCCTTGCGGTTGGGGCGGGAGCGGATGTCGTCCTCGTCGGTGTGCTTGCCGTAGCGGCGCATGGCGAACCGTCCCTACGCCCCGAGCAACCCGGTCCACAGGTCGGGGAATTCGGGCAGGGTCTTGGCCGTCGTCGCCACGTTCTCGATCTGTACACCCTCCACCGCGAGCCCGATGACCGCGCCGGCGGTGGCCATGCGGTGGTCCTCGTAGGTGTGGAAGATCCCGCCGTGCAGGCGACGCGGGCGGATGTGCAGGCCGTCGGCGGTCTCGGTGACGTCGCCGCCGAGTTCGTTGATCTCCTTGGTGAGCGCGGCCAGGCGGTCCGTCTCGTGCAGGCGCAGGTGCGCCACCCCGCGCAGGGTCGAGGGGGAGTCCGCGAGGGCGGCGACGGCCGCGATGCCCGGAGTCAGCTCGCCGACCTCGCCGAGGTCGACGTCGATGCCGTGCACGGCACCCGATCCGGTGAAGACGAGACCGTAGTCCGTCAGTTCACACGAACCGCCCATCTCGGTGAAGATCTCGCGGAGCCGGTCACCGGGCTGGGTGGTGCGGGACGGCCAGTCGGGGACGACGACCTTGCCGCCGGTCACGAGCGCCGCCGCAAGGAACGGCTGGGCGTTGGACAGGTCCGGCTCGATCGTCAGATCGCGTCCGAGCAGCGCGCCCGGCGTGACCCGCCAGACGTTCGGTTCGCCGCCGGACTCGGGGGTGTCCACCTGGGCGCCGACCGAGCGCAGCATGTCGACGGTCATGCGGATGTGCGGCATGGACGGCAGCGCCGAGCCGGTGTGGCGGACCTCGACGCCCTGGTTGAAGCGCGGTCCGGACAGCAGCAGTGCGCTGACGAACTGCGAGGACGACGACGCGTCGATCTCGACCGGGCCGCCCTCCAGGGCGCCGCCGCCGTGCACGGTCATCGGCAGTGCGCCGCGCCCGTCGTCGTCGACGCGGGCGCCCAGGACACGGAGGGCGTCGATCACGCCGTGCAGCGGACGCTCGTACGAGCGGGGGTCGCCGTCGAAGCGGATGGCACCGTCGGCGAGCGTGGCGACCGGCGGCAGGAAGCGCATGACCGTGCCGGCGTTGCCGACGTCGACCGTGGCCGGGCCGCGCAGGCCGGCCGGGATGACGCGCCAGAACTCGCCGGTGCCGTCCGGGCCGACTCCCTCCTCGATCTCGACGCCCATCGCGCGCAGGGCGCCGGCCATCAGCAGGGTGTCGCGGGAGCGCAGCGGGCGGCGCAGCCAGCCGGGCTCGGAGGCGAGGGCGGCCAGCACCAGGGCGCGGTTGGTGACCGACTTGGACCCGGGCACGTGGACGGTCGCGTCGACGGCTCCGCTCGCGTGCGGGGCGGGCCAGAGGGCGGTGTGCGCGGGTTTCACGGTCATGGGCCCCACTTTAATGGCTCAGGACGGCTGGAGATCTTGATCAAAAGCGGCGAAACCTGACCGAAAGTGGGACAGCGCGATTCGGCTGTGCAATTGCCGCGCATATATGCGAGAGCGTGCGGACCGGAGACGCCCGGTTCACACCCCCAACAGCCAGCGCCCTCCGCCGATCAGCGAGCACAGCGACACCGCGTGGAACAGGAAGAACCACACCCCCGCCGGTGCGTGGGTCAGCCGCGCCAACTGGTCCGCGTCCGAGTCCCCGGCGCCGCCCCGAGCCCGCTTGGCCTGGAGTTCGAAGGCCGGTCGCACTCCGCCGAGCAGCAGGAACCACACCACCGCGTAGGCGAACGCCGCCTGCACCTGCGGGCCGGCCAGCCAGGACACCAGGACGAACGTGGCGCCGGTGAGCACCACCGTCAGCATCCCGTACGCGTTGCGCACCATCACGAGCAGGGCGACGAGCAGCGCCGTCGCCAGCCACAGCAGCAGGGTGATGCGCCCCGCGGACAGCAGCGCGGCGCCCCCGAGGCCGAGCAGCGGGGGAGCGGTGTAGCCGGAGACCGCGGTCAGGATCATCCCCAGCCCGTGCGGCTTTCCGCGGCTGACGGTCAGGCCGCTGGTGTCCGAGTGGAGGGTGATACCGGTGAGCGTGCGTCCGGTGACCAGCGCCACGAGCCCGTGGCCGCCTTCGTGGGCGATGGTGATCGCGTTGCGTGCTATCCGCCACAGCCCGGGCGGCACGACGACGGCGACCGCGGCGGCCAGCGTCGCGATCACCACCCACAGGTCGGGATCGGGCTGGGTGCCGGAGACCTCGTCCCAGAGGGAGGTGAGCGAGGCCGTTGCGAGGTGGTCCATGTTCGGTGAGGGCTCCTCGTCAGTGCTGTCGGGAGGGGGGCGCGCAGCGCCTCGTCGAGAGGTGGTGGTCGGGAGGCGGGTGGGCCTGGCAGTGTGGCACGTATGTGCGGACGGTATGCGGCGAGTCGTCGACCCGAGGACCTCGCGGGAATCTTCGAGATCGAGAAGTGGGAGCCGGAGGAGACACTGGAGCCCGACTACAACGTGGCCCCCACCAAGGAGGTCTACGCGGTCCTGGACCGCCCCCTGAAAGACGTCGAGGACCCGAAGCCGGTTCGCCAGCTGCGCAAGCTCAAGTGGGGGCTCGTCCCCTCCTGGTCCAAGACCCCCGAGGGCGGCGCCCGGATGATCAACGCGCGCGCGGAGACCGTCCACGAGAAGCCGTCCTACCGTCGCGCCTTCGCCACCCGGCGCTGCATCCTTCCCGCCGACGGCTACTACGAGTGGGTCACCGGCAAGCAGGAGCGCGACCTGGAGGTCGAGGGGCGCGGGAAGCGGCCGCGCAAGCAGCCCTACTTCGTGACCCCCGCCGACGGATCCGTGTTCGCCATGGCCGGCCTGTACGAGTTCTGGCGGGACAAGACGCTGCCGGACGACCATCCGCGGTCCTGGTGGGTGACGTGCTCGGTGATCACCACGGAGGCGGAGACCGCGCCGCTCGCCGTCGCCCCGGCCGACGGGCCGCACGCCCTGGCCGACATCCATCCGCGGATGCCGCTGATGCTGACGCCGGACCGCTGGGACGACTGGCTCGACCCCGCGCGCACCGACCCGGACGAGCTGACCTCGCTGCTGGCGCCCCCGCCCGCCGGACTGATGCGGGCGTTCCCCGTCTCCACGGCCGTGAGCAGCGTCCGCAACAACGGCCCGGAGCTGCTGAAGGAGCTGGAGGCGCCGGAAGAGGGCACACTCTTCTGATGTGACGGATGCGACAAAGGATGTGACAGAGGTCGTCGAGACCGACGCGGGCACCGCTCGCGTCACCTGGCACCCGGCGAGGAGGCCCCGCCTCGTGCTCGCCGTGAGCCACGGCGCGGGCGGCGGCATCGAGGCGCGTGACCTGCGGGCGCTGGCGACCGCACTGCCCGCCCACGGCGTCAGCGTCGCCCTCGTCGAGCAGCCCTGGCGGGTGGCCGGCAAGAAGCTGGCCCCCGCGCCGAAGACCCTGGACGCCGGCTGGCGGGGCATCTGGCCCGCGCTCGCCGCGCCGGGGCTGCCGGTGATCTCGGGCGGCCGGAGCGCCGGCGCCCGCGTCGCCTGCCGTACCGCCGCCGAACTGGGCGCCCACGCCGTCCTCGCCCTGAGCTTCCCGCTGCACCCACCGGGCAAGCCGGAGAAGTCCCGCGCCGGCGAACTGCTCGGGGCCGGCGTGCCCACCCTCGTCGTCCAGGGCGGCAACGACCCGTTCGGCAGGCCGGAGGAGTTTCCCGGGGCCGCCGAGGGGACGTACGAGCTGATCGAGGTGCCGTACGGCGATCACGGCTTCGCCGTGCCCAAGCGGGCGGAGATCACACAGGGACGGGCCCTGGAACTGATCACCGAGGGTGTCGCGAAGTGGGTCGGCTCACTCGGGTGAACGCCCGGGAATGACCGGCGTGCGCCCACTGTTGTGGCGGACATACGTTGCTGAGAGTCAGCACCGACGCCGTAGGAGAGGAAGTCCGCCGCATGGGTTCAGCCTTCTGCCCCAGTCGTGGCCGCGCCGACTTGGACTGGACGGTGCTGCACGCGGCGAAGACCGCCCCTGTTCGGGCGGCGGGCGGACCGAATCGGCAAGCATCCCCGACCGCAGGTCGTCTATCCTCCGATTCGAGCGGGGCCGCACTCGGCTCCGTGACATCACTGGAGGAGGTGGGTCCGGTCACTGGGACCGACGCAGGGACCGAACACGGCCAGGCGGAGCAGCCCGAGGGCCGGGGGACGGGCGTGGAAACGACCGCGGAGCGCAGTGCGCGCTTCGAGCGGGACGCGCTCGAGTTCCTCGACCAGATGTACTCGGCCGCGCTGCGCATGACGCGTAATCCGGCCGACGCCGAGGACCTGGTGCAGGAGACCTACGCCAAGGCGTACGCGTCGTTCCACCAGTTCCGCGAGGGCACCAACCTCAAGGCGTGGCTGTACCGCATCCTCACCAACACCTTCATCAACTCGTACCGCAAGAAGCAGCGCGAACCCCAGCGCAGCGCGGCCGAGGAGATCGAGGACTGGCAGCTCGCGCGCGCCGAGTCGCACATGTCGACGGGTCTGCGCTCCGCGGAGTCGCAGGCGCTCGACCACCTGCCCGACTCGGACGTGAAGCGGGCGCTCCAGGCGATCCCCGAGGAGTTCCGCATCGCCGTCTATCTGGCGGACGTCGAGGGCTTTGCCTACAAGGAGATCGCCGACATCATGGGGACACCCATCGGTACGGTGATGTCCCGGCTGCACCGTGGACGCCGTCAGCTGCGCGGCATGCTGGAGGACTACGCCCGTGACCGCGGTCTGGTCCCGGCCGGCGTCGGAGAGTCGAACGAAGCGAAAGGCTCGGCGTCATGAGCTGCGGAGAGCCGCACGAGACGGATTGCAGCGAAATCCTCGATCATCTCTACGAGTTCCTCGACAAGGAGATGCCGGACTCGGACTGCGTGAAGTTCGAGCACCACTTCGAGGAGTGCTCGCCCTGCCTGGAGAAGTACGGGCTGGAGCAGGCCGTGAAGAAGCTGGTCAAGCGGTGCTGCGGACACGACGACGTGCCGGGTGACCTGCGTTCCAAGGTCATGGGCCGGATCGACCTGATCCGCTCCGGTCAGTCCGTGCCCGAGCACGACGTCACGGCCGCGCCGCCGGCCCCGCAGGAGTCCTGACATCACCCGTACGTGCTAATCCACGGGTTATCTGCCCGCGTTCCCCCCGCCGCCGCCCTAGGCTCCGGAGCCTGACAGGCGTGGCCGGGGGAGGGGCTCATGGACGCGGTACCGGCGCGGGCGCACGCGTACGTCGCCGGAGTCGTCCTCCTCGCCCTGCTCTGCCTGCGCCCGCTGTCCCGGTTACCCACGCCCTGGTGGGCCGTGCTGCTCCTCGCCGGGCTGTACGCGGGCTCCGAACTGGTCGCCCGGTCCCGTCTCGTCGGGACCTGCTATCCCGTGCTGCTCGCCGGGGCCTTCCTCTTGCCGCCGCCCGCCGCCGCGCTCGTGGCGCTGCCCGGGGCTCTGCTGTCCCCGGTGGCGCAGCGGCCCTTCGTCCTGCGGCGCCTCTGGCGGGCCGCGCAGCTCACCCTCGCCGTGTGGGCCGCCGCCCGGGTCCACTGGGAGTTCGGCGGGCGTGACGCGGTCGTCGCCCCCGACTTCCCGTACGCGCTCGTACCGGCCGGGGCCGCGGTACTGGCGTTCTGCCTGGTACTGACCCTGCTGGACGGCGGCATCCTGGCGCTCGCCGACCGCGTGCCGGTGGGGCGGGCGTGGCGGGGGCTGCTCTCCCGGTCGCTCGCGCCGATCGCGGTGCACGGGCTCGCCGGGCTGATGATGGCCGTCCTGTGGCGCAGCCCGTACGGTCCCGTCGCCGCGCTGCTCGTGCTGCTGCCGATGTGCGTGGCGTGGTGGGCGTTCGCCCAGTACCACCGCGAGCGGGCCGCGCACCAGGCGACCATCCGCGCGCTGGTCCAGGCCGTCGACATCAAGGACGGCTACACGCGCGGGCACAGCGAGCGGGTCGGCCAGGCATCGATGATGATCGCCCGCGAGCTGGGCATGGACGACGAGCGCGTCGAGACGCTCCGCTTCGCCGGCATCCTGCACGACGTCGGCAAGCTCGGGGTGCCCACCCGGCTGCTGCGCAAGGACGGGCCGCTGACGCCCGAGGAGCGCCGGGTGATCGAACTGCATCCCGAGTACGGGCACGAGATGGTGCGCGGCATCCGCTTCCTGGGCGAGGCCCGGGCCGCCGTCCTCCACCACCACGAACGACTCGACGGCAGCGGCTACCCCTACGGGCTGGTCGGCGACCGGATCCCGGAATCGGCCCGGGTGGTGGCCGTCGCCGACGCCTTCGACGCGATGACGTCCACCCGCTCCTACCGCAGGGCCCGTCCCGTCGCGGCGGCGGTGGAGGAGCTCCAGCGGTGTGCCGGGGCGCAGTTCGACCCACGGATGGTCCACGCACTGGTCCGGTCCCTGGGGCGCCATGGCTGGTGCCCGGCGGTGACGGCGGACGGCACACCGGCCCTGCCCGCCGGTACGGTCCCGGGCCGGGTCGAGGACGCGCGGGACAGCGTCGGAGAGGGGGCGTCATGACGCCCCACCAGCCTCGGCCCGACCCACCGCCGCAGCCTCGGTCCGAGTCGTCCCCTCAGTCTCGGTTCGAGCCGTCCCCTCAGTCTCGGTTCGAGTCGTCACCCCAGTCTCCGTCCGAGCCACCCCACCAGCCTCGGTCCGGGGCCGGGCCCCGGCCTCGGTCCGGGGGCGAGCCCCAGCCGCAGCCCCGGTCCGAGCCGCGACGCAGGCCCGGCTCCGGGCCCGGAGCTCCGTCCCCGACCGCGCCGGAGTCCTGGCCGCCGCCCCAGCCGGGGACGCCGTCGGCCACCCGGTCTCCGGTGGTCCTCTTCCTGGTCCCCGTCTGCGCCGGGCTCCTCGCACTCCTCTGTCTCGCCTCCGTGCTGTGGTCGGGGCCGGCCGAGCGGCCCGTCGCGCTCGCCTTCGGTGTCCTCGTCGCCCTCGGTGAGCTCACGCGGCGGTCCGGGGCCGAGGCCCGGGAGGCCGCGCCGCTCGGGGCCGCCGGGGCGCTGGCGTACGCGCTGCTCGGAGATGTCGCCGGGCAGCCCACGCACCACGGCGTCGCCCAGACCGTCACCGTCGTGCTCGCCGCCTCGCTGCTCGGCAGCGTGCCCCACGTCGCGCGCGGCGGCGGGCCGGTGCTGGACCATCTGGCGCGGCGCGTGCTCACCGTGGCCTTCGCCGCCGTGTGCTTCCAGCCGTTGTTCAACCAGGGCGTCTTCCGTGACTGGGGCGGCCCCGCCTACGCGCTGCTGCTGACGGCGCTGCTCGCCCTGACCGCGCTGTGCGACGCCGTGCTCGCCGCCGCGCCCGCGCACGCGCGCACCGGGTGGCCCTTCGGCCCACTGCTGCGCGAGGAACTGCGCGGCATGGTCGGAATCACGTCCGCGGTGTGCGCGACGGGGGCGGTGATGGCGCTCGCGGTGGGCGTCGCGGGACTGTGGGCGCTCCCCGTCTTCTGCGTGCCGCTGCTGCTCACCCAGCTGTCCTACCGGCGGTACGCGGCCGTCCGGGCCACCTACCGGCAGACCATCGCCTCGCTGGCCCGCGCCACCGAGATCGCCGGGTACACCCCGGCCGGGCACGCCCGCCGCGTCGCGGAACTCAGCGGCGCCGTCGGGCGGGACCTGGGGCTGTCCGGGGCCGAGCTGACCGTGCTGGAGTACGCGGCCCTCATGCACGACATCGGGCAGCTGAGCCTGGTCGACCCCGTACCGGCCGGGGCCACCGCCGGTCTGCCGGCCGCGGAACAGCGGCGGATCGCGCTGCTCGGCGGGGCCGTCGTCCGCCAGACCGGGGTCGACGCGGCCGTCGCGGTGGTGGTGGAGCGGCAGGCCGACCCCTGCCGGGAGCAGCCGGTCGCCGCCCGGATCGTACGGGCCGTGAACGCCTACGAGGAGAAGGCGCGGGACGCCGGACCCGGCGGCGGCCTCACGGCGCTGGAGGAGCTGCGCCTGGCCACCGCGGGCGACTACGCTCCCGAAGTGGTGGAAGCCCTGGCCCGGGTGCTTTCACGCGGCAGCCTTACCTCGCCCGCGGCTGGGTAACCCATGGGTAATGAGCGCCCCTCCAGCCGTACGTGGTTGGATGCGAAGGAGAAGGTGTCCGGGGGCGCGGGAAGGCACAGCCAGCCCACAGAACGGAACTGGCAGGCGGGAATCGTGAGGATCTTCGGCAAGGGACGGCACCGGCCCTCCGCCTCCTGGCGGCAGGCCACCGACCGCGCGTTCACGCTGATCGGCGACGGTCGCTACGAGGACGCGGGCGCGCTGCTGACGCGCGCCGCCGACCTGGAACCCTGGCTGTCGGAGTCGTGGTTCAATCTCGCCCTGCTGCACAAGTTCCGGCACGACTGGGAGCAGGCCAGGGCGGCGGGCCTCAGGGCGGTCGCGCTGCTCGACCGGGACATCGGTGCCCCCGACTGGTGGAACGTCGGCATCGCCGCGACCGCCCTTCAGGACTGGCCGCTGGCCCGCCGGGCCTGGCAGGCCTACGGGCTGCGCACCCCCGGGGACGCGACGGACGCCGGTGAGCCGCTCGGCATGGACCTCGGCAGCGCGGCCGTACGGCTGTCCCCGGAGGGGGAGGCCGAGGTCGTGTGGGGACGGCGGCTGGACCCCGCCCGCATCGAGGTGCTGTCCATCCCGCTGCCGTCCTCCGGCCGCCGCTGGGGCGAGGTCGTCCTGCACGACGGGGTGCCGCACGGGGAACGCACCACCACCGCCGGGCACGCCTATCCCGTCTTCGACGAGATCGAGCTGTGGGCGCCGTCGCCCGTGCCCACCTGGGTGGTCCTCCTGGAGGCCGCCACCGAGTCCGACCGGGACGCCCTGGAGCAGCTCGCGGCCGACGCCGGGTTCGCCGCCGAGGACTGGTCGTCGTCGGTCCGGCTGCTGTGCCGGATGTGCTCGGAGTCACGGATGCCGTCCGACGAGGGCGAGGGCGAGCACCTCGACCCCCACGACCACAGCGAACCGGGACACCCGGGGCCGCTCGGCCACCGCACCGACGGGCAGCTGTGGGTGCCGGAGCGCGAGTGCGGGGTGGCCGCGCCGGCCGCGCTGGTGAAGGGGTTGCTGGACGGGTGGGTCGCCGACAGTCCCGATTCCCGGGACTGGCGGGACCTGGAAGAGGTCTGCTGAGCGGCCCCGTAGTCTTTACCAGGGCCTCCGCGGCAGCGGTCGCCAGCGGTTCACCCCCTAGTCGCATCACCCCTTAGTTGTTCGAGGAAGGCATACGTCGGTCATGGCCCAGCAGGACACCGATCAGCAGCACGCGGGCGTGCTCCCCGTGGACGACGAGGGGTTCGTCGTCGACACCGAGGACGGCGAGGAGCGCGAGGCGGCCTGGCGTGAGCGCGGCACCTCGCGTCCGATCACGGTGGTCGGCAACCCGGTGCTGCACAAGGAGTGCGAGGACGTCACCGACTTCGGCGAGGAGTTCCAGCAGCTGGTCGCCGACATGTTCGCCAGCCAGCGCACCGCCGAGGGCGTGGGCCTCGCCGCCAACCAGATCGGCGTCGGCAAGAAGGTCTTCGTCTACGACTGCCCCGACGACGAGGGCGTCCGCCACGTCGGTGTGGTCTGCAACCCGGTCCTCGTCGAACTGCCCGCCGACCGGCGCAGCCTGGACGACAGCAACGAGGGCTGCCTGTCCGTGCCGACCGCGTACGCGCCGCTCGCCCGCCCCGACTACGCCGAGGTGACCGGGCAGGACGAGAAGGGCAACCCGATCCGGGTGCGGGGCACCGGCTACTTCGCACGGTGCTTGCAGCATGAGACGGACCACTTGTACGGGTACCTGTACATCGACCGGCTCTCCAAGCGTGAACGCAAGGAGGCACTGCGGCAGATGGCCGAGAACGAGCCGCGCTACCCCGTGGTCGCGAACGACTGACACCGCATCACCGGCCACACGGCTACCTTGCGCACGGCGCCCGTTCGGGGCTCACTCCGAGCGGGCGCCGTTCGTGTGCCGAAAGCTGCCACACACCAGGAGAATTCCGGCACTGTGGGGTAGTGAATGAAGCAAATCCGTTCCCAGAACGGTCAGTTGTGGTGCTGAATGGGAAGCGCGGGGATACGCAGCGGCGCACGCCCCGCTCAGCGAGAGGGGTGCGCCACCGGCGGCTGAGAGGGGTTTGTTCGTGCATGCTTTCTCACACGGCACCACAGCGACACCGACCGCGATCGCAGTACCGCCATCGCTCCGCCTTCCGGTGATCGAGGCGGCATTTCCCCGGCAACTGCACCCGTATTGGCCGAAGCTCCAGGAGAAGACCCGCACCTGGCTGCTCGAAAAACGGCTCATGCCGGCGGACAAGGTCGAGGAATATGCCGACGGCCTGTGCTACACGGACCTCATGGCGGGGTACTACCTGGGCTCCTCCGACGAGGTCATGCAGGCGATAGCGGACTACAGCGCGTGGTTCTTCGTCTGGGACGACCGGCACGACCGGGACATCGTCCACGGCCGTCCGGGCGCCTGGCGGCGACTGCGGGACCGGCTGCACGCGGCACTCGACTCACCGCAGGACCACCTGCACCACGAGGACACGCTGGTCGCGGGGTTCGCGGACAGTGTGCGGCGGCTCTACGCCTTCCTGCCGCCGCCGGCGACGTGGAACGCCCGGTTCGCCCGGCACTTCCACGCGGTGATCGAGGCGTACGACAGGGAATTCCACAACCGCACCCGCGGAATCGTGCCCGGCGTCGAGGAGTACCTCGAACTGCGCCGGCTCACCTTCGCGCACTGGATCTGGACCGACCTGCTGGAGCCGAGCGCGGGGTGCGAACTGCCGGACACCGTTCGGAAGCACCCGGCGTATCGCCGGGCGGCACTGCTCAGCCAGGAATTCGCCGCCTGGTACAACGACCTCTGCTCACTGCCCAAGGAAATAGCGGGCGACGAGGTCCACAACCTCGGAATAAGCCTCATCACCCATCACGGGCTGACCCTGGAGGAAGCCATCGGAGAAGTCCGGCGGCGCGTCGAGGAATGCATTATCGAATTCCTCGCCGTGGAACGGGACGCGTTACGGTTCGCCGACGAGCTCGACGACGGGACCGTACGCGGAAAGGAACTGAGTGGCGCCGTACGGGCCAACGTCGGCAATATGCGGAACTGGTTCAGTTCCGTCTACTGGTTCCACCACGAGTCCGGCCGTTACATGGTCGACAGCTGGGACGACCGGTCCACGCCCCCGTACGTCAACAACGAAGCGGCAGGTGAGAAATGACCGTCGAGTCCGCCAACCCCGAAGTCAGGACCGAAGCGGCACAAGCGCTGCGCGAGCCGCCCGTCGCGGGCGGCGGTGTCCCGCTCCTCGGCCACGGCTGGAGGCTGGCCCGCGATCCGCTCGCCTTCATGTCCCAGCTGCGCGACCACGGCGACATCGTGCGCATCAAGCTCGGTCCGAAGACCGTCTACGCGGTCACCACCCCGGAGCTCACCGGTGCCCTGGCGCTGAGTCCCGAATACCACATAGCGGGTCCGCTGTGGGAGTCGCTGGAGGGCCTGCTCGGCAAGGAGGGCGTGGCGACGGCCAACGGTCCGCTCCACCGACGGCAGCGACGCACCATCCAGCCGGCGTTCAAGCTCGACGCCATCCCCGCCTACGGGCCGATCATGGAGGAGGAGGCGCACGCGCTCACCGAGCGCTGGCAGCCCGGGCGGACCGTCGACGCCACCTCGGAGTCCTTCCGCGTCGCCGTGCGCGTCGCGGCCCGCTGCCTGCTGCGCGGCCAGTACATGGACGAGCGGGCCGAGCGGCTGTGTGTCGCGCTCGCCACCGTCTTCCGGGGCATGTACCGGCGCATGGTGGTCCCGCTCGGACCGCTCTACCGGCTGCCGCTGCCGGCCAACCGCGAATTCAACAACGCGCTGGCCGATTTGCACCTCCTGGTGGACGAGATCATCGCCGAGCGACGCACATCCGGTCAAAAGCCGGACGATTTGCTGACAGCATTGCTGGAGGCAAAGGACGACAACGGTGACCCCATCGGGGAACAGGAGATCCACGACCAGGTCGTCGCCATACTCACCCCAGGCAGTGAAACCATCGCCTCCACGATCATGTGGTTGCTGCAGGCACTTGCCGAACACCCGGAACATGCCGACCGCATACGCGACGAAGTCGAAGCGGTCACCGGCGGCCGTCCCGTGGCATTCCAGGACGTCCGCAAGCTCACGCACACCGGCAATGTCATCGTGGAGGCCATGCGTTTGCGTCCCGCCGTATGGGTATTGACGCGGCGCGCGGTGGTCGAGACCGAACTCGGTGGCTATCGCATTCCGGCCGGGTCGGACATCATCTACAGTCCGTTCGCAATCCAACGCGATCCGAAGTCGTACGGGGACAACCTGAAGTTCGACCCGGACCGTTGGCTTCCGGACCGTGCGGCGGACGTGCCGAAGTACGCCATGAAGCCGTTCAGTGTGGGCAATCGCAAGTGCCCCAGTGATCATTTCTCCATGGCGCAGCTCACGCTGATCACGGCGGCGCTCGCCACCAAGTACCGGTTCGAGCAGGTGGCGGGTTCGAACGACGCGGTCCGCGTGGGCATCACGCTCCGTCCGCACGACCTGCTGGTCAGGCCCGTCACGCGGTGAGCGGCGCGGTGCCGGGGCTCAGGCGGCGGCCTCCGGGCCCCGGAAGGTGCGCCGGTAGGCGTGCGGAGTGGTGCCCAGGGCCCTGGCGAACTGGTGCCTCAGGGCCGCCGCCGTACCGAAGCCGGTGCGCCACGCGATCGCGTCCATCGTCTCGTCCGTCGCCTCCAGCAGACGCTGGGCCAGCAGTACGCGCTGGCGCAGGATCCAGCGGTAGGGAGTCGTACCCGTCTCCTGCTGGAAGCGGCGGGCGAAGGTGCGCGGGGACATGTGCGCCCGCGCAGCGAGCTGCTCGACGGTGACCTCCTCGTCGAGGTGCTGTTCCATCCAGGCCAGCACCTCGCCGACGGTGTCGCAGGAGGAGCGCGGCAGCGGCCGTTCGATGTACTGCGCCTGACCGCCGTCCCGGTGCGGCGGTACGACCATGCGCCGGGCGATCCTGTTGGCGACGTCCGTGCCCTGTTCCTTGCGGACGATGTGCAGACAGGCGTCGATGCCGGCGGCCGTGCCGGCGCTGGTGAACACCGGATCCTCGTCGACGTAGAGCACGTCGGGCGAGACGGCCACCCGGGGGTACTGCCGGGCCAGCTCGGCCGCATGGTGCCAGTGCACCGCGCACCGCCGCCCGTCCAGCAGCCCGGCGGCCGCCAGCACGAACACCCCGGAGCACACGCTGAGCACGCGCGCGCCCCGGTCCACCGCCCGCCGCAGGGCCTCCAGCAGCTCGGGCGGGTACTCCCGGCGGACGTAGTCGCTCCCCGCCGGCACGGTGATCAGGTCGGCCTCCTCCAGCCGGTCGAGCCCGTACGGCGTGGAGACGGAGAGCCCGCCGACATGGGTGCTCAGCTCCGGGCCCTCGGCGGAGACCACCGCGAAGTCGTACCCCGGCAGTCCCTCGTCGCTCCGGTCGATGCCGAAGACCTCGCAGACCACGCCGAGTTCGAAGGGATGCGCGCCGTCCAGCAGGACGGCGGCCACGTTCTGCAGCATGCCCGCCATTGTGCCTGGGAAGTGGCAGGAAATCGAGGCCCTACGGCAGTCCTGCCACTCCCGGTAAGGAGTCTGGGGCGCGACAGTGGTGACATGACCGGAAACCAGATAGAAGCCCTGATCGGAATGCTCGTGACCTTCGGACTCCTGTTCCTCATGGTCCTCCCGTCGGTGATCGGCATCGTGCGCGACCGGCGCATCGACCGTCAGCTCAGGGAGGCCCAGGAGGGGGCGGGGACGGGCAAGGAGACTCGGCAGGCTCCGAGGACTCAGAAGTCCTCGGACAGGTCGACGGTGCCCTCCACCGCCACCTGGTACGCCGAGGGGCGCCGCTCGAAGAAGTTGGTCAGCTCCTGAACGCCCTGGAGCTCCATGAAGGAGAAGGGGTTCTCGGAGCCGTACACCGGGGCGAAGCCGAGACGCGTCAGGCGCTGATCGGCCACGCACTCCAGGTACTGCCGCATCGAGTCGGTGTTCATGCCCGGGAGGCCGTCACCGCACAGGTCGCGCGCGAACTGCAGCTCGGCCTCGACGGCCTCCCTCAGCATGCCGGTGACCTCCTGCTGGAGGGCGTCGTCGAACAGCTCCGGCTCCTCCTTGCGCACGGTGTCGACGACGTCGAAGGCGAAGGACATGTGCATCGTCTCGTCCCGGAACACCCAGTTGGTGCCGGTGGCCAGGCCGTGCAGCAGACCCCGGCTCCGGAACCAGTAGACGTAGGCGAAGGCGCCGTAGAAGAACAGGCCCTCGATGCACGCGGCGAAGCAGATGAGATTGAGCAGGAAGCGGCGGCGGTCGGCCTTGGTCTCCAGGCGGTCGATCGACTCCACCGAGTCCATCCACTTGAAGCAGAACTCCGCCTTCTCGCGGATGGACGGGATGCTCTCCACGGCCGCGAAGGCGGCGGCGCGGTCCTCCGGGTCGGGCAGGTAGGTGTCCAGCAGCGTCAGATAGAACTGGACGTGGACGGCCTCCTCGAAGAGCTGGCGGGACAGGTACAGCCGGGCCTCGGGCGAGTTGATGTGCTTGTAGAGGGTCAGCACCAGGTTGTTCGCGACGATCGAGTCGCCGGTGGCGAAGAAGGCCACCAGCCGGCCGATCAGGTGCTGCTCCATGGGGCTGAGCTTCGCCAGGTCGGCGACGTCCGAGTGGAGGTCGACCTCCTCCACGTGCCAGGTGTTCTTGATGGCGTCCCGGTAGCGCTCGTAGAAGTCGGGGTAGCGCATGGGGCGGAGGGTCAGCTCGAAGCCAGGGTCGAGCAGGTTCTTGGTGTTCTCGGTCATTACTGGCAGGCCTCGCAGGACTCGGGGTTTTCCAGGGAGCAGGCGACCGCATCGGGGTCCGGGGTGGCCTGCGCGGGGACGGTGGCCCGGGCTGCCGCGCGGGCGATACGGGTCGCCGGGCGCGAGCGCAGGTAGTACGTGGTCTTCAGGCCCCGCTTCCAGGCGTACGCGTACATCGAGGAGAGTTTCCCGATGGTCGGCGTCTCCAGGAAGAGGTTCAGGGACTGGGCCTGGTCGAGGTACGGGGTGCGGGCGGCGGCCATGTCGATCAGGCCGCGCTGCGGGATCTCCCAGGCGGTGCGGTACAGCGCGCGGACGTCCTCGGGGATCCAGGAGAACCCCTGTACCGAGCCGCCCGCCTCGCGCAGCGCCTCGCGGGTACGGGCGTCCCACACGCCGAGCCGCTTGAGGTCCTTCACCAGGTACGAGTTGACCTGGAGGAACTCACCGGACAGCGTCTCGCGCTTGAACAGGTTGGAGACCTGCGGCTCGATGCACTCGTAGGCGCCCGCGATGGAGGCGATGGTGGCGGTCGGCGCGATGGCCAGGAGCAGGGAGTTGCGCAGCCCGGTCGTGGCCATGCGCTCGCGAAGCGCCGCCCAGCGCTCCGGCCAGGCGGGCTCGACACCGTAGTGGTCGGGGTGCAGCACACCCCGGGCCGTACGGGTCTTCTCCCAGGCCGGCAGCGGGCCGTTCCGTTCCGCGAGGTGGGCGGAGGTCTCGTACGCGGCGAGCATGATCCGCTCGGCGATGCGGGTGGAGAGGGCCTTGGCCTCCGGCGAGTCGAAGGGCAGACGCAGCTGGAAGAAGACGTCCTGGAGGCCCATCGCGCCGAGGCCGACCGGGCGCCAGCGGGCGTTGGAGCGGCCCGCCTGCTCGGTCGGGTAGAAGTTGATGTCGACGACCCGGTCCAGGAAGGTGACGGCCGTGCGGACGGTGTCGTCCAGACGCTCCCAGTCGATGTCCTGGGAGGCCGGGTCCACGAAGGCGCTCAGGTTCACCGAGCCCAGGTTGCAGACCGCCGTCTCCCCGTCGTCGGTGACCTCCAGGATCTCGGTGCAGAGGTTGGAGGAGTGGACGACGTGACCGGGCTCCGCCGTCTGGTTGGCGGTGCGGTTGGCGGTGTCCTTGAAGGTCATCCAGCCGTTGCCGGTCTGCGCGAGGGTGCGCATCATGCGGCCGTACAGCTCACGGGCGGGCAGGGTCTTGCGGGCGAGGCCGGCCTCCTCCGCCTCGCGGTAGGCCGCGTCGAACTCCGCGCCCCACAGGTCGGTCAGCTCGGGCACGTCCACGGGCGAGAACAGCGACCACTGCCCGTCGGCGTCCACCCGGCGCATGAACTCGTCGGGGATCCAGTGCGCCAGGTTGAGATTGTGCGTGCGGCGGGCGTCCTCACCGGTGTTGTCCCGCAGCTCCAGGAACTCCTCGATGTCCGCGTGCCAGGTCTCCAGGTAGACCGCCGCCGCGCCCTTGCGCCGGCCGCCCTGGTTCACGGCGGCGACCGAGGCGTCCAGCGTCTTCAGGAACGGGACGATGCCGTTGGAGTGCCCGTTGGTGCCGCGGATCAGCGAACCCCGGGCGCGGACGCGGGAGTAGGCGATGCCGATGCCGCCCGCGTGCTTGGAGAGGCGGGCGACCTGGTGGAGGCGGTCGTAGAGGGAGTCCAGCTCGTCCCTGGGCGAGTCCAGGAGGTAGCAGGACGACATCTGGGCGTGCCGGGTGCCGGAGTTGAACAGGGTGGGGGAGGAGGGGAGGTAGTCGAGGCGGCTCATCAGCCCGTAGAGCGCGGCCACCTCGTCGACCGAACGCGTGGTGTCGTCCTCGGCGAGGCCGGCGGCCACCCGCAGCATGAAGTGCTGGGGCGTCTCGACGACCTTGCGGGTGATCGGGTGCCGGAGCAGGTAGCGGCTGTACAGGGTGCGCAGCCCGAAGTAGCCGAAGCGGTCGTCGGCGGCCGGGTTGACCAGCGCGTCCAGCCGGTCCGCGTGCAGCCGGGCGAACTCGGCGGTGCGGTCGGCGATCAGGCCCTCGCGGTGGCCGGTGGCGACCGACTCGGTGAAGGAGGTGACGCCCTGCGAGGCGGCCTCGGCGCGGATGGCGATGGTCAGCAGCCGGGCGGCCAGCCTGGAGTAGACCGGGTCCTCCGAGATGAGCCCGGCCGCCGCCTCCGTGGCGAGCTCCCGCAGCTCCGACCCGTCCGCACGGGCGGACCGGCCGCGCAGCGCGGCGGCGGCGACCCGGCCCGGGTCGGCGTCGGGGAGATCGGCGGTCAGCTCGGTCAGGGTCCGCAGCAACGCGGCACCGGGCCCGTCGGGCTCCTCGGCGGACACCGGGGCCGCTGAACTCGTCACCGGGGCCGCTGAAACCGGGTCGGCTGGCGCGATGGTCACGTGGGGCACTCCCTCGCTCGGCACGGGGCCTGGGGGAGGGCGGGGCAGCTCACGAGCGCACGCGGCGTCGCGTCCACCGGCCCACTCCACGAGGCCCGGACGTCAGGCACCCGGACCGGGACGGTACGGGCGCACTGTCGGCAGGTCCTCGGACTGAAGCCAGTGCGCGCTCACGCAGATACGACGGACACGCGAACACGCACAAGTACACCGTTGCGGGACAGTTCCGGATTCGCACCGGATTCCCCTGCGGCGACAGCGAGCATGAGCATACATCTTGTGCCGTGCTCGGTGAGCACCCCCACATGTTGTGTCGCGGTGGGCTCCTGAAGGGGCCGCGCTGGTTTCAGAGCGTCAGCTCATAGGTGAGCAGGGTGATGTCGTCGAGCTCCGGCAGCGGGTTCCAGTCGCGGCCGGGGGTGCGGACGAAGCCCAGCCGTTCGTAGAGGCGGTGGGCGGTGCGCATGGTGCGCTGGGTCGACAGCACGACGCGCGCACAGCCCTCGACGGCCCGGGCACGGTCGACGCAGGTCCGTACGAGGGCCTCGCCCACCCCGCGTCCGCGTGCCTCGCGGGCGACGGCGAGCATCCGTATCTCGGCCTCGCCGGGCCGGGCGATGTCGGCCATGGGGCCACCGGACGGCACGAAGGTCACGCCGCCGAGCACCCGGCCGTCCGCCGCGGCGACCAGCACCTCGGCGCCCGCCGCACGCTTGGCCACGTTCCTCAGCTCGCCGAGGTACGCGTCGCTCTCCCCGAAGTCGAGGAGGCCGTCCCGCAGATAGGCCTGCGCGGTGATCTCACCGAGGGCGTCGTACTCGTCCGTTGCCGCCTGCCGGATCACGAAGTCCATGCGGCCGAGTGTGCCCGACGGGTACGACAACGGGCCGCCGGATTTCTCCGACGGCCCGCCGCTTGCCAGGGGTCAGTGCGAGGTGCCCGCCGTGGCCGGCGGCAGCTCCACCTCGACGCCCGGGTCGCCCGCGTCCGCCGTGTAGTCGCCCGGCTTCGTCTCGTCGACGCCGTCGGGGGCCTTGACCGCCCGCATGACGAAGGTCAGGACCACGGTGACCAGGATGTTCAGCACGAAGGCGGTGAGGCCGATGTAGCCGATCTCGCCGATGCCCGGGATCTCCTTCGAGGAGCCGCCGAAGTGCTTCTGCGTCGGCGAGGCGACACCGTACGCGGCGACCGTGCCGTAGATCATGCCGACCGCCCAGCCGCCGAGCAGCGCCCAGCGGTGGAACCAGCGGGTGAACAGGCCGCCGACCAGGGCCGGGAAGGTCTGCAGGATCCAGATGCCGCCGAGCAGCTGGAAGTTGATCGCGACCGTCTTGTCCATGCCGAGGACGAAGACCAGCGCGCCCACCTTCACCATCAGGGACACCAGCTTGGAGACCTTGGTCTCCTGGGCCGGGGTGGCGTCCGGCCTGATGAAGTCCTTGTAGATGTTGCGGGTGAAGAGGTTCGCGGCCGCGATCGACATGATCGCCGCCGGGACCAGGGCGCCGATGCCGATCGCCGCGAACGCCACGCCGGCGAACCAGTCCGGGAACATGTTCTCGAACAGCTGCGGGATCGCCAGCTGCCCGTTCTCCACGTTGACCCCGGCCGCGATCGCCATGAAGCCCAGCAGCGCGAGCAGGCCGAGCATCAGCGAGTACAGCGGCAGGATGGTGGTGTTGCGGCGGATCACGTTCCGGCTGCGCGAGGACAGCGTCGCGGTGATCGAGTGCGGGTACATGAAGAGCGCGAGCGCCGAGCCGAGCGCCAGGGTGGCGTACGTCCACTGGCCGCCGTGGTCGGGCACCAGCCCGCCCTTGCCGGACTCGGTGAACTTGTCGCTCGCCGAGGCGAAGATGTCGTCGAAGCCGCCCAGCTTGATCGGGATGTAGATGATCGCCACCGCGATCACGATGTAGATCAGCGTGTCCTTCACGAACGCGATCAGCGCGGGCGCGCGCAGCCCCGACGAGTAGGTGTACGCGGCCAGCACACCGAAGGCGATGAGCAGGGGCAGGTCCTTGATGAACCAGTTGGTGTCCTTGCCGCCGCCGACTCCCATGACGTCCAGCACGGCCTGGATGCCGACCAGCTGGAGTGCGATGTAGGGCATCGTCGCCAGGATGCCGGTGACGGCGACCGCCAGCGACAGTCCCTTCGAGCCGAAGCGGCCGCGCACGAAGTCCGAGGTCGTCACGTACCCGTGCTTGTGGGAGACCGACCACAGCCGCGGCAGGAAGGTGAAGATCAGCGGGTAGACCAGAATGGTGTACGGCACCGCGAAGAAGCCGGCCGCGCCCGCCGCGTAGATCGCGGCGGGGACGGCCACGAAGGTGTACGCCGTGTACAGGTCGCCGCCCAGCAGGAACCAGGTGACCCAGGTGCCGAACGAGCGGCCGCCGAGGCCCCACTCGTCGAGGCTCTGGTCGTTCGCGGCCCGGCGCCAGCGGGCGGCCAGGAAGCCCATCGCGGTGACGAGGACGAAGAAGAAGATGAAGACGGCGAGTGCGACGCCGTTCACGCCGTCGTTCACTTGGCCCCGCCTTCCCGGCGGGCGCGCTGGTCACGCTGCCACAGCTTGTACGCGATCACCGTGAGCGCGGTGGAGATGAGCACCCACGCCATCTGGTACCAGTAGAAGAACGGTATGCCGATGAAGGCCGGGTCTGTCTTCGCGTACGAACCGACCCACAGCATGGCGACGAACGGTGCTGCCAGGCAGAGGCCGATGACGACGCGCACCGGCGTCACCACCGGCCCTCTGCTCACTTCTGGGGCTTGTGACATGCGGTGGCTCCGTCCCCTCGCTGATCACCTCGTGCAGTGCGCACGAAATGTAGGTGACGGTGTCGAGAAAGCGGAAGCCCTTGTCCGTATATCGGTCCTCAACTGCAACTTCGCGGTCACGCGCGGAGGGATTTGCCTGGTACGCCCTACGGTCGGCGTCAGTCCTGGGGGCGCTTCAGGCGGGCCACGAACTTGTAGCGGTCGCCCCGGTACACCGAGCGCACCCACTCCACCGGCTGACCCGTCCGGTCCCGGGAGTGCCGGGAGAGCATCAGCATGGGCAGGCCGACGTCGGTGCCGAGCAGGCCGGCCTCGCGCGGGGTGGCCAGGGAGGTCTCGATGGTCTCCTCGGCCTCGGCGAGGTGGACGTCGTACACCTCGGCGAGCGCGGTGTAGAGGGACGTGTACTTCACCAGGGAGCGGCGCAGCGCCGGGAAGCGCTTGGCGCTGAGGTGGGTGGTCTCGATGGCCATCGGCTCTCCGTTGGCCATGCGCAGCCGCTCGATGCGCAGCACCCGTCCGCCGGCCGTGATGTCCAGCAGCCCGGCGAGCCGGTCGTCGGCGGTGATGTAGCCGATGTCCAGCAGCTGCGAGGTGGGCTCGAGGCCCTGTGCCCGCATGTCCTCGGTGTACGAGGTGAGTTGCAGGGCCTGCGACACCTTGGGCTTGGCGACGAAGGTGCCCTTGCCCTGGATGCGCTCCAGGCGGCCCTCGACGACCAGTTCCTGAAGGGCCTGGCGCACGGTCGTGCGCGAGGTGTCGAACTCCGCGGCCAGCGTGCGCTCCGGCGGGACCGGCGTGCCCGGCGCCTGTGTCCGGGTCATGTCGAGCAGATGCTTCTTCAGACGGTAGTACTTGGGCACACGCGCGGTACGGACGGTCGCCCCACCCTCGTTCTCCGCACTGCTGACGTCGGTGCTCATGCTCTGCCTTCCCGGCTCCGGGTGCCGAAGCGACCGATATCCCTGTCGGCCACGGCTCACATCGTGGCACGGCTTCGTGCCGGGCTGGCCCCGCACGCTCCGTGATCCCTTCTGTATACCTGCGGGGCCGTTGTTGGTCTAGTCCACAGCGCCGTCAGGCGTCGCTGGTACGTGCGTTCGGAACGGTACCGGCACGTCATTCGGCGGGTGGTGGTACACCCGGTCCCGGTCCGCCCGATCTGCCGCTTGCGCAATGAAAGGTCCCTGCATATCTCGGTCGCATCACGGACGCGAAGAGCGTGCTTGAACACCCTTGACAGCCCTATTGGTCTGGGCCAAGCTCCCCGTACTGGTCTACACCATTGGTCCAGGTCCCGGCCCCATGGGCGGTCCGCGTCGACGAGCAACCGCGGGGAGGCAGGGGGGTTTTGTGGCATCCCTGAGGAGGGTGGCGTGAAGCGCAAGCTGATAGCCGCGATCGGTATCGCGGGCATGATGGTCTCGATCGCGGCGTGCGGGGGCGACAGCGGCGACGACGACGGCAAGAAGGCCGGGGCGGACGGTTACGCCGGCGAGACGCTCACCGTGTGGGTGATGGACGGGTCCTCGCCGGACGACTGGCAGGCGGAGCTCGCCAAGGAGTTCGAGGCGAAGACCAAGGCCAAGGTCAATTTCGAGATCCAGACGTGGAACGGTATCCAGCAGAAGCTGACCACCGCGCTCTCCGAGGAGAACCCCCCGGACGTCTTCGAGGTCGGCAACACCCAGACCCCGGCGTACGCCAAGACCGGCGGCCTCGCGGACCTCACCGACCTCAAGGCCGAGATCGGCAAGGACTGGACCGAGTCCATCAACGAGTCCTCCGTCTTCGAGGGCAAGCAGTACGCGGCGCCGTGGTTCGTGGTCAACCGCGTGGTCGTCTACAACAAGAAGGTCTGGGCGGACGCGGGCATCAAGGAGACGCCCAAGACCCGCGACGAGTTCTACGACGCCCTCAAGACGATCGGCGAGAAGACCGACGCCGAGCCGATCTACCTGCCGGGCCAGAACTGGTACCACTTCGTCGGCCTGGCGATCGGCGAGGGCGCGGAACTGGTCAAGAAGGACGGCGACAAGTACGTCTCCAACCTGGACGACCCGAAGATCGCCGCCGCGATGGAGACCTACAAGAAGTTCCAGGCCCTGTCCAAGGCGCCGAAGGACAAGGACGAGGCCACCCCGCAGCAGGGTGATGTCTTCGCCAAGGGCGACGTCGGCGCCTTCGTCGGCATGGGCTGGGAAGCCGCCACCGCGATCAAGGCCAACCCGAAGATCGAGAAGGACGTCGGCTACTTCACCATCCCGGGCGAGACGGCCGCGAAGCCCGAGGGCGTCTTCCTCGGCGGCTCCAACCTCGCCGTCGCCGCGGGCAGCAAGAAGCAGGAGCTCGCCAAGGAGTTCCTGAAGCTCGCGCTGTCCGACAAGTTCGAGGGCCAGCTGGCCAAGGCCAACGGCGTCACCCCGAACAAGGAGTCGTTGCTGGGCAACCTGGAGGGCATCCCCGCCGCCGAGGCAGGCGCGCCGGCCGTCTCCTCCGGTGGCACCACGCCGCTGATCCCGGAGTGGGCCGCGGTCGAGAACGCGCCCAACCCGATCAAGACCTACATGACCGCCGTGCTGAAGGGGAAGTCCCCGGCCGAGGCGGCCGAGCAGGTCGAGGAAGAGTTCAACAAGCGCCTGTCGCAGCAGCAGTAACACCTGGTGGGCCGGGGCGGGGTTGCCGGAGACGGCTCCCGCCCCGGCGACCGTACGCGAGCCGACGTACGCAGGCCCTCTCGTAGGCCGAGAAGAGAGATCGCGAGCATGACCGTGCAGACCGAACGGCCGCCCTCCGGCCCGGCGGACGTCCGCAAGGCGGGCGACGGCGGAACCGGCAGGCCGAGAACGAGAGCCGCGTCGCGCGCCGGCGCGCTCGTCCCGTACCTGTTGCTGCTGCCCGCCGGCGTGGCCACCGTGCTGCTGCTCGGCTGGCCGCTGCTGAAGGACCTCCTGCTGTCCTTCCAGAACCTCAACATGACGCAGCTGATCCAGCACGTCACCGAGTGGAACGGCGTCGACAACTACAGGGAGACCCTCACCAGCGAGCACTTCTGGCGGGTCACCCTCCGCTCGATCCTGTTCGCGGCGGTCAACGTCACCCTGATCATGGTCCTGGGCACCCTGGTCGGCCTGCTGCTCGCGCGCCTCGGCAAGCGGATGAGGTTCACCCTGCTGCTCGGACTGGTGCTGGCCTGGGCCATGCCGATCGTGGCTGCCACCACCGTCTACAAGTGGCTGTTCGCCCAGCGCTTCGGCGTCGTCAACTGGGTCCTGGACAAGCTCGGCTGGCACTCCATGGCCGACTACAGCTGGACCAGCAGCCAGATGTCGACCTTCTTCGTGGTCACCCTGCTGATCGTCTGGGGATCCATCCCGTTCGTCGCGATCAACCTCTACGCGGCGACCACCACCATCCCCAAGGAGCTCTACGAGGCCGCGTCCCTCGACGGCGCCGGCGCCTGGCGGAGCTTCACCGCGGTCACCATGCCGTTCCTGCGGCCGTTCCTCTACGCGACGACCTTCCTGGAGATCATCTGGGTCTTCAAGGCGTTCGTGCAGGTCTACACCTTCAACCAGGGCGGACCGGACCGGCTCACCGAGATCCTGCCCGTCTACGCCTACGTCGAGGGTGTCGGCAACCAGCACTACGGCATGGGCGCGGCCATCGCCGTGCTGACCATCCTGATCATGCTCGGTCTGACCGCCTACTACCTCAGGATCGTGCTCAAGCAAGGGGAGGACGAGCTGTGAAGCGCTCGCTCTTCGGCCGCCTGTGGCCCAACGCCACGGCCGTCGTCCTGTTCATCGGCTTCGTCTTCCCCGTGTACTGGATGTTCTCCACGGCCTTCAAGCCGACCGGCGACATCATCACGGAGGACCCGGTCTGGTTCCCGACCGACTTCACCTTCGAACACTTCAAGACGGCGACCAACGCCGACCACTTCTGGACGTTCGTCACCAACTCGCTGACCGTCACCGTCCTCGCCGTCCTCTTCTCGCTGATCATCGCGCTGGCCGGCTCCTTCGCCCTGGCGCGGATGCGGTTCAAGGGGCGGCGCGGCTTCGTCATCGGCTTCATGCTCGCCCAGATGGCGCCCTGGGAAGTCATGATCATCGCGATGTACATGATCGTGCGCGACGCGTCGATGCTGAACAGCCTCGTGCCGCTCACGCTCTTCTACATGATGATGATCCTGCCCTTCACCATCCTGACGCTGCGCGGCTTCGTCGCCGCCGTGCCGAAGGAACTGGAGGAGTCGGCGATGGTCGACGGCTGCACCCGCAGCCAGGCGTTCCGCCGGGTCATCCTGCCGCTGCTCGCGCCGGGTCTGATGTCGACCTCGCTGTTCGGCTTCATCACCGCCTGGAACGAGTTCGCCCTGGTCCTGGTCCTGAACAAGGACGCCGAGGCCCAGACGCTGCCGGTGTGGCTGACCAGTTTCCAGACCGTCTTCGGCGACGACTGGGGGGCGACCATGGCCGCCTCCTCCCTCTTCGCCATCCCGATCCTGATCCTCTTCGTCTACCTGCAGCGCAAGGCCGTCAGCGGCCTCACCTCCGGCGCCGTGAAGGGATAACGCCACCGATGACGACCATCGCCAGGGCCACCGACACCCTTACCCGCGACGCGCTCACCGTCCTCCAGCCCGGATTCGCGGGCACCACCGCCCCCGACTGGCTGCTGCGCCGCCTCGGCGAGGGCCTGGCCTCCGTCGGCCTGTTCGGGCGCAACATCGCCTCGGCCGAGCAGGTGACCGCGCTGACCGCACAGCTGCGCGCCGAACGCGAGGACGTCCTCGTCGCCATCGACGAGGAGAGCGGCGACGTCACCCGCCTGGAGGTGCGCACCGGCTCCTCCTTCCCCGGCAACCTCGCCCTCGGCGCGGTGGACGACGCCGGGCTCACCCGGGAGGTGGCCGCGGAACTGGGCCGCCGCCTCGCGGCCTGCGGCATCGACTTCAACTGGGCCCCGTCCGCCGACGTCAACTCCAACCCCGACAACCCGGTCATCGGCGTGCGCTCCTTCGGCGCCGGTACCGACCTGGTCGCCCGGCACACCGCCGCCTACGTCACCGGCATGCAGTCGGCGGGCGTCGCCGCCTGCACCAAGCACTTCCCGGGCCACGGGGACACCGGCGTCGACTCCCACCACGCCATGCCGCGCATCGACGTGGGCGCCGACGTGCTGGCCGAGCGCGACCTCATCCCGTTCCGTGCGGCCATCGCCGCCGGCAGCCGCGCGGTGATGAGCGCCCACATCCTGGTCCCGGCCCTGGACCCGGACCGTCCGGCAACGTTGTCCCGCCGCATCCTGACCGACCTCCTCCGCGGCGAGCTGGGCTACGACGGGCTGATCGTCACCGACGGCATGGAGATGCGGGCCATCGCGGGCA
Organism: Streptomyces sp. NPDC028991; assembly: GCF_055564775.1. Classification (NCBI taxonomy): domain Bacteria; kingdom Bacillati; phylum Actinomycetota; class Actinomycetes; order Kitasatosporales; family Streptomycetaceae; genus Streptomyces; species Streptomyces sp. NPDC028991. The sequence goes on along the minus strand of NZ_JBVHVP010000010.1, from coordinate 170,609 downwards.
CGTACGGCATCGAACGGGGCAGCGTCCTGGCCATCGCGGCCGGTGCCGACGCGATCTGCGTGGGCGGCGGGCTGTCCGACGAGGACACCGTGCGGCGGCTGTGCGACGCGCTGGTCGAGGCCGTCCGCGCGGGCGAGCTGCCCGAGGACCGCCTGGCCGACGCGGCGGAACGCGTCCGCGCCCTGGCCCGCTGGACCGCGGCGCACCGGGCCGGCAACCGGGCGGGTGAGTCCGCGGACGGTGACGTGGGTCTGCGCGCGGCCCGCCGCGCCCTGCGCGTCACCGCGGCGGACGACTTCGCCCCCCTCACCGAACCGCCGTACGTCGCCGCCCTCACCCCCGTCGCGAACATCGCGGTCGGCGACGAGACCCCGTGGGGCATCGCCGCCGAGCTCTTCCGGCTGCTGCCCGGCACGGAGACCGGCAGCTTCACCGGCCCGGACGCCGGGGACGACGTACTGGCCGCGGCCGGTTCGCGCCGCATCGTGGCCGTCGTCCGTGACGAGCACCGCCACCCCTGGATGGCGGCGGCCCTCGACACCCTGCTGGCGGCCCGCCCCGACACGATCGTGGTCGAGATGGGCGTCCCCCGCGCCGAGCCCCGAGGCGCCCTCCACCTGGCCACCCATGGCGCGGCCCGGGTCTGCGGCGTGGCGGCGGCGGAAGCGATCGCGGGAATGTAACGACGGGAACGACTCCCTCCGTCGGGCTCCAGGCGGGTTCGGACGGGCTCGTGCCTGACTCAGGCGGGGCGTCCGTCGGGCTCGCGCCGGGCGTCCGGCGGTACGACAGGGCGCCGGTCCTCTTGGCGGGGGCCGGCGCCTTGTCGTACGCGGTGGCGCATGAGTGGGTACGCCGGGCGGCACGCCGGCGACGGCCGTCAGGCCGTGCGACCGGCCGTGCGGCACTGTGCTCCGCCCACCGGGTACGGAGAAGGCGCCGAGCCCCCGTGAGGGGATCGGCGCCTTTCGTGTGCGGCTGTCCGTGTCCGGCGGGTCGGGGCCGGACGGGATCAGATTCCCTGCCAGTCGGGCTTGTGGGCGTACGTGTGCCGGAAGTAGTCGGCGAGCTTCAGCTTGGCGGCGGCGGCCTCGTCGACGACGACCGTGGCGTGCGGGTGCAGTTGGAGCGCGGAAGCCGGGCACACGGCCGCGACCGGGCCCTCGACGCTGGCCGCGACGGCGTCCGCCTTGCCCTCGCCGGTGGCGAGCAGCACCACGTGCCGGGCTTCCAGGATGGTGCCGATGCCCTGCGTGATCACATGGTGCGGCACCTGCTCGATGTCGCCGTCGAAGAAGCGCGCGTTGTCGACGCGGGTCTGCTCGGTGAGCGTCTTGATCCGGGTGCGTGAGGCAAGCGAGGAGCACGGCTCGTTGAAGCCGATGTGCCCGTCGGTGCCGATCCCCAGCAACTGGAGGTCGACCCCGCCGGCTCCGCCCAGCGCCTTGTCGTACGCCTCGCACGCCCCCTGCACGTCCGCGGCGGTGCCGTCGGGACCCATGAACGCGTCCATGCCGATCCCCAGTGGTTCGAGCACCTCGCGCCGCAGCACCGAGCGGTACGACTCCGGGTGCTCGGCGGGGAGCCCCACGTACTCGTCGAGCTGGGCGATCCGCGCCCGCGCGGTGTCCACGGCGCCCGAGCGAACCTTGGCCGCCAGTGCCTCGTACACGGGCAGCGGCGTCGAGCCGGTGGCCACCCCGAGCAGGGCGTCGGGCTTGCGCCGGAGCAGCTGCGCCATGGTTTCGGCTATCAGCTCGCCGCCTGCCTTGGCGTCCGGAACGATGACAACTTCCACGCTTGCCTGCCGTTTCGAAGAGAGGACTCACCCGGGGTCCGGGACTGGCTGTGTGGGGCCCTATGTGGTTTAGACCAATCTAACAGAGCAGGGCCCGGCGGGCGCGTCGAAACGGTGAGGCGGGAGGCGGCGTCAGGTCAGTGAGCCTCCCGTCGCGTCCACCCAGCTTCCCGTGACCCACCGGCCGTCGTGCGAGGCGAGGAAGGCCACCACGTCGGCCACTTCAGCCGGCGTCCCCACGCCGCCCAGCGCGGAGAGGGCCGCCGCCCGGTCCCAGCCGTCCGCGCTCCCGTGCAGCAGCTCGGCCGTGTTGTCCGTGTCGATGATGCCGGGCGCCACCGAGTTCACCGTGATGCCACGGGTACCCAGCACCTTGGAGAGGTCTCGCGAGAACACGTCCAGCGCGCCCTTCGTCATCGAGTACGCCATGTTGTCCGGCATCACCGCGGTGCGGGACAACCCCGACGAGATGTTGATGACCCGACCGCCGTCGCGCAGTCGCCCCATCCCGTGTCTGAGGATGAAGAACGGTGCCTTCACGTTGACGGTGAAGACCGTGTCGAACTCTTCCTCCCCTATCTCCCCGATGGGGCGTGTGCCGCCGATTCCGGCGTTGTTCACCAGGACGTCCACGCCGTCGGCGTGCCGGTCGAACTCCTCCCACAGGGCCTCGGCGGCCCCCGGAGCGCTCAGGTCGGCCCCGATCGCGAAGGCCGTGCCGCCCGCCGTCTCGATCGCGGCGACCGTCTCCTTCGCCGCCGTCTCGTTCCTGCCGTAGTGCACCGCGACCCGGGCGCCGTCGCGCCCCAGCCGCTCCGCGATCCCTCGCCCGATGCCCCTGCTCGCCCCCGTGACGAGAGCCGTCCTGCCTGCGAGTACCCCCTGCACGCCCATGTCGGCGCCCTCCTTCGCATTTCCCTAGCGGTCGCTACAAAAATGACCGTACAGCAGGCCGGTGACTTTTCTCTAGTGCCCGCTATAAAATGCGCTCCATGGTGAGCAGCGAGAAGAGCGGGCAGGAGGCGGCGCCCGCTCGGGGCGGGACCGCCAGAAACCGGGGCCGCCCCCGCTCCTTCGACCGGGCGACGGCGTTGGAAAAGGCGCTGATGGCCTTCTGGGAGCACGGTTACGAGGCCACCTCGGTCTCCGACCTCACACGGGTCATGGACATCGGTGCCCCGAGCCTGTACGCCGCCTTCGGTGACAAGCGCTCCCTCTTCGAGGAGGTCGTCCAGGAGTACGGCGTCCGGTACGGCTCGTTCGGCAGCCGTGCCCTCGCCGAGGAGCCGACCGCCCGCGCGGGCGTGGAGAGGATGCTGCGCGAGGCCGCCGTCGAGTACACCGCCCCCGGCCGGCCGCACGGCTGCCTCGTCATCCACGCGGCCGTCAACTGTTCGACCGCGGAGGTCGAGGAGTCCCTGCGGGAGCGGCGCAACGCCAACATCGCGGCGATCGAGGACCGGATCGCGGCCGACGTGGCCGCGGGCACGCTGCCGCCGGACACCGACGCGGCCACCCTCGCCCGGTACACCGGCGCCATGATCCAGGGCATGTCACAACAGGCGCGCGACGGCGCGGGCCGGGCGGAGCTGGCGGCGGTCGCGGAAATTGCCCTGGCCGTCTGGCCCCGTGTGTGAGCCAACAGGGTTAGGCTTTGGCCGGGCGCTCGGACGTCCCGGCCGGTCGGCGGAGTGCGACGACAACAAACACCGTCCATCGCATGGACACCACGAGTGGTCTAGTCCACAATGGCGACCAAGACACTTGTACCGAGATCCTTCCCGTGACACTCGGGCAAGGTGATCGCCAGGCTTCCGTCCTCCCCGCACAGGAGGGCGGACCGAGGAACCGGAGCTCTCTGCCCTGACTGCCCCGGCTCCTCATCCTTCGGCCGACCGGGACCGCACACCCCACGGCCGTTGTTGCTCCGGGCTGCGGTGCCGGGAGGGCTGAGGGTCCCTCTCAGGCGCCGCGGCCCGCGGGTGTTTCCGGGACCGTGCCGCCCGCGGGTGTTCCCAGGACCGGACCCGGGACCTGCGACGGTGGAGTTCGGCTGGTTTCGATCGCTGTCCGAACCGCCAGGTACGCTCAGCCACGTGCCCTCCATGAACGAACTCGTACGCCAGCACACCGCGCTCGACGACTCCGACCTCGAGTGGCTCCACCTGCTGGTCTCGGAGTGGCAGCTCCTCTCCGACCTCTCCTTCGCCGACCTGGTCCTGTGGGTCCCCACCCGCGACGGCACCCGCTACGTCTCCGTGGCCCAGATGCGGCCCAACACCGGACCGACCTCCTACCAGGACGACATGGTCGGCCACCTGGTCCCGCGCGGCCGGCGCCCCATGCTGGACGCCGCCCTGGACGAGGGCCGGATCGTGCGCGAGGGCGACCCGGAGTGGCGCGAGGAGGTCCCGGTCCGCGTCGAGTCCATCCCCGTACGACGTCAGGGACGCGTCCTGGGCGTCATCGCCCGCAACACCAACCTGCTCACCGTGCGTACCCCGAGCCGGCTGGAACTCACGTATCTGCAGAGCGCCTCGGATCTCGCGCAGATGATCGCGGCCGGCGCCTTCCCGTTCGAGAACCAGCAGGTCGACATGGACGCCTCGCCCCGCGTCGGCGACGGCCTGATCCGCCTCGACGCGGACGGCATCGTCCAGTACGCGTCCCCGAACGCGCTGTCGGCCTACCACCACATGGGCCTCGCCGCCGACCTGGTCGGCCATCACCTCGGACGGACCACCGCCGAACTCGCCCCGTCCCGCGGCCCGGTGGACGAGGCACTCGCCAAGGTGGCCAGCGGCTGGGCGCCGCGCGAGTTCGAGATCGAGGCGCACGACGGGGTGATCCAGTTCCGCGCCATCCCGCTCAAGCCGAAGGGCACCCGCATCGGTTCGCTGGTGCTCCTGCGCGACGTCACGGAACTGCGCCGCCGTGAGCGCGAGTTGATCACCAAGGACGCCACCATCCGGGAGATCCACCACCGGGTGAAGAACAACCTCCAGACGGTGGCCGCCCTGCTGCGCCTTCAGGCTCGGCGCATCGAGTCAGACCGGGGACGCGAGGCGCTCGAGGAGGCGGTACGCCGGGTCGGTTCGATCGCCATCGTGCACGAGACGCTCTCCCAGAACCTGGACGAGCGGGTGGAGTTCGACGAGATCGCCGACCGGGTGCTGGCGATGGTGGCGGAGATCTCGCCGGGCAAGGTCACCGGCCGGCGCAGCGGTCGCTTCGGCATTCTGGACGCCGAGGTCGCGACCCCCCTGTCGATGGTACTGACCGAGGTGCTGCAGAACGCCCTGGAGCACGGCTTCCGCGACGGCGACACCGGCACGGTCGAGGTCTCCGCGGTCCGGGGCGGTACGACGAAGGAGGCCCGCCTCCTGGTCACCGTCCAGGACGACGGCGTCGGCCTGCCCGAGGACTTCGACCCGCGCCGCTCCGGCAACCTCGGCCTGCAGATCGTCCGTACCCTGGTGGAGGGCGAGTTGGGCGGCGTCTTCGACATGGTCCCGGCTCCGGGGCGCGGCACCCGGGTGATCCTGGACATCCCGGTGCCCACGGACAAGTAGGAAGCGGGGCCGGGCGGCAAGACCCAAGCAAAAAGCCCCGGACCGGTGAGGGTCCGAGGCCAGTGCTCGTGCGATCCATCGTCCGATGCGCATCGGGGGTACTGCGCGCTGCGGCTCGGGAGCGGGGGTTGTGTACGCGCTGTACACGCCGCCAAGCTCAGGCTGTCAGCAGGGGTGGATGGTCAGGCGGAGGCCTGACGAGCCCGGTTGCGGGCGGCACGGCGCTTCATTGCGCGGCGCTCGTCCTCGCTGAGACCACCCCAGACGCCGGAGTCCTGGCCGGACTCGAGCGCCCACTGCAGGCACTGCTCCATGACAGGGCAGCGACGGCAGACGGCCTTGGCTTCCTCGATCTGCAGCAGCGCGGGACCGGTGTTGCCGATGGGGAAGAAGAGCTCGGGGTCTTCCTCGCGGCAAACGGCGCGGTGACGCCAGTCCATGGCTGCTACCTCTCCTTGGTATTACATGCAGGGATGCTTGTGAATGTGAACGCTTTCACGAAACCCTCAACAAGGGAAGGGCCTACCGTCAGGTTGCCCTGGCGTGGTCCTGTGATTTGAAGAGGGGTTCTGGTGATCTGTGGAGGCCGGTGTTGCGGGCCGTTCCGATCGCCAAGAAGAGACTCGCAAACCTCGGCGGCGGATACAACCCCTTCCGGAAAGTTTTTTTTGATTCTTCGGTGTCGACTAGGTCACAGCCGTACTTCCATGGGGTGGACCCTGGTCTAAACGTTCGAGTGAAAGGACTTTCGCCCCTTCTGCTCACACAATCACACGCAGTGCACGGCGAACGCCTGTGAACGTCACGCTGGTCCGCAGCCCCAGGTGGTCACCGTCCATCTGAAGGGGGAGCGGCACCTTCGAATGCAAGGTGAACTCGGTCATGTCGTGCAGGGAGACCGCGTGCCGTCCCCTGGGTCCGCGCTCGGGGGACGAAGTGAGCAACTGGGTGCCATACCGGGCAACCGCGGCCGTCGACAGGCGGCTGAGGCCGAAGATGTCGAGCCCGGTATCGAACGAGGCCTTAGGTGACGCGTAGATCGGGCGATTGCCGAGAAACGTCCAGGGGCACGTGTTCGAGACTATGGACAGCACCAGATCGGTGATCGGGTCCTCGCCCGCCCGCTCCAGGGTGATCGTCCCGTTGCGGCGGTGCGGCTCGCCGATGAGCGCGCGCATCACCTGGCGGACATAGAGAGCGTGCGTCGACTTCTTGCCGCGCTCACGGTGCTGCTCGACCCGGCCGACCACGCCGGCGTCGAAACCCAGCCCGGCGTTGAAGGTGAACCATCGGGCCGGGACCGCCTCGTCCTCGGTGCCCGGCGTACCCGAGGCCAGGCCCAGTCCGACGGTCCGCTCGCTGCCCTCGCGCAGGGCGTCCAGCAGGGCGCCGGTGGCCTCCACCGCGTGGTTGGGCAGGCCGAGGGCGCGGGCGAAGACGTTGGTGGAACCGCCGGGGACCACCGCGAGGCCGGGCAGGTGCTCCGGGTCGGGGCCGGCGTGCAGCAGGCCGTTGACGACCTCGTTCACCGTGCCGTCGCCGCCGAGGGCGACCACCAGCTCGATGTCGTCGCTCTGTGCCGCCTGCCGGCCGAGGTCGCGTGCGTGGCCGCGGTACTCGGTGGTGACCGCCTCCAGCTTCATCTCGCTCGCGAGCGCATGGATCAGCACGTCGCGCGTGCGCGCACTCGTGGTGGTTGCCGCCGGATTGACCACGAGAAGTGCACGCATGGTTTGCAGGGTACCTACTGAGTGGTACCCGGCCCAGACCGAGGTGGAGATCGCGGAGGGCGCACGGCGCGCGATCCGCCGGACGCGCCCACGGCCGCGGTGTGCCGAGGGCTACCCTTCAGGGGTGAGCAGTGAGCAGACCCCCACCCCCGAAGCCGCCGAAGAGGCGGGTCCCCGTCCCGGCCGGCTGACCGCCGCGGCCGCGCTGGCCGCACTCGAGGGGCTGGCGCTCGTCGTCGGCGGCGGGTGGATGCTCGTCGGAGGTCTCACCGGGCACCCCGACGACCGGACCTCGGCCATCACCGGCGGCGTCACCCTGATCGCCCTCGCCCTGCTGCCGCTGCTCGCCGCCCGCGGACTGCTGGGCCAGCGGGGCTGGAGCCGGGGGCCCGCCGTCATCACGCAGATCATGGCGCTGCCCGTGGCCTACAACCTCCTGCAGGCGGACAGCGTGGCCATCCCGGGAGGCATCGTGCTGGGCGTCGTCGCCGTCACGGCGCTGGTGCTGCTCGTGAACCCCACGACCACTCAGGCGCTCGGCATCCGGGGGCCCGGCAGCGCCGGGAAGTAAGCGCCGCCCGGTGCTCCGGCCGCGGTGCGAACGACGCTGACCGGTGCCCGGCGGCTACTCCTCGACCAGCAGCTTCTCCCGGAGCTGTGCCAGCGTGCGGGCCAGCAGCCGCGACACGTGCATCTGCGAGATCCCGACCTCCTGCGCGATCTGCGACTGGGTCATGTTGCCGAAGAAGCGCAGCAGCAGGATCCGCTTCTCCCGCGGCGGCAGGTCTTCCAGCAGCGGCTTGAGCGACTCCCGGTACTCGACGCCCTCCAGGGCCTCGTCCTCGGCGCCCAGGGTGTCCGCGACCGCCGGGGACTCGTCGTCGGTGTCCGGGACGTCCAGGGACAGCGTGGAGTACGCGTTGGCCGACTCCAGGCCCTCCAGGACCTCCTCCTCCGAGATCGCCAGCTTCTCGGCGAGCTCGTGGACCGTGGGGGAGCGCCCGTGCAGCTGTGAGAGTTCCGCCGTGGCCGTCGTCAGGGCCAGCCGGAGCTCCTGCAGGCGCCGCGGGACGCGCACCGCCCAGCCCTTGTCCCGGAAGTGCCGCTTGATCTCGCCGACGACCGTCGGGGTCGCGTACGTGGAGAACTCCACCCCGCGGTCCGGGTCGAAGCGGTCGACCGACTTGATCAGCCCGATGGTGGCGACCTGGGTGAGGTCGTCCAGGGGCTCGCCGCGGTTGCGGAAGCGGCGCGCGAGATGCTCGACGAGCGGCAGGTGCATGCGGACCAGCCGATTGCGCAGCTCCGCGTACGCGGGGCTGTCCTTCTCCAGCGTGCGCAGCTCGGCGAACAGGAGACGCGCCCCGCTGCGGTCCTGCGGGTCGTGCCGCGTGCCCTGCGTGCCCCGGGTGCCCGGCGCGTCGTCCTCGGAGTGTCGCTCGTGCTCGCTCATCGTCCCGCCCGTTGCCCTTTCCCGAGCCCTCGCCTCCGCTCGGACGGGCCGGACGGGGGTGTCCCCGGTCCGCTGTCCGTCGCCGGGGGCGACGGCCTCGGGGGAGGCCTCGTCCTCCGGATGCGGCCGGGCCTGTTCGGGGATGCCGTCGATGCCGTCCGCCGTGCGCCGGGCCTCGTTCTCAGAACGTGTGCCCTCGGCCGGCAGCTCCCGTGTGCCGCGCTCTTCGTCCCGCACCGGCCCGTCCCCGTTCCTCACGCCGGCCCGGGTCCCGCGCCGCGCTGTTTGTAGAGACTGATCGAAACGGTTTTGTCCTCGTCCACGGCGGAGGAGACCTTGCCCGCGAGGGCGGACAGCACGGTCCAGGCGAAGGTGTCCCGCGAGGGGGCGTGGCCGTCCGTGGTCGGCGCCGAGACGGTGACCTCGAGCGAGTCGTCGACGAGGCGGAAGACACAACTGAGCACCGAGCCGGGCACGGCCTGCTGAAGCAGGATCGCGCAGGCCTCGTCGACTGCGATGCGCAGGTCCTCGATCTCGTCGAGGGTGAAGTCCAAACGGGCTGCGAGGCCGGCCGTCGCCGTACGCAGTACCGACAGGTAGGCACCCGCGGCCGGCAGCCGGACTTCGACGAAGTCCTGGGTCGCGGGCTCGCCTGCGATCTGGGACACCCTCACCTCCAAGGTGGTACAAGCGTTACAGGGCCGAGGGTCGCCCCTCGGGTAACGCGATACGTGGTTCAGCGGTGACGTTATCGCGCTCCGAACTTTCCTGTCCCCGAGACCCCATCCCCTTGCTGTCACTCATAGTAAACACATGAACACGCACAGTGGCTAGGGGTGTGGCGGGCCCAAATCGGAAGAGCGCGCGCCGGGTTGACGTACCCAGGCCTCAGACGGTCGAACCGTCCCGGGCGGAGGTCACACGAGGACGTGGTCGACGAAGCACCAGCGCCAGTTCTCCCCGGGCTCGAAGGTGCGCATCACAGGGTGGCCCGTCTCCTTGTGGTGCGCCGTCGCGTGCTGCCTCGGCGAGGAGTCGCAGCAGCCGACGTGACCGCAGACGAGGCACAGCCTCAGCTGCACCGGGTCCGTGCCCTCGGCCAGACACTCCGGACAGGTCTCGCCGCGCGGCTCCGGCTCCGGGTGCGGCAGCGCGTCGGCGTGCGTGCACTGTTTCATGATTGCCAGGTTACGACGGGCGTGCGGATGACCGCGCGGAAAAACGAGGGCGGGCGAGGACCATGGACGTGATGCCGCTGCTGCTGCTGGTGGCGGGCAGCGCCGCGATCGCCGCGGCGGGCCGGCGCGTGCCGGTGCCGGCACCGCTGCTGCTGGTCGCGGTGGGACTGGCGGTGAGCTACGTCCCCGGAGTGCCGGACTACACCCTCGACCCGCACATCGTCCTGCCCCTGCTGCTGCCCCCGCTGCTCCACACGGCGGCCACCGACAGCTCCTACCTCGACCTGCGGGCACAGGTGCGGCCCGTGGCGCTGCTGTCCGTGGGTTACGTGCTCTTCGCCACCTTCGTCGTCGGCTGCGCCGCGTACCTGATCGTGCCGGGCCTGCCGCTCACCGCGGCCCTGGTGCTCGGCGCGGTGGTGGCGCCGCCGGACGCCGTCGCGGCCACGGCGGTCGCGCGCCGCGTGGGGCTGCCCTCCCGCGTCACCACGATCCTCCAGGGCGAGTCCCTGGTGAACGACGCCACCGCCATCACCGCCTTCAGGGTGGCGCTCGCCGCGGCGGTCGGCGAGGGCGCCACGTGGGCCGGCGGGATCGCGGAGTTCCTGATCGCGGCCATCGGCGGCGTCGGCGTCGGGCTGGTGCTCATGGTGCCGCTCCACTGGCTGCGCACACACGTCACGGAGGCGCTGCTGAAGAACACGCTCTCCCTGCTGATCCCGTTCGTCGCCTACGCGGTCGCCGAGCAGGTGCACGCCTCCGGGGTGCTCGCGGTCGTGGTCGTCGCGCTCTATCTCGGCCACCGCGCGTGGGAGGTCGATTTCGCCACCCGTCTCCAGGAGGAGGCGGTGTGGAAGATGGTCGCGTTCGTCCTGGAGTCGGTCGTGTTCGCCCTGATCGGCCTCCAACTGCCCGTCGTCCTCAAGGGCCTCGGGGACTACGAGGGTGCCGACGCCGCCTGGTACGCGGTCGCGGTCTTCCTGGTGGTCGCCGTGGCGAGGTTCGTGTGGGTGTATCCGGCCACCTTCCTGCCCCGGTTGTCGGCACGCGTACGCGCGCGTGAGGGCGACCTTTCCTGGAAGGGGCCGTTCGTGATCGGCTGGGCGGGGATGCGGGGTGTGGTGTCGCTGGCGATCGCCTTCTCCATCCCGCTCACCGTGCACGGCGGCGAGCCCTTCCCCGAGCGCAACCTCATCCTGTTCCTCACCTTCACCACGGTCATCGGGACGCTCGTCGTCCAGGGCGTCACCCTGCCGCCGCTCATCCGCCTGCTGAAGTTCCCCGCGCGCGACGTACAGGCCGAGACGCTCGCGGAGGCCAACGCCCAGGCGCAGGCCTCCCGGGCCGCGGAGCAGCGCCTGGACGATCTCCTGGCCGACGAGCGCAACGCCCTGCCGGCCCCGCTCGCCGACCGCCTCCGCACGGTCCTGGAGCGGCGTCGCAACGCCGTCTGGGAACGGCTCGGACAGGTCAACCCCGTCACCGGGGAGACCGTCGACGACACCTACCGGCGGCTGTCGCGGGAGATGATCAGCGCGGAGCGCGAGGTGTTCGTCCGGCTCCGGGACGGCCGCTACATCGACGACGAGATGCTCCGGACGCTGCTGCGCCGGCTGGACCTGGAGGAGGCGGCGGCATACCGGGAGACGGCGTAGCGGCCTCCCACGCGCGGGTGAGGCACCGGACGCCCGTGACGGATGGCGGGCCCGTTCAGGGAAAGGGGCGGCCGGTGATGACCGCCGTCAGGGCCGTGCCGCGCGGGAAGGCGCCCTCCTCGGCGAGGACGAGCAGGGCGTGGAGCATCTTGGCGACGTAGACGCGCTCCACGGGGATGCCGTGGCGGTTTTCGAAGTCCTCGGCGAAGGAGTCGAGCTCGGGGGTGGTGCGGGCGTAGCCGCCGTGGTGGAAGCGGTCGTCGAGGCTCCAGGCGCCGCGTAGCCCGCCGAAGGCACGGAACTGGAGCCGTCGTATGTCCTCGGCCAGGAAGCCGCCCTTGAGGACCGGTATCCCGAGTGTCCGGCGGCCCGGCGGGAGGCCGGCGGCCAGCCCGGCGAGCGTGCCGCCGGTGCCGCAGGCGAGCGCGACCACGTCGGCGTGCTCGCCCAGTTCCTCGCCGAGGGTCCGGCAGCCGCGGACGGCCTCCGCGTTGCTGCCGCCCTCGGGGACGACGAACGCGCCCTCGGCGTCCGCCGCTCGCAGGAGGGCCGCCAGCGTCTCCGGTTCGGCCTTGCGGCGGTAGGCCGAGCGGTCGACGAAGTGCAGCCGCATGCCGGCGGCCGCGCACCGGGCCAGCGAGGCGTTGAGCGGCCGGCCGGCCAGTTCCTGGCCGCGGACCACGCCCACCGTGGACAGGCCGAGCAGCCGGCCGGCGGCGGCCGTGGCGCGAAGGTGGTTGGAATAGGCGCCGCCGAACGTGATGACGGTACGACCGTCCGCCGCGGCGAGATTCGGCGCGAGTTTGCGCCATTTGTTGCCGACCAGCTCGGGGTGGATGAGATCGTCCCGCTTCAGCAGCAGGCGGACACCAAGCCGCTCGAACCGCTCGTCGGCGACCTCCTGCAGCGGCGAGGGCAGGCGGGGGCGCAGGGCGGCGAGGTCACGGGTGTCGGTGCCGGTCACCCCGCCATTGTCGCGCCGCCGCGCGCAGCGGACACGTTCACTTCAGCCGGTCCCGGATCCGCCCGCGCATCGAGGCCATCGTGAATCCGCGCGGGTCGACCTTCCCCGGCTGCCATTCGAGGTGGCCGATGACGGATCGTTCGTTCCACCCGTGGTGGCGGCAGACCGCGGCGGCGGCCCGCTCGATCGCCTCCAGCTGTGCCGCCGGCCAGGGGTCGACGCCGTCGCCCAGGTTCTCGCATTCGAAGCCGTAGAAGTGCCGGTTGCCGTCGGTGTTCGTCTCGTTGTCCCGGGGCAGCCCCTTCTCCGCGATCACCGCGCGCAGCACGTCGTCGTCACCGAGCCCGGCGTGGTTGGCCCGGCCGTACCCGACCAGGTGGACCTTGCCGTCCTTGGTGACGACCCCGTGGCACAGCGGCCCCGGCAGGCCCGCGTAGCCCTTGCGGCAGATCTCCACGGTCCGGGCGCTGCCCTTGGTGACCGTGTGGTGGATCATCACACCGTGCACGGGTCCCCAGGGCCCCTTGTGGTTGCGGTTGTGGTCGCGCCAGTCGCCGACCTGGACGACGGTGAGGCCCTCCGCCTTCAGTGCCTTGAGGAAACTGCTCGCGGACATGGGTGAGGCCACGGCCGGCTCCTTCACGCTGCGCGACGACCGCCCGACGCGTTCGCCTCGTACGGTGCTTGTACCGAAACGGAGTGCTCCCTACTACTTGTTCGGCCCGTGTGCGATTCGATCCGGACAAGCTCGTTCCGGCCGACAGCTTTGAACAGAGCCCGACAAGACACCGAGAATCCGAACAAGCCCCCACCTCTGCCCCGGCCACCGGTGATCCATTCCCGCTCTTTCGGGTAATAGCACCGGCACTGTCCGTGAGGAAAGCTGGTCCCCGCACATCGATGCCGGGCGCAGCCGTCCGGCATGACCGGGAGGGCAATTCCTTATGTCGGTAGGCGAAGAGGTCCGCACCGAGCAGACCAGGCCGCAGCAGAGCCTCGGCACGGCGGCCGCGCGGAACCTGGCCACCACGACCAAGTCCGTTCCTCAGATGCAGGAGATCAGCTCCCGCTGGCTGCTGCGCACGCTTCCATGGGTGGACATCCAGGGCGGCACGTACCGGGTGAACCGACGCATGACCTTCGCCGTGGGCGACGGCCGGGTGACGTTCGTGAAGACCGGCGACCGGGTCGAGGTCATCCCCGCCGAACTGGGCGAGCTGCCGGCCCTGCGGTCCTACGAGGACGAGGAGGTGCTCTCGGAACTGGCGCAGCGCTGCGAGCAGCGTGAGTTCGGCCCCGGCGAGGTGATCGCCTCGTTCGGCGGCCGGGCCGACGAGGTGTACCTGCTGGCGCACGGCAAGGTGGAGAAGGTCGGCACCGGGCCCTACGGCGACGACGCGGTCCTCGGAGTCCTGGCCGACGGCGCCTACTTCGGCGACCAGGCGCTGCTCGACGGGGACGCCATCTGGGAGTACACCGCCCGCACGGTCACCGCGTGCACGGTGCTCGTCCTGCCCCGCCAGGAGGTGGAGCAGGTCGCGGAGCGCGCGGAATCCCTGCGCACGCACCTCGAGGAGCAGCGCTCGATCCCCGAGCAGCGCACCAACAGGCACGGCGAGAAGGCGATCGACCTCTCGGCCGGCCACAGTGGTGAGCCGGACATCCCGCACACCTTCGTCGACTACGAGGCTCGGCCGCGTGAGTACGAACTGAGCGTGGCCCAGACCGTGCTGCGCATCCACTCGCGGGTGGCCGACCTCTACAACCAGCCGATGAACCAGACGGAACAGCAGATCCGGCTGACCGTGGAGGCGCTGAAGGAGCGGCAGGAGCACGAGCTCGTCAACAACCGCGAGTTCGGCCTGCTGCACAACTGCGAGTACGACCAGCGGATCCAGCCGCACGACGGCGTGCCCGGCCCGGACGACCTCGACGAGCTGCTGAGCCGTCGGCGCGGCACCAAGCTGCTCCTCGCCCACCCGCGTGCGATCGCCGCGATCGGCCGCGAGCTCAACAAGCGCGGGCTCGTCCCCGAGACGATCGACATCGCGGGCAACCGCATCCCGACCTGGCGGGGGGTGCCGATCTACCCGTGCAACAAGATCCCGGTCACCGAGGCCCGTACGTCCTCGATCATCGCGATGCGTACCGGCGAGCAGGACCAGGGCGTCATCGGCCTGCGCGCCACCGGCATCCCGGACGAGATCGAGCCGAGTCTGTCGGTGCGCTTCATGGGCATCAACGAACAGGCCATCATCAAGTACCTGGTCACGGCCTACTACTCGGCCGCGGTCCTCGTGCCGGACGCGCTCGGCGTCCTGGAGAACGTCGAGATCGGCCGCTGGCAGTGACGCCAGTCGCCCGAACGCCGTGTTCCCGCCCTCCTGGGCGGGTACACCCCCGGGGTACGGATGCGGGCGTATGGGGGAGGTGAGTCCATGACAGAGGCTCGGTACGACGCCACCGAGGCGCGTCGCCCCACCGGAACACTGGAAAGGCACGGGCACATCGGCACGCAGCGGGAGAAGGAGCCGGGGGCGCCCGGGGCAGCGCCCGACGGGCAGGGGCCGGCGGGGTCCGACGGACACGAGGCGGCCGTGCTCCTGCGGGAGTCCCGGGCGTCGGTCGACCCCGAACTGCGCTCCGCCATCGCGTCACTGCCCGCGTCGATGCGCCGGGTCGCGCTCTACCACTTCGGCTGGCAGCATGCGGACGGCACGCCGGCGGCGGGCAACGCGGGCAAGGCGATCCGTCCCGCGCTCGTCCTCACCTCGGCCGCCGCGCTCGGCGGACCCGGGGCCCGGACGGCGGCGGCGCGGGCCGCGGCGGCGGTGGAACTGGTCCACAACTTCACGTTGCTGCACGACGACGTGATGGACCGTGACACCACCCGGCGCCACCGGCCGACCGCGTGGACCGTGTTCGGCGACGCCGACGCGATCCTCGCGGGGGACGCCCTCCAGGCGCTGGCCCTGCGGCTGCTCGCCGCCGACCCGCACCCGGCGTCCGCGGCGGCGGCCACCCGGCTCGCCGACTGCGTCGTCGAACTGTGTGAGGGACAGCACGCGGACACGGCCATGGAGCGGCGCCCCCCGGGCGAGGTCACCCTCGACGAGACGCTCGCCATGGCCGAGGCCAAGACGGGCGCCTTGCTGGGGTGCGCCTGCGCTCTCGGCGCCCTGTACGCCGGAGCCGCCGCCGAGGACGTCGAGGCTCTGGACGCCTTCGGTCGCGAGGCGGGCCTCGCCTTCCAGCTCATCGACGACGTCATCGGCATATGGGGTGATCCGCGCCGTACCGGCAAGCCGGCCCGTGCGGACCTGGCCGCCCGCAAGAAGTCGCTGCCGGTGGTCGCAGCCCTCACCTCCGGCACCCCGGCCGCCGCCGAGCTCGCCGAGTTGTACGCGGCGCCGTACGAGGAGGGCAAGGAAGACCTGGAGCGCACCGCACTGGCCGTGGAGCGGGCGGGCGGCCGGGACTGGGCACAGGTCCAGGCGGCCGACCGGATGGCGAGGGCCATGCAGGAGCTGGCCCGTGCCGTGCCCGATCCGGAGGCGGCGGGCGGCCTGCTCGCACTGGCCGAGTTCGTGACCCGGCGCAGCGTCTGACGGTCACCCTGGCCGGCCCGGCGACCGCGGAACGCCCGGCAGGCCGCGCAAGACCCCGGAGCCCGTGCAGGGCCGTACGGACCTGACCGACGTACGGCCGCACCGCCGAGTGCTCCGGTTCGGCGGGTCCCGCACTTCCCCACGGTGTGCGGGGCCCGCCCCCTCCGGCGTACGGCCGTACGGCCGGGATCACCGCATCCTCCCCCTCGAAGCCAACGGCTAGGCTCAACCGCCGTACGGACAGGCGATGTTGAGTGGAAGGGACGGGCCGGGCATGGGTGTGGCGATACGGGCGGCGGGGGAGGGTGACCGGGAGCTGGTCGTGCGGCTGCTGGACGAGGCCTTTCAGGACGACCCGGTGAGCAGCTGGGTCTTTCCCGGCCGGGAGTACCGCCGCCGGACCCACCACCGGCTCATGAGGGCCTTCACCGACGCCGTGCTCGCGGACGGGCGTATCGATCTCACCGAGGACGGGGCGGCCTGTGCCCTGTGGCTGCCCGTGGCGGCGGACGGGCAGCCCGGCGACGTGCCCGGTGGTGACGGCGGCGGCGGGGCCGATGACGGCCCCGTCCAGGTGCGCGAGGCGGTCGACCCGGAGAACGAGCGAGTCGAGCTGATAGCCCGGCTGACGGAGAGCGTCCACCCGTCCGGGCGGGCCCACGAGTACCTGTGGATGATCGGCGTCACGCCGGGGCGGCAGGGCGAGGGCCTGGGTACCGCGCTCATCGAGTCGGTCCTCGAACGATGCGACCGCGAGGGGCTGCCCGCCTACCTGGAGGCCAGCAGTGCCCGTGGCCGGGGGCTGTACGAGCGCCTCGGCTTCGCGTTCACCGGCCGGGCACTGGACCTGCCGGACGGCCCCCGGATGTGGCCGATGTGGCGCGAGCCGCGGGCGCGGGCGACCGCCTGACCGGAACGCGCTTCTCCGAGAACCGGAAATCCGATTGAACCACTACGAGTGGAGCACTCTACCTGGAATGCCTGAGGCGGAGGAGGAGACGGATTGGCCAGGGGACGGTGCGGACCTTCGGCGACGGCGTCGTGGTGCGGACGTACCGCAGGAAGCGCTGAGCGACGGCGCCGCTCACGCCCGCCCCGGCCGCCCGTCGTGCCCGGACGGGCCCGCGCGGCCCCGGAAAGAAGACCGCACCCGGTCCGTCGGGGACGCCGTGTTCGGCGTACCGCGGACCGGGTGCGGGCCAAAATCCCATGCGACCAAGAAACCGCAGGTCAAGCGGCATGATCGAAGATCAGGCCTTCTTGGTCTCCCAGAAGATCTTGTCGATCTGGGCGATGTAGTCCAGGGCCTTCTGGCCGGTCGCCGGGTCGGTCGAACCCTTGGCGGCCGACAGGGCCTTCAGGGTGTCGTTGACCAGCTGGTGCAGCTCCGGGTACTTCTCGAAGTGCGGGGGCTTGAAGTAGTCGCTCCACAGCACGGAGACGTGGTGCTTGGCGAGCTCGGCGCGCTGCTCCTTGATGACCGTGGCGCGAGCCTGGAAGTGCGGGTCGTCGTTGCCGGCCATCTTTTCCTGGACGGCCTTCACCGACTCCGCCTCGATGCGGGCCTGGGCCGGGTCGTACACGCCGCAGGGCAGGTCGCAGTGGGCGCTGACCGTGACCTTGGGGGCAAACAGGCGGGAAAGCATGGAGCGTTCCTTCCTCGTGATCGTCTTCTCAGGGGGGACATTACTCCCTGGGAGGCCCGATTTCGCGAGTGCCCCCGTGGGCTTAGGACAAAAGTCCGGGGTGAGACTGAGACTGGTGGAGGAAAGACCGGGGAGGTGCCGGGACATGCCGGAGCAGTTGTCGCAGGAGACCGAACGCGCGAGAGGGGCCCTGCCCTTCGGGCCGGCCGAGGTGACCGGGCCGTCGATGGTGCCCACGCTGCACCACGGGGACGTGCTCCTGGTGCACTGGGGGGCCAGGGTGCGGCCCGGTGACGTGGTCGTGCTGCGGCATCCCTTCCAGCAGGATCTGCTCGTGGTCAAGCGGGCCGTCGAGCGGCGCGGGGCCGGCTGGTGGGTGCTCGGGGACAACGCGTTCGCGGGCGGGGACAGCACCGACTACGGGGTTGTCCCCGAGGAGCTCGTGCTCGGCAGGGCGCGGGTGCGGTACCGACCGCTCCGGCCGGGTCAGCGTTCGCCGTTCGCCGTGGTGCGCTGGGCGCTTTCGGCGCTCAGGCCGGTGCCGGCCGACCGGTCCGCCTCCAAGCGCTTGCGGGCGCGGTAGGCCGCCACGTTGGCACGGGTGGCACACCGGTCGGAGCAGTAGCGCCGGGAGCGGTTGGTGGAGGTGTCCAGGTAGGCGTTGCGGCAGGGGGAGGCCTCGCACAGGCCCAGGCGGTCCACGCCGTACTCGGTGAGGTGGAAGGCCAGGCCCATCGCCGCGATGGCGGCGAAGCCGGCCGTCGCGTTGGACGGATGGTCCGCCAGGTGCATGTGCCACAGCGGGCTGCCGTCGTCGTCGCGGTGGTCGTGGCCGGAGATCTGCGGGCTCACCGGGAACTCCAGCAGGAGGGAGTTCAGGAGGTCCACGGCGAGGGTCTCGTCGCCGCCGTCGGCCGCCTCGAAGACCGAGCGCAGCCGTCCCCGGACCGAACGGAACCGCGTCACGTCCGCGTCCGTGGCGCGCCGGGCCGCCGACTGGTTGGCGCCGAAGAGTTCACGGACGGCCTCGACCGAGGTCAGTGAGTCCTTTCCCCGGGCCGGTTCCTCGGTGTTGACGAGACGTACGGCGTAGTCCGAGTAATAGGCCAGTTCCACTTGTAGTCCTTACGAAGGGGCTCTATGGTCGTGCCTGCGGTCAGGTAACAGCTGATCGTGCTTCCAGGGTATTACGTCTCGTACGCGACGGAGGGGCTCGATGACGGACGCGGACACCACCACTACCACCACGACCGCCGCCGACTGGCAGGCCTGGCAGGTCAGCTGGGACCGGCAGCAGGAGTGGTACATGCCGGACCGCGAGGAGCGCTTGCGGACCATGCTGGACATGGTGGAGGCCCTGGTCGGCCCCGCGCCGCGGGTGCTGGACCTCGCCTGCGGCACCGGGACCATCACCGCCCGGCTGCTCGCCCGGTTCCCGGAGGCCACCAGCACCGGTGTGGACCTGGACCCGGCGCTCCTCGCCATCGCCGAGGGCACCTTCGCGGGTGACGAACGGGTCTCCCTGGTCACCGCCGACCTCAAGGACCCCGACTGGACGGCGAGGCTGCCCTACGACTCCTACGACGCCGTCCTGACCGCCACAGCCCTGCACTGGCTCCACGCCGAACCCCTCGCGGCCCTCTACGGTCGGATCGCGGGGCTGGTCCGCGACGGCGGTGTCTTCATGAACGCCGACCACATGATCGACGAGACGACGCCACGGATCAACGCGGCCGAGCGCGCCCAGCGGCACGCGCGGATGGAGGCGGCCAAGCGCGACGGCGCGCTCGACTGGGCCGAATGGTGGCAGCTCGCCGCCAAGGACCCGGCCCTCGCCGGGCCCACGGCACGCCGTTTCGAGATCTACGGTGAGCACGCCGACGGCGACATGCCCTCGGTGGCGTGGCACGCGCGCGTGCTGCGTGAGAAGGGCTTCGGCGAGGCGCGGCCGGTGTGGTGCTCGCCGTCGGACACGCTGCTGCTGGCGCTCAAGTAGCCCGCGAGCAACCCGAAGGGGCGGTACGGAGATCCGTACCGCCCCTCGGTCCGTCGTCGTGCGGTCCGTCGTCGTGCGGTCCGTCGTGGTGTGGTCCGACGTGGTGTGGTCCGACGGCGGGTGGCCGTTCAGAGGACCTTGGACAGGAACGCCTTCGTCCGCTCGTGCTGCGGGTCGGTCAGGACGTCGCGCGGGTTGCCCGCCTCGACCACCACACCGCCGTCCATGAAGACCAGGCTGTCGCCGACCTCGCGGGCGAAGCCCATCTCGTGGGTGACGACGACCATCGTCATACCGGACTCGGCGAGGTCGCGCATGACGTCGAGGACGTCGCCGACGAGCTCCGGGTCCAGGGCCGAGGTCGGCTCGTCGAACAGCATGAGCTTCGGGTCCATGGCGAGGGCCCGCGCGATGGCGACGCGCTGCTGCTGGCCGCCGGAGAGCTGCGAGGGGTAGCTGCCCGCCTTGTCGCCCAGGCCCACGCGTTCCAGGAGCTGGCGTGCGCGGTCCCTGGCCTGCGCCTTGCTCACACCCTTGACCTGGATCGGCGCCTCCATGACGTTCTCCACCGCCGTCATGTGCGGGAACAGGTTGAAGCGCTGGAAGACCATGCCGATGTCCCGGCGCTTGACGGCGACCTCGCTGTCCTTGAGCTCGTAGAGCTTGTCACCCCTCTGGCGGTAGCCGACCAGCTCGCCGTCGACGTACAGCCGACCGGCGTTGATCTTCTCCAGGTGGTTGATGCAGCGCAGGAAGGTCGACTTGCCGGAGCCGGAGCGGCCGATGAGGCAGAACACCTCGCCCTGCTTCACCTCCAGGTCGATCCCCTTGAGGACCTCCACGGCTCCGAAGGACTTGTGGACGCCCTCGGCCTTGACCATGGCGGGGGAGGACTGCGTCATGCCGTGACTCCCTTCGGGCGGCGTGCGGGCAGGGCGGCCGCCTTGAAGCGCTGCAGCGGCGTCGGCGGCAGGGTGCGGCTGGAACCGCGGGCGTAGTACCGCTCGACGTAGTACTGCCCGACGCTCAGGATCGAGGTCATGATCAGGTACCAGGCGGCGGCGAGGAAGTACATCTCCACCGTCGAGCCGGCGCCCTGCCCGATGTCCTGGGCCTGTTTGAAGAGGTCGGCGAACTGCACCGCCGAGACCAGCGAGGTGGTCTTCAGCATGTTGATGACCTCGTTGCCCGTGGGCGGCACGATCACACGCATCGCCTGCGGGATCACGATCCGGCGCAGCGTCTTCGGCTGGCTCATGCCGAGCGCGTGCGACGCCTCCGTCTGGCCCTCGTCGACCGAGAGCAGACCGGCACGGCAGATCTCGGCCATGTACGCGGCCTCGTTGAGCCCCAGACCGAGCAGCGCCGTCAGCAGCGGCGTCATGAACGAGGACCAGTAGTCCTTGTAGACCGGACCCAGGTTGATGTACTCGAAGACCAGGCCGAGGTTGAACCAGACGAACAGCTGGACCAGGACCGGGGTGCCCCGGAAGAACCAGATGTAGAACCAGGCGATCGACGAGGTCACCGGGTTCTTCGACAGGCGCATCACGGCGAGCAGGATGCCGCCGACGATGCCGATCGCCATCGACAGCACCGTGAGCAGCAGGGTGTTCCAGACGCCCTTGAGGATGCGGTCGTCGAAGAAGTACTCGGGGATCGCGCCCCAGTTGATGTTGCCTTGGGCGAAGGCGTAGACGACGGTGCCCAGGAGGGCGAGTGCGACGGCCGCGGACACGTACCGCCCCGGGTGCCGGACCGGGATGGCCTTGATGGCCTCCGGCCCGGCGGGGGGCGTCGCGTCGGGACCGTCCGTCTTGTTGACGTCAACAGTCACGGGTGGAGCCTTTCAGAGCCGAGTCGAACGGGCCGGTTCAGGAACCGCCGTTGATCTTGGCCTCGGTGATCGCGCCGTCCGCGACGCCCCACTTGTCGATGATCTTCTTGTACTCGCCGTTGTCGATGAGTGCCTGGACCGCGGCCTGGAGCGCGTCGCGCAGCTCGGTGTTGCCCTTGGCGACGGCGATGCCGTAGGGGCCCGCCTCGACCTGGCCGCCGACGATCTCGAAGTACTTGCCGCCCCCGGAGTTCTTCACGGAGTAGGCGGCGATCGGGAAGTCGGCGGAGACGACGTCCGCGCCCTTGGAACGCATCCGGGTCTCGGCCTCGGGGTTGGTGCCGAAGTCCTCGATCTTCAGTGTCTTCTTGCCGTCCTTCTCGCACTTCGTCGCCTGCTCCTTGGCGAGGTCGTGGGAGAAGGTGTTGCGCTGCACGGCCATGGTCTTGCCGCACAGGTCGTCCCAGGTCTTGATGCCCTGGTCGTCGCCCTTGTTGGTGTAGAGCGAGACACCCGCCGTGAAGTAGTCGACGAAGTCGACGCCCGCGCCGACCTTCTTGCCGGTGTCGGCGTCGATGCCCTCCTGGCGCTGCTTGGTGTCGGTCATGGCCGACATGGCGATGTCGTAGCGCTTGGAGGCGAGACCGCCGACGAGGGTGTCGAACGTGGCGTTCTGGAACTCGAACTTCACGCCGAGCTGCTTGCCCATCGCCTCGGCCAGGTCGGGGTCGATACCGACGACCTTGCCGGAGTCGTCCTTGAACTCGACCGGGGCGTAGGCGATGTCGGAACCGACCTTGATGACGCCCTTGTCGCGAATGGCCTGCGGCAGCTTGTCGGCCAGCGGAGCGGCGCTCTTCGACGAGCTCTCGTCGCCGGAACCGTTGTCCTTGGTCTGGTCGCCGCATCCGGTGAGCAGCAGGGTGCCTGCGACCGCGATCGCACCGACCGCTGCTAGCCGGGAGTGCGCGGCGGTGGTACGACGGGTGGAGCTTGCGGTCATGGTGGGTCCTCCGGCGGATGGTGGAGTTGCCGATGGGGCGGGGCGCCGGCCGGGGGGCCGGCAGGCGTTGTGGGTCGACGAGAGCACACGCCTTCGAGTGTCGCGACCTCGTGTGATTACGGCATCTTGCCATTCGGACTCGGCCATTCAGGGGGGACGTCATGTCAAAATCGGATAACGGGTGACCCCCCGAACCGCACCAGGTCGGTACATCCCGACCGAACCTTTACGGGAATCGGCCCTTCCGGCCGGAAGATCTTCGGCATTTCCCGGAATGAAGGCGTGGTTCACCGGTGCGCGCGGCCACTGAGGGGCTGATCTCCGGGCCTGTCAAGGCCCGACGAGAAGTTGTCCGAATCCCTGGGTATGAGCCATGTCACCGGCATCCGGCGTCCGTGGTCCGACATGTGAGCTTGCGCTTATCGGACTCGTCGCGGGGGGTGTCCGTCGGGTAAGAAGGTTCTTTACACCCCTCATCAGGGGCTCAGGGCGCGTGTGCGGCGCGCCCGTCGCGCGGGGGCCCATGTGGCCCAGACAGCCATCTTCCTGCGCGGTGCCCGCCCATTCCTCACCAGGAGTGGACAAACCCTCAAACCATGAACTCTTAAGGGGTAAGACAAAGTGGCAGCGGAGATCGTCAATCCTCGCAGCGACAGCGACGCCAGTGCGGAGCAGGAGGCGGGCGCCGAGCCCCTCGACTCCTTCGACCCCGTGTTCGCGCTGCACCGCGGCGGCAAGATGGCCGTGCAGGCCACCGTGCCGGTCCGTGACAAGGACGACCTGTCCCTGGCGTACACGCCCGGCGTCGCGCAAGTGTGCAGCGCGATCGCCGAGCAGCCCGACCTCGTCCACGACTACACCTGGAAGTCGTCGGTCGTGGCGGTCGTGACGGACGGTACGGCCGTTCTGGGACTCGGGGACATCGGGCCCGAGGCCTCCCTTCCGGTGATGGAAGGGAAGGCCATCCTGTTCAAGCAGTTCGGTGGCGTGGACGCGGTCCCGATCGCGCTGAGCTGCACGGACGCCGACGAGATCGTCGAGACGGTGGTGCGGCTCGCGCCGTCCTTCGGCGGCGTGAACCTGGAGGACATCTCGGCGCCGCGGTGCTTCGAGATCGAGCGCAAGCTCCAGGAGCGCCTGGACATCCCGGTCTTCCACGACGACCAGCACGGTACGGCGGTCGTGACGCTTGCGGCCCTGCGGAACGCCGCGCGGCTGAGCGGGCGGACGCTGGGTGAACTGCGGGCGGTGATCTCGGGCGCGGGCGCGGCGGGTGTCGCCATCGCCAAGATGCTGGTGGAGGCCGGCATCGGGGACGTCGCGGTGGCCGACCGCAAGGGCGTCGTCTCGGCCGACCGGGACGACCTGACCCCGGTCAAGCGGGAAGTGGCCTCCTTCACGAACAAGGCGGGGCTGTCCGGCTCGCTGGAGGCGGCTCTGTCCGGCGCCGACGTCTTCATCGGCGTCTCCGGAGGTACGGTGCCGGAGCCGGCGGTCGCCTCGATGGCCGAGGGCGCTTTCGTCTTCGCGATGGCCAACCCGAACCCCGAGGTGCACCCGGAGGTCGCCCACAAGTACGCGGCGGTCGTCGCGACGGGGCGCTCGGACTTCCCGAACCAGATCAACAACGTGCTGGCGTTCCCGGGCATCTTCGCGGGCGCGCTGCAGGTGCGCGCGTCCCGGATCACCGAGGGCATGAAGCTCGCGGCGGCCGAGGCGCTGGCCTCCGTGGTGGGCGACGACCTCGCCGCCGACTACGTCATCCCGTCCCCGTTCGACGAGCGCGTCGCGCCGGCCGTTACGGCCGCGGTGGCGGCGGCGGCTCGGGCGGAGGGCGTCGCGCGCCGGTGACGGTGTGGTTCCGCGTGTGGTGAACGGCCTCGTCCTCGGTGGACGGGGCTGTTCACCGTTCGTGGCCTCCGGACGTGACGTGGGCGTGCGGCCCGGCGGGGGGATCGCCCGCAGCCGCGCCGGGAGCGGTCGGCCCCGGTGACAAGAGGGCGTGTGTCACAGGGGCGTACGGTTTCGGATGGCGGGTGGGGAACCTATCGTCAAGGTCATGTTCGCTGTGTACGCCGCCCGAATCGACCGCGACCAGCCGCTGACCGGCCTGGAGTTGGGAGAGCGTCCCGCTCCCCGGACCCGCCCCGGCTGGAGTGTCGTCGATGTCAGGGCCGCCTCCCTCAACCACCACGACCTGTGGTCCCTGCGCGGCGTCGGCCTCCCGGAGGACCGGCTGCCGATGATCCTCGGCTGTGACGCCGCCGGTGTCGACGAGGACGGCAACGAGGTCGTCCTGCACTCCGTGATCGGCCAGACCGGGCACGGGGTCGGTCCCGAGGAACCCCGCTCCATCCTCACCGAGCGCTACCCGGGGACGTTCGCCGAGCAGGTCGCCGTTCCGACCTGGAACCTCCTGCCCAAGCCGAAGGAGCTCTCCTTCGAGGAGGCGGCCTGTCTGCCGACCGCCTGGCTGACGGCGTACCGGATGCTGTTCACCAACGCCGGGGTGCGTCCCGGTGACTCGGTGCTGGTGCAGGGCGCCGGCGGCGGGGTCGCCACGGCCGCGATCGTGCTCGGCAAGGCGGCCGGGCTGCGCGTCTTCGCCACCAGCCGGGACGAGGCCAAGCGCAAGCGGGCCCTGGAGCTGGGCGCCGTGGAGGCCGTCGAGCCGGGCGCGCGGCTGCCGCAGCGGGTCGATGCCGTCATCGAGACCGTGGGCGCCGCCACCTGGTCCCACTCGGTGAAGTCACTGCGGCCGGGCGGCACGCTCGTCATCTCCGGTGCCACCAGCGGTGACCGGCCCTCCCACGCCGAGCTGACCCGGGTCTTCTTCCTGGAGCTCAAGATCGTCGGCTCCACGATGGGCACCAAGGACGAGCTGGAGGATCTGCTGTCCTTCTGCGCCGCGACCGGCGTGCGTCCCGTCATCGACGAGGTGCTTCCGATGGACCGGGCCCGTGAGGGGTTCGAGCGGATGGCTTCCGGGGGGCAGTTCGGCAAGATCGTGCTCAGCGGCTCCTGACGCGGTTGTCCGAAGCGTCGCAGCGCGTCTGCGGCGGCAGAGCGTCCACGGCGGGTCCGGTTGTCCGGGCCCGCCGTTCGCGTTCCCCGTACGACGGACCCGCGTGTCAACTGGTGTTGACATTCACGGAGCCGTCAACCTATGTTGACGGCATGAGTGAAGCAACGGATCTCGCCGCGCGTGCGGGCGATCGCGACCCTCGCGTCGGGCTGCGAGCCGTCGCCGCACTGCGGAGGCTGCTGGAGCAGCTGGAGGCGGTGCAGGTGCGCAGCGCGCGCAATCAGGGGTGGTCGTGGCAGGAGATCGCCACCGAACTCGGAGTCAGCAGGCAGGCCGTGCACAAGAAGTACGGGAGGCATTGATGTTCGAGCGGTTCACGAAGGACGCCCGGGCCGTGGTGCAGGGGGCGGTCGAGTACGCGGAGGCGGCGCAGGCGCGGACCGTCGATGCCGAGCACCTGCTGCTCGCCGTGCTGGATCGTGAGGCGAGCCGTGCCGCCTTCGCGCTGTCGGCGCTCGGGGCCGGCGAACGCAAGGGCGAGGTACGGCAGGCCCTGGCGCAGGCGCGCCGCCGTGCGGGTCTGTCGCAGGCCGAGACCGACGCCCTCGCCGGGCTGGGAATCGACGTCTCCGAGATCGTCGCCCGGGTGGAGGAGACCCATGGCGTCGGCGCGATGTCCGGCGACCGGAAGGCCAAGCGCTGGTGGACCGGGCACCGCGGCTTCAGCCGGGGCGCCAAGGAGGTGCTGGAGAAGGCCCTGCGGGTCGCCGTCGCCCGGCGCGACCGGCAGATCGGGGACGAGCACATCCTCCTCGCCCTGACCGTCCGCCCCGGTGTGCCCGCCGAGGTGCTCGCCGACCACGGGGTGACCCACGAGTCGCTGACGAGGGTGCTGGGTGGTGGCACCGACGAGGCCTGCGCCTGACCTGCGCGGCGCCCCCGGCGAGATGCGTCCGGCGGTGCGCCGGCGGCAGACCGCCGGGTTCAGGCCTTGGGTGCTCGCAGTATCGCCCCGATGTGCGCAGCGGCCGTCGACAACTGGCCGCGGGCGTCGCGGAGCTGGTCGGCCGTGACGCCGTGGTCCCGGGCCGCGTCACGGATGTCGTCCCGGAAGCGGTCGAGCAGCCGGTCCAGGTCCCGGGCGGGATCGCCGGTGGTCTCCGCCGCGTCCTCCTGGGCCCAGGCGGGCGCGTAACCGGCCGGGAAGTCCTCAGGGGTGGCGGAGTACTCGGGCCGGGGGGCGGTCGGGCCGGCGTCGGTGCGGCCGAAGCCCCAGTCCTTGCCGAACTCCTTCCCGAAGTCCTTCCCGAAGTCGCCGACCTCCTTGGCCAGTTCGCTCAGGCCCTCGCGCAGCCCCGTCGGCCAGTCGCCCCGCGAGAAATGGTCCTGCACCTGTTCCTGGACCCGCTGGGCGATGCGCTGCACCTCTTCCTGCGCCTGCACCCGGGCCCGCTCCTGGGCCTCCTTGGCCTGGCGCCGGGCCCGCTGGGCCTCGTCACGGGCGCGGCGGCTCTCGTCCTTGGCGCGGCGGGCCTGCTCCTTCCACTCCTGCTTGACGCGTCGCATCTCCTCCTTCGCGGCGCGCCAGGCCTCCTTTTCGTCGGTGTCCGCGGCGCCGGCCGCGGAGCCGTCCCCCTCGTCGTGCGCACCCGAGCCGGTGCCCCGGCGGGCCGCGCCGGCCGCCGCCCGCATCTCCCGGCGCAGATCGCCCGCGGCGCCGCGCACATCGGCCCGGATCTCGGCGGCGAGCTCGGCGACCGACTCCCGGATCTCCAGTTCCAGGTCGGCCAGTTCACCACTGCGGTCGGACAGCTCGGCGCGGCCGGCCTCGGTGATGGCGTACACCTTGCGGCCGCCCTCGGTGGTGTGGGTGACCAGGCCCTCGGCCTCCAGCTTGGCCAGGCGCGGATACACCGTGCCCGCCGACGGCGCGTACAGACCCTGGAAGCGCTCTTCGAGGAGCCGGATCACCTCGTAGCCGTGGCGCGGGGCCTCGTCCAGGAGCTTGAGGAGGTAGAGCCTCAGGCGGCCGTGCGCGAAGACGGGGGACATGTCAGAGCACCTTCTTGTCGGTCGTGCTGTCGGCCGGGGTGCCGGTGGCGCTGTGGTCCCGGCCGGAAGCGGAATTGTCCCCCGAATCGTCCTGGGCGTCGCCTGCCGGGCCGGTGCTCCGCGGTTCCCGCTCCCACGGTGTGTCCTCCGCCGCCGGACGGCGCAGCAGGGCGATCGAGCCGGAGACCGTCGTGGCCTTCAGGCGGCCGTTGCCCGCGCCGAGCCGGCCGGTGATCCGCTTGGCGCCCCACTGGCCGCCCACCCGGAGGTCCTCGAAGGCGCTGGAGACGGAGCCGCTGGCGGTGTTCGCCTCCACCTCCGCGTCGGCGGGCTGCGGCAGCCGGATGGCGATCTCGCCCGAGACGCTGGTCAGGCTGATGTCGGTGGGCCCGCCGGCGGTGTCGAGGTCGACGATCATCGAACCGCTCACCGAGTCGGCCCGGACGGAGGAGCCCGCCTCGACGACCGTCAGGTCGCCGGAGACGGAGTTGAAGCGAAGGTCTCCGGTGAGGGCCTGCGCCTCCACATTCCCGGAGACGGTGTCGGCGCGGACCGGGCCCGTGAGGCTCACCAGCGTGGTGTCGCCGGAGACGCCCTTCACCTCCGCGCGCCCGTCGAGCCCGGAGACCACGGCCGCGGCGCTGACCGCGCCCACCTCCACGCGGGTGCCGGTCGGCACGGCCAGGGAGACCACCGCGCTGCGGCGCCACCCCTTGCGGTCGAGCCACTTGAGGAAGCCCTTCCAGGGCAGGTCCTCGTAGGCCACCGTGAGTACTCCGTCCCGGTGGGTCACGATCAGTGGCGGTCCCTCGATCTCGGAGACTTCCAGGCGGGCGGAACCCTCGTCCGTGCCCACGACGTTGACTGTTCCGTTGACGATGCGTACCTGGAGCTCGCTCACGTGCTCGTCGAAGGTGAGCTTTCCGGGCTCCGCGACGGACCACTCGGACATGGTGCAGACCTCCTCGACCGAACGCGCCATATCGCGTCCTCCTCAATCACGATATATCGCGCTCGAGGAAAGTCAAGGCACCCGTTCCGGTGACTGCGGTCGGCCGGGAATGTTGAATTGACCTAGTTTGTGAGCATGCCGACGGAAGAGTCCGTGCCCGATCCCGCTCCCGGTGCCCTGTTGCTGTGCCGCGCCGAGCCGGACTCCGTCGCCGCCGTCGCCCCGCTGCTGGGCGAACGCATGCCGCTGGCCAGGGCCGGCGAGGAATGGAGCGTGCTCGTACCCGAGGGCCGGCCCTGGCGGCACGGCGACGAACCGGTCGACCGGGTGCTCACCGGCTGGGCCGCGGCCCTCGCGGTCGGCGCCCCGTGGCCCGTACTCGCCCTGTGGTGGGACGCCGACCGGGCCGGCTACACCCTCGCGTCGGGATTCCGCCGCCCGGTCGGCTACGTGTGGCTCGCGGGCGGCACTCCGGCCGGCGAGGACGAGGCGATGCGTACCTTCGCCGCCCGCCTCGGCCTCGATCCCGTACTGGACGTCCAGTCGCTGGACGGGCTGACGAAGCCGGATCCCGAGGCGGACGCCCGTACCAGGCTGCGCGGACTGCTCGCGGTCCTCACGCGCGCGGGAGTCGCGCTCCCCGCGGGTCTCGACCCCGGCGAGCCCGCCGACCGCCTCGGCGACGCCGTCCGCGCCCTGCCCGGTGCCCGGCGGACCGAGGCGGCCGGGCGCCGCCCCACCGCCGACGAGAGCCGCCTCGCTCCCTGGATGCCCTGGGTGGGCGGTCCCGGAGCCCGTGCCCTGGCCGTGGCCCAGGTGGCGGCCGGCCTGCCGCTCACCGTCTGGGGCCTGCGACGCCGCGCCGGAGGCTGGACCACGGCGGGTGCGCTGCTCATCGCACACGGCGCGCTGGGGGTGGCGTACGGGCTGTCACGGCGTCCGTGACGGCCCCGGGAACGCGGTGGCATGCCTGCCGGTGCCCTCTCGGTGCGGCTACTCCTCGTCGTCCTCGTCGTCCAGCCGCGCCAGCCACGTCGCCAGCCGCTCCACCGGCACCTCGAAGTCCGGGTTCAGGTCGACGAAGGTCCGCAGCTGCTCGGCGAGCCACTCGAAGGTGACCTCCTCCTCGCCGCGCCGCTTCTCCAGTTCCTCGATGCCGCGGTCGGTGAAGTACAACGTGCTCTCCGTCGGAAGGGGTCGGACAAGGCCGGCTCCGTGGAACCGCTGGTCCCAGGATAGGACGTGCGCGACACGCCGGAGGGCCCGGTCCGTGTTCCAGTGAACACGGACCGGGCCCTCCGGCGTGGCCATCAGGTCACGTCAGGCCGGCTCGGAGACTCTCAGGCCTCGAAGACCTCGCGCACCAGCTGCTCCTGCTCGGCCTGGTGCCGCTTGGCGGAACCGACGGCCGGGGACGAGCCGTGCGGGCGCGAGATGCGGCGCAGGCGCTCGCCGTGCGGGACGTCGGCACCGACCGCCAGGTCCAGGTGGTCGATCAGGTTGAGCGCGATGAACGGCCAGGCACCCTGGTTCGCCGGCTCCTCCTGCGTCCACAGGTACTTCTCGGCGTTCGGATACTTGGCGATCTCCGCCTGGAGCTCGGCACCCGGCAGCGGGTACAGGCGCTCGATGCGGATGATGGCCGTGTCCGTCACGCCGCGCTTCTTCCGCTCGGCGTCGAGGTCGTAGTAGACCTTGCCCGCGCAGAAGACGACCTTCTTGACCGCGGCCGCGTCGACCGAGTCGTCGCCGATGACCGGGCGGAACTGGCCCGTCGTGAACTCCTCCGCCTTCGAGGCCGCGGCCTTGAGGCGCAGCATCGACTTCGGGGTGAAGACGACCAGCGGCTTGTGGTGCGGGTTGTGCACCTGCCACCGCAGGAGGTGGAAGTAGTTCGACGGCAGGGTCGGCATCGCGACCGTCATGTTGTTCTGCGCGCAGAGCTGGAGGAAGCGCTCCGGGCGGGCCGAGGAGTGGTCCGGGCCCTGGCCCTCGTAGCCGTGCGGCAGCAGGAGGGTGACGCCGGAGGTCTGGTTCCACTTCTGCTCGGCCGACGAGATGAACTCGTCCACGACCGTCTGCGCGCCGTTGACGAAGTCGCCGAACTGCGCCTCCCACATCACCAGCGCGTCGGGGCGGGCCAGCGAGTAGCCGTACTCGAAGCCCATCACCGCGTACTCGGAGAGCAGGGAGTTGTAGACGTTGTACCTGGCCTGGTCCTCGGACAGGTACAGCAGCGGCGTGAACTCGTCGCCGGTCTCGCGGTTGATGAGCACCGCGTGGCGCTGGCCGAAGGTGCCGCGCTGCGAGTCCTGGCCGGACAGCCGGACCGGGACGCCCTCCAGCAGCAGCGAGCCGACGGCGAGGGTCTCGCCCATGCCCCAGTCGATCGTGCCGTCCTCGACCATCGCCGCCCGGCGCTGCAGCTGCGGCAGCAGCCGCGGGTGCACGGTGACGTGGTCGGGGATGTTGACCTGGGACTCGGCGATCCGCTTGACGGTCTCGGCGGTGACCGCGGTGTTCACGGCGACCGGGAACTCGGCCTGCGGGTCCGAGGGCTCGGCGGCGGCCGGCTGGGAGGCGGCCTCGCGGACCTCGGTGAAGACCTTCTCCAGCTGGCCCTGGTAGTCCTGGAGCGCCTGCTCGGCCTCCTCCAGGGTGATGTCGCCGCGACCGATGAGGGACTCGGTGTACAGCTTGCGCACCGAGCGCTTCTTGTCGATCAGGTCGTACATCAGCGGCTGGGTGAAGGCCGGGTTGTCGGTCTCGTTGTGACCGCGGCGGCGGTAGCAGATGAGGTCGATCACCACGTCCTTGTTGAACGCCTGGCGGAACTCGAAGGCCAGGCGCGCCACGCGGACGCAGGCCTCCGGGTCGTCGCCGTTCACGTGGAAGATCGGGGCCTCGATCATGCGGGCCACGTCGGTGGCGTACATCGAGGAGCGCGACGACTCCGGGGCGGCGGTGAAGCCGACCTGGTTGTTGATGACGACGTGGACCGTGCCGCCGGTGCGGTAGCCGCGCAGCTGCGACATGTTCAGGGTCTCGGCCACCACGCCCTGGCCCGCGAAGGCCGCGTCGCCGTGGATCGCCACCGGCAGGACGGTGAAGTCCGTGCCGCCCTTGTTGATGATGTCCTGCTTGGCGCGGGCGACGCCCTCGACGATCGGGTCGACCGCCTCCAGGTGCGATGGGTTGGCCACCAGCGAGACCTTGATCTGCTCGCCGTCCAGGCCGGTGAAGGTGCCCTCGGCGCCCAGGTGGTACTTCACGTCACCGGAGCCGTGCATCGACTTCGGGTCGAGGTTGCCCTCGAACTCGCGGAAGATCTGCGCGTACGACTTGCCGACGACGTTGGCCAGCACGTTCAGCCGGCCGCGGTGGGCCATGCCGACGACGACCTCGTCCAGGCGGGACTCGGCCGCCGAGTCGATGACC
Organism: Streptomyces sp. NPDC028991; assembly: GCF_055564775.1. Taxonomy (NCBI): domain Bacteria; kingdom Bacillati; phylum Actinomycetota; class Actinomycetes; order Kitasatosporales; family Streptomycetaceae; genus Streptomyces; species Streptomyces sp. NPDC028991. Next base: position 138,702 of record NZ_JBVHVP010000010.1, on the reverse strand, counting down.
GCGTCCAGCAGCGGGATGACGGACTCGCCGCCCTCCAGGGAGAACCGCTTCTGGCCGACGTACTTGGTCTGGAGGAACGTCTCGAACGCCTCGGCGGCGTTCAGCCGGCGCAGGATGCGCAGCTGCTCCTCGCGCTCCGGCTTGGTGTGCGAGCGCTCGATGCGGTCCTGGATCCACTTGCGCTGCTTCGGGTCCTGGATGTGCATGAACTCGACGCCGGTGGTGCGGCAGTACGAGTCGCGCAGCACGCCGAGGATGTCGCGCAGCTTCATCAGGGACTTGCCGGCGAAGCCGCCGACCGCGAACTCGCGCTCCAGGTCCCACAGGGTGAGCCCGTGCTCGGTGATGTCCAGGTCGGGGTGCTTGCGCTGCTGGTACTCCAGCGGGTCGGTGTCGGCCATGACGTGGCCGCGGACCCGGTAGGAGTGGATCAGCTCGAAGACGCGGGCGGCCTTGGTGACGTCGTCGTCGTGCGAGGCGTCGATGTCCTTGAGCCAGCGGACCGGCTCGTAGGGGATGCGCAGCGCCTCGAAGATCTCGTCGTAGAAGCCGTTCTCGCCGAGGAGCAGGTTGGCGACCTGGCGCAGGAACTCGCCGGAGGCGGCGCCCTGGATGACCCGGTGGTCGTAGGTCGACGTGAGCGTCATGACCTTCGAGATGCCGAGCTTGTTCAGGGTGTCCTGGCTGGTGCCCTGGAACTCCGCGGGGTAGTCCATGGAGCCGACGCCCATGATGACGGCCTGGCCGGGCATCAGGCGCGGCACCGAGTGGACGGTGCCGAGACCGCCGGGGTTGGTCAGGGAGACCGTGACGCCGGAGAAGTCGTCCATCGTCAGCTTGCCGTCGCGGGCGCGGCGGACGATGTCCTCGTAGGCCTGCCAGAACTCGAAGAAGTTCAGCGTCTCGGCCTTCTTGATCGCCGCGACGACGAGCTGGCGGTCGCCGTTGGGCTTGACCAGGTCGATGGCGAGGCCGAGGTTGACGTGCGCCGGCTTGATGAGCGTCGGCTTGCCGTCCTTCTCGCCGAACGCGTAGTTCATCGACGGCATGGCCTTGATGGCCTGCACCATCGCGTAGCCGATCAGGTGCGTGAAGGAGATCTTCCCGCCCCGGGCGCGCTTGAGGTGGTTGTTGATGACGATGCGGTTGTCGAACAGCAGCTTCACCGGGACCGCGCGCACGGACGTGGCCGTGGGCAGCTCGAGCGAGGCGTTCATGTTCTTCGCGACCGCGGCGGCGGGGCCGCGCAGGGTCACCAGCTCGGGCCCCTCGGGGGCCTCGGTGGCGGTGGCGTCCTTGGCCGGCGCGGCGGCCTTCGCCTGCGGCTTGGCGGCGGGCTTGGCCGGGGCGGGCCGCGTGGCCGGAGCCGCCGGTGCGGCGGCGGGCTGCGCGGCCTGCTGTGCGGGCGCGGCGGCCTGCTGGGGGGCGGCGGCCTGGGGCCGGGCCGGGGCGGGAGCCTGCGCCTGCGGCGCGGGGGCGGCCTGGGGCGCGCTGCCGGAATCCGCGTTCGTGCTGCCGGAGGCGGACTGGGCCGCGGCCGCCCCCGGCTTGTAGTCGGCGAAGAAGTCCCACCAGGCTCGGTCCACGGAATTCGGATCCTGGAGGTACTGCTGATAGATCTCGTCGACGAGCCACTCGTTGGCACCGAAGGCGGCCGCGGGGTTCTTGCCCGCGTTGGCCGCTTGGTCGGTGTCGGTCGAGATGCTCGAGTTACTGGGGGACTGTGGCGACACGGCGAGAACCGCCCTCTTCCGCTTCACAAGATGGTGGACAGCGGGAATCAAGGCTACGCCTCCCGGGCCCGGAAGGTCAGACCGGGCCCGTTCATCGTCGCGTAAGTCACATCGCAGACCGCGTTTCGGTGCTGGAAATGGCGGGAAACAAGCGAGGTTCTGCTGCGTGTGGGATCGGGAGACCGGGACCCGGCGCCGAGAAAACGCGGGTCTGACCCTGGTCTGCGCCTGATCACACGTGTCCGCCAGGGCGGACGTCAGTGGATCTTGACGCTCCGCTTCGAACCCTACGTCAACTCGACGCCGACGGCAGGCCCGGAAGAGTGATGAGGATCCGGCAGCCCCGCTCGGATTCGGCCACACCGATCCGGCCGCCGTGCAGATCCACCGCCCAGCGCGCGATCGCCAGGCCGAGTCCGGTGCCGCCGTCGCTGCCCGGACCGTGCGGCCGGGACACCGAACCCCGGTTGAAGCGCTCGAACACCCGGCGCCACTCCGAGCGCGGAATGCCGGGTCCCTCGTCGAGAACCTCCAGCTCCAGCGACTCCGGCAGCTCCCCGCGCCGCGCCCTGACCGTCACGCGGCCGTGCGGCGGGCTGTGCTTGACCGCGTTGTCGATGAGGTTGGCGACGACCTGGTGGATGCGCTCGGGGTCGGCGTGCGCGGTCAGCTCCGGCGGGAAGACGTCGAGGGCCAGATGCACGTCGGTGCGGGTGTGGTTGCCGGAGCCGGAGGCGATGCCCGCGCGTGCCGACGCCACCATGTTGGCCTCCTTCAGCACGCCGGAGAGGTACGGCCACACCTCGAAGCGCCGCTTGCGCAGCGGTATGACGCCGTTGTCCAGGCGGGACAGGTCCAGCAGCGTCTCCACCAGCCGGCCGAGCCGTTCCGTCTGCCCGAGCGCCGTGCGCATGGTCTCCGGATCGGCCTCGGTGACCCCGTCGACGATGTTCTCCAGCACCGCGCGCAGGCCCGCGATGGGGGTGCGCAGCTCGTGCGAGACGTTCGCCACCAGCTCCTTGCGCTGGAGGTCCTGGGCCTCCAGGTCGTCGGCCATGCGGTTGATGGTGACGGCCAGGTCGCCCAGCTCGTCGCGGCGGTTCTCGCGTACCCGGCGCGTGTAGTCGCCGTGCGAGATGGACCGGGCCACGGCGTTCATCTCGTCCAGCGGCGCGGTCAGCCCGTGCGCGACGAACTGCGTGATCAGCAGCGTGGCGATCATCGAGAAGACCGTGATGAAGCGCAGCTCCGTCTTGGTGTGCACCGCTATCACCGACAGGCCGGTGGTGATCAGCACCGACGTGACGACCAGCGCGCCCAGCTTGGTCTTGATCGAGAACGGGCGTACACCGCCCCAGGGAACCCCGGTGCTCCGGGGGGCGGGGCTCCTGCGCGCGGCCTGCCGCCCTCGGCTCATGGCGTCGGTGTCTCCAGCGCGTAGCCCACGCCGTGCACCGTGCGGATGCGCTCGGCGCCGATCTTCCGCCGCAGCGCCTTGATGTGGCTGTCGACGGTCCGGGTGCCGGAGGCGTCCGCCCAGTCCCACACCTCGGCCAGCAGCTGCTCACGGGAGAGCACCGCGCGCGGGGTGTTCGCCAGGCAGACCAGCAGGTCGAACTCGGTGGGGGTGAGGTGCACGTCATCGCTGCGCACCCGCACCCGGCGCTGCGCGTGGTCGATCTCCAGTTCACCGAGGCGCAGGATGCCGCTGCGCGGCGTGGAGGCGGCCACGACGGCCCGCTCCACCCGGCGCAGCAGCACATGCACGCGCGCGGCCAGCTCGCGCATCGAGAACGGCTTGGTCATGTAGTCGTCGGCGCCCACGCCGAGTCCGACCAGCATGTCCGTCTCGTCGTCGCGCGCGGTGAGCATGAGCACCGGCACCGGTCGCTGGGCCTGCACGCGCCGGCAGACCTCCAGACCGTCGAAGCCGGGCAGCATGATGTCGAGGATCAGCAGGTCGGGCTGCCATGCCTCGGCCGTGTCGACCGCGGACGGACCGTCGCCCGCCGTTTGCACCAGGAACCCCTCGGCGCGCAGGCGGGTCGCGATGGCGTCCACGATCGTCTGGTCGTCCTCGACCACCAGCACCCGTCGCTGTGCGCCCGGAGTAGCCGTCGCCGTGCCGTTGTGGGAGGTCTGTGTCTGCTCCATCGCCCGCCCCTGAGGTGTGCTTTCCGGAATCCGTGGGGTGATCCCATGGCTGCGCTTGACGCTTGAATGATCCGCGTCAGAGCAGCAGCGTACGGGGAGCCACCGCGCCTTTGCTATCCAGGCCCGACGGCGAGGTGGACGACGTCCGGAACGCCCCGGGCAACGGGGATCTCTTCGGTACGCACCTGTTGGAACCCGGCATTACGCAAGGTTTCTTCGAATTCCGGAGAGGGCTGCGCAGACCATACGGCAAGCACCCCGCCGGTCCTCAACACCCGTGCGCAGCCCGCCAGTCCGGCCGGCGCGTAGAGCCCGTCGTTGCCCTCGGTGACGGTCCAGCCGGGGCCGTTGTCGATGTCGAGGCAGAGCGCGTCGTACGTGTCGGATGTCTCATTGACGTACTCCACGAGATCCGATTCCACGATCTCCGCGCGCGGATCGGCCAGCGCCTCGGCGGACAGCGCGGCCAGCGGTCCGCCCCGGTGCCAGTCGATGACGGCGCGCTCGCGCTCGACGACCGCGATCCGGCCCCAGCGCGGGTCGGCGGCCGCGTGTGCGAGCGAGAAGCCGACGCCGAGCCCGCCGATGAGCAGGTGCGGCGCACCGCGTCCGCCGGAGGCGGCGAGCGCGTCGGCCGCCGCGTCGACCAGGCGCCGCTCCGAGCGTCCGTCGGAGGTGTCCATCAGGAAGCAGCCGTTCGCGATGATCTGCAGCAGCGCCCCGTGCCGGCGCAGGACGACCTCGCCGTGCGGGCCCTCGCGACGGTCCAGCACTTCGGGGATGTCGTAGGAGTCATGGGAAGGGGTGGGCATCGGCCCATCTTGACAGGGCTTGACAGGGGGAATGCGGGAGCCTCCGGCCGTGCTCCCCTCCACGGGGCCCGGCTGCGGATCCCGAGCCGGCCCTTGAATTCCGGCAGGCCACGGAAGCCCCGGTTGTTGATCGCTCAGAGCGAACACGCTGTGGGGAACAATCGGAGACTCCCTTTCATTGAGTCGATGTAACTCAACTTGACTGCCGAAGGGGAGATCATGGCTGCTGAGTCCGCCGCCTTCACACCGCTCACCCTGCCTGTGCTGCCGCTCGACGACGAAGTGGTCCTGCCCGGAATGGTCGTCCCCCTGGACCTGAGCGACGCCGAGGTACGGGCCGCGGTGGAGGCCGCCCAGGCCGCCGCCAGGTCCGAACCCGGCAAGCCCCGGGTCCTCCTCGTCCCACGCATCGACGGCACCTACGCCAAGACCGGCGTCCTCGGCACGGTGGAGCAGGTCGGCAGGCTGGCCGACGGCGACCCGGGAGCCCTGATCCGCGGCCGGGACCGCGTGAAGATCGGCGCCGGCACCACCGGTCCCGGCGCCGCGCTGTGGGTCGAGGGCACGAGCGTCGACGAGACCGTGCCCGACCCGCTGCCCGGCCAGGTCGCCGAGCTGGTGAAGGAGTACAAGGCGCTCGCCACCGCCTGGCTGCGCAAGCGCGGTGCCTGGCAGGTCGTCGACCGCGTCCAGGCCATCGACGGCGTCTCCGCGCTCGCCGACAACTCCGGCTACTCGCCCTTCCTGACCACCGAGCAGAAGGTCGAGCTCCTGGAGACCGCCGACCCGGTCGCCCGGCTGCGGCTCGCCACCCAGCAACTGCGCGACCACCTCGCCGAGCAGGACGTCGCCGAGACCATCGCCAAGGACGTCCAGGAGGGCGTCGACAAGCAGCAGCGGGAGTTCCTGCTGCGCCGCCAGCTGGAAGCCGTGCGCAAGGAACTGCGCGAACTCAACGGCGAGCAGGAGGGTGAGGAGTCCGACGACTACCGTGCCCGCGTCGAGGCCGCCGACCTGCCGGAGAAGGTCCGCGAGGCGGCCCTCAAGGAGGTCGACAAGCTGGAGCGGTCCTCCGACCAGTCGCCGGAGGGCTCCTGGATCCGCACGTGGCTCGACACCGTCCTCGAACTGCCGTGGAACGTCCGCACCGAGGACGCCTACGACATTCAGGGCGCACAGGCGGTCCTCGACGACGAGCACGCGGGTCTGGAGGACGTCAAGGAGCGGATCACCGAGTACCTGGCGGTGCGCAAGCGGCGGGGCGACCGCGGCCTCGGGGTCGTCGGCGGCCGGCGCGGTGGTGCGGTACTGGCTCTCGTCGGCCCGCCCGGCGTCGGCAAGACCAGCCTCGGCGAGTCCGTCGCCCACGCGATGGGCCGGAAGTTCGTCCGCGTCGCCCTCGGCGGCGTCCGCGACGAGGCCGAGATCCGTGGCCACCGGCGTACGTACGTCGGCGCGCTGCCCGGACGCATCGTGCGCGCCGTCAAGGAGGCCGGGTCCATGAACCCGGTCGTCCTGCTGGACGAGATCGACAAGGTGGGCTCCGACTTCCGGGGCGACCCGGCCGCCGCCCTGCTCGAAGTGCTCGACCCCGCCCAGAACCACACCTTCCGGGACCACTACCTGGAGGTCGAGCTGGACCTGTCCGACGTCGTGTTCCTCGCGACGGCCAACGTCCTCGAAGCCATCCCGGAGGCCCTGCTCGACCGCATGGAACTGGTCCGCCTCGACGGCTACACCGAGGACGAGAAGATCGTCATCGCCCGCGACCACCTGCTCCCGCGCCAGCTGGAGCGGGCCGGCCTGGCCCCGGACGAGGTCACGGTCGACGAGGGCGCGCTGCGCAAGCTGGCCGGCGAGTACACGCGAGAGGCGGGCGTGCGCACCCTGGAACGGTCGATCGCCCGGCTGCTGCGCAAGGTGGCGGCCCAGCACGAACTCGGCGAACGCAAGCTCCCGTTCACCGTCACCGACGGCGACCTGCGTGCCCTGATCGGCCGGCCGCACCACGTGCCCGAGTCCGCCCAGGACCCGGCCGAGCGGCGCACCTCGGTGCCGGGCGTGGCCACGGGCCTCGCGGTCACCGGCGCGGGCGGCGACGTGCTCTACGTGGAGGCGTCGCTGGCCGACCCGGAGACGGGCGCGGCCGGGCTGACCCTGACCGGTCAGCTGGGCGACGTCATGAAGGAGTCGGCGCAGATCGCGCTGAGTTTTCTGCGCAGCCGCGGCGCCGAGCTGGAGCTGCCGGTGGCCGACCTGAAGGACCGGGGCGTGCACATCCACTTCCCGGCGGGCGCGGTCCCCAAGGACGGCCCGAGCGCGGGCGTCACGATGACGACGGCGCTGGCCTCGCTGCTCTCCGGCCGGCTGGTGCGCACCGACGTGGCGATGACCGGCGAGGTCTCGCTGACCGGGCGCGTGCTGCCGATCGGCGGGGTCAAGCAGAAGCTGCTCGCGGCGCACCGGGCGGGCGTCACCACGGTGATCATCCCCAAGCGCAACGAGCCCGACCTGGACGACGTCCCGGCCGAGGTGCTGGACAAGCTCGACGTCCACGCGGTCACCGACGTCCGCCAGGTCCTGGAGCTGGCACTCGCACCGGCGACCAGCGGTGCGGAGCCGGAGGTTCCGGTCGCGGCGTGACGGGCCATGCGACCGGATGAGTAAAGGGGAGGGCCCGGACTCCGTGCGAGTCCGGGCCCTCGCCGTACGCGCGTGTGCGTCAGCCGTTCGCGAGCGCCCGGACCCGGTCCAGGGCCCCGTTGAACTTGTTGTGGTCGCCGACCGTCGGCCCGGACGAGGTGTACTGCCACATCGTGTAGTACGGCCAGCCCGCCGGCAGCGTCCCGACCGAGGACGCGTACCGGGCGATCCACAGCGGGTTGTTCGCCGCGAAGCCCCCGTAGTTGCCGGTGCACTGGGTCCACCAGCTGGTGGCGGTGTAGATCACGGCGTCGCGGCCGGTGCGCGCCTTGTAGGTGTTCAGGAAGTCGCGGATCCAGGAGACCATCTGGCTCTGCGACTTGCCGTAGCAGGTGGCCCCGTACGGGTTCCACTCGATGTCCAGCGCGCCCGGCAGCGTCTTGCCGTCGCGGGACCAGCCGCCGCCGTGGTCGACGAAGTAGTTGGCCTGCGCGGCGCCGCTCGTCGTGTCCGGGGTGGCGAAGTGGTAGGCGCCGCGGATCATGCCCACGTTGTAGGAGCCGTTGTACTGCTGGGCGAAGTAGGGGTTGGTGTAGTACGTCCCTTCGGTGGCCTTGACGTAGGCCCACTTGACTCCGCTGTTCCACAGGGTCGACCAGGCGACGTTGCCCTGGTGGCTCGAGACGTCGACGCCTTCCGTCTGGGTCGCGTCGCCCGGGACGGGGGTGCCGTGGCGCCCGTCGTGCTCGAGGACGCCCATGCCCATGTGGGCGGAGCCGCGCGGCGGGGTGTCGGCGGCCGGCGAGGCCTGCGCGGGGAGGGCGGACACCAGGGAGAACGCGGCGAGCAGAATCCCGGTGACGGCGAAGCGCCGTCCGCGGGCCGATCCGGATCTGTGCACGAGCATGACGTGCCTCCGATGGCTCGGTGGTGCTCGGTGGGGGATGCGCGAGTGGGGAGGACTCGTGAGTGGCGTGAGCATGCCATCGCGAGGTCCGGTGAAGACGCTACGCACGTAGAACGGGGGGTGGGAAGAGGGGCCGGAAGCCGCCGATGGTCTAAGCCTGCGAAATACTTGCCAAGCTGCGGTGATGGCGGCCCGTGGCGGAAACTTTCAGGACCGGGAAATTCGAGGCAGGGGCTGACGTGCACGAAAACGGGAACGGCGGCGGACGCGGGGTCGAATCCGACCTGTCCGGTAGTGGTGTGAACCAGCCGGAGTTCCTGGCCTTGGAGCGGGAGTTGACGGTCCTGCTCCGGCGCGCCCGTGCCAATCAGGGCGAGATGGCCCGGGAGGTCCACCCCGACCTGGAGTCGTCCGCGTACGGCCTTCTCGTCCGGCTCGGTGAGTGCGGTGGGCAGCGCGCCACGGAACTCGCCGCCTACATCGGCGTCGGCAAGGCGACGATGTCCCGCCAGCTGCGCGCCCTGGAGGAACTCGGCCTCATCGCCCGGGAACCCGACCCCGCCGACGGCCGCGCATGGCTGGTCACCCTGACCCCGGAGGGCCAGTCGCGTGTCAGCCGGGTGCGGGAGGCGCGCCGCGCACGGTACGCCGGCCGGCTCGCCGACTGGGACCCGCGCGAGGTGACCGAACTGGCCCGGCTGCTGCGGCAGCTCAACCGGGGGATGGAGAAGTAGGGGCGCGGCCCCCGGCGTTCACAGCTCCGCGTACACCACCGTCGCGTCGTCGTGCGCCTTGCTGCGCCCCAGGAACGCCCGGGGCCCCGCCGCGTCCGACCGCTCCAGCTCCCGCACCCGGTCCACCAGCGCCTGCGCGCCCTGCTTCCGCACCAGCGCGAGGCAGTCCGTCCAGTCGCCCTCCCGGAACTTCTCCACCCACCGCGCGGCCCCGTCCGTCAGCGCCGCCAGCGTGCGCACCTCGTCGCGCGGCAGCACGCCCGTCACCGCCCGCGCCGACACCGCCGGGTCGGCCGCGGCCGTGAAGAAGCCGCCCTCCTTGTTCCGGAGGCCGGCGTCGATCAGCGCGTCGGTGGCGAGGGCCGCTCGGGGCAGCCTGGCCAGCCGGTCGTCCAGGACGGCCGTGACCGTGCCGTCCGGGGCCTCCACCAGCAGGGCCGAGTCGGACAGGACCAGGTACTCGACGCGGGCGGGGGACCACCGCGCCAGGACCACGGTTGCCTGTGGAGTCCGCGGGTGAGAAAGGTCACAGGTTTCCGAGTGTGCCGCCGAGGTACGAGCGATGGCGCGGGACAGGGCTTCGGCGAGGGGAACATCCGGCAGTGAAACGGTCAGTTCGGTCAGGGCGCCGCCGAGGCGCGCGGTGAACCAGGGCACGGAATGCAGACACCCCGTCGCGGTCCGAGGCGGAGTCACGCCGTCCAGCACGACGAGCGAGCCACCCTGTCCCGAGGCCGGTAGTCCGACGCTCGCGAAGTCCTCGTTGGGGTGGTCGGTGAGGCCGGGTTCCGAGACGAGTTCCGTGCGCATCCAGCCAGTCTGCACGACCTCTTCACGGCGTCCGCAAAAGGCTGGCAAGTTCCCCGGGATCGACGCAGGGGCGCAGGTCAGGCGCCGGATTTGGGGTGGAATTCGGCACTCCGGCAACGCGTGGCGGCACATAGTGCCACCGCCCGTCCCAGACGTCCAACCGGCGCGCCGCACAGGCGTGCCGCACGAGACAGGGGAACTTGCTCCCCAACTCCCGTCCGGGGTTCACTCCTTCGGGTGGCGGGTCGGATGATGCGCGCCCACCGCCCACCGGCACTGGGAGGGTCGGGATCCGGTGGGGGGCCTGCCCTGCTCACGCGGTCTCTCCGCCCGATGCGCCATCGGCGGCCGGGGAGCAGCCCAGAGCGTGGCGGAGGGTGCACGCGCCGACCGGCCAGTTGACGGAGCGCCACCCGGGCCCACGGGTACACGAGTCAGGAATGCGAGCACCGGTGCAGAAGACGCGGCCTCGTCGCACAGGCAAGCAGACGGCCCCCCGGGAGAGCGCGGAGCGCACTTCCGGCACCTCCACCCCGGCGCCGCCGGCGGCCCCCGTCGGCAAGGGCCGTCCGACCCACGTACGCAACCGCCTCATCGTCGCCGTTGCGGTCGTGGCCGCCGCCGTCGCCGGGGCCGGAGCCCCGTCGGTCGTGGCCGCCTCCGGGCAACTGCACGACTCCCAGGAACTGGTGACGCTCGCCGAGCAGACCCAGGGCGCGCTGACCCTCGCCCACTCCCTCGCCGACGAGCGGGACGAGGTCACCCCGTACATCGCCGCCGGCCGCCCCGAGTCCAAGGCGCCCTCCGAACAGCGCAGCGCACGCGTCGACCGGCAGGTCGAGGAACTGCGTGCCGACACCGACACGCCGGCCTCCCTGCGCGAGGACCTCGACGCCATCGCGGCGCTGCGCCGGGCGGCGCTCACCGGCAAGAGCACCGCTGTCCAGGCGCACGAGGCGTACTCGGAGGCGATCACCGAACTGCACGCCCTGGCCGAGGAGCTGGCCGAGCGGATGCCGCCCCGCGTAGGCGCCGGCGCCTACGCCCTGGCCGAACTGGACACCGCCGTCCAGCAGGCCGCCGCCACCCGAGGTCTGCTGCTCGCGGCGCTGAACGTGCCGAGCAGTACGCAGACCGTCATCGACCCGATCACGGGCCTGCCGACCGAGACGACCACCTCCTCGGAGGCCGACGCCGAGCAGCGCGACGCGCTCGCCGCCGCCGCCCAGCAGGCCCGGGTGCGCTCCGACGCCGCACTCGCCGACTTCCGCGAGGGCGCGCCCAAGGAGGCGCGCGCCGGCTTCGACGCCACGGTCGCCGGCCCCGAGGTCAACTCCGCCGAGAAGTACCTCGCCGGCCTCACGGACGAGCCGGCGCTGTCCGACGACGACCTCGGCACCAGCACCAAGAGGCTGGACGCCGCGCTCTCCGCCCGCGTCGACGCCATGCGCGGCGCCGAGTCCGCCCTCTACGAGAAGCGCACCACGGCTCTGGAGAAGCTGCGCGACGACGACGTCACCGCGCTGGAGATCCGGATCGCCGCCCTCGGCGCCCTGATCCTGCTGGCCGTCGGCATCGCCACCGCCATGGCGCGCACCCTGACGCGCCCGCTCTCGGTGCTGCGCCGCGGTTCGGCCCGGCTCGCCGGCGCGGAGGATCCGACGGCCGAAGAGCCCGTCGCCTTCACCGGCCGCAACGACGAGTTCGCCCAGGTCGTCCGCTCCGTCAACGCCCTGCACACGCACGCGGCCACGCTCGCCGGGCGCGTCAACACGCTGGAGGCCGACCGCAAGCACCTCGTCGGCCAGCGGCAGAAGATGGCCGACGCCCGCGAGGGACTGCGCGCCGAACTCGCCGAGTCCGCCGCTCGGCTGGAGGTCGTGCGCAAGAGTATCGGCTCCACCTTCGTGAACCTCGCGCTGCGCACTCTCGGTCTGGTCGAGCGGCAACTCGCGGTCATCGAGAGCCTGGAGGAGCGCGAGCAGGACCCGGACCGCCTGGCCACCCTGTTCAAGCTCGACCACTTCGCCACGGTCATGCGCCGGCACAGCGAGAACCTCCTCGTCCTCGCCGGTACCGAGCACGTCCAGCACAGCGCCGGACCGGTGCCGCTGGTCGACGTGGTCCGGGCCGCGGTCAGTGAGATCGAGCGCTACGAGCGCGTCCGCATCGCCGCGCTGCCGCCGCACGCGCACGTGGCCGGGTTCGCCGCCGACGACCTCTCCCACCTGCTCGCGGAGCTGATGGAGAACGCCACCTCCTTCTCGCCGCCGGACCTGCCCGTCGAGGTCTCCGGCTGGCTGCTGGAGAACGGCGAGGTGATGCTCTCCGTCCAGGACGAGGGCATCGGCATGGCCACCGAGCGGCTCCAGCGGCTCAACGCCCGCCTGACCGACTTCGACCCGGACGCGCCCTACGACCAGGAGGGCGACGACGGTCTCGGGCTCGGCCTGTACGTCGTGGCCCGGCTCGCCCACCGGCACGGTGCGCGCGTGCGCCTGCGGGAGCAGAAGCAGGGCGGTGTCGCGGCCGTCGTGGTCCTCCCGAGCACCCTGCTCGCGGCGGCGCCGCCGGCCGCCCTCGCGCCGACCGTGCCGATGACGGAGGGCACGGGGTCCTTCTCCCTGCCGGGCGCCGACGCGGAGGCCAACTCCAACGTCCTGCACGGCCGCGCGGAGCAGGGAACGCGGGAAAACGTGGACCCGCTGGTCGCCTCTGCGGAACAGGCCGTACGGCGCGCGGAGGCCGACGAGGCCGACGAGGCGGACAGCGCGGAGACCGACGTGGCGGAGGGCGCGGAGGCGGCCCCGGAGGCGGAAGCGGTCACGGCTCCCTCCCCGGCCCCGTCGGCGTCACCGGAGACGGACGAGGCGGAGGCAGCCGACCCGGGCGCGGTCGCGGATCCCGCCCCGGAGACGGAGGACTCCGCGTCCTCCCACCCCGGCCACGACCTCCCCGACGACGCCACGATGGCCCTCCTGCTGCCGGTACAGGCACCGGAACCGGCACAGGCACCGGAGCCCGAGCCGGGTTCCGCACCCGAGGCACCCGCCCCGGAGGAGCCCGCCACACAGGAGCCCGCCGCGATCGAGCTCCCCGGACAGCGCTCCGCCGACCCCTACGCCATCGGCCCCGACGCCCACGGCCGCACCCCGAACGAGGGCACCGAGCGGGCAGCGGACGCCGGGGCGCCCGGGGCTGCCGGAAGCCCAGGGCCGGCCGAGAACACCGGGTCCGCCGAGAACACCGGGTCCGCCGAGCCTGTCACCGACAAGGGCCTGCCCAAGCGGACCCCGAAGCTCAGTACACCGGCGGCGGCCCCACGGCCGCGCACCGCGGGTTCCGTCGACGCCGACGCACTCCGCCGCCGCCTGGGCGGATTCCGCCAGGGGGCGGAGGCCGGCCGCCGCGACGTCGAGGCGGAGATCGCCGACCGGACCGGTCGGAACGAGGCGCCGACCGCCGCAGCAGGGACAACCGAAGAAGCCACGGGGGGCACTGTCGAGGAGGCAAGCAGTTGACCGCGCCCAGTACTTTCGGACTCAGCAGTGAAGCCCGCAATCTGCACTGGCTGCTGACCAACCTGGTCGAGGAGGTGCCCGGCATCCTCTCGGTCGCGGTGGTCTCCTCCGACGGCCTGCTGCTGCTCTCCTCCGACCAGCACCGCATCGACGCGGCCCGCGAGGCCCAGGCCGTGCGCCGCACCGGCCCGCGCGGCTCCGCCGCCGACCTCGCCACCGTCGTCTCCGGCGTCGGCAGCCTCACCATCGGGGCCGCCCGGCTGATGGACTTCGGCAACGTGAAGCACACGATGGTCGCCATGGACGAGGGCAGCCTGTTCGTGATGTCGATCAGCGACGGTTCGCTGCTCGGCGTGCACGGTTCCGCGGAGGCCGACATGAGCGTCATCGCGTACCACATGGCGCTGTTCGTCGGCCGCGCCGGCCACGTCCTGACCCCCGAACTCCGCAGCGAGCTGCGGAAATCCCTGGAGTCCGAGTCGACCTCTACGGGGAGTACCCGATGAGCAGCAGCCCCAGGAAAACACCGAAGCACCTCCCCGTACGCGGCGCCGACCGCAAGTCCGCCCGCGTACGCCCCTACTCGCTCACCGGCGGCCGTACCCGCTTCGGCCACGTTCTGCTCGTCGAGACGTTCGTCGGCGCGACGGCCGGTACCGCCGCGTTGGAAGCCGCCGAGGAGCGCAAGGAACTGACGAACGGTTCCCTCACCTCCCGCGTGATGCCGGAGATGCGGGCCATCGTCGAACTGTGCCGCCGTATGCGTACGGTGGCCGAGATCGCCGCGCTGCTGAAGATGCCGCTCGGCGTGGTCCGCGTGCTCCTCAGCGACCTCGCGGACCAGGGAAAGATCCGTGTGTACGGAACCGGGACCGGCCACGGCACGGGCCGCCCGGACCGCGCTCTGCTCGAAAGGGTGCTCAGTGGACTCCGTCGTCTCTGACGCCGCCGCCTACGGCGTCTCCCCGCTCGTCGACCCCGACGAGCCCGCTCAGCCCTGGCAGACGGATCGCACCCGCGCGCCCATAGCCACGAAGATCGTGGTGGCGGGAGGATTCGGCGTCGGCAAGACCACACTGGTCACCGCCGTCTCGGAGATCACGCCCCTGCAGACCGAGGCGCTGATGACCGAGGCGAGCGAGGAGACCGACGACCTCACCGCCACCCCGGGCAAGCTCACCACCACCGTGGCCATGGACTTCGGCCGCATCACGCTCGACGACGACCTGGTGCTCTACCTGTTCGGCACACCGGGTCAGCAGCGGTTCTGGTTCATGTGGGACGACCTGGTGCGCGGCGCGATCGGCGCCGTCGTGCTGGCCGACACCCGGCGCCTGAAGGACTGCTTCCCGGCGCTGGACTACTTCGAGAGCTGCGGACTGCCGTACGTCGTCGCGGTGAACCACTTCGACGGCAGCGAGCTGTTCGAGGCGGAGGACGTGCGGGAGGCGTTGACGATCCCCGCGCACATACCTGTAATGATCATGGATGCGCGCCGCCGGATCTCGGCCATCGAGACCCTCTTGTCCCTCGTGGGCCACGCGCTCGACGAAACCCCCGAGTAGTAGTCCCTTTAGGAGCGTCCCCCGCATGCGGAAGATACTCGTCGTCGGAGCCGGCCAGTCCGGTCTCCAGCTCGCCCTCGGCCTCCAGTCGCACGGCTACGAGGTGACCCTGATGTCCAACCGGACCGCGGACGAGATCCGCGCCGGCCGGGTCATGTCGACGCAGTGCATGTTCCACACGGCACTCCAGCACGAGCGCGACCTCCAGCTGAACTTCTGGGAGTCCCAGGCCCCGAAGATCGAGGGACTCGGCGTCTCGGTGGCGGCCCCCGGCTCCTTCGACCCGGGCCCGTCGCAGCGCGCGATCGACTGGGTGGGGCACCTCGACGGCTTCGCGCAGTCGGTCGACCAGCGGGTGAAGATGGCCGGCTGGATGGAGACCTTCGCGCAGCGCGGCGGCCAGCTGGTCATCCACGGCGCGGCCGTCGGCGACCTGGACTACTTCTCCCGCGCCTACGACCTCGTCCTCGTCTCGGCGGGCAAGGGCGAGCTGGTGCAGATGTTCGGCCGCGACCCGGAGAGGTCCCCGTACAGCGAACCGCAGCGAGCGCTGGCGGTGGCCTACGTCCACGGGATGGGCCCGCGTCCGGAGCACCCGGACATGGAGGCCGTCCGCTGCAACCTGGTCCCCGGCGTCGGCGAGATGTTCATCATGCCGACGTTCACGACCTCCGGCCGGGCCGACATCCTGTTCTGGGAGGGCATACCCGGCGGCCCGCTGGACGCCTTCAAGGACGTCAAGGACCCGGCGGAGCACCTCTCCCTGACCCTGGAACTCATGGAGAGATTCCTTCCCTGGGAGTACGCGCGGGCCACCAAGGTCGAACTGACCGATGCCGGCGGCACCCTCGCCGGCCGCTACGCCCCCACCGTCCGCAACCCGGTCGGCCGCCTCCCCGGCGGCGGCCTGGTCCTCGGCGTGGCCGACGTGGTCGTCGCCAACGACCCGATCACCGGCCAGGGCTCCAACTCCGCCTCCAAGTGCGCCGCCTCCTACCTCGCCTCCATCCTGGAGCAGGGGGAGAAGGAGTTCGACGAGGCCTGGATGCGGCAGACCTTCGACCGCTACTGGGAGACCGCCCGGCACGTCACCAAGTGGACGAACGCCATGCTCGCCCCGCCGCCGGAGCACATCCTGAACCTGATCGGCGCCGCCGGGCAGCTCCAGCCGGTCGCCGACCGCTTCGCCAACGGCTTCAACGACCCGGCCGACTTCGAGAACTTCTTCTACGACCCGGCGAAGACCGAGGGCTACCTGATGGAGGTCTCGGGCGCGGCCGGCGCGTAGGCCGCCGCGTACCCCTCGTCGGACCCGGCCGTCGCCCCCTCGGGGAGCCTCGGCGGCGTGTAGCGCCGCAGCGGCTCCCCGCCGGGGTCGGGGCGTACGGCGCCCAGGACCGGGTTGGCCGCGATCGGCGACACCTTGACCTCGGCGCCGGGGCGCGGCGCCTGGACGACCATTCCGTCGCCGAGGTACATCGCCACGTGGGTGGCCTCGGGGAAGTACACGACCAGGTCACCGGGGCGCAGCTCGCCGAGCGGCACGTGCTCCAGCCGCGACCACTGCTCCTGGCTGGTGCGCGGGATCGGCGTCCCGGCCCGGTCCCAGGCCACGGAGGTCAGGCCCGAGCAGTCGTACGACGCCGGGCCCTCGGCGCCCCACTCGTACGGCTTGCCGAGCTGCTCCACCGCGAAGCGCACCGCCCGGTCGCCCTCGGCGGAGGGCTTGTCGTCGTCGCCGAGCGCGCCGGACGCCATGAACCGCTCCTGCGCCTCGGCGATCCCGCTCTTCTCGAACTCCGCCAGCGCGGCCAGCTCCTCGGGGGTGAGCGAGGCGAGCAGTTCCTCCACGGCGCGCAGCCGCTCGCGTACGTCGTTCCGCTCCGTCTCCTGCCGCTCGGCGAGGGCGAGCTGCCGGTCCAGGGCTTCGCGGGCCCGGCGGGCCAGCTCGTCGGCCTTCCGCTCGTCGCCGGTCAGGCGGCCCACCGTGTCCGCCCGCTCGCGGGCCAGCTGCCCGAGCACGTGTCCCTGGTCGAGCGCGCGCTGCGGGTCGCGGGCCAGCAGCAGCCGCAGGTAGGGGGAGAGGTCGCCGCTGTTGCGGTACTGCTGCCGGGCCAGCCGTCCGGCCGCGCCCCGGCTGTCGTGCAGGGACAGCCGGGTCCGGGCCAGCGCGGTGTCCAGCCGCTGCACCTCGGCACGCTGCTTCTTCAGCAGCTCCTCGGTGCCGTTGTAGGTCTCGGTGGCCTTCTCCGCCTCCTGGTAGAGACGCTGAAGGTCCGTCAGCAGCGCTGCCACCGACCGGTCGCCGTCGGTGCCGGGCCCGGGTTCGGCCGCGGCGGGCACGGGCGCGAGGACGATCCCGGCCGCCACCGCCGCCGTACACACCAGACGCAGAAGCCTTCCTGACACGCCATCACCTCCGTCGCGGGGCGGCGGGTCCGCTCCGCACGGCGAGCATGTGGCGTGTTCCCGGGGCCCGCGCGCCGAGTGTGCGCGGTTCGGCGCAACGGGGTCACCCGTGGGCGTCGTCCGGCTTGCCACCCGGCGTGGCGTCTGGATCGGTGCCCGGTCCGGCGTCCGGTCTGGACCAGGGCCACCTCCGGCCGGAGCCCTTCCCGCCCGCGCCCTTCTCCCCCTCGGGGGCATACACGTACTTCCAGCGGGCGAACCGCAGCCCGCCCCGGGCGTCCCGGGGCACCCGCCGGTACACGAGCACGGTGGGCGGGCCGCCGTCCGGGTCCGGTACGGGGATGCGGTAGGTCTTCGGCGGGTGCCCGGTCATCCCGACCAGCACGGGCAGTACCCGCCCGTCCATGGGGCCGCCCTCGAAGGGGGTGTCTTCGCTCTTCACGGCACCAGTGTCAGTGATCCGCGTACCGGTGTCAGACGTCCGCCGCCAGCGCCTCGACCAGCGCTGCGGTCTGCGGGTCGCGGCGGGCGGTGACCGTCAGCACGGCGAGGAACTGCTCCACCAGCCAGTCCCGCAGCTCGTCCACGGGCGGTTGCTTGCCCTCGTCCAGCCAGATCAGCGAGGCCGCCTCCACCGCCGTGATCCACATCCGGACGGTCATCCGCAGCCGGGGGCCGGGTGCGTCGACGTCCAGGTGGCTCATGATGTGGTCGGCGGCGGCCCGGCGTACGCCGTCCACGATGGAGGAGGTCCGGGAGGTCTCCGCCACGCTGCCGCCGCGCAGCAGGGCGCTGAAGCCGGTGTCGTGCTGGTCGACGAAGGCGAGATAGCGGTCCAGGGCGCGGGAGAGCCGGGCCAGCAGCGGGCCCTCGCGGGGCTCGTCGAAGCACATCCGCAGCTCGTCGGCGGCGGACCTGAGCGCGGCCTCGTACAGCTGTTGCTTGCCGCCGGGGAAGTACCGGTACACCAGCGGCCGCGACACCCCGGCCTGCTCCGCCACGTCGTCCAGGGAGACCTCCTCCGGTGGCCGGTGTGCGAAGAGGGCGAGCGCCGCGTCGAGCAACTGGACGCGGCGCTCCTCGACGCTGAGCCGGCGGTAGGCGGGGGTGGAGGCCTGCGGGGTCATGAACCGCAGCGTAACCGCTCCGCCCGGCCCGGCCCGGTGGGCCGGTGTACTGGGCGGTGTCCGAATCGTGCCGCCCGGTGGGACGGACGGGTGGGAGCGCGGCCCGGCGGAGCGAGGCGCCGGAGACCGGTTACGCCAGCAGCCCCGACGACTTCCACAGCTTGCGCCCGACGCCCCGCAGCACCCCGATGTCGTCCAGGAAGTCCGTCAGCCGCTTCGCGCCGGTCTGCATGATCTCCTTGCGGTGGCCACTGGCCTTGACCTGCGCCAGGGCCTCGCGCTTGTCCAGGCCGACGTTCGTGTACACCTCGGGGTTGATGAAGGCGATGGAGAAGACGCGGGCGAACTCGCCGGAGGTGATCCGGGTGAACTCCTGCGACCACTTCGGAGCCGTCACCATCTGGCGGCGCAGTTCCTCGCGGGCGTAGCGCACGTGGCGGGCCTCCTCCACGACGTGGATGCGCGTGACCCCCCGGATCAGCGGCTGGACCCGCTCGTCGGGGAAGGTCAGCCGCTGCATCCAGTCCAGGACCTCCTCGCCGAGCAGCGTGGCGGTGAAGGAGCCGGGCGTGGTGGAGATCGTCTTGAACAGGCGCCCCAGGTGCTGGTGGACCGGGCTCACCGGGTACCACGGAGTCTCGCCGCGCGATATCAGCCGGGCGAACATCTTCGAGTGCCGGCACTCGTCCTCGATCTCGGTCAGCGCGTAGCGCACGTGCGCGCTCGTCGCGGCCTTGTCGTAGATGTGCCGCACCAGCAGCTGCATGAGGATCAGCTCGAACCAGATGCCGAGCGAGGCGAGCGCGGCGGCCTCGTGCTGGGAGAGCACGATGCGCTGCTCCTCGCTCATCCGCTTCCACATCGGGGTGTCGTACAGCGACACCAGCTCCGGCGGCCAGAACCACTTGCCGTCCTCGAAGGGCGCCTCCCAGTCCAGCTCCTCGTCCGGGTCGAAGGAGTGCTTGGCGGAAGAGTCGAGCAGCCGTTCGGCCACCTGCTCCCGGTCCTTGAGCAGGCCGAGCGCGTCGCGCAGGCCTTCGAGCGCGTCGGCTTCCGTCAGGGTCGTCATGGCTGTCCCACCTCGTCGTACGGTTCGGGTTACCCGCGGTTACTCTCGTTCGCTTGGTCTTATGAGACTGCGTGTCAGTAAGCTCGTCAATCCCCTGCGCACGACTTGTTGACCGCGAGTAAAGAAGTGGGAGGTGTTCAGGTGCCTAGACCGAACAGCCCAGCCCCTCCGGCGCCTCACCCGCCATCGGCACCGACGACCCCGCCGGGAACGACGTCCGCAGCGTGAACGCGTACGGCGTCGGCCCGTGCGTGCGCAGGTGCAGCAGCCGCGCCTCCGCCTCCGCGACCGTCGGCCGGTGCCCGGCCGGGACCCACCACAGGGTCGTGACCGCTTCCGCGAGCCGCTCGAACCACTCTCGCCGGCGGGTCAGCATCTCCCGGTGCCGCCCCTGGTACATGAAGGCCGTCAGGGCGTTCGCGTCCCGCCACACCGTCAGGTTGACGATGAGCCAGTCGTCGCCGAAGAAGGGCACGTCCGTCGCGTTGCCCGAGTCGTCCTGGAGTCGCCACACGAACCCCTCGGCGGCGTCCGCCGCGGCGTTCACCGGGTCGAGCGCGTCGACGAAGTCCTTCAACTGCGGTGAGTCCAGGGGGGCCTTGAGGCGGGCGATGTTGACCTGGGCGAGTTCGTACGCGGCGTCAGTCATGTACCGAACGTTAGGTCGGGCCGTCGGCGCCGTGGTACCCCCGTCTCAGGACTCGAGCACCGCCTCCATCACCGCCCGGGCGATCGGCGCGGCCAGCCCGCCCCCGCTGATGCCCTCGCGGTCCGCCGACGAGCCCTCGACCACCACCGCGACCGCGACCTTCGGCTCCAGGTCGCCGTCGCCCTGCGCCCAGGAGACGAACCAGGCGTACGGCGTGCCCGAGTTGCCGAAGCCGTGCTGGGCGGTGCCGGTCTTGCCGCCGACGGTGGCGCCGCGGATCGCGGCGTTCGCGCCGGTGCCCTTCTCCACCACCCCGGTCATCAGCTCCTTGAGCCGCGCCGCCGTCGAGGGGCGCATCACCTCCCGGGTGGGCCGCGAGCCGGCCGTCGCCACCAGGCTGCCGCCCGCCCGCAGCGTCCGCTCCACCAGGTACGGCGAACGCGCCTGGCCCCCGTTGGCCACCGCCGCCGCCACCATCGCCATCTGCAGCGGAGTGGCCCGCGTGTTGTACTGGCCGATCGACGACAGCCCGAGCTGCGCCCGGTCCACCGAGGTGTCGAAGGTGCTCCGCGATGCGGCGAACGGGATGCGCAGCCCGTCGTCGTTGAAGCCGAAGGCCTCGGCCGTGGCCGCCATGGCGCGCACGCCCACGTCCACGCCGAGCTTGGCGAAGACCGTGTTGCAGGACCACTCGAACGCCTCCCGCAGCGAGGCGTCGCGGCAGCCGTCGGCCTCGTTCGTCAGCCGGGTCCGGGTGCCGGGCAGGGTGTACGGGTCGGGCGAGCGGGTCGGCGCGTCGAGGTCCCGGATCACGCCCGCGTCCAGTGCGGCCGCCGCGGTGATCACCTTGAAGGTGGAACCCGGCGGATAGGTACGGCGCACCGCCCGGTTGAGCATCGGCTTGTCCGGGTCACCGTTCAGCCGGTCCCAGGTCCGGGTGGCGGCCGTGCTGTTCCCGGAGAGCAGCTGCGGGTCGTACGACGGCGTGGAGACCAGCGCCAGGACGCGGCCGGTCGACGGCTCTATCGCGGCCACCGCACCCTTGTGCCGGCCGAGCCCCTCGAACGCCGCCCGCTGCGCGGCCCCGTTGATGGTCGTCACGACGTCGCCGCCCGGATTGTGGGCCCCGGTGACGTCGTTCCACAGGGGGAGTGGCGCGAGCACCGGGTCGGCACCGGACAGGAGGCCGTCCTCGGCGTGCTCCAGCAGGGTCGTCCCGTACGCCTGCGAGGCGAAGCCGGTGATCGGTGCGTACAGCGGCCCCTCCTGGTAGGTCCGTTCGAAGCGCAGATGTTCGCCGGTGTCCCGGGAGCCGGTGACCGGCTCGCCGCCGACCAGGATGTCGCCGCGCGGCTGCTGGTAGCGGGCGATGTCCGGGCGGCGGTTGGCCGGATTGCCGTCGTACTCCGGCGCCTGGACGATCTGCACCCGGGCCGCGTTGACCAGCAGGGCGATCAGCAACAGGGCGCAGAAGGCGGCGGCGTGCCGGATGTTCCGGGTCACCGGAGCCTGTCCGTTCTCACGGCGCCACCCGCCCGTCGGCCTGGCCGGCCTGGCTGCGGGCCGCGTGGCTGACCCGGATCAGCAGCGCGACGATCGCCCAGTTGGTGACGACCGAGGAGCCGCCCTGGGCCAGGAACGGCATGGCCATGCCGGTCAGCGGGATCAGCCCGGTCACCCCGCCCGCGATGACGAACACCTGGAGCGCCACGATCGAGGAGAGGCCGACCGCGAGCAGCCGGCCGAAGGGATCGCGGGCGGCCAGACCCGCCCGGTAGCCGCGCTCCACCAGCAGCGCGTACAGCAGGAAGATCGCGGTCAGCCCCAGGAAGCCCAGCTCCTCCCCGGCGGTCGCCAGGATGAAGTCGGACTTGACGGCGAATCCGATCAGGATGGAGTCGCCCAGGCCCAGGCCCGTGCCGGTCACCCCGCCCGCGGCGAAGGCGAACAGCGACTGGGCCAGCTGGTTGGGCCCCCGGCCCGCCTCGATCGACGCGAAGGGGTGCAGCCAGTCCTCCACCCTGCTGTGCACGTGCGGCTCCAGCCAGCCCACGGCGACCGCGCCCAGCGAGGCGAGCAGCAGACCGACGGCGATCCAGCCGGTGCGGCCGGTGGCGACGTAGAGGAGGACCACGAAGAGGCCGAAGAAGAGCAGCGAGGTGCCGAGGTCGCGTTCCAGGACCAGGACGCCGACACTGACCAGCCACACGGCGAGGATCGGGCCGAGGACGCGGCCGGTGGGCAGCTGGAGCCGCCACACACGGCGGCCCGCGTACGCCAGCGCGGCGCGGTTGGCGGCCAGGTAGGCGGCGAAGAACACGGCGAGGAGCACCTTGGCGAACTCACCGGGCTGGATGGAGAAGCCCTGGATCCGGATCCAGATGCGGGCGCCGTTCACGGCCGGGAAGAAGATCGGCACGGTGAGCAGGACGAGCGCGGCGGCGACGCAGACGTAGGCGTAGCGCTGGAGCACGCGGTGGTCGCGCAGGAGCAGCACGACCACGATGAACAGCGCGACGCCCAGCGTCGACCACACCAGCTGGGTGGGGGCCGCACGGTCGCCGGGCGTCTCCAGGTCGAGCCGGTAGATCAGGACCAGGCCGAGGCCGTTGAGCAGCACCCCGATGGGCAGCAGCAGCGGATCGGCCCAGGGAGCGCGCAGCCGCACCGCCAGATGGGCGAGGAGCGCGAGCACGCCGAGCCCGGCGCCGTAACCGGCGGCGCCGGGCGGGAGGCTGCCGTGCTGGGCGAGACCGACGTTGCAGTAGCCGAAGACCGACAGCAGGACGGCCATGAGGATCAGCGTGAGTTCGATGCCACGACGCCGGGGGAGACGGGGGACGGGAGCGGGCGTGTCCGCCTGTGCCACGGTGATTCCGGGTCCGGTTCCGGCCTTGGTCATGTCCGGAACTTACCCAAATGAAGTGATGTGTGAGTCGTCCGCATCAGCACCAGCGCGGCGCGGGTCCGATGTTGTCGATGTAGCGGGCCGCGCCCCAGGCCCAGGTGCCGTCCGTGAGGAGGTACCAGAGGGGGTTGCCCTTCACCTTGTCGCCGGGGGTCTTGCAGTAGATGCGGACGGTCTCGCCCCGGTGGGCGTACCGGATGACCTGTCCGCCGCGGGTCGGCGAGGTGCGCAGGGGGAGGCGGTCGGCGGTGACCACGCCCCGGTACCGGCCCTGCTCCTGGCGGCCGTCGTTCCCGCCGCCGTTTCCACCGTTCCCGCCGCCGTTCCCGCCGCCGTTCCCGCCGTTTCCGCCGGACGGGTTGGCGGTGGCGCTGCCGGAGGCGGAGTCCCCGCCGCCGCCCCACTCGTCGTTCGCGACGGCGGGCGTGACGGCGACGGCGGTGGCGAGCGCGCCGGCGGCGACCGCGGTGGCGAGGCCGCGAAGGAGTGGTGAGCGCGTGGAGCGTGCGGACAACAGGGACATGGGAGTTCCTCCCGGGAGCGAACGGGTCTTCAGGTGACTAACCGCCACATTAGGAGTGCTCGGTGCGGACCGCCCGCCGCACTGAGCCATCGGGGAACCGCCCGGCCGCCCGGGACCGGTCAGGACTGCTGAGGCAGGGTCAGGGTCGCCAGTGCCCCGCCGTCCGGCGGGTTCGTGAACTCCAGCCGAGCGCCGAGCACCTCCGCCTGCCCCAGCGCGATGGTCAGTCCGAGGCCGTGCCCCTTCGTCCCGCCCTCGGTGCGGAACCGCTGCGGTCCGTGGGCGAGGAGGTACTCCGGATAGCCGTCCCCGTGGTCCCGTACGGTGATCACCGGCCCGTCGACGGTCAGCACCACCGGTGCCCGGCCGTGCCGGTGAGCGTTCGCGACCAGGTTGCCGAGCACCCGCTCCAGGCGCCGCCGGTCGGTCTCCACCCGCGCGTCCCGTACGACGTCCACCCGCGTGTCGGTGCCGGCGCCCCGGACGACCCGTCCGGCCAGCGCGCCCAGCGCCTCGGGTTCCACCTCCACCCGTTCCCGGCCGCTCTCCAGCCGGGAGATCTCCAGCAGGTCCTCGGTGAGTGTGCGCAGGGCCGCCACCCGGTCCCGGACCAACTCGGTCGGCCGGCCCGGCGGCAGCAGTTCGGCCGCCGCGTGCAGGCCGGTCAACGGGGTGCGCAGCTCGTGCGCCACGTCCGCGGTGAACCGCTGCTCGGCGAGCAGCTTGCCCTGCAGCGACGACGCCATGGAGTCCAGCGCGGCGGCCACCGAGGCCACCTCGTCCTGCGGGCGCGTCGGATCCTGCGCACGGGGATCGCCGACGCGCGCGTCCAGGTCGCCCGCGCTGATCCGCCGCGCCACCCGCGCCGTCGTGAGCAACCGGCGCGTCACCCGCGTCACCGCGAACGCGCCGACGAGCAGCGTCGCCCCGATCGCCAGCGCCGACGACCACACGATCGCACCGTCCAGGCCGTCGATGGTGCGCTGTCCCTGCGTGTGGTCGACCCGTACCGCGAGCGCCCGGCCGCCGTCGGCGGGGCCCGCCGCCCACATCGTGGGGCGCCCGTCGTGCTCGGCCACCAGCGTGCCGCGCCGGCCCGAGACGGCCAGCTCCCGCAGCCGCTGCGGCAGCCCCGGCGGATCGACGCCGGCACCCCGGCGCAGCGGGTCCCCGGCCTCGTACGCCTTCGTCGCCTCCTCCAGCCGGGACAGGGCGACGTCGCGGGCCTGGCCCACGGTCTGGTTGGTGACCGAGACGTGCACCAGCACGCCGAGCAGCGCGGCGAGCGCGCAGCACATCACGGTGATGAAGACGGCGGCCTTCACCGCGAGCGGGCCGGTCCACCGGGGGAGGGCGAGCCTCACCGGGCGCTCGCCGACGGGGAAGCGGACCGGGACGCCGACGCCGACGCGGACGAAGACGGGGATGGGGACGAAGACGGGGACGAGGACGGGGACGGGGACGGGCGCTTGGTGTGCATCCCGCCGTCGTCCGTGCGCAGCATCTCGTCGCTCGTGAGGAGCATGGCCCGCTGGTCGGGGTCCCACGTCCACTGGAGCCGGTACTCGTAGCCCGCGACCTCCGACGGCGAGCGGAGGATCACCGTCCGCCCGGCCAGCGCGACCGCGCTCACCGCGTCGTCGTAGGACATGACCCGCACGAGCCGGTCCTTCTCGACGGTGTAGACGCGCACGGCGGTCATCTTCTCGGGCAGCAGCCGGAACCCCAGGGTCATCTCGGGGCGCCCGTCGCCGGTCAGGTCGCGGTAGTACGGTCTGAGCACCGGGCACCGGCCGTCCGCACCGTCGACGCCGCCCGGGCCGCAGTCCGCCATCCGGCGGGCCGTCTCGCGGTACGGCGCCCTGTCGCCCTCGTAGTCGTCAGGGTGCGCGGCGATCTCGGCCCGTACGGCGGCCACCGGATCGGCCTCGCGGATGTCACCGCCGGGGACGGCGACGCCCTCGAGGACCTCGTTGTCCACCTCGCCGATGTCGTAGGCCGGACTCGACGCCGGTGTCAGGTCGGGCCAGAGCCGGGCCGGGCTCCGCGCGGCCGGTGTCGCGCCCGCGCTCCGCAGCCCGCCCGAGTCACCGCAGGCGGTCAGCGACCCGGCCGCCGCGGCCGCCAGGAGCAGCGCGAGGACGACGGGGACGCGGGCGGTGTGCCCGCGGCGGCTCGGGAGCACTGCACTCCTGGGGTTCGGTCATCCGGTGAGGTCTGGTGAGGTCTGGTGAGGTCTGGTGAGGTCTGGTGACATCGGGTGATCGGCATCGGTGATCGCACCGGTGATCCGCAAAACCCTGTTCGGACGGGAGTCCATTTTGCGTGCCCGGAGGCGTGCCGGGCTACTCGGCCAGCTCCTCCAGCAGCCGCGCGGTGTCCAGCCCGGCCCGCAGGTACTCCACGAACAGGTCGTTGTGCAGCGCCCACGGCGAGCGCCGGGCCCGGATCAGCCGGACCGTCTCCTCGGCGGTGCCGCCCCGGCGCATCAGCGTGTGGGCGACGACGAGACCGGAGCGGTTGTACCCGTGGTAACAGCGGACGAGGACCCTGCGGCCCCCGTCCAGCGCCTCGCCCGCGGCCTCCGCCAGCCGGATCACTCCCGCGAGCTGCGTCCCGTCGAGGGGACCGTCCGGGATCGGCCACACATGGTGCTCGACACCGTCGTCCGGCCCGTGCCCGGGCAGCCGCAGCAGAGTCTGTACGAGATCGAACTCGTCCCGTACGACGGCGAACTCCAGCCTCCCCGCCTGCCGCTGGAACTCGTGCCCGCCCATCCACAGCCCGGGCACGATCTCGTCCCACGGCCTGTCCGGAGCCGGTGCGTCCGGTCCCTTCCCACGGGTACGCAACAGCGCCTCCCCATCCCGCCCGAGGGTCTGCCCAACCGCCTCAAAGGTAGCCGGGTTCTTGCCCCCGCAGCACCCCGCCTGGTCCCATGGTCATGGGGTGATGGTGCATGAACGGACTGCGCGTCATACCGACCTGGCGGCACGGCCGGGAACGGCTGTACGTCTGCCTCCCGGACGGCGGGAACGTCGCCTGGTACGACCGTGAGACGGCCCGCGTCAACCTGATCGGCGACGACCGGAAGGACGAGGTCCTCCAAGTCCTGGGCCCCTTCCTCACCGGCCCGGTCACCGTCGGTCCGCCCCCGGTCCCGAGCCCCGCCGAGCTGGCCCGGCTCTCCCTCCACCCGGACGACGACCTCGCCCCCAACCGGCCCGGCGAGGCGCTCCTGGTCGCCCTGGAGCGCGACCCCGGCCCGCCGCACCGGCTGCGCCCGGACCCGCGTCGCCGGGCGCTGGCGGCCGAGCAGGCGACGGGGGCGGCCCTCGACCGCCTCGACGGCGCCGGCTGGCACACCCTGCACTCCGTCCCGCTGCCCGGCGGCGACCGAGTCCACCACCTGGTGATCGGCCCCGGCGGCCTCTTCGCCCTCCACGTGCTGCCCGCCCGCAGACAACGCGTCCACGTCACCGATCCCCTGGTCGCACTGGGCCGCCGCGAACCGCTTCCCCTGCTGCGCCGGGTCCGAGCCGACGCGGACCGGGCCTCGTACGCCCTGACGGCCGAGGTCCGCCCCGTCCTGCTCCTCGTCGACCCGGCGCACCTGACCGTCACGGCCCCGCCCCGCTCGGTCCGCGTGCTCACGGACGCCGAGCTGCCGGAGCTGGCCCGCCTGGGCGGAATGCTGAAACCGGCGGACGTGGAGGCCCTGCACGCCATGGCCCGCGACCGCGCCACCTGGACGCGCGTCTGAGCGCCGTCGCGCTCGGGGCGGAGCCGGCCTGCGTCAGGGCAGGGCCGCCGCCCGCCGTCGTTCGAACAGTGGCGCCAGCAGGTCGCCGTGGTCCCGCACCCGCGGTCCGACGTCCTGCGCCCCGAAGGCGAACCGCTCCGCCTGTCGGCACCCGGCCACCTCGTCCCACGTCACCGGTGTGGAGACCGCCGGCGCGGAGCGGGCCCGGATCGTGTACGGAGCGGCCGTGGTCTTGCGGGCGGCGTTCTGGCTCCAGTCGACGAAGACCTTCCCCGGCCGCAGGCTCCGCGTCATCCGGTGCACCACCAACCGCGGCAGTGCCCGCTCCGCCTCCATGGCCAGCGCCTTCGCGTACTCCGACACCCGCTCCGACGAGGAACCCCGCACCCCCGCCAGCAGATGCAGCCCCTTGGCCCCGGAGGTCTTGGCGTACGCCTCGATCCCGTCCGCCGCCAGCCGCTCCCGCAGCCACAGCGCGACCTCGCAGCAGTGCACGACGGTCGCCGGCGGCCCGGGGTCGAGGTCGAACACCAGCCGGTCGGCCTCGCCGGGGTCGTCCGCGGTCCACTGGTGCGTGTGGAACTCGGTCACGAGGTTCGCCGCCCACATCAGGGACGCGAGATCCTGCACCAGCACCATCCGCGCCGGCCCCTCCGAACGGGGCACCTCCGCGGTGGTGACCCAGTCGGGCGTACCCGGCGGCACGTTCTTGGTGAAGAACACCTGGCCGTCCGGACCGTCCGGGTACCGCAGAAAGGACACCGGCCGGTCCCGCAGGTGCGGCAGCAGCACCTCGGCGGTCGTCGCGTAGTAGTGCAGCAGCTCGCCCTTGGTGAAGCCGGTCGCGGGGTACAGCACCTTGTCCAGGTTGCTGAGGGCGACCCGTCGCCCCTCCACCTCTGTGATAGGCGCCATACCGTGAGAATCTCACGAAACATGGACAAACCGCCCGGCGGTCCTCCGGCAGTCGACCGACTGGAAAGCTGGAAAGGGTGCGGCACGTGCGATCCATCTGGAACGGCGCCATCTCCTTCGGCCTGGTCAGCATCCCGGTCAAACTGGTGAACGCCACCGAGAGCCACGCGGTCTCCTTCCGCCAGATCCACACGGAGGACGGCGGCCGGATCCGCTACCGCAAGGTCTGCGAACTGGAGGACCGCGAGGTCGGCCAGGACGAGATCGGCAAGGCCTACGAGGACGCCGACGGCTCGATGATCCCGATCACCGACGAGGACCTGGCCCACCTGCCGATCCCGACCGCACGGACGATCGAGATCGTGGCCTTCGTGCCCGAGGAACGCATCGACCCGCTCCAGATGGGCTCCGCGTACTACCTCGCGGCCGGCGCCGCCGCCGCGGCCAAGCCGTACACGCTGCTGCGTGAGGCGCTGGGGCGCAGCAACCGGGTCGCCATCGCCAAGTTCGCGCTGCGCGGCCGTGAGCGCCTCGGCATGCTCCGGGTCGTCGGCGACGCCATCGCGATGCACGGCCTGCTGTGGCCGGACGAGGTGCGCGCTCCCGAGGGCGTCGCCCCGGACACCGGCGTCACCGTCCGCGAACAGGAGCTGGACCTCGCGGACGCCCTGATGGACACCCTCGGTGAGATCGATCTGGACGACCTGCACGACGAGTACCGCGAAGCCCTGGAGGAGGTCATCGCCGCCAAGGCGGCCGGCGAGGCGCCACCGGAGACCCACGAGGAGGCCGCGCCCGGGAAGGTGCTGGATCTGATGGCCGCGCTGGAGAGCAGCGTGCGGGCGGCGCGGGAGTCCCGGGGCGGGGGAGGAGGCGCCGGACCGGCCGAGGAGGCCGAGGTCACCACCCTGCCGCGGCGCCGGACGCCGTCCCGGCGGACCCCCAAGGAGACCGGCGGCAAGAAGTCGACGTCCACGGCCGCGAAGAAGACGGCGGCGAAGAAGGCGGCAGCCTCGGGGACCGGGAAGGCGACGGCGAAGTCCACCCGGTCCGCGAAGAAGACGGCGGCGCAGGGCGCGGCCAAGGAAGCGGCCGGCAAGAGCGCGCCCACGAAGAGCACGGCCACGAAGAGCGCGCCCACGAAGAGCGCGGCCAAGAGCACGGCGAAGAGCACGGCGAAGAGCACGGCGAAGAGCGCCGCCGAGAAGGCGCCGTCCCGCAGGCACGGCGCCTGACTCCGCTCAGCGGGTGCGGTTGTGGGTCCGGGCCCGGAAGATGGCCAGCCCCACCGCGCTGAACCCGGCCGCCCAGGCCAGGCCCAGACCGAGGTGCCCCCACAGCGCGGAGTCCGCGAAGGCGCCGGCGGCCGCGAACTGCATGGGGCCGAAGGACGGGAACCACTGCAGGATCGGCTCGTTGGCGAGCGGGTTGCCCAGCGGGTTCTGCAGGAACGTGTCCATCAGCCCGCCCATGATGATCAGGAAGAAGCCCTCCAGGTCCCGCTTGACCAGCACGCCGAGGAGCAGCCCGAGGGCGCCGTAGCTGAGCGCCATGACGGTGAATCCGGCGAGTACGGCGAACCAGGCACCCGCCGCCGGGCGCCAGAAGAACAGGACCGCCAGCGCGGTGTAGAGGGCGATGCCGGTGGCGACCGCGGCGACGGCGAGGGTCTTGGCGCCGATCAGGGTGGACTGCCGGTACCCGGCGAAGACGAGCCGCCGGTCGAAGGCGAGGGACTTGCGCACGGCGTCGAAGACGACGAACCCGGCGATCATCGTCACGGAGTTGAGCCCGGCAGAGATCAGGGTGAGGTGCCCGCCGTCGACGTGCAGCATCTCGCCGGTGGCGTACAGCCTGAAGTCGAGCGCCTCGGCCCCGGCCATCGCGTTCATCACCAGGTACCAGACGGGCACGAACACCACGAGGAGGAGTCCGGCGAGCCGGTTGCGGGTCTGGTCGCGCACCGAGAAGCGCAGAGCGGTGGGGAACTGCCCGTACAGCGGAGCCGGGCGGGTCGTCAGGTCAGGCGTCGACACGGTGGTGCCCCCTTCCGGCGGCCGTGCGGGCGGTGAGGCGGCCGTCCGCCAGATCGGCCAGCAGGTCGAAACGGTCCTGCTCGAAGACGAGGTGCGTGATGACCACGACGGCCCTGCCGCGCGTGCGCAGGTCCTCGACCAGGTCCCAGAAGCGCAGGTACGTCTCCCAGTCGAACCCCTGGTACGGCTCGTCGAGGAGCAGCACATCGGGGTCGTGCAGCAGGGCCAGGGTGAGGTTGAGCTTCTGCCGGGTGCCGCCGGACAGCTCATCGGCGGGGGTCCGCGCGTAGCGCTCGTAGCCCAGGGCGCGGACGAGTTCCCGGCCGCGGTCCAGGCCGGGCAGGTGGTGGGCGGCGGCGAAGTAGCGCAGGTGTTGTTCGACCGTCAGGCTGCCGCTCAGCACCGGGGCCTGGGGGCAGTAGCCGAGCGTCCCGGCCAGGGAGACCTCGCCGCGGTCCGGCGGCAGGGTGCCGGCCAACGCCTTGAGCAGGGTGGACTTGCCGGCGCCGTTCTCGCCGACGACCGCGATCAGCTGCCCGGGGCCGACGGTGAGGTCGGCGCCGCGCAGGACGCGGTGGGTGCCGTACGACTTGTGCAGGTCACGGGCGCGGAGTACGGGGGCTGTCGGTGCGGGTGCGGGTGCGGGTGCGGGTGCGGGTGCGGGTGCGGGTGCGTCGGGCGTCGTGGGCGCGGGGTCGGTCGGCATGTGCGGTCACCATGGCCTTCCTGTACTTCTCGGGCTCCAGTGCTTCTCAGGCCTCCGAGGGCGCCTCTCGGGGAGGCGGGGGAGGCGACGCGTTCAGCCCGCCGGTGTAGATGCCGAGCACCTCGGGGGCCCAGCGGGACATGCCGTCGGCCGACAGGGGGTCGGTGCCCAGGACCTCGCCGAGGCGGTCGCGCAGCAGGAACACGGCCAGGTCGTTGGCGAGCAGGATGGCCGCGCGGGCCGCCGGGTCCCGGCCCGGCACCGCGAGCCCGGCCGCCGCCAGGTCGTCCAGGGCGGCACGGCTCAGCTCGTACAGGCGGCCGAACAGGACTCCGCCGGCCTCCGAGTCGCCCAGCAGCAGGCGGCGGAGGTAGCCGGGCAGCGGCGATCCGGCCGGGAAGTGACGGGTGAACGCCGCGCTCAGCGACGCCGCTCCGGCGCCGGAGTCGAGTGGCTCCATGCCGTTCTCGCCGGTCAGTTCGCCCAGCATGGCCTCGAAGACGGCCACGACGTGGTGGTCGACCTCCTGGCGCAGTCCGTCCTTCGAGCCGAAGTGGTGCACTACGAGCCCGGGCGACACTCCGGCCGCCGTGGCGATCTGCCGTACGGTCACCGATTCCGGGCCGTGGGCGGCGAACAGGCCGAGGGCCTCGTCGCGGATGAGGGCCCGGGTGGTCCGGTCCTCCGGGATTGAACGCATGTACAACATGCTAAACGGGTGTTCAGTCGAATGTCCAGGGAGAGGCGGACGTCCCGGGGGCGGTGGAGGGGGCGGGCTCGAAGACCGCGGGGCTGGCGTCGCCGGAGGCCGTCGGCGCGAGTGAGGCGGCGGTGGGCACGACGGGACTCTCCTCGAGATGCCGCCCGATGGTGTCGGCCGGCCCGCCGCCCGGGGTGCCGGGGCCGGTGGACAGCTGTGACCACGCGGTCAGGGCGAGAGCGACCGCGGCGGCCGTGCCGATCACCCGGCCGGCCCGCCGGAGCCGGGCCCGGCCGTCCAGTTCCCGCCAGGCCGGGCCCGGCTCCGGCGGACCGGCCGGGTGCCAGGGCTCGCCGACCACGTCCGGGGGCGGCCCGGGGTGCCAACCCGGAGTCCGCTCGCGCGCGGCGGGTTCCCTGGGGGCGGAGGCGCGGATGGCGTGCTCGTCGTCCTCCAGGAACTTCCGCCAGACGTGGTCCGGCACGGACGGCGTACCGTCCGGCTCGCCCGGTCCGGAAGTGGTCATGGTGCCCCTCGTCCTCTCGTCTTCGATCCGTGCGGCGGCCGGGCGGGAGTGGGAGGGGAGCCCGCCGGCGGCCGGTGTGCCGTCCTGTGCCGCAGCACCGTTTCGGTGTCACTCCCGGGCGCCGTACGGCAGCCGGCCGCGGGCCGGCCCCCCGCTGGATCATTGCACAGTGCAAAAAGGCCCCGCCAGGGTCTCCGGCCCCCCTCTTCGGCCCACCGCCGATCCCGTGTCCCGGCGGTCATGGCCGGCGGTCGCCGTCCGCCGCGACGAGCCGCACGAAGGGG
The DNA here is from genome assembly GCF_055564775.1 of Streptomyces sp. NPDC028991. Lineage (NCBI taxonomy): Bacteria > Bacillati > Actinomycetota > Actinomycetes > Kitasatosporales > Streptomycetaceae > Streptomyces > Streptomyces sp. NPDC028991. The sequence goes on along the minus strand of NZ_JBVHVP010000010.1, from coordinate 106,208 downwards.
ATGGCCCGTCCGGCCTCACGGAACGAGGCCTCACCGCCGTCCACCGCCAATCCCATGAACGCGCAAAGACGCCGGGCCGTTCCCGGATGCCGCCGGGCGTAGTCCGCCATGATTCCGGCGCCCTCCTCGGCGGGCAGGAAGTGGGCCGTGACGGCGTGGTGGCGGTTGCCGAACTGGATGACCGTCTTGGGCTGCCGCCGCAGGTTCCGGTACCAGTCCGCCCCGGGACCGAAGCCGGAGGCGACGGTCCAGCTCCGCCCGCGTGGCCCGGAGGAGTCGTGGGACTCGTGGGACTCGTGGGAGACCACTTCGAGGACGACCTGGCGGTCCCGGCCGCTGATCCGGCCGGTGTGGTGCAGCAGAAGCAGCCGCTTGCGGAAAAGGGGACCGAGCCCTCCGCGGAAGAGAAGGATGGGCAGCCGTGCGGCGGCGCGCCGCAGGCCGGCAGGCGGCCGGGGCCGGTGGGGTGTGGTGTCCGTGCGTGCCATGCCCGCCCTCCTGATTCGGGACTCCGTCTCCACCTTTGCACAGGGGAAAGGTCCGCGGGCAGTGCAGCCGCTCCTTTTGCGCCCGTCCGGTCGGTGGTGCCCCCCCCCGCGTCACCGGCGCGGACCCCTCCCACCTTTCGATCAGGTGAGTGAGCAGGGTCTTGGGCGAGGTAGAAAGGACACATGCCGGAGCGTGAGATGCCCGTCGGGGGCCTGGACGACGTCGACGCGGTCACCAGGGCCGTACTGGCCGCGTCGAGACTGCTGGTGGCCGTCTCCGCGCGGTCGCTCGCCGAGGTCGAGGAACGGGTGACGCTGCCCCAGTTCCGGATGCTGATGGTGCTCTCCACGAGAGGCGCCACCAAACTCGTCGCACTCGCCGACCACCTCCAGGTCGCCCCGTCGACGGCGATGCGCATGGTGGACCGGCTGATCGCGGCCGGGCTCGCCGACCGGCAGACCAACCCCGGCAACCGGCGCGAGACCCTCCTCACGCTCACCGAGGAGGGCCGGCACACCGTCGCGAACGTCAGCGCCCGGCGCCGCGCCGAGATCGCCGCGATCGTCGAACGGCTCGCCCCCGGACAGCGGGCGGCCCTGGTCGAGGCGCTCACCGCCTTCAGCGAGGCGGGCGGCGAGCCCCTCGCCCCGGCACCGGACGACCCTCAGCCGCACCCGCTCGGCTGGGCCGTGCACGTCACCGCGGCCGGCGACGCCTGACGCGGTCGGGGGCCACGGGGGTCGCGGGGGTCACGGAGCCGCCGGGGAGGGCGTGGGCGTCGGGGAGGCCGTGTTCACGTTCAGGTCGGGCCGCGGCTTGAGCACCAGCACCCGCTCGCCCGGCTGCGGCGGGGGCGGGGTGACCTTCTCCCTCGGCAGCTTCGCCGGGCCGGTCTGCTGGAAGGTGACCTGGTCGTACTCGACGAGCCCGGTCTTCTCCAGCACCGTGATGTGGTCCAGGACGGTGTCGTTGGCCAGATCGGCCAGCTGCCGCACCAGCGTGTTCTTGGTGGTGGCCCGGATCTTGGCGATCGCCGGGAAGATCTGGCCGTGGGTCACCCGCATGATGTTGACCGCCGACGAGTCGAACTCCCTGCCGCTCTTGGCCTTCACCGTCGACACGAAGCCCTCCTGCTGCGGGGAGGCCCGGTTGGGCAGCGTGATGCCCAGCTCGGGGGAGATCTCCCGGCACATCGCGTCGAGACCGGCGTGGCCGACGACCAGGTGTTCCCCGGCCGTCTTCATGGCCTTCGTCGAACCGCGCTCCATCACGATCTCGCCCAGCGGGTACTCCCACAGCCCGGCGGCCCGGACCTTGACCACGAAGTCGCGGTCGGCCTCGGTGAGCGGCCCGAACTTGGTGGCGGCCACGACCCGGTTCTGGTCGCCGTCGGCCTTGTCCAGACCGAGCATGGCCGGAAAGGCCAGCGCGGTGAGGGTCAGGGTCATCGCACCGAACAGGACGACGACTCCGATCCTGCTGCGGGACAGGCGCATGATGCCTCCAGGGGCGACGCGAGCGACTCGCACTCGACTCGTACTCGTACTCGTTCGCCATGAGGTACGGAAACGGCGGGCGGATCTATCACCGCTCCGGCACAATTCTCGCGGGCCGCCGACCGGCGCCCGTTCAGCCGACGTCGGCCCCGTACACGCGCTCCACCGTCATCGTGATCAGCACCCGTCGGTCGGACACCATCGTCATCCGGTACTCGTCCCAGTCCGGGTGCTCCCCGGCGGCGGCGCGGTAGTACTCCACCAGCGCCTCGACCTCCGGCCCGTGCGGGTCGGTGCCCGGCCCGGTGAGGGTCGCCACGCACTCGGCGGTGGCCCAGGACCTGCCGTCCGGGGCGGTCACCTCCAGGGTCGCCCGCGGGTCGCGGCGCAGGTTGGCCGTCTTGGCCAGACCGTCCCGGGTCGAGACGCGGATGACGCCGGCCTCCGGATCGTAGGCGGGCATGACGGGGGAGAGCTGCGGGCGGCCGTCGGACTTGATCGTCGCGAGCACGCCGAGCCGGCTCTCCGCCAGCAGGGCGCGGGGGTCGAAGCGCGGTGTGGTGGTCATGGGCCGATCATCACCCCCCGACCCGCCGGCTGTCCCGCGAAACGTCCGCCGGACGCCCCCGCCGGCTCAGGAGACCGAGGGACCGCCCAGGTATTCGCCGTCGCGGTCGTAGGGCCAGGCGTTGGCGACGCACCCCTTGAGGCCCTTGATCTGCTGCATCATCGCCGGGGCGGGCAGGCCGGGGCCGGGGCAGGTCTCGTGGCCGTGGCCGATGCGGTGGCCCACCTCGTGGTTGACGATCAGAGCCCGGTACTCGCCGATCGGACCGTCGAACTGCGGGGAGCCCAGCACCCAGCGCTTGAGGTTCACCACGACGTCCGTGCCGACCGCGCAGTTCACCTCGCCCCGGGTGAGCAGGCCGTAGGCGCCGCAGATCTCGTCGACGGTGCCCGGCGTGGCGATCTTCACCACGAAGTCGTAGGAGCCCGAGCTGACCAGGCGGAACGAGTTGGTCCCGTCCCTGGTCCAGCCGCGGCGGTCGGCGAGCACGTCGGATATCTCGGCCGCGGCTGCGCTCGGCCGGACGTCGATGCCCTCCTCGACCAGCACCTTGTAACGGCGCACGCGGCTGCCGGTGCCCACGGTCGTGCCGTCGGCCTCGGCGGTGGCGAAGGTGCCGGGCCCGGTCGCGGGGATCGCGATGGTGGAAGGGGACGACGACGGCGAGGGTGAGGACGACGGCGAGGACGACGGCGAGGGGGAGGTCTTCGCGGACGGCGAAGCGGAGGGGCTCGGCGACACGGACGGTGTCCCGCCGGAGGCACCGGGGCCGGCCGTGCGCTCGGCTGCGTCCAGGGCGTCGGCCACGTCGGCCGCCTGGTCGTCCGTCACCGGGGGCCGGGTGTCCCGCCAGTACGCGACGGCGGCGCCCGCGGCGAGCAGGACCACCCCGAAGGTCAGGCCGGCCAGGACGACGCGGGCGGAACCGCGGCGTCTGCGTCTGCGTCTGCGGGCGCGGGTCCTGTGCCCGGCCCCTTCCGGCATGGCTCTCCGGCTGGTCCGGCGGGCTGTGGGTCGGCCCACGACGTGCGTCCTCTCTGCTGGTCGGCGGGGTGCACGGTGGACTCCCGTGTGCTTTTGCGCCCCAAAGATCAAAGCGGAAGGACGTGCGAAACCATCACCGGACCGCGGGTGGGGCTTCTCACGCATGTGTTCGGTTACGGCGGTACAACCTTTCGGCGTCCCGGGAGGTCCGCGAGCCCCGGTACCGCCGCACGCGCACACGTGCGCCGGGGCTGCCCGGCGGAAGCCGGGCAGCCCCGGCGCGGTGCGGGAGGCGAGGAGACGTCAGCCGGCGGCGGCCCGCTCCCAGCGGTAGAAGCAGCGCGCCATCGCGTCCTTCGGACCGCGCCAGGTCGCCGGGTCGTACGCCGAGACGTACGGCTCCAGCCGCTCGCTCACCTGACGGAACTCCGGATGCCCGGTCAGCCTGCCGATCGTGGGGGCCGGGTCCTCGTCGCTCTCGATGAGGTGCAGGTACACGCCGTCACCGAACTCGAAGAGACTGCGCCGGTTGACGCCCACCAGGTGCGGCAGCTCGCCGCTGTCGGACTCGGCGAACACCTTCGCGATGTCCGGTGCGGCGCCCGGTGCCATCCGGGCGACGATCAGGGTGTGGTGCATGGGGAGGTGCCCTCCGTCGGTTTCGTTCGGCGGTTTCGTTCGGCGGTGTCTTCCGAGGTGTCGTTCGGCGCTGTCGCCCGGTGCCGTCGTCCGACGGGGTCAGTCGGCGAGCACCGAGGCGGTCCGCCGCTCGCCCGCCGCCTGCTCGATCCGGTCCCGGATGAGGGCCATCTGCGTCCGCGAGTTGCGGTTGATGTTGTCCGTCATCCAGGCGTCGTCCACCGGCGCGTCCGGCTTCATCGCGAAGTCCTGGACCCAGCGCATCCGGGTGCCGTCCGCGGTCTCGTTGAACTCCCAGACGATGTCCATGTACTGGAAGGGACCGGTCTCGACCCGGTGGGCGCGCACGGTGCGGGTCGTCGGGTCGGCGACGCGCTCGGAGACCCAGCTCCACACCTTGCCGTCCGCGTCCGGGTGCATGGTGAGCCGGAACGTGACGCGGTCGCCGTCGCGGTCGAGCACGTCCACGGAGGCGTACTCGCTGAACAGCCGGGGCCAGTTGTCGACGTCGTTGGTCATGTCCCAGACCAGCTCCATCGGCGCGGCGATGGTGATCTCGTTGTCGGTGTGGCCTGCCATGTCACACTCCCGTCTTCAGGGCGCCGTTGATCAGCGCGAGGAAATCCGCGGGCGTCTTGCAGCGCTCGGCCTGCTCCGGCAGGCCCAGCCCGTACCGCTTCTCCAGCTCGGCCACGATGCCCAGCAGACCGAGGGAGTCCAGGCCGAACGTGTCGAAACCGGCGTCGGACTGCTGCTGGAGGGTGACCGGGTCGACATGCACGCCGGCGGTGCGCTTCATCAGCGTCGCCAGCTCCTCGACGGTCACCTGGTAGTCCAGTTGGTCGGTCATGTGGATGTCCTCCTTGACTCGGTTCGGCGCGCCACCGAGTGGCGCTTGTGGGTCGGTGTTGGTCGGATCGGTCATCGGTCCGCGGACGGCGCGGCGCCCTGCCGCAGGACGAGCGCCGAGTTGGAGCCCATCAGCCCGCGGCCGAGGACCAGGGCGGTGCGTGTCTCGGCGGGGCGGGCCCGGCCGGCCACCACGTCCAGGTCGTGGCACACGTCGAACACGTTCGGGGTGGGCGGGATCAGCCCGTGCTCCATGGCCAGCACCGCGGTCGCCACGTCCAGCACCGGCGCCGCGCAGTACGCCCGCCCCGTCCCGGTCTTGGGCGCGGTGACCGGCACCCGCCGCGCGTGCGGGCCGAGGGCGTCGGCCAGGGCCAGGGCCTCGGCCCGGTCGGCTTCCGGGACCGCGAGGGCGTCCGCGAACACCACGTCCACCTCCTCGGGCCGGCAGCCCGCCTCGGCCAGCGCGCCCTCGATCGCGCGGGCCAGCCCGTGACGGGACTCCGCCCAGCGGGACGGGCCGGTGAACGTCGCCGCGTGCCCGGCCACCGTCGCCCGCACGTCGGCCCCGCGGTCCCGGGCCGCCGCTTCCTCCTCCACCACCAGCACGGCACCGCCCTCGGCCGGTGCGAACCCGCAGGCCGCACCGGTGAACGGACGGTAGGCGCGGTCGGGTTCGGCGGCCCGGCTCAGCTCGGGGTAACCCAGCTGGCAGACGATCGAGTACGGGGCGAGCGGCGCCTCCGTCGCGCCGCAGACCACCGTGTCGGTGCCGTTCCGCACGGCCAGCGCCGCGTGCGCCAGGGCGTCCAGGCCGCCCGCCTCGTCGGCGGCCACGACCCCGCAGGGACCCTTGAAGTCGTTGCGGATGGAGATCTGGCCGGTGCTGGCCGCGTAGAACCAGGCGATCGACTGGTAAGGGCCGACGTACCGGGACCCCTGGCCCCACAGGTTCTGGAGCTCCCGCTGCCCGAACTCGCCGCCGCCCGATCCCGCGGCGGTGACCACGCCGACCGAGAACGGCGACTCGATGTCGGCGGGACCGAAACGGGCGTCGTCCAGTCCCAGCTGGGTGGCGGCCAGCGCGAAGTGCGTGAACCGGTCGGTCTGGACGAGGAAGCGCTCCTCGACCGTCTCGGCCGCGTCGAAGCCGTGCACCTCGCCCGCGACCCGCAGGGGCATGTCCTCGCAGCCCTCCCGGGTGACCGGCCCGAGGCTGCTGGTGCCGTCCGCGACCGCCTTCCAGAACCTCTCGGCCCCGATGCCGTGCGGGGACACCACGCCGAGCCCGGTGACGACGGCGCGCCTGCTGCCGCGCCTGCCCGGGTCCTTGCTCCGGCGACTGGTCCGTTGTGGTCCGCTCATCGCAGCCCTCCTTCGGAACCGCTCAGTACGACGGCGGACTGGAAGCCACCGAAGCCGCTGCCCACCGACAGCACGTGCCGCAGGGTCCGCTCCCGTGCCTCGCGCGGCACGTAGTCCAGGTCGCACTCGGGGTCGGGGGTCGTGTAGTTGGCCGTGGGCGGCACCACCTGGTGGGCCATCGCCAGCACGCACGCGGCGAGCTCTATCGAGCCGATCGCGCCCAGCGAATGGCCGACCATGGACTTGATCGAGCTCATGGGCGTCGCGTAGGCGTGCTCGCCCAGCGAGCGTTTGACGGCCGCGGTCTCGTGCCGGTCGTTCTGCTGGGTGCCGGAGCCGTGGGCGTTGACGTAGTCGATGGCGGAGCCGTCCAGTCCGGCCATGTCGAGCGCGGTGTCGATGGCCCGCGCCATCTCCAGGCCCTCCTTGGTGAGCCCGGTCATGTGGTACGCGTTGCCGAACGTCGCGTAGCCGGAGATCTCGCAGTACACGTCCGCGCCACGGGCCCGGGCGTGCTCCAGGTCCTCCAGGACCAGGACCGCGGCACCCTCGCCCATGACGAAGCCGTTGCGGTCGGCGTCGAAGGGCCGGGAGGCGTGCGCGGGGTCGTCGTTGTTCGGCGAGGTCGCCTTGATGGCGTCGAAGCAGGCCATGGTGATCGGCGATATCGGCGAGTCCGCCGCACCCGCCAGGCACACGTCGACGCGTCCCTCGGCCACCGCGTGGTAGGCGTACCCCACCGCGTCCAGGCCGGACGTGCACCCGGTGGAGACGGTCTGCACCGGCCCGTGCACGCCGAACTCCTCGGCCACGGCCGACGACAGCGTCGCCGGGGTGAAGGCGCGCTCCAGGTGCGGCTCGGCCCGCCGGTCGTCCACGTCCCACCGCGAGCCGCGCTCGCTGACGAGCACGTAGTCGTGCTCCAGCCGGGTCGTTCCGCCGACGGCCGTGCCGAGCGTGGCGCCGGCCCGCCAGGGGTCCTCGCGTGTCATGTCGAGGTCCGCGTCGCGCACCGCCTCGGACGCGGCCACGAGCGCGAACTGCACGTAGCGGTCGGACCGCTGGACGGTGGCGAGGTCCAGCCCGTGCTCGGACGGTTCGAAGTCGCACTCCGCGGCGATCTGCGAACGCAGCCCGGCCGGGTCGAACAGGCTGATGCGGCGCGTCGCCGTACGGCCGTCGGACAGCAGGCCCCAGAACTGGGGTACGCCGATCCCGCCCGGGGCGACGACGCCTATGCCCGTGACGGCGACCCGTCGCCGGGTCATGACACCACCTCGGCCGTGGTGGCGGGACGCCCCTGCCCCGCGCATCCGGCGTGATCGTGGTCGTGGCCGTGGCTTTGGCCGTGGTCCCGGGCGCGGTCCCGGTCGTGCGGGAGGGCGTTGCCCGCCGCGTCCTCCGTGTCGACGTGACCGAGCTCCGGCCGCGGGGCCAGCGGCCCCAGGTGGAAGACGAGGCGCGCCTCGACGTCGCCCGCGTTGCGGAAGCGGTGGCGCATGTCCTGCGGGATCAGCAGTCCCTGCCCGGTGGAGAGGGCGTGCGGCACCCCGTCCAGGTCCACCTCGAGCGCGCCGTCGGTGACGTACACGAACTCCTCCGAGTACGGGTGGTAGTGCTCGGCGATGCGGTCGCCGGGCTGCACGATGGCCACGCCCATGAAGCCGCTGGTCGACCCGGCGGTGGTGGGTGTGAGAAGGGCGCGGAGGTCTCCGCCGCGGCGGCGGTTCGGCGCGATGTCGCCGAGGGAGACGATGCGTACCTGCTGGTCTGTCATGTCGTTCACTCCGGGTGACGGGAGGCGGTGGGGGAGGTCGGGGCGGCCGGGGAGTTCCGCACGGACCGGCGGGGCGCGCCGTTGGGCCCCCGGCCGCGTGGTGGGGCCGCGCGGTTCGGATGCGTGGTGCGGCCGGGTGCTGGGGCCGCGCGCTTCGGACGCTGGTTCAGGAGGCTGGTTCAGGAGGCTGGGGAACGCCGGTCGGTCAAGGGCGTCATACGGGCCCGCGCGAGCAGCTGGGACAGCGTGCGGGCCTCCGTCAGTGGCCCGTCGATGCCGACGGCGGCGGTGTCCAGCAGCCGCTCGGCCACGGCGACCCCGGGGCTCGCGGCGGCCCCGGAGGCCTCGGCGGCCCCGTGCAGGCCCAGGACGAAGGCGGGCGCGTCGTCCGGGTCACCGTCCATGTCGAGAAGCCGTACGACCAGGTCGTCGCGGTGGAAGACGGTGGCTGCCAGGACCGGGTTGTCCGAATGCTGCGCGGCGGCCGCGTCCTGGCGGGCCAGCAGTCGGGCCAGTTCGGGACCGGCGCCGGGGCGGACCGGGTAGAGCAGCGCGACGCGCTGCGTGCGCGCGCCGGCCTCGGCGGTGGTCGCCACATGGTGGACCGCCGGCATGGCGGCCCGCGTGAAGAACCGGCGGGCGTCCCGGGGATCGCCCAGGTCCCGCCGCTGCTCCAGGAACGGGTTGAGGGCCTCCTCGACGGCCCGCACCGCGGGCTGCCGGGCGACGTGGCGCAGCGCGGTCTGCAGGTCGCCCTGCACCTCCACGGCTCGCACGACCCGGTTGCCGTGCAGGAAGACCGAGGTGCGCAGCAGTCGGCCGGAGTCGTCGACGCGGGCGTCGGGCGGCGCGTAGCCGGACAGCAGCCGGGCGACCTCCTCCTCGCTGCCGGACCGCACGGTGAAGGTCAGGGCGTGCCGTACGACGTTGCTCCCGATCCGGGGAGCGGCCCGCAGCGGCTCGCCCGCCGCGGCGGACGGGGACTCCCCGCCGGCGGTCTCCCGCAGGACGCTGTAGCGCAGGGAGTGCGTGTCGCGGACGTAGTCCTGCAGGGGCTCGACGGTGTCCAGGTGCTCTTCGCTGTTGACCCAGGCCAGGAAGGGCTCCGCGCTCTCCCACTCACTGGTGAGCAGCCACTGGGTGGGATTGTCCACGGACTGGCACAGCTGGTCGCTGACGTGCCCCCGCACGGCGGCGACCCGGTCCCGGATGCCGTCGTAGGCGTCCAGGAACTCCTGCTGCATTCCGTCGTGGATGTCCAGCATCAGGACGACCCGCACGCGGGATCCGTCGAACGCGGATACCGACACGCCGCCCGCGTCCGCGGCCACGGCGGCCGATGCCGCCGCGGCGTCTGTGGTCAGGGCATCCGCCGACACGGTATCCGTCGCTACGACGGGAGAGACCGTCATCCGGCCCACCTCTTCTCCGGGGAACTTCCTCGTGGACTGGGGGGAGGCGATCGTCGCGGCGTGCGCCATTGCTACGGCGTGGTGCGGCGGTCGCAGTAAGCACGATCGTGGGCCGTGCCCGCGGGGACCGCGAACCAGGAGGGTTAAGCGGGTGAAGCCTGAGCCGCCGCGGGCCGCAGGGGGCATGCATGAAGACCCCCGGCGCACTCCTGTCGCGGGGCGAGTCACACGACGACGGTCCGGCGTACGGAGCGCGCACGTCTGTCACCACTGCGGAAGACGTCCGTCACGGCGAAGGGCCACGTCCCTCACAACGGAAGACGACGTCCGTCACGACACGGGACGAACGTCCGTCACAACGGAGGACGAACAATGAACGAAAGAGCCGACCGGTCCGGCGGAGCCGCCCCCGGGGGCGGAGTCCACCGCGTCCCGGTCCTCATCGTCGGCGGTTCCCTGGTGGGTCTGTCGACCTCGGTGTTCCTGGGGCGGCTGGGCATCCGGCACACCCTGGTGGAGCGCCACGCCGGCACCTCCATTCACCCTCGCGGGCGCGGCAACAACGTCCGCACCATGGAGATCTTCCGCGTGGCCGGCACCGAGCCGGACATCCGGAAGGCCGCCGCCACCCTGGCCGACAACCACGGCATCTTCCAGACACCCACCCTGGTCGGCGACGCGGGGGAGTGGCTGTTCAAGGAGATGGACGCAGGCGGCGGGCTGGCCCGCTTCAGCCCCAGCTCGTGGTGCCTGTGCTCCCAGAACGACCTGGAGCCGGAACTCCTCACCCACGCCACGAACCTCGGCGGCGACCTGCGCTTCGGCACGGAACTGCTGTCGTTCGAGCCCGACGCCGAGGGGGTCACCGCCATCGTCAAGAGCCGGGAGACCGGCGAGCACACCACCATCCGCGCGGACTACCTCGTCGCCGCCGACGGTCCCCGCAGCCCCGTCCGCGAGCAGCTGGGCATCGGGCAGAGCGGCCCCGGCGACCTCTTCCACAACGTCAGCATCACCTTCCGCTCCCGCCGCCTCGCCGACGTCGTGGGCGACCGCCGCTTCATCGTCTGCTACCTGACCGGCGAGGACGCCGACGGCGCCCTCCTGCCGGTCGACAACCGCGAGAACTGGGTCTTCCACGCCCCCTGGCACCCCGAACAGGGTGAAACGGTCGAGGACTTCACCGACGAGCGCTGCGCCGCCCACATCAGCCGCGCGATCGGCGTCCCGGACCTCGACGTGGAGATCACCGGCAAGGCGCCCTGGCACGCCGCCCAGCGCGTCGCCCGCAGCTACCGCTCCGGTCGCGTCCTCCTGGCCGGCGACTCGGCCCACGAGATGTCCCCGACCGGTGCCTTCGGTTCCAACACCGGCATCCAGGACGCCCACAACCTGGCCTGGAAACTCGCCGCGGTCCTGGAGGGTTGGGCGGGCGAGGGCCTCCTGGACACCTACGACGCGGAACGCCGCCCGGTCGCGGAGGCCACCAGCGCCCGAGCCGCGGGACGCTCGGTCGAACACAGCCACCCGGGGTTCGCACCACCGCCGGGCATGGGGGGCGGGGCACCGGCCGACGGCCCCGGGAGCGGCCCTGGCGGACCTCCTGCGGGTGGTCCCGGCGGTCCCGGCGGTCCTCCTGCGGGCGGTCCTCCTGCGGGTGGCCCCGGGGGTGGTCCTGGCGGACCTCCTGCGGGCGGTCCCGGCGGTCCTGTCGGTCCCCCTGCGGGTGGCCCCGGTGGCGGCCCAGGCGGAAGCCCGCAGCGCGGCATCCTGAACGTCGCCCTCGGCTACCGCTACCCCCAGGGCGCGGTGGTCGGCGCCGACCCGGCGACCCCGGTGGTCCCGGAGAGCCTCGACCTCACCGGCGCTCCCGGCAGCCGGGCTCCCCACCTCTGGCTGCGCCGAAGCGACGACGACGCCCGCGTGTCCACCCTCGACCTCTACGAGGACTCCCTGGTCCTGCTCAGCGACGCCGCACAGCCCACCGGCTGGCACGAGGCGGCGACACGGCTGGCGGCCGACCTCCGGGTCCCGCTGAAGTCGTACCGCGTGGGCGGCACACCGGAGGCCGACCTCACCCCGGACGACGAGGAAACCGACTGGGCGAAAGCCCACGGAGTGACCCGCGGCGGCGCGGTCCTCGTCCGCCCCGACGGCTTCGTCGCCTGGCACTCCCCGGGCCCGGCCCCGGACCCGGAGTCGATGCTGCGCCAGGTCGTGAACACGGTGCTGGCACGCACGTGACCTGAGGCCCGCCCTGCCCACCCCGCCCGCCACCTCGCGAGGCCCACTCCCCGTCCACCTGCCGGCGTCTCGCTCGGAGGCCAAGCGGGGAGCGGCCCCCGTAGGCGAGGGGGTGGGCACGGCGGACACGGCGTTGGTGCCGGGCGCCGACCTGACCGCGTACGCGCGACCGCGACGAGCTCGTTGGGTCCGTCCGCTCGATCTGACGCGCGACGGCTGCGGCGACGTGACTCCGGGCCGTGCCGTCGAAACATGCTCGGGCAGCGGTGGGGGACCGGTGACCAGATCGCAGCCCACCTCACCACTGCCGGCGCCAGGTTGGATGAGCAGGTATCGATCAATCTCCGTTGGGCCGCCACAGCCAGCGCAGTGCGTCGGGCAGCAGGACGCCGCCGTGGTCGAGGCTGTGTCCACCGTCTCCCAGGACAAGGCGGAAGTCGTAGCCCGCTTCGGCGAGAGCGGCTGCCACGCGCAGGTTTTCGGCGAACCAGTTCCGGTATGCCGCTCGGCCGGGACCGGCGCCCCGCCGCCGCAGCCCCACGAACGGCATACCGGTGCACGACATCAGATTGGGAAGCTGCGGGCACTTGAGGCCGGAACAAGGGCTGACCTGGGCGAATGACCAGCGTGTTGCCTCGCCTGGCTGGCTCCGTTCACCGTGGTTCCCAGCGGCTCCCCGCGCTATCTGGTGCACTTGGATCAGCTGGCGTGGGCTGAGCGATTGATCGCGCGCGAGGAGTCGAGGCGGCTGCAACGTGCAGGAGGGTGTGCGGTGCGGAGATCGTTGGGATCGCCTGACCTGACCTGACCTGACCTGACCTGTCCGTGGATGGTCCACAGGGCCACCAAGATCATTACGTCGTGATTACGTGATCACTGGCAAACGCCTGCTTCCGACGGCATCCACCTGCACATACGCGAAGACCCCGTTCTCAGCGAACTCGCTGATGGCGGGGTCTTGGGCACCTTACTAAGGGTGCCCCCGGCAGGATTCGAACCTGCGCACACGGCTCCGGAGGCCGTTGCTCTATCCCCTGAGCTACGGGGGCGTGTCGGTCGCGTTCGGTGTTGCTCGCGGCGACGGGTAGAACACTACCAGCTCCCCCGGGATGGTCATGAACGGGTTTTCGCGGGTCGCGGGACGTGCGGGTGCGTCAGCCGTGGGGGTGTTGTCCCCCGCACGGGGCGGAAGTGGGGAAAACCCGGACGCGGTGGCCGGTCCGGACCTACTCTCGAGTTGTGCCTAGGGCGTCTGGCCGGGTTCTTGTTGTGGACGACAACAAGGTCATCCGGCAGCTGATCAGGGTCAATCTCGAGCTGGAGGGCTTCGAGGTCGTGACCGCGGCCGATGGTGCCGAGTGTCTTGAAGTCGTTCATCAGGTGCGGCCCGACGCCGTCACGCTGGACGTGGTCATGCCTCGGCTGGACGGGGTGCGGACCGTGGCTCGGCTGCGTGCCGATCCGCGGACGCGGGAGCTTCCGATCGCCATCGTCAGCGCCTGCACGCCGTACGAGGTGGACGCCGGGTTCGGCGCCGGGGCCGACGCGTTTCTGTCCAAGCCGTTCGAGCCCGCCGAGCTCGTCGCACTCGTGCGGCAGTTGGTCGAGCGGAAGGCCCACGGGAGCGCGGCTTCCCTCCAGACGGTGCCCGGTGTGGGCGGGGAGAGCGAATCGCCTGCTCAGGCTGAATCGGCCGGGTGACTCCCGTAGGGGCGAGCGGGCCCTTCGTCCACATGTCGGGACCGGTGTGAAACCTGCTCGCCTACCCACCCCCTTCCTCCCATACGCTTGACCCGTGACCCCCGTAGAGCTCTCCCGCACCGTGCTGCACGCGGTGCGTCGCGCCGTCGACGCGGGCGAGCTGAACGTGACCGTTCCGGCGCGTGCCGTGGTCGCTCCGCCGGGGCCCGGAGGCTGCGGGGACTACGCCACCGGCATCGCCCTCCAGCTCGCCCGGCCGGCCGGGCAGCCGCCGCACCGCGTTGCCGAGGTGCTGCTGCCGTATCTCGTGGACGTCGACGGGATCACGGACGTCGTCCTCACCGGACCCGGGTTCCTCAACATCAGCCTGCACGGCACCGCGCCCGCCGACCTCGTCGTCGAAATCCTGCGCCGCGGGGACCGTTACGGGTACGCCGACGGGACCGGCGCGGAGAGCGGCCGCCTCGTGCAACTGCACTGCGCCCACGACCTCCGTGCCGTCGTCGTCGCCGAGGCCACCGCCCGCATCCTGCGCTCCCAGGGCGTCCTCGTCCGCACCAGCTGCGCCGCGCCCGTCGATTCCGCGTGGACCGCCGTCCTCGGCGTGCGCGTCGACGCGGCCGGGCCCGCGCCCGCGGAGCTGCCCGTCGGGGTCCGTCCCGTACCCGCCCCGGACGACCCCCTGCCTCTCGGCCGCGACGCCGCCCGCTGGGCCCTGCTCCACCCCGCCGCCCACGACCGGCCCCGGACCGGTGACGAGCACCTGGTCCAGCGCGAGAGCAACCCCCTCTTCCGGGTGCGGTACGCCCACGCCCGCACCCGGGCCCTCACACGCAACGCCGCCGAGCTCGGTTTCGCCGCCGAGCCCGGCCCCCTTGCTGCCGGGCCCGATCCCCTTGCTGCCGAGCCCGATCCCCTGGCCGCCGAGCCCGGCCCCGTAGCCGCCGAGCCCGGTCCCGTAGCCGCCGCGCAGGACCTTCTCGTCGTCCTCGCCGACCACCCCCGCGTCCTCGCCGCCGCCGCGGCGCACCGCGCGCCCGACCGGCTCGCCCGGCATCTCGTCACCGTCGCCGACGCCGCCCTGCCCTTCCTCCCCACCGTGCTGCCGCGCGGTGGGGAGAAACCCTCGGCCGCCCACCGCGCCCGGCTCGCCCTCGCCGAAGCCGCCGGGACGGTGCTGGCCGGCGGCCTGTCCCTCCTCGGTATCGACGCACCCGACCACCTCTGAGAGAGCACAGAAGACGCCATGAGCCGTTCCGCACACCCCGCCGGGCCCCGTCACGCCGACGTCCTGTCCGAGGGGCACTACTCCGCCCCGCCGGCCGACCTCAACGCCCTCGACGCCAAGGTCTGGGCCCAGACCGTCGACCGGGACGCGGACGGTGTCGTCACCGTCGGCGGGATCACCGTCACGCAGCTCGCCGAGGAGTACGGCACCCCCGCCTACGTCCTCGACGAGGCCGACTTCCGGTCCCGGGCGCGGGCCTGGCGCACCGCCTTCGGCACGGATGCCGACGTCTTCTACGCCGGCAAGGCCTTCCTGTCGCGTGCCGTGGTGCGGTGGCTGGACGAGGAGGGGCTGAACCTCGACGTGTGCTCCGGCGGCGAACTCGCCACCGCGCTGTCCGCCGGGATGCCCGCCGACCGCATCGCCTTCCACGGCAACAACAAGTCGCCGGAGGAGATCGAGCGTGCCGTCCGGGCCGGGGTCGGGCGGATCGTGCTCGACTCCTTCCAGGAGATCGTGCGTGTCGCCCACATCGCCCAGTCGCTGGGCACGCGGCAGCGGGTGCAGATCCGTATCACCGTCGGGGTCGAGGCCCACACGCACGAGTTCATCGCCACGGCGCACGAGGACCAGAAGTTCGGGATTCCGCTGGCCGGGGGACAGGCCGCGGAAGCCGTGCGGCGGGCCCTGCGGCTCGACGGACTCGAGGTGATCGGGATCCACTCGCACATCGGGTCGCAGATCTTCGACATGTCGGGGTTCGAGGTCGCCGCCCACCGGGTGGTCGGGCTGCTCAAGGACATTCGCGACGAGCACGGCGTCGAGCTTCCCGAGATCGACCTCGGCGGCGGACTCGGGATCGCGTACACGAGTGACGACGACCCCCGCGAGCCGCACGAGATCGCCAAGGCGCTCACCGAGATCGTCACTCGGGAGTGCGAGGGCGCGAAGCTGCGCACGCCCCGCATCTCCGTCGAGCCCGGGCGGGCCATCGTCGGGCCCACCGCCTTCACGCTCTACGAGGTCGGCACCGTCAAGCCCCTCGACGGACTGCGCACGTACGTCTCCGTCGACGGCGGCATGTCGGACAACATCCGCACCGCGCTGTACGACGCCGAGTACAGCGTCGCCCTCGTCTCCCGCACCTCCGATGCCGAGTCCATGCTCGCGCGGGTCGTCGGCAAGCACTGCGAGAGCGGGGACATCGTGGTCAAGGACGCCTTCCTGCCGGGTGACCTGGCACCCGGTGACCTCATCGCCGTCCCGGCGACCGGGGCGTACTGCCGTTCCATGGCCAGCAACTACAACCACGTGCCGCGTCCGCCCGTCGTCGCCGTACGGGACGGCGAGGCGCGGGTCATCGTGCGCAGGGAGACCGAGGAGGACCTGCTGCGTCTCGACGTCGGATGAGCCCCGACGCGTGGACGGGTGAGCAGGTGTGCGGGTGTGCGGGTGAGCAGGTGTGCGGGTGAACCGGTGGCGAGCCGGGGCGGAAGATCTTCCGCCGTTCGACCCTGTGAAAATGAAATAAACGTCTCAGGATCCGGACGAAAGGCAGAAAATGCCGTCCGGTGCGTGAGACTGGTCCAACCGTAGACGGTATGAGGAAACGAGGTCGGATGATGCGTACGCGTCCGCTGAAGGTGGCGCTGCTGGGCTGTGGAGTGGTCGGCTCAGAGGTGGCGCGCATCATGACGACGCACGCCGACGACCTCGCCGCCCGGATCGGGGCCCCGGTGGAGCTCGCGGGCGTGGCCGTGCGGCGGCCCGACCGGGTGCGCGAGGGCATCGACCCGGCGCTCGTCACCACCGACGCCACCGCCCTCGTCAAACGCGGGGACCTCGACGTCGTCGTCGAGGTCATCGGCGGGATCGAGCCCGCCCGCACCCTCATCACCACCGCCTTCGAGCACGGCGCCTCCGTCGTCTCCGCCAACAAGGCGCTCCTCGCCCAGGACGGCGCCGCCCTGCACGCCGCCGCCGACGAGCACGACAAGGACCTCTATTACGAGGCCGCCGTCGCCGGTGCCATCCCGCTGATCCGGCCGCTGCGCGAGTCCCTCGCCGGCGACAAGGTCAACCGGGTGCTCGGCATCGTCAACGGGACGACCAACTTCATCCTCGACGCCATGGACACCACCGGGGCGGGCTACCAGGAGGCCCTCGACGAGGCCACCGCCCTCGGGTATGCGGAGGCCGACCCGACCGCCGACGTCGAGGGGTTCGACGCCGCCGCCAAGGCCGCCATCCTCGCCGGGATCGCCTTCCACACGCGCGTGCGCCTCGACGACGTGTACCGCGAGGGCATGACCGAGGTCACCGCCGCCGACTTCGCCTCCGCCAAGGAGATGGGCTGCACCATCAAGCTCCTCGCCATCTGCGAGCGGGCCGCGGACGGGGCGTCGGTGACCGCGCGCGTGCATCCCGCGATGCTCCCGCTCAGTCACCCGCTGGCCAATGTGCGCGGCGCCTACAACGCCGTCTTCGTCGAGTCCGACGCCGCCGGGCAGCTCATGTTCTACGGGCCCGGAGCCGGCGGCTCGCCGACCGCGTCCGCCGTGCTGGGCGACCTCGTCGCCGTCTGCCGCAACCGGCTGGGCGGCGCGACCGGTCCCGGCGAGTCCGCGTACGCGGCGCTTCCCGTCTCCCCGATGGGCGACGTCGTCACCCGGTACCACATCAGCCTCGACGTGGCCGACATCCCGGGCGTGCTCGCCCAGGTCGCGACCGTGTTCGCGGAGCACGGTGTCTCCATCGACACCGTGCGGCAGTCCG
This sequence comes from Streptomyces sp. NPDC028991, assembly GCF_055564775.1. Classification (NCBI taxonomy): domain Bacteria; kingdom Bacillati; phylum Actinomycetota; class Actinomycetes; order Kitasatosporales; family Streptomycetaceae; genus Streptomyces; species Streptomyces sp. NPDC028991. The sequence goes on along the minus strand of NZ_JBVHVP010000010.1, from coordinate 88,681 downwards.
GCAAGGACGGCGAGGCCTCCCTCGTCGTCGTCACCCACCGCGCGTCCGACGCCGCCCTCGGCGGTACGGTCGAGGCGCTGCGCAAGCTCGACACCGTGCGGGGTGTCGCCAGCATCATGCGGGTTGAAGGAGAGTAACCAGCAATGACCCACCAGTGGCGCGGAATCATCGAGGAGTACCGGGACAGGCTGCCCGTCTCCGACAGCACGCCCGTCGTGACGCTCCGTGAGGGCGGCACACCGCTCGTGCCCGCGCAGGTGCTCTCCGAGCGCACGGGCTGCGAGGTCCACCTCAAGGTGGAGGGCGCGAACCCGACCGGGTCCTTCAAGGACCGCGGTATGACCATGGCCATCAGCAAGGCCAAGGAGGAGGGCGCGCAGGCCGTCATCTGCGCGTCGACCGGGAACACCTCCGCGAGTGCCGCCGCGTACGGTGTCCGCGCGGGCATGGTCTCCGCGGTCCTCGTGCCGCAGGGCAAGATCGCGCTCGGCAAGATGGGCCAGGCCCTCGTGCACGGGGCGAAGATCCTCCAGGTCGACGGAAACTTCGACGACTGCCTCACGCTTGCCCGCGCGCTGAGCGACAACTACCCCGTGGCACTGGTCAATTCGGTCAACCCGGTGCGTATCGAGGGGCAGAAGACGGCCGCCTTCGAGATCGTGGACATGCTCGGCGACGCTCCCGACATCCACGTCCTGCCGGTGGGCAACGCGGGCAACATCACCGCGTACTGGAAGGGCTACCGGGAGTACGCGGCCGACGGGGTCAGCACGAAGGCGCCGCGTATGTGGGGGTTCCAGGCCTCCGGCAGTGCCCCCATCGTGCGCGGCGAGGTCGTCAAGGACCCGTCGACCATCGCCACCGCCATCCGCATCGGCAACCCCGCCTCCTGGGACTTCGCGCTCGCCGCGCGGGACGAGTCCGGCGGTGCCATCGACGAGGTGACGGACCGTGAGATCCTGCGCGCCTACCGGCTGTTGGCCTCCCAGGAGGGCGTCTTCGTGGAGCCCGCGTCCGCCGCGTCGGTGGCCGGCCTGCTGAAGGCCGCCGAGCAGGGCAAGGTCGACCCGGGGCAGCGGATCGTGTGCACCGTCACCGGCAACGGACTGAAGGACCCGGACTGGGCCGTCGCCGGTGCCCCGCAGCCGGTCACCGTCCCGGTCGACGCGGCGACGGCCGCCGAGCGGCTCGGCCTGATCTGAGCGACCTCCCCGAGCGACGCGCCCAGCGTGCGAAGAGGGCGTAAGGGGCGTCCAGCCGGGAAAGTCATTCATGGGGGGTGCACAGGGGGCTTACGACACGCATCGTGCGCCTCCTGTGCGCCCTATGTCGCCACAGAACCTTCCTTCGATAGGCTGTACCGAACCCGCCCGCCGCATATGCCGCGGTGCCGCGCCGTCTCCGAGGTCGGGAAGCGGCCGGGAGAGCCGGCCGTCGGGCAGGCGGCAGCCGGCCGTCGGGCGGGCAGCGGCGACCCCAGGTTCCGTACGTCATCGAATGTCATTCGACAGTCACGCAGCTCAAGGAGGGTCATCAAGCGATGGCCGGTCCAGCGTTCCGCGCCGCCGCCGTCCGGGTGCGCGTCCCCGCCACCAGCGCCAACCTCGGCCCGGGCTTCGACGCCCTCGGTCTCGCGCTGGGCTTGTACGACGACGTCGTCGTCCGGGTGGCCGACTCAGGGCTGCACATCGACATCGCGGGTGAGGGCAGCGAGACGCTGCCGCACGACGAGAAGCACCTCCTCGTCCGCTCCCTGCGCACCGCCTTCGACCTCCTGGGCGGACAGCCGCGCGGCCTCGAGATCGTCTGCGCCAACCGCATTCCGCACGGCCGGGGCCTCGGCTCCTCCTCCGCCGCCATCTGCGCCGGCATCGTCGCCGCGCGCGCGGTGACCATAGGCGGCGAGGCCCGCCTCGACGACGCCGCGCTGCTCGACCTCGCCACCGAGATCGAGGGCCACCCGGACAACGTGGCGGCCTGTCTGCTGGGCGGCTTCACCCTGTCCTGGATGGAGTCCGGCGCCGCCCGGGCGATCAGGATGGAGCCCGCCGATTCCATCGTTCCGGTGGTTTTCGTGCCCGGAAAACCGGTACTGACCCAGACCGCGCGAGGACTGCTCCCGCGCAGCGTCCCGCACGTCGACGCCGCCGCCAACGCCGGCCGCGCCGCGCTGCTCGTCGAGGCGCTCACCAGGCGCCCCGAGCTGCTGCTGCCGGCCACCGAGGACCGGCTGCACCAGGAGTACCGCGCCCCGGCCATGCCGGAGAGCGCGGCACTGGTGGAACGGCTGCGCGGCGACGGCGTCCCCGCGGTGATCTCGGGTGCCGGACCCACGGTGATGGCGCTGGCCGACGCCGACACGGCCGACAAGGTCGAGGCGCTGGCCGGGACGGACTGGGCGGCCAACCGGCTCGGCCTGGACCAGCAGGGCGCGAGCGTCCTGCCACTGGCGACCTGACACACGGTTGCCGGATTTCGAGAGGGGGAATGTTTGTTGGATCCGGTAGTGTTAACCTCAAGTCTGCACCCGACCCCACCATGGCGAGGTGCCTCGTGTCCCCGTCCGGGACAGACATTCTTCCGGGAGCCCCCCAAGCCGCATTGTGTAGTGGACGTCGTACGTGATCAGTACGGCCGACGCGGACACTGAGCGGCCCACCGGTGGGGGCACCCCCTCTGGGGGAGTTTCGGAACCGGTGCGACCACGCCGCAGGACACAGCCACTGGGTGCCACGGCTAGGGGAAGCGCCATCACCAGATATCTCTTCCGCCGTTCAGGCGGACCACCGCCCCGGCACGGTTCACACAGCAAGGACCGAAGCCGGACAGCACAACCGGTCGCCGAGCCAGACAGGCCGACGTCCGCTCCAGGGAAGGACCCTTCGTGAGCGACACCACCGATCTGATGGGCGCACGTGTCGAGGAGACCGCTGCCGCGCCCTCCACGGACGCCTCCGCGCCTGCCACCGGTGCCGGCTCCCGGCGGCGCCGCGGTACCGGCCTCGAGGGCATGGTGCTGGCCGAGCTGCAACAGGTCGCATCCGGCCTCGGCATCAGGGGCACCGCGCGTATGCGCAAGAGCCAGTTGATCGAGGTCATCAAGGAGGCGCAGGCCGCGGGAGGAGCCCCCGCCAAGGCCGCGCCCGACGCGGCGGACGCCGCCGGCGAGACCAAGCCGAAGCGCCGCAGCACCTCCCGGTCCCGTACGGGCGACGAGGCCCCCGCCGAGAAGGCGGCGAAGGCCGGCAAGGCCGAGAAGAAGGCGGAGAAGGCGGTCGCCGACAAGAGCGCCGCCCAGCAGCAGATCGACATCCCCGGTCAGCCGTCGCCCAAGGTCGCGCCCTCGGCCGACCAGGCCGCCGCCCCCGCCGACGAGGCCCCCTCCGAGCGCCGTCGTCGCCGGGCCACCGCCGACGCGGGCAGCCCGTCCGCCGCCACCGAGACGGTGGCCGTCGAGACGAAGAGCGAGCCGAAGGCCGATTCCTCCGCCCAGCAGCAGTCGCAGGGCCAGGGTCACCAGCAGGGGCAGGGCGACGCCCGCTCCGACGGTGACGGCGGCGAGGGCCGCCGTCGCGACCGCCGTGACCGCGGCGATCGCGATCGCGACCGTGACCGTGGTGACCGTGACCGCGGTGACCGGGACCGCGGACGCGACCGCCGCAACAAGGGCGACGACCAGCAGAACCAGGGCGGCGGCCAGCAGCGCCGGCAGCAGGGCGGCGGCCCCGACCGCCAGCAGCAGGACGACGACGACTTCGAGGGCGGCCGTCGCGGCCGTCGCGGCCGCTACCGGGACCGCCGTGGCCGCCGTGGGCGCGACGAGGGGGTGCAGGAGCCGCAGATCAACGAGGACGACGTCCTCATCCCGGTCGCCGGCATCCTCGACATCCTCGACAACTACGCGTTCATCCGGACCTCCGGCTACCTGCCCGGTCCCAACGACGTGTACGTCTCTCTCGCCCAGGTCCGCAAGAACGGGCTGCGCAAGGGCGACCACCTCACCGGTGCCGTGCGCCAGCCCAAGGAGGGCGAGCGCCGCGAGAAGTTCAACGCGCTGGTGCGCCTGGACTCCGTCAACGGCATGGCGCCCGAACACGGCCGCGGACGGCCGGAGTTCAACAAGCTGACGCCGCTGTACCCGCAGGACCGCCTCCGTCTGGAGACGGACCCCGGCGTCCTCACCACCCGCATCATCGACCTCGTCGCGCCGATCGGTAAGGGCCAGCGCGGTCTGATCGTGGCCCCGCCGAAGACCGGCAAGACCATGATCATGCAGGCGATCGCCAACGCGATCACGCACAACAACCCCGAGTGCCACCTGATGGTCGTCCTGGTCGACGAGCGTCCGGAAGAGGTCACCGACATGCAGCGGTCGGTCAAGGGCGAGGTCATCTCCTCGACCTTCGACCGTCCGGCCGAGGACCACACCACGGTCGCCGAGCTCGCCATCGAGCGCGCCAAGCGCCTGGTGGAGCTGGGCCACGACGTGGTCGTCCTGCTCGACTCGATCACGCGTCTGGGCCGTGCGTACAACCTCGCCGCCCCGGCCTCCGGCCGCATCCTGTCCGGTGGTGTCGACTCGACCGCCCTGTACCCGCCGAAGCGCTTCTTCGGTGCGGCCCGCAACATCGAGGACGGCGGTTCGCTGACCATCCTCGCCACCGCCCTGGTGGACACCGGGTCCCGCATGGACGAGGTCATCTTCGAGGAGTTCAAGGGCACCGGCAACGCCGAGCTCAAGCTCGACCGGAAGCTCGCCGACAAGCGCATCTTCCCGGCGGTGGATGTCGACGCGTCCGGCACCCGCAAGGAAGAGATCCTGCTCGGCAGCGACGAGCTCGCCATCACCTGGAAGCTGCGCCGCGTGCTGCACGCGCTCGACCAGCAGCAGGCGATCGAGCTGCTCCTCGACAAGATGAAGCAGACCAAGTCGAACGCCGAGTTCCTGCTGCAGATCCAGAAGACGACTCCGACGCCCGGCAACGGCGACTGAGCCGCCTCCGCCCCACTGCGGCGCGGACCGAAGTCCCGCCCCGTCACGCAGGTGACGGGGCGGGACTTCTGCCTTGTAGGATCAGCGCGCTGCAGTGGGGGGGGGAACGTGTTTTCGGATACGCCCACGGGGAGGTCAGTGCTGCCTCCGGCGGGTCCGCGTCCGCCGGTTCTTCTCTCCTGTCAGCACACCGACGGTGACAGGAGACCCGAGTGACATCCACCCCTCGAAGAGCCCACCTGGCTCTTCCCGCGGCCGTCGCCGCACTCGCCCTCTCGGGCGCGGTCCTCGCGACCACCCCCGCCCAGGCGTCCGGCGCCGCCCCCGTACCGCCCCAGCCTGCGGTCACCGAGAAGGCGGGCGCCTCCCAGGCCGAGCTGCTGGAGCGGATCCAGGGCTCCAAGACCGCGCTCCAGGACGGCACCGCGGCCGTGCCCGGCGCGAAGCAGGGGGCGGACGCGGACCCCGAGGCGGACGCGGGCCCCGAGACTCCGTCCGGCACCGCCGACCCGAAGATCATCGGCGGGACGGGCGCGACCATCGCCGAGGCGCCGTGGATGGTGCAGCTGCACTACTACGACGACAAGGGCACCCAGGACCCGGCCGACGACGACGGCTACTTCTGCGGCGGCACCCTGGTGGCCCCGGCGAAGGTGCTGACCGCGGCGCACTGCGTGTCCGGCCTCGACTGGGCGACGCACGGCGCCGTCGTCGCCGGCACCGACCGGCTGCCGGACGACGACGACCTGCACGGCGGCCGGGTCGCCGGCGTCTGGCGCCAGTGGGTCGAGCCCACGTACGACACGGCCACCCTGGCCGGTGACGTCGCGGTGCTGACGCTGAGCGAGGCGCTGCCGTACAAGACGCTGCAGCCGACATCGAGCTCCGACACCGTCTCGTACGCGAACGGCACCCCGGCGACGGTGTACGGCTGGGGGCGCACCAGCTCCACCAGCGAGGTCATCTCGCTGACTCTGAAGAAGGCGACCGTGCCGATGCGGTCGGACGCGTCCTGCACCTCCTACTGGGGCTCCGACTTCCAGCCCGGCCGGATGGCCTGCGCCGGCGACCCGGCCTCCGGCCAGGACGCCGGCACGGTCTCCCCGTGCAACGGCGACTCCGGCGGCCCGCTCGTGGTGAACGGCCGCATCGCCGGTGTCGTGTCCTGGGGCGTCAAGGACTGCGTCGCGAAGGGGGCCCACAGCGTCTTCGCCAAGACCCGTTCCTACGTCGGCGCGATCAACGCGCGCGTCGACGACGCCGACCTCGACTTCGACGGCCTCGCGGACCTGTTCGCCCGCACCCCCGGCGGCGAGGCCTACGAGTACTACTCCCTCGGCAACCGGTGGCCCTACCTGGCCGACCGCGTCGCCCTGGGCGACTGGGGCGGGCTGAGCCTGGTGCGCCAGGCCGACCTGAACCGCGACTTCTTCCAGGACTACCTCTACCGCACGCCGGACGGCGTCCTGTACGACTTCGCGTTCAACGGGGACGACCGCTACGAGTCGATCCGCGTCGGCGGCGGCTGGAACGTGATGAAGGACATCCGCGTTCCGGGCGACCTCTCCGGCGACGCCCGCCCCGACCTGGTGGCCAAGGACAAGTACGGCGTCCTGTGGCTCTACCCGGGCAAGGGCGACGGGCTGTTCGGCACCCGCGTCCGGATCGGCGGCGGCTGGTCGAGCTACACCATCACCGGCAAGGGCGACTACAACCGCGACGGCAAGCCCGACCTGCTGGCGCGGGACGGCTCCGGCGTGCTGTGGCTCTACCCGGGCACCGGCGTAGCCTCGCCGGCGCTCGGCAAGCGCATCCGGGTCGGCGGCGGCTGGAACACGTACGACGCCTTCGCCACCGCCGGTGACGTCACCGGCGACGGCAGGCCCGACCTGCTGGCCCGCGACACCTCCGGTGTGATGTGGCTGTACAAGGGCACCGGCTCGGCCTCGGCGACGTTCGCGAGCCGGGTCCGGGTCGGCGGCGGCTGGGGGGCCTTCGACCTCCTCGGCTGATCCGACCGGTAGCACCGTGGTGGAGCCCAGGGCCGCCCCTTCGGGGGCGGCCCTTCGCACGGTGACACACTGCGATCTTCGCCACACGCGTGCGCTCGGTAACCGACTGCGAACACCTGCCGAGCCTGAGAGGTAACCGCAGGTCAGCGGAGCGGGACGCAGCACTTCGAACACGCTGTGTGACCGTCGCTCCACCCGGCCGCCACAGACCGTTGTGCAACTCTTTCCCCGGTTTCTCCGTCGTACCGAACGGAGCGACGATGGTGCCGTACGGGTTTTGACCGACCGCACACGGCATCGCACCCAGGGGGTACCCGACCGCAACGAGAACCGAGGAGCACATGTCCGCCGAGAGCACGCCGCAACCCGGCATACCGGGGGAGTCCGGAGCCGCCGGGTCGCGCCGCCGCGGCAAGGGCCGCCGCCGCAGGCCCCGCGACAAGCGACGCAAAGCCCTGCTGGTCACGGCCTGGACCGCCGCGGGCGTTCTCGTGCTGGGCGGCACCGGAGCCGGGGTCCTGTTCTTCAAGCTCAACGGCAACCTCACGAGCGTCGACATCGACCAGGCCCTCGGCACCGACCGGCCGGCGAAGGCCGACAACGGCTCCGAGAACATCCTCGTCCTCGGCTCGGACACCCGCTCCGGCGGCAACAAGAAGCTCGGCGGCGGCACCGACGACGGCACCGCCCGCTCCGACACGGCGATGGTCGTGCACGTCTACAAGGGCCACAAGAAGGCCAGCGTGGTCTCCATCCCGCGCGACACCCTCATCGACCGCCCCGAATGCACCGACACCGACGGCGGCGAGCACGCCGCCGCCACCGACGTGATGTTCAACTCCGCCTACTCCACGGGCGGCGCGGCGTGTGCCGTGAAGACCGTCGAGTCGGTCAGCGGCCTGCGCATGGACCACTACCTGGAGGTCGACTTCACCGGCTTCCAGCAGCTCATCGACGACCTCGGCGGCGTCGACGTCACCACCACCGAGGCCATCAAGGACCCCGACAGTCACCTCGACCTGCCGGCCGGCACCCACACGCTCGACGGCGAGCAGGCCCTCGGCCTGGTCCGCACCCGGCACGGCGTCGGCGACGGCTCCGACCTCGGCCGCATCCAGCTCCAGCAGGCCTTCGTCAAGGCGCTGGTCGACCAGGTCAAGGACATCGGCCTGCTCGGCAACCCCAAGAAGCTGTACGACATCGCCGACACCGCCACCAAGACCGTCACCACCGACTCCGACCTGGGCTCGGTGAACTCCCTGATGTCCTTCGCGAGCGGCCTCAAGGGCATCGGCCCCGCCAACATGCACATGGTCACCATGCCGGTGATCTACGACCCCGCGGACGCCAACCGCGTCCTGGTGGCGAAAACCCAGGCCGAACAGGTGTGGACGGCCCTGAAGAACGACGAGCCGATTCCGGCGGCGGCCACGGAAGGCACCGCGTCGGGCGGCGCCAACGGCGTGGTGAACAGCGCCCCGTAGAGGTGTCGGGAACGGCGTGGGGAATAGACGACCGCGACCCCCGGTTTTGGGAGAAGACCCCAGTCCTGGCAGACTGGTACGTCGGCTCCGGTTCACGCTCCCGCATCCCGCGGCGGCGACCCGGCGCCCTCCCGGAACAGTAGGAGACACCTTGAAGCGCGACATCCACCCCGAGTACGTCGAGACGCAGGTCAGCTGCACCTGTGGCGCGTCGTTCACCACCCGCAGCACCATCGAGTCCGGCACCATCCGGGCCGAGGTCTGCTCCGAGTGCCACCCGTTCTACACGGGTAAGCAGAAGATCCTCGACACCGGTGGCCGTGTGGCCCGCTTCGAGGCCCGCTTCGGCAAGGCTGCCGCCGGCTCCAAGAAGTAGCGAGCCCCCAATCGCCGGTCCACGGCCGCGCCCCCAGCCGGGGGAGCGCCGGGACCGGCGTTTTTGGTCGCCCGCCTTCCCCTTCCCAAGCAGTAAGCAGGAGCCCAAGATGTTCGAGGCCGTCGAGGAACTCGTCGCCGAGCACGCCGACCTGGAGAAGAAGCTCGCCGACCCGTCGGTCCACTCCGACCAGGCCAACGCGCGCAAGCTGAACAAGCGGTACGCCGAGCTCACCCCGATCGTCGCCACGTTCCGCTCCTGGAAGCAGACCGGCGACGACGTCGACACCGCTCGCGAGCTGGCCGCCGACGACCCGGACTTCGCCGCCGAGGTCAAGGAGCTGGACAAGCGGCGCGAGGAGCTCACCGAGAAGCTCCGGCTGCTGCTCGTCCCGCGCGACCCCAGCGACGACAAGGACGTCATCCTGGAGATCAAGGCCGGGGCGGGCGGCGACGAGTCGGCGCTCTTCGCCGGGGACCTGCTGCGCATGTACCTGCGCTACGCCGAGCGGGTCGGCTGGAAGACCGAGATCATCGACGCCACCGAGTCCGAGCTGGGCGGCTACAAGGACGTCCAGGTCGCCGTGAAGACCAAGGGCGGCCAGGGCGCCACCGAGCCCGGTCAGGGCGTCTGGGCGCGGCTGAAGTACGAGGGCGGGGTGCACCGCGTGCAGCGGGTGCCCGCGACCGAGTCCCAGGGCCGCATCCACACCTCCGCGGCCGGCGTGCTCGTCACGCCCGAGGCCGAGGAGATCGACGTCGAGATCAACCCGAACGACCTGCGCATCGACGTCTACCGGTCCTCCGGCCCCGGCGGCCAGTCCGTCAACACCACCGACTCCGCCGTGCGCATCACGCACATTCCCACCGGAGTCGTCGCCTCCTGCCAGAACGAGAAGAGCCAGCTGCAGAACAAGGAGCAGGCGATGCGTATCCTGCGCTCGAGGCTGCTCGCGGCGGCGCAGGAGGAGGCGGAGAAGGAGGCCGCGGACGCCCGGCGCAGCCAGGTCCGCACCGTCGACCGCTCCGAGAAGATCCGTACGTACAACTTCCCGGAGAACCGCATCTCGGACCACCGTGTCGGCTTCAAGGCGTACAACCTGGACCAGGTCCTGGACGGCGACCTCGACTCGGTGATCCAGGCCTGCGTCGACGCGGACTCGGCGGCCAAGCTCGCTGCCGCGTAACCCGCGTCAGCCTCGTCAGACAGCTCGGAGGACCAGCGTGCGGCAACATCACGGGGGGCGACCCCCGAACCCCCGCAGCGTGCTGCTCGCGGAGGTGGCCCAGGCCACCCAGCGACTGGCCGACGCCGGCGTGCCCTCGCCGCGCACCGACGCGGAGGAACTCGCGGCGTATCTGCACGGCGTCAAGCGGGGCGAGTTGCACACCGTGCCGGACGCGGATTTCGACGCCCGGTACTGGGAGGTCGTCGCCCGCCGCGAGGCGCGCGAGCCGCTCCAGCACATCACCGGACGCGCGTACTTCCGCTACCTGGAGCTCCAGGTGGGCCCCGGCGTCTTCGTGCCCCGCCCCGAGACCGAGTCGGTCGTCGGCTGGGCCATAGACGCCGTACGCGCCATGGACGTCGTCGAGCCCTGCATCGTCGACCTGTGCACCGGCTCGGGGGCCATCGCGCTCGCGCTCGCCCAGGAGGTGCCGCGCTCGCGCGTGTACGCCGTGGAGCTGTCCGAGGACGCCCTCAAGTGGACGCGGAAGAACGTGGAGGGATCCAGGGTCGAGCTTCGCCAGGGAGACGCCCTGACGGCCTTCCCGGACCTCGACGGCCAGGTCGACCTGGTCGTCTCCAACCCGCCGTACATCCCGCTCACCGAGTGGGAGTACGTCGCTCCCGAGGCCCGCGACCACGATCCGCAGATGGCCCTGTTCTCCGGCGAGGACGGCCTCGACCTGATCCGCGGCCTGGAGCGCACCGCCCACCGCCTGCTGCGCCCCGGCGGGGTCGTCGTCGTCGAGCACGCCGACACCCAGGGCGGCCAGGTGCCGTGGATCTTCACCGAGGAGCGGGGCTGGGCCGACGCGGCGGACCACCCCGACCTCAACAACCGCCCGCGGTTCGCGACCGCCCGCAAGGCACTGCCGTGATCACCGCCCAGACTTCAACCCCGCAGTACGTGTACGAGGAGGCCCGCTAATGGCACGGCGATACGACACCAACGACGCGACCGACCGTGTGACCGGTCTGCGCGAGGCCGCGTCCGCCGTCCGCCGTGGCGAGCTCGTGGTGCTGCCGACGGACACCGTGTACGGCGTCGGCGCCGACGCCTTCTCCTCGGAGGCCGTCGCCGACCTGCTGGACGCCAAGGGCCGGGGCCGCAACATGCCCACGCCCGTCCTCATCGGCTCGCCGAACACCCTGCACGGCCTGGTCACCGACTTCTCGGAGATGGCCTGGGAGCTGGTCGACGCCTTCTGGCCGGGCGCGCTGACGCTCGTCGCCAAGCACCAGCCGTCCCTCCAGTGGGACCTCGGCGACACCCGCGGCACGGTCGCCGTCCGCATGCCGCTGCACCCCGTCGCCATCGAGCTGCTCACCGAGTTCGGCCCCATGGCCGTCTCCTCCGCCAACCTCACCGGCCACCCGGCGCCGGAGGACTGCGACGCCGCCCAGCAGATGCTCGGCGACTCCGTCTCCGTCTACCTCGACGGCGGCCCCACGCCCGGCAACGTCCCGTCGTCCATCGTCGACGTGACCCGTGAGGTGCCCGTGCTGCTGCGCGCGGGCGCGCTGTCGGCCGAGGAACTGCGCAAGGTGGTACCCGACCTCGAGGTGGCGAATTGACGGCCCCTGAGACGGGGCGTGGCATAGGCAACGGGGAACGCGCCGCGGAGATCACGACGACGTTCGGCTTTCCGCGCGACAGCTTCCGCATCCTCCACGTCAGCACCGGCAACGTCTGCCGCTCGCCCATCACCGAGCGGCTGACCCGGCATTTCGTGACGGAGCGGCTCGGCGTGCTGGGCGGCGGCCTCATCGTGGAGAGCGCGGGCACCTGGGGCCACGAGGGCGCGCCCATGGAGGCGAACGCGGAGACGGTCCTCGCGGACTTCGGCGCGGACGCGGCCGGCTTCACCGGGCGCGAGCTGCTGGACGAGCACGTCATCCGTGCCGACCTCGTGCTGACGGCGACCCGGGACCACCGCGCCCAGGTCATCTCCATGGGGCACTCGGCGGGGCTGCGCACCTTCACCCTCAAGGAGTTCACCCGCCTGGTGAACGCCATCGACCCCGCCACCCTGCCCTCCCTGGACGAGGGCCTGGTCACCCGGGCGCGCGCCCTGGTCCGCGCGGCGGCCGCGCTACGCGGGTGGCTGCTGGCGCCGACGGTGGAGGCGGACGAGGTGTACGACCCGTACGGGGCGCCGCTGACGTTCTTCCGGTCGGTCGGGGACGAGATACACCAGGCGCTGGACCCGGTGGTGACGGCGCTGACGGGGGTCGCGGCGCGGACGTAGGCGGCGATGCGCCCGGGTGGCCCCCCACGGCGGCGCCACAACGCGGGCGCCTGCGGCCACCCGGGCCTACATTGGTCGTACGTCACCGTCGACGCACGCCCGGAGCGCATCATGTCGGTCACCCACGACGTCCGCGAGGCCGATGACAGCATGCTCGGGATCCTGCTGCGCCAGGATCCCCAGCTGGCCGAGATCCTGCTCGCCGAACGCCGCCGGCAGTCGACGACCCTCCAGCTGATCGCCGCCGAGAACTTCACGTCCCCCGCCGTGCTGGCCGCCCTCGGCTCACCGCTGGCCAACAAGTACGCCGAGGGGTACCCGGGCGCCCGGCACCACGGCGGCTGCGAGATCGTCGACGTCGCCGAGCGGCTCGCCGTGGAGCGGGCCCGGGAGCTCTTCGGCGCCGAGCACGCCAACGTGCAGTCCCACTCGGGCTCCTCCGCCGTGCTGGCCGCCTACGCCGCGCTGCTGCGCCCCGGCGACACCGTCCTCGCGCTGGGCCTGCCGTACGGCGGCCACCTCACCCACGGCTCGCCCGCGAACTTCTCCGGCCGCTGGTTCCACTTCGTCGGCTACGGAGTGGACGCGGAGACCGGGCTCATCGACTACGACCAGGTGCGCACCCTGGCCCGTACGCACCGGCCCAAGGCGATCGTGTGCGGCTCGATCGCCTACCCCCGCCACGTCGACTACGCCTTCTTCCGCGACGTCGCCGACGAGGTGGGCGCCTACCTCGTCGCGGACGCCGCCCACCCGATCGGGCTGGTCGCGGGGGGAGCGGCTCCCAGTCCGGTGCCGTACGCCGACGTCGTGTGCGCCACCACCCACAAGGTGCTGCGCGGGCCGCGCGGCGGCATGGTCCTGTGCGGGAGCGAACTGGCCGAACGGGTGGACCGGGCCGTCTTCCCGTTCACGCAGGGCGGCGCGCAGATGCACACCATCGCCGCCAAGGCGGTCGCGTTCGGTGAGGCGGCGACCCCCGCGTACGCCGCGTACGCCCATCAGGTGATCGCCAACGCCCGGACGCTCGCGGCCCATCTGGTGGCCGAGGGGCTGGTCGTCACCACCGGCGGCACCGACACGCATCTGATCACCGCCGACCCGGCGCCGCTGGGCGTCGACGGGAAGGCCGCGCGCGGCCGGCTCGCGGCGGCCGGTATCGTCCTGGACTGCTGTGCGCTGCCGCACGGCGACGCCCGCGGGCTGCGCCTGGGCACCGCGGCCGTGACCACACAGGGCATGGGGGAGCGGGAGATGCGGGCGGTGGCCACCCTGCTCGCGGGGGTGCTCCGGGGCGGCACGGACGCCGCCGCGGCGCGGGACGACGTACGGGATCTGGTCGCGGAATTCCCGCCCTATCCGGACTGAGCCGGGGTAGCCGCACGCACGTGCACAGCCACACGTGCAACCATCGTCGCTACCCGGAAGTCCCCAACCGTATGCGCGCATCGCTAGGGTGGTGGGCTGGGAATGGCCAGCGAGACCTGTGGGGAAGCCCGTGCGTGAATACCTGCTGACGCTCTGCATCACGGCCGCGGTGACGTATCTGCTGACAGGGCCGGTACGGAAATTCGCGATCGTGGCGGGGGCGATGCCGGAGATCCGGGCACGTGACGTGCACCGGGAGCCCACTCCGCGCCTCGGCGGGATCGCGATGTTCTTCGGACTGTGCGCGGGCCTGCTGGTCGCCGACCACCTCACCAACCTGAGTGAGGTCTTCGAGAAGTCCAACGAGCCGCGGGCCCTGCTCTCCGGAGCCGCCCTGATCTGGCTGATCGGCGTCCTGGACGACAAGTTCGAGATCGACGCCCTGATCAAGCTGGGCGGACAGATGATCGCCGCCGGCGTGATGGTGGTGCAGGGTCTGACGATCCTGTGGATTCCCGTCCCGGGCGTCGGCAACGTGGCGCTCACCCAGTGGCAGGGCACCCTGCTGACGGTGGCGCTGGTCGTCATCACCATCAACGCGGTCAACTTCGTGGACGGCCTCGACGGTCTCGCGGCGGGCGTGGTGTGCATCGCGGCGGCGGCGTTCTTCATGTACGCCTACCGGATCTGGTACTCGTACGGCATCGAGGCGGCGGCGCCCGCCTCGCTGTTCGCGGCCATCCTCATGGGCATGTGCCTGGGCTTCCTGCCGCACAACATGCACCCCGCCCGGATCTTCATGGGCGACTCGGGGTCGATGCTGATCGGCCTGGTGCTGGCGGCGGGCGCGATCTCGGTGACGGGACAGGTGGACCCGGACGCGATGCGGCTGTTCTCCGGGTCCGAGCGCAACACCGTGCACCAGATGGTGCCCGTCTACATCCCGCTGCTGATGCCGCTGACCATCATCGCCATCCCGGCCGCCGACCTGATCCTGGCCATCGTCCGGCGCACCTGGCGCGGCCAGTCGCCGTTCGCCGCGGACCGGGGGCACCTGCACCACCGGCTGCTGGAGATCGGGCACTCGCACAGCCGCGCGGTGCTGATCATGTACTTCTTCTCGGCGCTGATCGCCTTCGGCGCGCTCGCCTACTCCGTGAACGCCGCGTCCATGTGGATCGTGCTGAGCGTCGTCTTCCTGAGCGCGATCGGCCTGGTCCTGCTCCTGCTGCCGCGCTTCACACCGCGCGCCCCGCGCTGGGCCGAGCGCTTCGTGCCGCCCCGCTACCGCCGCCGCAAGGCGGTGGCGGCGGCCGAGGCCGGGCCCGCCGTGGCCGGGGAGGAAGCGGAACGGGCGGACGAGCGTGTCCCGGTCGCCGCCGGCGTCTCGGGGGGCCCAGGCGTGCCGGGGGTCAACGGGGCGACCGCCGTCGGCCCCCGTTCGCGGACAAGGTAAGAATCTGACTAGAGCATTGCCAACTCGTGGGGGAACGAACTGCCCCATTACCAGACAAGTGGGTGCAGTAATTGCACAGACGCGCACTGTCACTCTCATGTGTGACAGCAAGCACACCCGCAGGTAAAGACCTCATCAAATAGTTTGTGATACGGTTCACGAGAACCCCCGGGTAGAGCCTAAGGACCGTAGTGCGACGGTCTCTTGGGCGCGAGGACTCCGTTCGGCCCGGGATTACGCTCGTCCATGACGACACCTGCCCCCTGTGTGTGAAAGCGGAGTTGCCGCCATGCCGTCCAATGACGTCCGGATCCTGCTTCAGGCTGCCGTGCCCACGGCTGCCGTCGGCGCTGTAGCCGCCGTCGTCAGCGCCGTGGTCGCCGGCGGCAAGGGGGCGGTCGGCGCCGTGGTGGGGACGCTCGTCGTGATCCTCTTCATGGGGCTCGGCCTCTACATCCTGCAGCGCACCGCGAAATCGCTTCCGCACCTCTTTCAGGCGATGGGCCTGATGCTCTACGCGGCACAGATTCTTCTGTTGTTCATCTTCGTCGCCGCGTTCAAGAACACGACGCTGTTCAACTCCCGGGCCTTCGCGCTCACGCTGGTCGCCGGCACCCTTGCCTGGATCGCCGCCCAGACGCGCGCCCACATGAAGTCCAAGATTCTCTACGTCGAACCCGACTCGTCGAGCGAAAAGCCCGAAAAGACGGGCCACTCGTCGTGAGGGGTAGGGCCGGGATAAAGAGGCACGTGAAGTCCTGCTATCGTCCGGTGCCAACTGCGGCATCGCGGGCGCGGGCATCCGAGCTGACGCCTGCTCAATCGCGAGGCGAGATGCCCCACAGCCGCCCCCACATCCGTAACACCAGTCCCGTGCCGAACCGCGGCCGCGCGCCGCGCCGACACAACGAGGTTGCCGTACCCATGCGCCACGATGAAGGAGCCCGCGGTGAGTGCTGACCCGACACAGGTGCTCGCCTTCGACACCGACTGTCACATCTTTGACGGCTGCGGCTTCGCAGAGGTCTCCCCGGGCCTGCACTCGTTCCTGTTCCAGCCCCTCTTGGGCGACGGGGACAGCAACCTGTACTTCAACAAGACGATGCTGCTGGCGCTGCTCGGCTCGGTCATCGTCATCGGCTTCTTCTGGGCCGCCTTCCGCAGGCCGCAGGTCGTTCCGGGCAAGCTGCAGATGGTGGCCGAGGCGGGCTACGACTTCATCAGGCGCGGTGTCGTCTACGAGACCATCGGCAAGAAGGAGGGCGAGAAGTACGTCCCCCTCGTGGTCTCGCTGTTCTTCTTCGTGTGGATGATGAACCTCTGGTCGATCATTCCGGTCGCCCAGTTCCCGGTCACCTCGATCATCGCCTACCCGATGGTCCTGGCCCTGATCGTCTACGTTCTGTGGGTCTCGCTCACCTTCAAGCGGCACGGCTTCGTCGGCTTCTGGAAGAACGTCACCGGCTACGACAAGTCGCTCGGCGCGGTGCTGCCGCTCGCCATGCTGATCGAGCTCTTCTCGAACCTGCTGATCCGGCCGTTCACCCACGCCGTGCGACTGTTCGCCAACATGTTCGCCGGTCACACGCTGCTGCTGCTCTTCACGATCGCCAGCTGGTACCTGCTGAACGGCGTCGGCATCGCCTACGCGGGTGTCTCGTTCGTGATGGTCATCGTGATGACCGCCTTCGAGTTGTTCATCCAGGCCCTGCAGGCGTACGTGTTCGTCCTGCTGACGTGCACCTACATCCAGGGCGCGCTGGCCGAGCACCACTGAGCCGGCAACCGCCCGCCCTCAACAAGTCGTCCGGTGGCCAACCCCCACCGGTCCGTAAAGGAAAAGGAAGAACTGGCATGTCCCAGACCCTTGCTGCCGTCGAAGGTTCCCTCGGTTCCATCGGTTACGGTCTCGCCGCGATCGGCCCCGGCGTCGGCGTCGGCATCATCTTCGGTAACGGCACCCAGGCCCTCGCCCGCCAGCCCGAGGCCGCCGGCCTGATCCGTGCCAACCAGATCCTCGGCTTCGCCTTCTGTGAGGCGCTCGCCCTGATCGGTCTGGTCATGCCGTTCGTCTACGGCTACTGATCGCTGACACAGACCAGCCGACTAGACGAAAGGCACCCACATGAGCCAGCTGCTCACGATCGCGGCATCAGAGGGTGAGAACCCTCTCATTCCGCCGATCCCCGAGCTTGTCATCGGCCTGATCGCCTTCGTCATCGTCTTCGGCTTCCTCGCCAAGAAGCTGCTCCCGAACATCAACAAGGTTCTGGAAGAGCGTCGCGAGGCCATCGAGGGCGGTATCGAGAAGGCCGAGGCCGCGCAGACCGAGGCCCAGAGCGTCCTCGAGCAGTACAAGGCCCAGCTCGCCGAGGCCCGGCACGAGGCCGCGCGACTGCGCCAGGAGGCGCAGGAGCAGGGCGCCACGCTCATCGCCGAGATGCGCGCGGAAGGCCAGCGGCAGCGTGAGGAGATCATCGCCGCCGGTCACGCCCAGATCCAGGCCGACCGCAAGGCCGCCGCGTCCGCGCTGCGCCAGGACGTCGGACAGCTGGCCACTCAGCTGGCCGGCAAGCTCGTCGGCGAGTCCCTCGAGGACCACGCCCGGCAGAGCCGCGTCATCGACCGCTTCCTGGACGAGCTGGACGACAAGGCGACGAAGGCAGAGGCAACGCGATGAACGGAGCGAGCCGCGAGGCCCTGGCTGCCGCACGCGAGCGTCTCGACGCGCTGACGGACTCCACGTCCGTGGACGCCGGCTCGCTCGCCGACGAGCTGGCCGCCGTCACCGCGCTGCTCCACCGCGAGGTGTCGCTGCGTCGGGTCCTCACCGACCCGGCGCAGGACGGTCAGGGCAAGGCCGACCTCGCTCAGCGCCTCCTCGGCACCCAGGTCAGCGGTACCACCGCGGACCTGGTGGCCGGCCTGGTGCGCTCCCGCTGGTCGCAGTCCCGCGACGTGGTGGACGCGCTGGAGGAGCTGGCGAACACCGCCGACCTCACCGCCGCGCAGAAGCGGGGCCGGCTCGACAACGTCGAGGACGAGCTGTTCCGGTTCGGCCGGATCGTCTCCTCGAACACCGAGCTGCGCGCCGCGCTGACCAACCGCTCGGCCACCACCCCGGCCAAGGGCGAGCTGCTGCGCAGCCTGCTCGGCGGCCGGGCGGACGTGACCACCGAGCGTCTGGTGACGCGCCTTGTCACCGCGCCGCGGGGACGTAGCCTGGAGGCGGGACTCGAATCCCTGTCCAGGCTCGCCGCCGACCGGCGGGACCGGATGGTCGCCGTCGTCACCTCGGCGGTGCCGCTGAGCGACACGCAGAAGCAGCGCCTCGGCGCGGCCCTCGCGAAGGTCTACGGCCGCCCGATGCACCTCAACCTCGACGTGGACCCCGAGGTCCTCGGCGGAATCCGGGTGCAGGTCGGTGACGAGGTCATCAACGGTTCCATCGCGGACCGCCTGGAGGACGCAGGCCGCCGACTGGCGAGCTGACACTTCCGCGCGACAACAGCACAGCAAGCAGTACGTACTTACGACGGCCCTGGTTGGGCCGTGCAGAGGATTCACCTCTTTTTGGGGGGAGTCCCCGACTCGTGGAATACCCCCCAAGTGAAACTTCGGGCCCAACAAGGAGAGCAGGGAACTCAGATGGCGGAGCTCACGATCCGGCCGGAGGAGATCCGGGACGCGCTGGAGAACTTCGTCCAGTCGTACAAGCCGGACGCGGCCTCGCGCGAGGAGGTCGGTACGGTCACCCTTGCCGGCGACGGCATCGCGAAGGTCGAGGGCCTCCCCTCGGCCATGGCCAACGAACTGCTGAAGTTCGAGGACGGCACCCTCGGCCTCGCCCTCAACCTCGAGGAGCGCGAGATCGGTTGCGTCATCCTCGGTGAGTTCAGCGGCGTCGAGGAGGGCCAGCCGGTCACCCGCACCGGCGAGGTCCTGTCGGTCGCGGTGGGCGAGGGCTACCTCGGCCGTGTGGTCGACCCCCTCGGCAACCCGATCGACGGCCTCGGCGAGATCGAGACCGAGGGCCGCCGCGCCCTCGAGCTGCAGGCCCCCACCGTCATGCAGCGCAAGTCGGTGCACGAGCCGATGGAGACCGGCTACAAGGCCGTCGACGCCATGACGCCGATCGGCCGTGGTCAGCGTCAGCTGGTCATCGGCGACCGCCAGACCGGCAAGACCGCGCTGGCCGTCGACACGATCATCAACCAGCGTGACAACTGGCGCACCGGCGACCCGAGCAAGCAGGTCCGCTGCATCTACGTCGCCATCGGCCAGAAGGGCTCGACCATCGCGTCGGTCCGCGGCGCGCTGGAGGAGAACGGCGCGCTGGAGTACACGACCATCGTGGCCGCCCCGGCGTCCGACCCGGCCGGCTTCAAGTACCTGGCGCCGTACACCGGCTCGGCCATCGGCCAGCAGTGGATGTACGAGGGCAAGCACGTCCTGATCATCTTCGACGACCTGTCGAAGCAGGCCGACGCCTACCGCGCCGTGTCGCTGCTGCTGCGCCGCCCGCCGGGCCGCGAGGCCTACCCCGGCGACGTCTTCTACCTGCACTCCCGTCTGCTGGAGCGCTGCGCCAAGCTCTCCGACGCCGAGGGCGCCGGTTCGATGACGGGTCTGCCGATCGTCGAGACCAAGGCCAACGACGTCTCGGCGTTCATCCCGACCAACGTCATCTCCATCACCGACGGCCAGTGCTTCCTGGAGTCCGACCTGTTCAACGCCGGTCAGCGTCCGGCCCTGAACGTCGGTATCTCGGTCTCCCGCGTCGGTGGCTCCGCCCAGCACAAGGCCATGAAGCAGGTCTCCGGCCGACTGCGCGTGGACCTCGCCCAGTTCCGTGAGCTGGAGGCGTTCGCCGCCTTCGGTTCCGACCTGGACGCCGCGTCGAAGTCGCAGCTGGAGCGCGGCCAGCGCATGGTCGAGCTGCTGAAGCAGGACCAGTACCAGCCGATGGCCACCGAGGACCAGGTCGTCTCCGTCTGGGCCGGCACCACCGGCAAGATGGACGAGGTGCCGGTCGCCGACATCCGCCGCTTCGAGAAGGAGCTCCTCGAGTACCTGCACCGCCAGGAGCAGGGCCTGATGACCTCCATCCGCGAGGGCGGCAAGATGTCCGACGACACCCTGCAGGCCATCGCCGAGGCGATCACCGCGTTCAAGAAGCAGTTCGAGACCTCGGACGGCAGGCTGCTCGGCGAGGACGCCCCGTCCACCGCCAAGTGACGTAAGGAAGGGACCTGACTCATGGGAGCCCAGCTCCGGGTCTACAAGCGTCGCATCCGATCCGTCACCGCGACCAAGAAGATCACCAAGGCGATGGAGATGATCGCCGCCTCGCGCGTCGTCAAGGCGCAGCGCAAGGTGGCGGCCTCCACGCCGTACGCGCAGGAACTGACCCGCGCGGTCACGGCGGTCGGTACCGGGTCGAACACCAAGCACCCGCTCACCACGGAGGCGGAGGACCCGACCCGTGCCGCGGTCCTGCTCCTCACGAGCGACCGCGGTCTGGCCGGCGCCTTCAACTCCAACGCCATCAAGGCGGCGGAGCAGCTGACCGAGCGCCTCGAGCGCGACGGCAGGCAGGTCGACACGTACATCGTCGGCCGGCGCGGTCTGGCCCACTACAACTTCCGTGAGCGCAAGGTCGCGGAGTCGTTCGCGGGCTTCACCGACGAGCCCTCCTACGCGGACGCCAAGAAGGTAGCGGCGCCGCTGATCGAGGCCATCGAGAAGGAGACGGCGGAGAGCGGCGTGGACGAGCTCCACATCGTCTACACCGAGTTCGTCTCGATGATGACGCAGACGGCGGTCGACTCCCGGCTGCTGCCGCTGCGCCTCGACGAGGTGGCCGCGGAGTCGGCGACGAAGGACGAGATCCTTCCGCTGTTCGACTTCGAGCCGTCGGCGGAGGACGTCCTCGACGCCCTGCTGCCGCGCTACGTCGAGAGCCGCATCTACAACGCGCTGCTCCAGTCGGCCGCCTCCAAGCACGCCGCCACGCGGCGCGCGATGAAGTCGGCCACCGACAACGCGGGCGAGCTGATCAACACGCTCTCCCGTCTTGCCAACGCGGCCCGCCAGGCCGAAATCACCCAGGAAATCAGCGAGATCGTCGGTGGCGCCAGTGCCCTGGCCGACGCGAACGCGGGGAGTGACAACTAATGACCACCACTGTTGAGACCGCGACGGCCACGGGCCGCGTCGCCCGGGTCATCGGCCCGGTCGTCGACGTGGAGTTCCCCGTCGACGCGATGCCGGAGATCTACAACGCCCTCCACGTCGAGGTCGCCGACCCGGCGAAGGCGGGCGAGCTGAAGACGCTGACCCTGGAGGTCGCCCAGCACCTGGGTGACGGCCTGGTCCGCACCATCTCCATGCAGCCCACCGACGGCCTGGTCCGCCAGGCCCCGGTGACCGACACGGGCACGGCCATCTCCGTCCCCGTCGGCGACTTCACCAAGGGCAAGGTGTTCAACACCCTCGGTGAGGTGCTGAACGTCGACGAGACCTACACCGGTGAGCGCTGGCCGATCCACCGCAAGGCGCCGAACTTCGACGAGCTCGAGTCGAAGACCGAGATGTTCGAGACCGGCGTCAAGGTCATCGACCTGCTGACCCCGTACGTCAAGGGCGGCAAGATCGGTCTGTTCGGCGGTGCCGGCGTCGGCAAGACGGTGCTCATCCAGGAGATGATCTACCGCGTCGCCAACAACCACGACGGTGTCTCCGTGTTCGCCGGTGTCGGTGAGCGCACCCGTGAGGGCAACGACCTCATCGACGAGATGAGCGAGTCCGGCGTCATCGACAAGACCGCGCTGGTCTTCGGTCAGATGGACGAGCCGCCGGGCACCCGTCTGCGCGTCGCGCTGGCCGGCCTGACCATGGCCGAGTACTTCCGCGACGTCCAGAAGCAGGACGTGCTGTTCTTCATCGACAACATCTTCCGCTTCACCCAGGCGGGCTCCGAGGTGTCGACCCTGCTCGGCCGCATGCCCTCCGCGGTGGGCTACCAGCCGAACCTGGCCGACGAGATGGGTCTCCTCCAGGAGCGCATCACCTCGACCCGTGGTCACTCGATCACCTCGATGCAGGCGATCTACGTCCCCGCGGACGACCTGACCGACCCGGCCCCGGCCACCACCTTCGCCCACCTCGACGCGACGACGGTGCTCTCCCGTCCGATCTCCGAGAAGGGCATCTACCCGGCCGTGGACCCGCTGGACTCGACGTCCCGCATCCTCGACCCGCGGTACATCGCGGCGGACCACTACCAGGCCGCGATGCGGGTGAAGAGCATCCTGCAGAAGTACAAGGACCTGCAGGACATCATCGCGATCCTCGGTATCGACGAGCTCGGCGAGGAGGACAAGCTCGTCGTCCACCGTGCCCGTCGCGTGGAGCGCTTCCTGTCCCAGAACACCCACGTCGCCAAGCAGTTCACCGGCGTGGACGGTTCGGACGTGCCGCTGGAGGAGTCGATCGCCGCGTTCAACTCGATCTGCGACGGTGAGTACGACCACTTCCCGGAGCAGGCGTTCTTCATGTGCGGTGGCATCGAGGACCTGAAGAAGAACGCGAAGGAGCTCGGCGTCTCCTGAGCCTCGCGCTCACCGTGAGCCCCAGGGCTCACACCGGAGGGGGCGGGCGCGTCCCGCCCCCTCCGTCACGCCCCTTAGACTTGTAACCAACACCCGGCTCTCCCGCCGGGTGGTGACCCGAGGAGCCACCTTGGCTGCTGATCTGCACGTCGCGCTGGTCGCGGCCGACCGAGAGGTCTGGTCCGGCGAGGCCACTCTGGTCGTCGCGCGCACCACGTCCGGCGACATCGGCGTCATGCCCGGTCACCAGCCGCTGCTCGGTGTGCTGGAGTCGGGCCCGGTGACCATTCGTACGAGTGACGGTGGGACGGTCGTCGCCGCGGTGCACGGCGGTTTCATCTCGTTCGCCGACAACAAGCTGTCGCTGCTGGCCGAGATCGCCGAGCTGTCGGACGAGATCGATGTCCAGAGCGCGGAGCGGGAGCTCGAGCGCGCGAAGGCGGAGGGCGACGCCCACGCCGAGCGTCGCGCGGACGTCCGACTGCGCGCGGCGGCGGGACGCTGATCCACAGCACTGTGCGATAGCGTCGTGTCATGACGTCACTCAGCCGCGGCTGGGACCGGAGCCATCCGGACCCGGCCGCGGCTGAGGCAGATCCGGGTGTTTTTTCCGTTCCGTTACCTAGGAGACGAGGAGGTCGGTGTCGATGGCCCTCGCTCTGACTGTGTGCGGAATTGTCGTCGCCCTGGTGGTGATCGGACTCTTCGTCTTCGGTCTGCGCCGCCGGCTGATCCAGCGGTCGGGCGGCACCTTCGACTGCTCCCTGCGCTGGGAGGCCCCCAAAGAGGGCGACGGCGGCGGCAAGGGCTGGTCCTACGGGGTGGCCCGCTACAACGGCGACCGGGTCGAGTGGTACCGCGTCTTCTCGTACTCCCCGCGCCCGCGCCGCGTCCTGGAGCGCTCCGCGATCGAGGTGGCCGGCCGCCGCGTCCCCGACGGCGAGGAGGAGCTGGCGCTGCTCTCCGACGCCGTCGTCCTGGCCTGTCTGCACCGGGGCACGCGGCTCGAGCTGGCGATGAGCGAGGACGCGCTGACCGGGTTTCTCGCGTGGCTGGAGGCGGCCCCGCCCGGACAGCGGGTGAACGTGGCGTAACCACGTGCGCCCTCCCCCAGGGGAAGTACGGGGGAGGGCGGACGAGGTTCGGAACGTGCCGGGTCCTACTTCAGACCGCTGTCGATCGCGCTCACCAGCTCACCGTTGGCGGTGTCGCCGCTGAACTCCCAGAAGAAGGCGCCGCCGAGCTTCTGCTGCTCGGCCCAGTCCATCTTCGACTTGACGGTGGCCGGGGTGTCGTAGGACCACCAGTTGCTGCCGCAGTGCGCATAGGCGGTGCCGGCGACGGTGCCGGTGGCCGGGCAGCTGTTCTTGAGGACCTTGTAGTCCTCGATGCCCGCCTCGTACGTGCCCGTCGCCGGGCCGGTGGCCGTGCCGCCGGGCGCGGACTGGGTGACGCCGGTCCAGCCGCGGCCGTAGAAGCCGATGCCGAGGAGCAGCTTGCCGGAGGGCACGCCCGCCGCCTTGAACCCGGCGATCGCCTCGGCGGAGTTGAAGCCCTGCTGCGGGATGCCGTCGTACGAGGTCAGCGGCGAGTGCGGGGCGGTGGGGCCGTTCTTCGCCCAGGCGCCGAAGAAGTCGTACGTCATCACGTTGTACCAGTCGATGTACTGCGCCGCGGCGCCGTAGTCGGCGGCCTCGATCTTGCCGCCGTCGGAGGCGTCGGCGGTGACGGCGGCGGTGACCAGGTCGTCGCCGAACTCGGCCCGCATGGCCTTCATCATGGTGCTGAAGGCGTTCGGGGCGCTGGTGGTGTCACAGCTGAGACCACAGGCGTTGGGGTACTCCCAGTCCAGGTCGATGCCGTCGAAGACGTCGGCCCAGCGCGGGTCCTCGACCAGGTCGTGGCAGGACTTGGCGAAGGCGGCCGGGTTCTTCACGGCGTCGGGGAAGCCGCCGGACCAGGTCCAGCCGCCGAAGGAGAACAGCACCTTGATGTGCGGGTACTGGGCCTTCAGCTTGCGCAGCTGGTTGAAGTTGCCGCGCAGCGGCTGGTCCCAGGTGTCGGCGACGCCGTCGACGGACTGGGCGGCGGTGTACGCCTTGTCGTAGTCGGCATAGGCGTCACCGATGGTGCACTTGCCGCCCTGGACGTTGCCGAAGGCGTAGTTGATGTGCGTGATCTTCTCGGCGGAGCCGGAGGTGACCAGGTTCTTCACGTGGTAGTTGCGCCCGTAGACGCCCCAGTTGGTGAAGTAGCCGAGCTTGACCTCGCCGCCGGGGTCCGGGTTGCCGCCCCCGCCGCCGGTGGTGCGGACCGCGACCGCGCCGCTGACCGGGCCGGTCTGGTCGGCGGTGTCACGGGCCTGGACGGTGTAGGAGTAGTCGGTGCCGGCGGTCAGGCCGGTGTTGGTGTAGGTGGTGCCGGTGACCGTGGCGACCTTGGCGCCGTCGCGCAGGACGTCGTAGTTCTTGACGCCCTTGTCGTCGGTCGCCGCCGACCAGGACAGCTTCACCGAGGTGTCGGTGATGCCCGACGCGGTGGGCGTTCCGGGCGCCGAGGGTGCCTTGTCGCCGGGGACGGAGGTGCCGTCGCAGCTGCCGCCGTTGAGCTTGCAGTTGGACGGGGAGCCGGGGCCGCTGCCGTTGAAGCCGAAGGAGACCGACGCCCCGGGGGCGAGGGTGCCGTTCCAGCCGACGTTCTTGGCGGTCCAGTGGTCACCGGAGTTGGTGACCGTGGCGTCCCAGGCGGAGGTGACCTTGGTGCCGGAGGGGAAGTCCCACTCGACGTTCCAGGAGTTGATGGTCGTGGTGCCGGTGTTCTTCACGGTCCACTTGCCGCCGAAGCCGGTGCCCCAGTCCGAGGTCTTGGCGAAGGTGGCCGTCGCGCTGGTGGCCGCCTGGGCGGGACTCGCGAGCCCGACCAATCCGGCGAGGGGAAGCGCCAGGGCCGCGACGAGCGCCGCTGCTTTGTGTCTGAAGCGCATGCGCGCCTCCTTATGTGGGGATGTGTCGTGGGCATGCTGAGCCTCATGCCCGCAGTGCCGCGAGAATAGAAAGGTCTGGACCATAGGTCAATAGGTCTGGACCAGTGCTACGGGCTGTAGTTGAGGAAGGAACTAGATCCCCAACTCCTGCGCGAGCACCGCCGCTTGCACCCGGCTGCGCAGCCCCAGCTTGCCCAGCAGGCGGCTGACATGCGTCTTCACCGTGGCCTCGGCCATGTCCAGCCGCTCCGCGACCGCCGCGTTGGACAGCCCCTCGCCGAGACAGGACAGCACCTCGCGCTCGCGCCGGGTGAGGTCCTCGAGTACCGCCGGATCGGCGGCCGGCTCCCGGACCGGCTTCGCGGCGAACTCCGCGATCAGCCGCCGGGTGACGGCCGGGGCGACGATCCCCTCGCCGCCCGCCACCGTGCGCACGGCGGCGAGGAGGTCCTTCGCCTCCGTGTTCTTCAGCAGGAACCCGGCGGCCCCCGCGCGCAGCGCCCCGAACACGTACTCGTCCAGATCGAAGGTGGTCAGCACGAGCACGTCGGCGAGTTGCTCGGCGACCACCAGCCGGGTGGCCGTCACCCCGTCCATGCGCGGCATCTGAACGTCCATCAGCACCAGGTCGGGCCGCAGTTCCCGGGCCAGCGCGACCGCCCGCTCGCCGTCCGCGGCCTCCCCGACCACCTCGATGTCCGGTGCGCTGCCCAGGATCAGCACCAGTCCCGCACGGACGGCGGACTGGTCCTCGGCGACGAGGACGCGGATCATGAGAGGTCTCCTTCGGTGAGGGGCAGGGTGGCCCGTACGGTCCAGATCTTGCCGCCCGTGGAGCCGGGATCCGCGACGGGTCCGGCCTCGATGGTGCCGTGCAGCAGTGCGGCCCGCTCCCGCATGCCGACCAGACCGGCACCCGAGCCGGGGGCGCGCGGGGCCTCCCGGTCGCCGTACGGGCTGGTCACCCGGATGCTCAGGACGTCGTCGTGCCGGGTGAGCCAGACCCGTACCGTCCCCCGCGAGGCGTGCTTGAGCGCGTTGGTGAGCGACTCCTGCACGATCCGGTACGCGGCGAGCTCGACCGGCGCCGGCAGCCCCTCGCCGGGCACCGTCTCCAGGGTGACGTCGAGCCCGTTGGCGCGGGCGCCGTCCACCAGCGCGGCGAGCCCGTCGAGGGTGGGGACGGCGGCCGGTTCGGTGTCCCCGCCGTCGTCCCGCAGGATGCCGATCAGCCGTCGCATCTCGGCCAGTCCCTCGACGCTGTTCTCGCGGATGACGCCGAGCGCCTGCCGGGTGGTCGCCGGGTCGTCCAGGGAGAGCGCGGCCGTGGAGTGGATGGCGATCGCGGAGAGGTGGTTGGCGACCATGTCGTGCAACTCGCGGGCCATCCGGGCCCGTTCCGCGGTCACCGCCTGGCCTCGGTCCATCTCGGCCAGCAGCGCGGTCTGCTCGGCACGCAGCAGGGCGGCGTCGGCGGCCTCGCGGTGGTTGCGCACGATCAGCCCGGTGGAGGCGGGCGCGAAGGACACGATGCCGGTGGCCACACCGATCAGCAGTGCCTCCGGCACCCGCCACACCGCGAACGGCACCACCGTCGCGGCCACCGTGACCAGACCGGTGATCCACGGGATGCGGCGGGCCGAGGCGGGCGGGCCGTACAGCACGGCGGCGTACATCAGATCGGTGTACATGATCACCGTGACGAGGCTGCCCTGCGTGACCGTGTCGACGATCAGCGCGGCCGTGCCGATGAGCAGACCGGTGCGCGGCGCGGCCCGGCGCAGGAGCTCGCAGCCCGCCATGACGACGAGCGGGAGCAGCAGCGGCCAGCGGCCGTCGAACAGCACGACCGGTTGACCGGCGGGCCGCACGCCCAGGCCGATGCCCCACAGCAGCAGGCCGCCCAGCAGACCGGCCGACGCGGCGTACGCGTCGAAGCGGCGCGGGCGGGGGAGTCGTACGGCCATGCCACCATCCAACACGGCCCGCGTCCCGCCCGCCTGATCCCGCGGAACGGTCCCTTACTGCATCTTTCGATGTACCGGAGGTTCGTCACCGGCGACGACGAACCGGGCGCGTTCCGGCGGGAGCCTGGAGGGGTGAACGAAGGGAGTACGTCGTGGTCGTCGCGTTGATCATCGCCTGCGAGGTCGGCTTCTGGGTGCTGCTGGCGCTCGGACTGGCCGCCCGTTACCTGTTGAAGTGGCGCCGGACCAGCGTGTTCCTGCTGCTGTGCGAGCCAGTGCTGGAACTGGTGCTGTTCGCCGTGACGGCGATCGACCTCGAGAACGGCGCCGAGCCGGGCTGGGAGCACGGCCTGGCGGCGCTGTACATCGGCTACACGGTCGCGTACGGCCACTACACGATCCGCTGGCTCGACGGCCACGCCGCCCACCGCCTGGGCGGCGGCCCGCCACCGCCGAAGCCGCCGCGTTACGGCAGGGCCAGGGCCGCGCACGAGGGCCGGCTGTGGCTGCGCACGCTGCTCGGCGCGGCCGTGGCGTGCGCGCTGCTCCAGGGCGCCGTCTGGTACGTCGGTGACGGGGGCGACGTGTCGTCGCTGCGGGCCTTCCAGTGGGTGGCCGTCCGGGCCGCCGCCATCCACGGCCTGGTGGCCCTCGGGTACCTGATCTGGCCGAAGAAGGCCCCGGCCGGTACGGACCCGGCCACGTCCGAGGCGGCCAAGGAGACGGAGGGCGCGCGCCGATGAGGTACCAGCCCAAGCGGAACCTGTGGGAGGGCGCGGCCACCGTCGTGGTCGGCCTCGGCCTCTGGCTGTTCGCCGGGGATGTGGAGATCCCCGTCGTCGACCTGACGAAGGCCGGCGTCGTGATGACGTGCGTCGGCGGCGCGCAGGCCGGGTGGGGGCTGCTCCGGTCGGCGCGCCGGCAGAACGGCTAGCGCTCCCCGCCCGGCACCCACAGCACGTCCCCGACCTCCTTGTTGGCCACGCGGGCGAGGATGAAGAGCAGGTCGGAGAGCCGGTTCAGATAGGTCGCGGTCAGCGGGTTCATCGTCTCGCCGTGCACCTCCAGCGCCGCCCACGTCGAGCGCTCCGCCCGCCGGACCACCGTGCACGCCTGGTGCAGCAGGGCCGCGCCGGGCGTGCCGCCGGGCAGGATGAAGGAACGGAGCTTCTCCACCTCGGCCAGGAAGCGGTCGCAGTCCGCCTCCAGCTTGTCGACGTAGAACTGCTCGACCCGCAGGGGCGGGAACTCCGGGTTCTCCACCACCGGCGTGGACAGGTCCGCGCCCACGTCGAACAGGTCGTTCTGGACGCGGACGAGGACCTTGACGACCTCCTCGTGCAGGCCGCCGAGGGCGATCGCGGTGCCGATCACCGCGTTCGCCTCGTTGGCGTCGGCGTAGGCGGAGATCCTCAGGTCGGTCTTGGGGACCCGGCTCATGTCACCGAGGGCGGTGGTGCCCTGGTCGCCGGTCCGGGTGTAGATGCGCGTCAGGTTGACCATGAGGCCAGCGTAGTGAGGCTCCGGCGGTACGGAACACGCGTGTGCCCACCGTCACCACCGCCGGGGAGGCGAAGACGGTGGCGTCCCGCGGCACCCGGCCCGGCCGGTGCGCGGGCGGCGCGACGGGCGATCGGCGGCGCGAGCCGTGCCGACCGGCCGCACGGGACGGTCATCGCGGCCGTCGGAGAGCGCCTGTCCTCCGGCGGCGGACCGCCGGAGGTCTCCCGCGAAGCACTCCCGCCGCCGGGCCGAACGCAGGAGCCGTTGAGTGCGACGGTGCCCAACTACGCCGTACGGGGCGCGGGCTGACACCCGGATGGCACTCCTCGGTGTGATGTCCGTCATCTGAGACGTGACGCGCGTTACTAACCGGTCACACAGCCCCTCACGCCCGATAATCTCCGGCCGAGAGACGAGAATCAGCGCGTATCAGGGGAGTCGCACAGTGGCACGGAAGCTCGCCGTCATCGGAGCCGGTCTCATGGGGTCCGGAATCGCCCAGGTCTCCGCCCAGGCGGGCTGGGAGGTCGTCCTGCGCGACGTCACCGACGAGGCGCTCCGGCGCGGCACCGACGGCATCAGGGCCTCGTACGACAAGTTCGTCGCCAAGGGGAAGATGACCGCCGACGACGCCGAGGCCGCCCTCGCGCGCGTCACCGCCACCACCGACATGGACGCCGTCGCCGACGCGGACGTCGTGGTCGAGGCCGTCTTCGAGAAGCTGGAAGTCAAGCACGAGATCTTCCGCGCCCTCGACAAGCTGGTGAAGGACGAGGCGATCCTCGCGTCCAACACCTCCGCCATCCCGATCACCAAGATCGCGGCCGTGACGGAGCGCCCCGAGCGGGTAGTCGGCACCCACTTCTTCTCGCCGGTCCCGATGATGCAGCTGTGCGAGCTGGTGCGCGGCTACAAGACCAGCGACGAAACGCTCGCCACCGCACGGGAGTTCGCCGAGTCCACCGGCAAGACCTGCATCGTCGTCAACCGCGACGTCGCAGGCTTCGTCACCACCCGCCTCATCTCCGCCCTCGTCGTCGAGGCCGCGAAGCTGTACGAGTCGGGCGTCGCCACCGCGGAGGACATCGACCTCGCCTGCAAGCTGGGCTTCGGTCACGCCATGGGGCCCCTGGCCACCGCCGACCTGACGGGCGTCGACATCCTGCTGCACGCCACCGGCAACATCTACACCGAGTCCCAGGACGAGAAGTTCGCCCCGCCGGAGCTGATGCGCCGGATGGTGGACGCCGGTGACATCGGCCGCAAGAGCGGGCAGGGCTTCTACAAGCACTGAGATCGCGTCGGCCCCGGAGCACGTCACACGCCGGGGTGAATTCGGTATCGGTTCGCTTACAGGCGGCAACCTCCGATCGTTTCGGCCAGTCAGAGGTTGCAACACCTGATATCGCCGATGGACCACAGCGAAACGAAGAGCCGAAGAACCGAAGAACCGAAGAGACGACGAAGACGGACGCCGGGGAGCGCATATGCACATCAGGGGCGACCACGTCGAGCTGGTCGTCGGGGGCCGCCTCGACGTCCGCAGCGCGGCGGACGCCCGTACGGTCCTGCACTCGGCCGTCGACGACGGAGTCGGCGACCTGGTGCTGGACCTGTCCGAACTGGACTCCTGGGACGCCACCGGACTCGGCGTGATCATGGGGGCCCACCGGCGGGCCGGCCGCTGCGGCCGGCGGCTGGTGCTGCGCGGCGTACCGCCGCAGATGCAGCGCCTGCTGGTGGCCACCCGGCTGCACCGGATCCTGGCCATCGAGGGCGGCATCGGCGTGGAGACCCTGCCCAGGGTGTGACCCCTCGGCGTGCCGCCCAAGGGATGGGACGCCACGTACCGGTGCGGCCGGGGAGACCCGGACACCCCTCGGCGAATCGCCCGACGCACGCAATCCTCACGAGACTGTGACGTCTCGGACGGGCCGGTACCCCGGACTGTCGGAGATACTGAGCGAAGGTTTAGGGTCTGGCTGCCCGCTAACTTGCAACCCACTGGCGGGCCCGGACCAGAAGCGACAGCGCGGTGTGCGGCAAGGCCGGGAGGGGTGGTCTCGACCCGGGGCCCGCACACGACGCTTTTGGGGGGCTTGAACCTATGGACCCGAACAACCGGGGACCCGAGGAGCACGGCCAAGACGGCGACCACCAGGCGCCGCGCCCGCGCCCGCCCAGGGACCCTCTCACCTCCGACTTCGGACAGCCCGCGCTCGCCCGCACGGTGCAGCTCGTGTCCGGCGACTTCCTGCTCACCGTCAATCCCGTCGACGGCAGTGAGATCGAGCTCTGCCCGCCCGCGGAGCGGCCCGCCCGGCCCGGGAAGCTCACCGCGGCCGAACGCGCCGAGGCGGAGCGTGCCGCGCGGCCGCCCGTCCCACCGGGACCGGTGCGGACGGTGCTGGGGCTGCTGGCCCGCGAGGAGGAACGCGAGCGTCTCGTGCGGCTGCTCGCCCGGGGCCGTTCCGTCCGCCTCACCGGCCCCGCCGGGTCCGGCCGCACCAGCCTCCTCGACGTCGTCGCCGAGGACTGCGCGGGGCTCGCACCCGACGGCGTCGTCCGGCTGAACGGCTTCCACCGCACCGCCGACGACCTGCTCCACGACCTCTTCTACGCCGTCCACCGCGCGCCCCTGCACCGCCCGGAGCGCGACGCACTGCTCGGCCGGCTCCGGGAGGTCGGCGCGGTCGTCGTCCTGGACGACGTCGAGTTCGGCGGCGCCGCCCTCGACGAGCTGCTGGACGCCACCCCCGAGTGCGCCTGGCTCATCGGCGCCACCCCGGACGTGCCCGCGCCCTCCGCCGACTCGGCCGTCGAGGAGGTCTTCCTCACCGGCCTGGACCGCTCGGACGGCGTGGAACTGCTGGAGCGCGCCGCCGGGCGCACCCTCACCGAGGAGGAGGCCAACTGGGCCGGCGACCTCTGGTTCGAGTCCGAGGGCCTGCCGCTGCGCTTCGTCCAGGCCGGCGCCCTGCTGCGCCGCCGCGACCGGCAGCGGGCCGGCGCCGACGCGGTCGACGAGTTCGGCGTCTTCGCCGACGCCCGCCCGGCCGACGACACGCCCTACGACGCCGCCGAGGCCGACGACGTACCCCTGCCGTCCCTCGGTGAGGCCGCGGCGCCCGCACCGCTGCTCGCCTCCCGGCTGAGCGCCTCCGCCCGCACCACCCTGGAGCTCGCCGTAGCGCTCGGCGGCGAGGTGCCGCACCAGGCGCATCTGCCCGCCCTGGTCGGCGACACCCACGCGGACGCCGCCCTCGGCGAGCTGACCGACTGCGCAATGGTCTCGCCGGTCGGCTCCCGCTACCGGCTCGCCGCCGGTGTGCTCACCCAACTGGAGGACGCCGGATACGCCGACGAGGTACGGGAGCGGGCGCTGGCCGCGGCCCAGCACTACGCCTGGTGGGCCGGGCACCCCTCGGTCACCCCGGAGCGGGTCTGCGCCGAGGCCGACGCCGTGCTGGCCGCGCTGGCCGTGCTGGCGCCGGCGACGACCCCGCCCGCGGACGACGAGGAGAGCCCCGCCGTCCAGCTCGCCCGCACCGCGGCGCCCGCGTTCGCCGCCGGGCTGCACTGGAGCGCCTGGGAACGGGCGCTGCGCTCCGGCACCGAGGCCTCCCGGCTCGCCGGGGACGTCGCGGAACAGGCCTACTTCCACCACGAACTCGGGGTCCTCGCGCTGTGCGAGGGACAGCTCGACCGGGCCCGGGCCGAGTTGGAGGCGTCCATCGGGCTGCGCGGCGCGCTGTCCGACAAGCGCGGCGCCGTCGCGGGCCGCCGTGCCCTCGCGCTGGTCTCCGACCGGACCGGGGACACGCCCGGCCTCGGCACGGGAGCGGGCGTGTTCGGTGCCGTCGGTGCCGCTGCCGGACTCGGCGCCGCCGGCGTGGGACCCGGCCCCGGTCCGACCGCGGGGGAGGAGGTGCCCGACGCCCGGAACGAGGAGTCGGCGTCGCCGCCCGCCGGTGTACCCGCGCCCTTCCCGCCGCTCCAGCCGCCCGCGCAGTCGCCGACCCTGGTCACCAGCCGGGAGACGTCCCCCGGACCGTCCCGCAAGGCGGGCGTCGGCATCAAGGGCTTCGCGCGGCGCAATCTGGTTGCCGCCGGAGCGGGCGCGCTGCTCGTCGCCGTGCTCGGCACGGTGGTGACCCTCGGCGCCACGTCGGAGAACGACGCCGGCGACCCCTCCGACCAGGTCGGCGTCAACCCGTCCGCCAGCCAGGGCGTCGACGACGGCAGCCTCGGCGCGGACCGGCCGTCCGACGACGGCGCCAACCCGGAAGACACCGCCCGGCCCACCGACCCCGGCCCGGACGGCACCCTCGGCACGTCGGACGACCCGGCGCCGAGCGAGTCGCCGAGCCCCTCGGACGACGCGAGCGGCTCGGGCGAGCCCGACGCCCCCGGCTCACCGGGTCCGGGTGACTCGGACGAGCCGGAGGACCCGACCTCGTCGTCCAGGCCGCCCACGTCCAGCGCGCCGCCGCCGGACCCGTCCTCGCCGGATCCCACCGACACCGAGCCGGACCCCGACCCCACCACGCCGACCGGCGACCCCGACCCCAGTCCCAGCCAGACGGAGACGGACGATCCTCCGTCGACCAGCCCGTCCACGTCCGACACGGCCAGCGGACCCGGCACGCCCCCCACCACCGCCGGCTCCCCGGCCGGTACCGCGACCGCGTCGCAGAGCAGCACCGCGACCGGCGGCACGGGCACGGGGACGCCGAGCGGTCCGGGCCCGGCGACGGGTCAGATCATCTGACGCTCCCGGAACGGCTCCCGGAACGCCTTGCCGGAACAGCACGGGACAGAGCACGGGACAGCACGGGACAGCACGGGAGGGCCGGGTCCGCCACACGGACCCGGCCCTCCCGTAACGCCGTACGTGACGTCCGTTCAGAACAGCCGCAGCTTGTCGTCCTCGATGCCCCGCATGGCGTTGTAGTCCAGCACCTGGCAGCCGATGCCTCGGTCGGTGGCGAGCACGCGGGCCTGCGGCTTGATCTCCTGGGCGGCGAACACGCCCCGCACCGGGGCGAGATGGGGATCGCGGTTCAACAGTTCCAGGTAGCGCGTGAGTTGCTCCACGCCGTCGATCTCGCCGCGCCGCTTGATCTCGACCGCTACGGTGCGGCCCTCGGCGTCCCGGCACAGGATGTCGACGGGGCCGATGGCGGTCATGTACTCGCGGCGGATGAGGGTGTAGCCCTCGCCGAGGGTCTCGATACGGTCGGCGAGCAGTTCCTGGAGGTGTGCTTCCACGCCGTCCTTGATCAGGCCGGGGTCCACGCCCAGTTCGTGCGAGGAGTCGTGGAGGATCTCCTCCATCGTGATGATGAGCTTCTCGCCCGCCTTGTTGACGACGGTCCAGACGCCCTCCTCCTCGCCCGCGCCCTCCTTCAGGGTGCAGGGCGGCGACATCCAGTTGAGGGGCTTGTAGGCCCGGTCGTCGGCGTGGATCGAGACGCTGCCGTCCGCCTTGACCAGGATCAGCCGGGGAGCCGAGGGCAGGTGGGCGGTGAGCCGTCCGGCGTAGTCGACGGAGCAGCGGGCAATGACGAGACGCATGGTCGGCAACGCTACTCGACGCGCCCGGCCCGACGCGATTCGCCCGTGCCGGGACGGCTCCGGACGCTGTCCCGCTTCTCCCATTGGCCCCAACTTGCACACTGGCCGATTGTGGGCCTACGGGATGGTGCCCATCTGGGCATTCTCCTGGTGCCGTCCCGATCGGTTGCTTACGGTATTGAACGGGAGGTCGCGAGGTGTGTACTCAGCGTGTTCGAAATCGCCCTCCCGCTAACTGTCCGGCAACCCCTGTCAGTCGGGGGTGCGAGAGGAGAACCCATGTCGCTCGACGTCTCACCGGCCCTACTCGAACAGGCCGAGCGAGGCGAGGTCGACGAAGCAGCCTTCGTCGACTGCGTCCGGACTTCCCTGCCCTACGCATGGGAGATGGTCAGCTCCCTGGTGGCACAGCTGAAGGTCGACGGCGGAGCGTTCGCCGACAACCAGACGCCCCCGCCGGACGAGCAGGCGCGCGGTCAGCTGCTGCGTGCGCTCGCGAGTGACGCCATACGCGGTGCACTGCAGCGGCACTTCGGTGTGCGGCTGGCCTTCCAGAACTGCCACCGGGTGGCGGTGTTCCCGTTGGACTCCTCCGTCGACGAGAAGCTGACCCGTTTCACCTCGGTGCGCAGCCAGGTCCTGAACCAGTCGCCCGAGTTCCGCGACTGCTGACCTCACGGTCGTCCGCTTGCCGTTCCGTACGCGGGAGGTGCAGTTCCGTACCGGAGCGGCAAGCTCATCGCCCAGGTGCTCAGCGGAGTTGGGGGAGTACCTCGGCCCCGAGCCGCCGGACGTTCTCCTCGGTCGCCGCGAGGTCTCCGGACCCCTCGACGAGCAGGGCGAAGCGGCTGATGCCGGTCCGCTCGCCGGTCGCCGCGAGCCGGTCCGCGCAGAGCCGGGGCGGGCCCACCGGGTGCAGTCCGCAGAGCAGTTCGGTGTAGGCGTGCGGGTCGCGCATCCGCCGGGCGCGGCCGTCCACCGTGACATGGGCTCCCAGTCCCTGCCGCAGCCAGCCGGGCATCGCCTTGAGCAGGGTCTCCGCCGCGTCGACGCGCCGGTCCGCGATCTGGCAGACGCCGGCCGAGACATGGGCCGCGCCGCGGATCTCCGCGGCCGGGCGTCCGGCCGCGCGGGCGTGCTGCCGCCACAGCGCGACCATCTCGGCCTTCTCCTCGTCCCCGACGTGCATGCCGAGCAGCATCGGCAGCCCTCGCTCGGCCGCCATGCGCACGCTCGCCGGGGAGGTGCAGGCGACGACCACCTCGGGGCCCGCGCCCTCCGTGAGGGACTCCGACGGGCGCGGGACGACGGGCACCTCGCGGAACCGGAAGCGTTCGCCCGAGGCGCCGACGGCCGGTTCGCGCAGCCAGCGGACCAGCAGATCGAGTGACTCGGGGAAGTTCTTCTCGTACGCCTCGAGCCCCGCGCCGAACACCTCCAGGTCCACCCACGGGCCGCCCCGGCCCACGCCCAGCGAGAACCGGCCGCCGCTCGTGACGTGCAGCAGCGCGGCCTGCTCGCCGAGCGCCACCGGGTGGGCGGTGGGCAGCACGCTGACCGCGGTTCCGACCCGGATGCGACGGGTGCGGCCCAGCAGCAGCGCGGCCAGCGTGACGGCCGACGGACATGTGCCGTACGGCACGAAGTGGTGCTCGGCCAGCCAGACCGCGTCGAGCCCCGCCTCCTCGGCGACCTCGGCCGAGCGGACCGCGCGGTGCAGCGCCTCCCCCTGGCCCTGGCCCGGGAACTGGGCGCCCAACACGAAACTTCCTACGCGCATTGCTTTCCTGCTTCCTCGGCCCCGACACGGAGCTCCCCCACAGGGCATAACCGTCTGACACGTGCCGAGGACACGGCCGGGCGAAGAGATTTGCGGATTGTCTGCAGAATCAGCCGTGTGGAGGTCCTCGGCGGGCCCCGGGGCGGCTCAGCGCAGGGGAGTTGCGGTGGTTGGCGGCGTACGCGTACCCCTGTCCGTGCCGCGTAGGCTGGTCGCCGCCCGTATTCCCTGTATAGCTCCGTGAGGTGTTCTGTGTCCCCGCGTCGCAACCGACCCAAGGGAGCCGGTTCGTCCGGCCGGAGCGCCGAGGCGGACGGCTCCGGCCGGTACGGCGGCTGGCAGTCGTCGGAGACCTGGCGGGGCGACGACTGGAGCGTACGGCACGTGGCGGGCGCGAGCGCGCACGGGAAGTCGTACCGATGCCCGGGCTGCGACCAGCTCATTCCGGACGGTGTCCCGCACGTGGTGGCCTGGCCCGCGCACTCGGGCGTCGACGACCGCCGGCACTGGCACAAGGCCTGCTGGAACGCGAAGGACCGCCGCACCACGCGGGTGCAGCGGTCCCGTAACGCGCCGAAATTCTGACCGCGCGGGGTCAGACGTCCCGCTTCTCCAGCAGCGCGAAGGCGCCGGCGAACGCGGCGGCCGTCACCCCGAGCATGATCCACAGCGGGTCCCAGCCGGACGGGCCGGACTCGCTGAGCGAGTTGGCGTAGAAGATGCTCATCTGGTTGGGGATCGAGTACTCGAACAGCGCCTGCTGCACGTCCCTCAGCGACTCCGAGAACATGAACAGCGCGATCACCAGCGGGGCGAGCAGCGCCCCGATCATGATCGTGATGGCACCCGCCGAGTGGCGGATGATCGAGCCCATGGCCAGCGCGAGCAGCCCGAGCAGCGCCACGTAGAGCGAGACGCCGACGGTGCCCTTCAGCCACTCCCCGCCGGTGGGGTCCGAGGCGCCGTTGCCCTCCAGCAGCGCCACGTGCATCAGGCCGATGAGGGAGACGGACACCAGCGTCACCACGAAGGCCACCAGGAAGAACACGATGCCCTTGGCGGCGAGGACGCGGCCGCGACTGGGGCAGGCGGTCATCGTGGTCCGCACCATGCCGGTGCCGTACTCCGAGGCGGTGGTCAGCACGCCGAGGGTGATGAGGCAGATGCAGCCGAGCAGCAGGCCGAAGAAGCCGAGGCTGAGCGCGCTCTCACCGGCCAGGTCGGTCGAGGAGCTCGCCACCACCAGGCCGGTCAGCAGGCCGATGCCGACGACGAGCAGGACGAACACGCCCAGCGTCCACATCGTCGAGCGCACCGACTTGATCTTCGTCCACTCGGACGCGAGCGCGTGCCCGAGGTGCGTGCGCACCACCGGGATCGGCGACGTGTAGGTCGGGTACGGCGACCCGGGCGCCGCCTGCCAGTCGGGTGCGGCCTGCTGCGTCGGGGGCTGGGGCGTGCTCATCGTGCGTCCTCGGGCTTGGTCGGGTCGGTGACGGGCGCGGGGGCGGAAGTGGGCGAGGGGGCGGCGACGGGCGGCGCGGGTGCCTGGGCCGGCGCCTGCGGGGGCTGCGGGGCTTGCGGCGCCTGCTGTGCCGCGTACGGGTTGGCGGACTGCCCGCCCGGCACCGCACCGGGAGCGGCCGGGGCGCCGTACGGTCCCGCCGGGGCCTGGCCCGGCCCGCCCTGCGGCGCCGGGAAGGGCTGATGGCCCTGCTGGGGCGGCGGCGGGGCGTACCAGCCGGGCTGGCCCTGTCCGGGCACCGGCATCGGCGGCTGCGCGCCGGGCGGCAGCGGCTGCTGGAGCCCGGCCTTCTGGTCGGCGGTCGACCGGTAGTCGACGGCGCCCTGGGTCATCCGCATGTAGGCCTCCTCCAGCGAGGCCTGGTGCGGCGAGAGCTCCCACAGCCGTACGTCGCCGCTGTGCGCGATGTCGCTGATCCGGGGGAGCGCCAGCCCGGTCACCCGCAGCGCGCCGTCCTGCTCGGACATCACGTGCCCGCCCGCCTCGGTCAGCGCGGACGTCAGCTTCTCGCGCAGCTGCGGCTCGCCGTCCGGCGTCCGTACGCGCGCGAAGTCGGCGGAGTTGGCCGAGATGAAGTCCTTCACGCTCATGTCGGAGAGCAGCTGACCGCGCCCGATGACGATCAGGTGGTCGGCGGTCAGCGCCATCTCGCTCATCAGGTGCGAGGAGACGAAGACGGTACGGCCCTCCGCCGCGAGCGCCTTCATCAGGTTGCGCACCCAGTGGATGCCCTCGGGGTCGAGGCCGTTGACCGGCTCGTCGAACAGCAGCACCTGGGGGTCGCCGAGCAGCGCGGCGGCGATGCCGAGCCGCTGGCCCATGCCGAGGGAGAAGCCCTTGGAACGCCGCCGGGCCACGTCCTGGAGGCCGACCACACCGAGCACCTCGTCCACGCGCCGGGCCGGGATGCCCGACAGCTGGGCCAGGCTCAGCAGGTGGTTGCGGGCGGCCCGGCCGCCGTGCACCGCCTTGGCGTCGAGCAGCGCGCCGACCTGGCGGGGGGCGTTGGGCAGCTTGCGGTAGGGGTGGCCGCCGATGGTCACGTGCCCGGCGGTGGGGTTGTCGAGGCCGAGGATCATGCGCATCGTCGTCGACTTGCCCGAGCCGTTGGGCCCGAGGAAGCCGGTGACGGCGCCGGGCCGCACTTGGAAGGAGAGGTTGTACACAGCGGTCTTGTCGCCATAGCGCTTGGTCAGGCCGACAGCCTCGATCATGCTCCGCACCCATCGGAAGGTTCAGGACAGCAGGGCACACGCCCCCGTAAGGGTTAGGAGGATATCGAGGCGCTGACGGTTCCGTTCAAGCCCGGGCAAAATCCGGGCTCGGACGGAACCCTTCCAGCGTCTGCCCGCTCCTCAGGCGTCCCGCTTCTTGAGCACAACGTACCCGCCGACGAGGGCCGCGATCACCCACAGGGCCATGATCCCGAGGCCGCCCCACGGACCGTAGGGGACGTCGTCGTCGATCGGCGCGACCACCTGCATGATCTTGCTGCCGGCCTGGTCGGGCAGGAACCGGCCGACCTTCTCCGTCGCCGGGACGTTGCCCAGGATGTTGGAGATCAGGAAGAAGAAGGGCATCAGGATGCCCAGCGACAGCATCGGCGAGCGCAGCATCGCGGCGACGCCCATCGAGAACACCGCGATGAGGGTCATGTACAGGCCGCCGCCGATGACCGCCCGCAGCACCCCCGGGTCCCCGATCGAGGCCTTGAGATCGCCGAGCATCGCCTGGCCGAGGAAGAACGTGGCGAAGCTGGTGATCATGCTCACGACGAGCGCGAGACCGGTGGCCACCGCGATCTTGCTGAACAGGAAGGTGCCGCGCCGCGGAACGGCGGCCAGCGAGGTGCGGATCATGCCGGAGCTGTACTCGTTCGCCACGACCAGGACCCCGAACACGATCATCGCCAGCTGGCCGAGGCTCGTCCCGGCGAAGCTGATGAAGGTCGGGTCGAAGGTGAGCTGGTCCTGCTCGCTCATGTTGCCGAACTCGCTCTTCGACAGCGCCGAGATCAGCATGCCGAGGGCGATGGTGACGACCACGGCGAGGCCCAGCGTCCACACGGTGGACGCGACCGACCGGATCTTGGTCCACTCGGACCGTACGGCCTGTGTCGCCGCCATGCTCATCCCTTCCTCCAGTCGCTGCCCCACTGCCGCTGTCCCTGTTGCTGCTGTTGCTGCTGTTGCTGCTGTTGCGGCTGTTGCGGCGGTACCGGACCGGGCGGCTGCCCGTCGTGCGCGTGGTACTCCACGGACTCCGCGGTCAGCTGCATGAACGCCTCCTCCAGCGAGGCCCGCTGCGGGCTCAGCTCGTACAGCACGATCTGCTGCCGCGCCGCCAGCTCGCCGATGGTCTCGGCCTTGTCGCCGTCCACCTCGAGGACTCCGTCGCCGGACTCGACGACCGTGACGCCCTCCGCGTGCAGGACATCGAGCAACTGCTCGCGCTGCGGGGTGCGGATCCGTACGTAGCTGCGCGAGTTCTCCGCGATGAACTCGGCCATCGAGGTGTCCGCCAGCAGCCTGCCCTGGCCGATGACCACCAGGTGGTCGGCGGTCAGCGCCATCTCGCTCATCAGGTGGGAGGAGACGAAGACCGTACGGCCCTGGGAGGCCAGGGTCTTCATCAGGTTGCGGATCCAGTGGATGCCCTCGGGGTCGAGGCCGTTGACCGGCTCGTCGAACATCAGGATCCGCGGGTCGCCGAGCAGTGCGCCGGCGATGCCGAGCCGCTGGCCCATGCCGAGGGAGAAGCCCTTGGTCTTCTTCCGGGCGACCGCCGTGAGCCCGACCGTGTCCAGCACCTCACGCACCCGGCTCGCCGGAATGCCGTTGCTCTGGGCGAGACACAGCAGGTGGTTGTAGGCGCTGCGCCCGCCGTGCCAGGCCTTGGCCTCCAGCAGCGCGCCGATGTACGTCAGCGGGTCCTTGAGCTGGTCGTAGTGCTTGCCGTCGATCCGGACGTCCCCGGCGGTGGGCCGGTCCAGGCCCAGCACCATCCGCATGGTGGTCGACTTGCCCGCGCCGTTGGGACCGAGGAAGCCCGTGATGATGCCCGGTCTGACGGTGAAGGAGAGATTGTTGACCGCCACCTTCTCGCCGTACCGCTTGGTCAGCCCCTCGAGCTCGATCATGGCGCCCACGCTAAAACGTGACGAAGCCCTCTGCCACCCCAGTGACAGAAGGCTTCGTACTTGTTACGCCCTTGTTGGGCCGGCGTACGCCCCGCGTCAGCGGGACTGCTGGGCCGGCACCCCGCGGGAGACGGGCTCGTCCTCGGCCGGCGTACCGGCGGCGGCCACCGCGGCGCCCGTGAGGGTCGCCAGCATCTCGCGCACGTTGGTGAGCTGCGCGTTGATGGAGTCGCGGCGGTTGGTGAGGGCCGCGAGCTCGCGCTCCGATTCCGAACGGATCCGGTCCGCCTTGGCGTTGGCGTCGGCCACGATGTCCTCGGCCTGGCGCTGCGCCGTCTCGACGGTCTGGCGGGCGCGGCGCTCGGCGTCCGTGCGCAGCTTCTCCG
Organism: Streptomyces sp. NPDC028991; assembly: GCF_055564775.1. Lineage (NCBI taxonomy): Bacteria > Bacillati > Actinomycetota > Actinomycetes > Kitasatosporales > Streptomycetaceae > Streptomyces > Streptomyces sp. NPDC028991. The sequence continues at coordinate 47,043 of NZ_JBVHVP010000010.1, read as the reverse complement.
CCTCGAGGCGAAGCTGCTCCGCGCGGTGCTCGATCTCCGCGAGGCGCTTCTCGGCCTTGGCCTGACGGGAGGCCAGGTCGCGCTCGGACTGCTCGCGGCGCTTGGCGAGGTTCGTCTCGAAGTCGGCGGCGGCCTGCGCGGCCTTGGCGCGGGTCTCCTCGAAGAGGGCGTCCGCCTCCTCGCGTTTGGACTGCGCGTCCTTCTGCGCCTCGGAACGCAGCTGCGAGGCGTCGGTCTTGGCCTTCTCGACGATCCGGACGCCCTCGTCCTCGGCCTTGGACTTGCGCTCGGCGGCGTACGACTCCGCGTCGTTGCGCACCTGCTGGGCCGCCGACTCGGCGAGCTCGCGGTGCTGCTCGGCCGCGCGCCGGGCCTCCTCGCGCAGGTCCTTCGCCTCTTCCTCGGCGAGACGCAGGATCTTCTCGACCCGGGCGCCGAGACCGGCGTACGACGGCTCGGCGTCGTTGACCTGGGCCTGGGCGTTCTGGGTTTCGAGGTGGAGCTCCTCGATGCGCTTTTCCAGAGCGGTGATGCGGGCGAGAGCGCTGTCACGGTCGGAGACGAGCTTGGAGATACGTTCGTCCACCTGAGCGCGGTCGTACCCACGCCGCACAAGCTCGAAGCCGTAGGGGGAAGTGTCGCTCATGGGGTTCCTGTCGAAAGAGACCGGTGAGGTGATAGAGGGAATCCTAGGCGCCAATGCGGTGTGTCATCGAGCGGATGCACGTTTGATACGGAGAATGACACCTCTTTTGGGTGGCTGACCCACGGATGGCTTGCCAAAGTTCTGGTCAAGGGTCTGGTCAGGACTCCGGCCAAAGATCTCCAGCAGACACCGAATCCGCCCCGAAGGCTAGCCGTCTGACGACTTGCCACCCGAACGTGGGGCCCCCACCGTGGCACCGGCCTTGACCCCGTTGTCCTTGCCGCCGCCCGTCGGCGCCTCGAAGGACTCCAGTGCCTCCAGCACGTCCTGCACCCGGGAGATCTCGGCGTTGATGTCCTCGCGGCGCCGCACCAGGATCTCCAGCTCGCGTTTGCCCTCGTCGACCGTGCGCCGGGCCTCCCGGACCGCCTCGGCCTTGAGCTCCTCGGCCTCCCGGACCAGCGTGGCCTTCTTCTGCTCGGCCTCCTTGAGCAGCCCCTCCGCCTTCTTGACGGCGGCGATGCGCACCTTGCCGGCCTCGGAGTTGGCCTCCGACACCAGCTCCTTGGCCTTCGCCTCCGCCTTGGCGAGCTGCTCCTCGGCGGCCTTGACGAGCGCGTCGCAGCGGTCGCCGGCCGACTTCATCGTCTCGGCGGCCTCGCGGCGGGCCCGCTCGTGCAGTTCCTCGATCTCGGAGGTGAGCCGCTCGCGCAGCTCCTCCGCCCGCTCCCTTATGGCGGTCGCGTCCCGGCGGGCGCCGACCAGCAACTCGTCCGCGTCCGTGCGGGCCTTCTCCACCCGGGTGTTGCCCTCGACCGTCGCCTCCGAGACGATCCGGTCGGCCTCCGTGCGGGCCGCGCCGACCATCGTGTCGGCCTGCGACTCGGCGTCCGCGGTGGTCTTCTGGGCCTGTTGCCGGGCCTCGGTGAGCAGCTTGTCGGCCTCTGCCGTGGTCTCCGTGATGAGCGTGTCGACCTGCTCGGCCGCCTCCGAGCGCCGCTTGTTGGCGTCCTTGCGGGCCTCGTCGAGGGTGCGCTCGGCCTCCTCGCGGGCGGCCGTGGTGACGCGCTCGGCCTCCGCCGCCGCCTCGGCCCGCACCCGCTCGGCCTCGGTGCGGACGCGCTCGGCGTGCTGCTGGGCGGAACCGACCGTCTCGGCGGCCTCGGCCCGCAGCCGCTCCGCCTCCCCGGCGGCGTCCGAGACCAACTGCTCGGCCCGGGCACTGGCCTCGGCCCGGACCCGCTCGGCCTCGGCGACCGTCTCGGTCCGCAGCCGCTCCGCCTCGTCGACCGCCTCCGTCCGGACCCGCTCGGCCTCGTTCGCCGCCTCGGTGCGGACGCGCTCCGCCTCCGCGACCGTCTCCGTGCGCAGCCGGTCGGTCTCGGCGACCGTCTCGGTGGTGAGCCGCTCCGCCTCGGAGCGCGCCTCGGTGATCAGGGTGTCCGCCTGCGTCGCCGCGTCGGACCGGATGCGGTTGGCGTCCTCGCGGGCGTCCGCCCGGGTGCGCGACGCGGACTGCTCGGCCTCGGCGATGGTGTCGGAGGCCTCGGTGCGCACCCGCTGGGCGTGCTCGGAGACGTCCGTACGGATCCGGTCGGCCTCCGTGATGGCCTCGGACACGGTCCGCTCGGCCAGCGCCTTGGCGGCCTCGGTCTCCTCCTGCGCCTCGCGCCGCAGCCGTCCGGCGTCCTCGCTCGCGCGTTCCCGCTCCGCGTAGGCGTCCGCGCGGACCCGGTCCGCCTCCTCCTCGGACTCGCGCCGGGTGCGCTCCGCCGCGTGCTCGGCGGCGCTGCGCAGCCCGGTGATCTCCTCCTGCGCCTGCTCGTGCAGCCCGGCGACCGACTCCCGTACCTGCTGCGCGTGCTGCTCGGCGGCCGACACCATCTCGGTCGCGCGCCGGTCGGCCTCCTCGACCAGCCGGGTCGCCTCGGCCTGGGCCTCCTCCACGCGGTTGCGCGCCGAGGCCAGCAGCTCCTCGCTCTGCTCGCGGGCCCGCTCACGCTCCTGGTCGGCCTCCTGCCGGGCGGAGCCGAGCAGCTCCTCGGCCTCGCGGCGGCGCCGGGCGGCCTCCTCCTGCGCGGCGGCCAGCGCCTCCGACGCCTCGGCGGCGATGCGCTCGGCGGCGGTCTGCGCCTCCGCCCGCACCCGGTCGGCGCTCTCCTGCGCCTCCGACTTCAGCCGCTCCGCCTCGCTCGCGGCCTCCGAACGCAGCCGTACGGCGACGGCCTCGCCCTCCGCACGGGAGGCGGAGGCGTCCGCGGCGGCCTCGGTGCGCAGCCGCTCGGCCTCCGTCTCGGCCTGCTCCTGGAGCGTGCGGATCCGCTCCGCCGCCTCGGTGCGCAGCCGCTCGCTCTCCTCGGCGGCCTCGCGGCGGGTCCGCTCGCCCTCCTCACGGGCCTCGGTCAGCGCCTCCTCGGCCGCGGTGCGGCGCTCCTCGGCCTCGGTGTGCAGTCGCGTCAGCTCCTCGGCGGCCTCCGCCTGCCGGGCCTCGACGGCGCGCTCGGTCGCCTCGCGCAGCTCGCGGGCGGCCCGCTCGGCCTCCGCCTGGAGCTCCTCGGCACGCTCGGCGGCCTCCGCGCGGTGCCGTTCGGCCTCGGCGCGGGTGCGCTCCAGGGTCTCCTCGGCCTGCCTGCGCAGGGTCGTCGCCCGCTCGATGGCCTCGGTGCGGACCTTCTCGCTGTCCGTCGTCGCGGTCTGCCGCAGCTCGTCGGCGTCCGCCTTGGCCTTGGCGAGCAGCTCCTCGGCGGTCTTCGCCGCCTCCTCGATCTGCGCCACGGCCTCCTTGCGGGCCTCCGCGCGGATCTTCTCGCCCTCTTCGACCGCGTCGGCCCGCAGCTGCTCGGCCTCGCCCCGCAGCCGGCGCGCCTCCTCCTGGAGTTCGACCGTCTTGGCGCGGTACTCCTTGGTGTCGTCCTTCGCCGCGCCCTTGAGCTGCTCGGCGATGTCGTGCGCCTCGCCGCGCAGCCGGTCCGCCTCGGCCTCGGCCTCGCCGCGGATCCGCTCGGCCTCCTCGGCGGCGGCCTTCGTGGTCCGCTTGGCGTCTTCGGACGCCTTGTTCAGCACGTCCTCGGCGGTCTTGGCCGCCTTGGACAGCTGGGTGGCCGACTCCTCGGCGGTGAGCGTACGGGCCTTCTCGACGGCCTCGGCGACGATCTTCTCGGCCTCGGCCCGGGCGTCCGCGACGAGCTGCTCGGCCTCGGTCCTGGTGCTCTCGGCGTCCTTGGTGGCCTCGCCGACCAGCCGGGCGACCTGCTCCTTGGCGGTGCGGGTGCGCTGCTCGTTGGTCTGCTCCGCGCTCGCGAGCGCCTTGGCCGCGGACTCCTTGGCCTCGGCGACCACCTTCTCGGCCTCGGCCTGCGCCTTGCGCAGCGCCTCCTCGGCCTCGGACATCCGCTGCTCGGCGGCCCGGCTCAGCTCCTGGACCTGGCGGCGGGTGGACTCCGACTCGGTGGCGGTGGAGCTGCGCAGCTGCTCGGCGTGGTCGGTGGCCTCCTGCGCCTGTGTGGAGGCGGCGTTCAGCAGCCGCTCGGCGTCCGCGCGGGCACGGCGCAGGATCTGCTCGGCCTCGGCGCGGGCGCTCTCGGCGTCGTTCTGCAACCGCTGCCGGGCCTCGGAGGTGAGCCGCTCCGCCTCGGCGCGGGCCGTGGCCATGGCCTGCTCGGCCTCGGCACGGGACTCGTCGAGCAACCGGCGGGCCTGCTGCTCGGTGCGGGCGCGCAGCTGCTCGGCCCAGGCCACGTTCTCGTTGACGTGCGACTCGACGGTCTGCCGGCGTTCGGCCAGCTCCTGGTCGAGCTGCTGGCGCCGGGTCACCGCCTCCTGGTGCAGCTCGGCCTGGAGCCGGGCGGCCTGCTCGGCGTGCTCCTGGAGGATGCGCTGCGTCTGCGCCCGCGCCTGGCTCAGCTCCCGCTCGGCGTCCGCGCGCAGCTGGTCGGCCTGCGTCTGCGCGTTGCGCAGCAACTGCTCGGCCTGGTACCCGATGTCGCCGCCGTCGAAGGCGGGCCGGGACATGATGGTGCGCCGCGCCTCGTGCAACTTGGCGCGCAGCACCTCGACCTGGTAGCCGAGGTCCTCGGCGTGCTGGATCGCCTTTTCCCGCTCGGTCTTCAGCCGCTTCATCTCGGCCTCGAACCGAGAGAGGTGGTCGACGTCAGCCGCCGGCTCTCGCTCCTGGCTCTCGTAGCCCCGCACTGCGCGGTCCCATCCGTCCCCTGGTCGCAAACTTCCCGAACGAGCTCCGTCCGTCCGCCGGACGGGGCCCCCGGGGAATGGTGTCAGATCAACGGCGGAGCACGCGCTTCTGCCCCGGCGTTGGCCCCCCGAAACACGACCCCGGCGGTCCCGCCACCACAGACGACAGGACCGGGTCACCCTGGACTGAGCGGCGACCGCACCCAACCCTACCGGCCCATATGTACGAGAGTCAGTGCTCAGGTGACTCAACGGCCGCCGAAGTGACCAGTTCCGTCAGTACGCCGTGGCAGTCCTTGGGGTGCAGGAAGGTGATCCGCGACCCCATGGAACCTCGCCTGGGCTCGTCGTACAGAACGCGCACGCCCTTGTCCCGGATGTCCGCGGCGTCCGCGTCCACGTCCGCCGTACCGAACGCGATGTGGTGGACGCCCTCGCCGTTCTTGGCGAGCCACTTGCCGACCGCGGAGTCCTCCCGGGTCGGCTCCAGGAGCTGGAGGTACGAGGCGCCGCCGTCCGACGTACCGTTGATCTTGAGCATGGCCTCCCGCACACCCTGCTCCTCGTTGACCTCGGTGTGGAACACCTCGAAGCCGTAGGTGGCACGGTAGAACTCGACGGTCGTGTCGAGATCGTGGCAGGCGATTCCGATGTGGTCGATTCGCGTCAGCATGGATTCAGTGCAGCGCGCGGGAGGTGGTTACGCAACGTGCGCGCGATCACACCGACCGCCGGGTGACGGGCGGGATACCGCTCAGTACATTCGAGTAAACCCTCGTTCACTCCTCGGCCTGTGCGGGCCGGAAAAGGGGATCGCAGCTCATGTCTTCCGCAACTTCTGGAACGAACGGCACGACCTCCGTCGTCGTCGCGGGTGCCCGCACCCCGATGGGGCGGCTGCTCGGCTCGCTGAAGTCCTTCTCCGGGGCCGACCTCGGCGGCTTCGCCATCAAGGCCGCCCTCGACCGCGCGGGGATCGGCGGCGACCAGGTCCAGTACGTGATCATGGGCCAGGTGCTCCAGGCCGGCGCGGGACAGATCCCGGCGCGTCAGGCCGCCGTCAAGGCCGGCATCCCCATGAACGTCCCGGCGCTCACCGTCAACAAGGTGTGCCTCTCCGGACTCGACGCCATCGCGCTCGCCGACCAGCTCATTCGCGCCGGCGAATTCGACGTCGTGGTGGCCGGCGGCCAGGAGTCCATGACCAACGCCCCGCACCTGCTGCCCAAGTCCCGCGAGGGCTACAAGTACGGCGCGGTCCAGATGATCGACGCCATGGCGTACGACGGCCTGACCGACTCCTTCGAGGGCGTCGCCATGGGCGAGTCCACCGAGAAGCACAACACCCGCCTCGGTATCGAGCGCGGCGTCCAGGACGAGATCGCCGCCCTCTCCCACCAGCGCGCCGCCGCCGCCCAGAAGAACGGCGTCTACGAGGCCGAGATCACCCCGGTCGAGATCCCGCAGCGCAAGGGCGACCCGGTGCTGTTCAGCAAGGACGAGGGCATCCGCGGCGACACCACCGCCGAGTCGCTGGGCAAGCTGCGCCCGGCCTTCTCGAAGGACGGCACGATCACCGCGGGCTCCGCCTCGCAGATCTCCGACGGCGCCGCGGCCGTGGTCGTCATGAGCAAGGCCAAGGCGCAGGAGCTCGGCCTGGAGTGGATCGCGGAGATCGGCGCGCACGGCAACGTCGCCGGGCCGGACAACTCTTTGCAGTCGCAGCCCTCCAACGCGATCCGGCACGCCCTGAAGAAGGAGGGCCTGGAGGTGTCGGACCTCGACCTGATCGAGATCAACGAGGCCTTCGCCGCCGTCGCCGTGCAGTCAATGAAGGACCTCGGCGTGTCCACCGAAAAGGTGAACGTCAACGGCGGTGCCATTGCCCTCGGCCACCCCATCGGCATGTCCGGCGCCCGCCTCGTGCTGCACCTGGCGCTGGAACTGAAGCGGCGCGGCGGCGGGGTCGGCGCGGCGGCGCTGTGCGGCGGCGGCGGCCAGGGTGACGCGCTGATCGTGCGGGTGCCCAAGGCCTGAGTCCGGGCCACCGGGTGACGGCCCGAGGAACGACCCGGGCCGCGACTTCTCACTGAACGGAGCTGTGATGCAGGACGTCTCCTCGCTGGTCGCCCAGGCCAGGGAAGGCCGGCCGCGGGCCGTGGCCCGGCTGATCTCCCTGGTGGAGGGGGCGTCCCCGCAGCTCAGGGAGGTCATGGCGGCCCTGGCACCGCTGACCGGCGGGGCGTACGTGGTCGGTCTGACCGGCTCGCCGGGCGTCGGCAAGTCCACCTCCACCTCGGCGCTGGTCACGGCGTACCGAAGGCAGGGCAAGCGGGTCGGCGTCCTCGCCGTCGACCCGTCCTCCCCCTTCTCCGGCGGCGCCCTGCTCGGCGACCGCGTCCGGATGTCGGAGCACGCCTCCGACCCGGGCGTCTACATCCGCTCGATGGCGACCCGCGGCCACCTCGGCGGCCTCGCCTGGGCGGCGCCGCAGGCGATCCGCGTCCTCGACGCGGCGGGCTGCGACGTGGTCCTGGTCGAGACGGTCGGGGTCGGCCAGTCGGAGGTCGAGATCGCCTCCCAGGCCGACACCTCCGTCGTCCTCCTCGCCCCCGGCATGGGTGACGGCATCCAGGCGGCCAAGGCCGGAATCCTGGAGATCGGCGACGTCTACGTCGTCAACAAGGCCGACCGCGACGGCGCGGACGCGACCGCCCGCGAGCTGAACCACATGCTGGGCCTGGGCGAGGCCCGCGGCCCCGGCGACTGGCGCCCGCCCATCGTCAAAACGGTCGCCGCGCGCGGCGAGGGCGTCGACGAGGTCGTCGAGGCCCTGGAGAAGCACCGCGCGTGGATGGGGGAACGGGACGTCCTCACCGAACGCCGCCGGACCCGCGCCGCCCGCGAGGTCGAGACCATCGCCGTCACCACCCTGCGCGAACGCATCGGCGACCTGCACGGCGACCGCCGCCTCGGCGCGCTGGCGCAGCGCATCGTCGCGGGTGAGCTGGACCCGTACCGCGCGGCGGACGAACTGGTGGCCGGACTGACGAGCGGCTGACGCCGAGCCCCGAAACCCGGTGCGGCCGCAGCGCCGCGCCGGTACGTCGATCCGCGTGTTCCTCCTCTTGGCCCAGGGCCCGCCCCGCACGCGACCGCCGCACCCGGCCGTCGCGCGCTTCGGCGTCCCCTCGTCGCCTCCCTCGCGGGCGTCTCCGCCGGGGCGGGGCGGTGGGACCGCTGGTGGAACGGCTGCCGCTGCCGGCGTGCTTCGCGGTGTCCGGGGCGGTCTCCGTGGCGGCGGCGCCGGCGTCGGGGCGCCGCCGTGGTCGGTCCACCGGGCGGCCGGGGCCGCTCAGTCGTCGTCCGAGCCGGAGTCGTCGGAGTCCGGGTCGCCGGAGTCCGGGCCGTGTGAGCGATCGGCCGTGACCTCGCCGGTCTTCAGGTCGACGCGCCAGTCCTGCCCGGCCTTGCCGGAGGAGCGGGTCTCGACCTCCCAGGCCGCCTTGCCGTCGCCGTGGTAGCCGTCGTCGTCCAGTTCCACGGAGGTCACGGTGCCGTGGCCGGCGGCGGCCCTCGCGGCCTCGGCGGCGTCCACGGACGTGCCCTCGAGCGCGGCCCGCACCTCGTCGGTGTCGTCCTCGTCGTCCTTCTCCGAGCCGAGGACCCCGCCGGTGGCCGGGTCGATGCGCACGCTGTGCCAGGTGCCGTCACCGGAGAGGACGTCGACCTCCCAGACCGCCCGCTCGCGGTCGTCGTCGCCGTCCTCGTCGTCCAGTTCGGCGGAGACGGCGGTGCCCGGCGCCTTCTTCAGCGCGGTGGCGATGGCGTCGGCGGCCGTCACCTGCGCGGACGCGGCCCGCGCACCGTCCTCGTCGCGGTCACGGGAGCCGTCCCGGTCGTCGGCGCCGGCGTCGTCGGCGTCGTCATCGGAGTCCGTCCGGTCGTCCGCGTCCTCACGCGCGTCGTCCGCGTCGCCGTCCGAGGCCCGGACGTCCGACTGACGCGTCGTACCGGGGTCGTCCCCCGTGGTCGCCAGGGCCGTCGCCGTACCGCCTCCGATCAGTGCGGCGGCGGTGACGGCGGCGATCACGATGTTGTGCTTCATGCTGATTCCTCCCGAGTCGTACGGAGTCGTTCGCGTCGCTGTGCTTTCGACGCCTTCACTGTCACCGCCCGACGCTGAGGCCAGGCTGAAGCCGCCTGAAGGGATCTTCAGCTTCGCTTTGCGACCCTTGGGCCATGCGCCCACCCGTCGCCCACCACCACCCTGCCGGAGGCGCTTCGCGCCGCCCCTCTCGGATCTTGATCGTGGAGGACGAGAAGCGGCTGGCCCTGTCGCTCGCCAAGGGACTCACCGCCGAGGGCTACGCCGTGGACGTCGTGCACGACGGCCGGGAGGGCCTGCACCGGGCCGGCGAGGGCACCTACGACCTCGTCATCCTCGACATCATGCTGCCCGGCCTCAACGGCTACCGGGTCTGCGGCGCCCTGCGCGCCGCCGGGCACGACGTGCCGATCCTGATGCTCACCGCCAAGGACGGCGAGTACGACGAGGCGGAGGGCCTGGACACGGGCGCGGACGACTACCTCACCAAGCCCTTCTCCTACGTCGTCCTCGTCGCCCGCGTGAAGGCCCTGCTGCGGCGGCGGGCACAGGGCGGCGGGGCGTCACCCGTGCACGTCCACGGCGACCTGAAGGTCGACACCGCCGCCCGCCGGGTCTTCCTGGGCGAGCGCGAAGCCACCCTCACCGCGAAGGAGTTCGCCGTACTGGAGCAGCTCGTGGTGCGGGCCGGACAGGTCGTGTCCAAGGCGGAGATCCTGGAACACGTCTGGGACTTCGCCTACGACGGCGACCCCAACATCGTCGAGGTGTACGTCAGCGCCCTGCGGCGCAAGCTGCGCCCCGGTCTCATCGGCACCGTGCGCGGCGCCGGCTACCGGCTGGAGGCGGAGCGATGAGCCGCCTCCTCGGGTCGGTCCGGGCCCGGGCCACGCTCGGTGCCACCCTCGTGGTCGCCGTCGCCCTCGTCGCGGCCGGCACCGCGGTCCTGCTGTCCCTGCGCTCCAACCTGCTCGGCGAGGCCGGCACCCAGGCGGAGCGCTCCGCGCGCGAGGTCGCCACCGAGCTGGCCGTCGGCACGCCGTACGGCGAGCTGTCGCTGGACGTGGACGACCGCCCGGTGCAGGTCGTCGACGAGGACGGCGGACTGGTCGCCGCCAGCGAGGACCTGGAGCGGATCAGCGGCACCGGCGTCGACGCGGTGAAGCCGCGGCCCGCCCCCGCCCCCACCGGTGACGGCGACGACGGCGGCTCCGACGACGATGACGACTCCGGCGAGTCCCTGGAGCCGGGCGAGATCGGCGAGCGGACCACCGTCAGCGACGGTTCGGCGACGATCGACGGCGACACCGAGGACTACCGTTTCGCCGCCGTGCCCGTGCAGAACCGGGCCGGGGACGACCTCACCGTCTACGCCGGCGCCCCGCTCTCCGCCGAACACGGCGCCGTGAACACCGCGCTGACCGTCATGCTGATCGGCTTCCCGCTGCTGCTCGGGGTCGTCGGGTGGGTGACCTGGCTGGTCACCGGGCGGGCGCTGCGCCCCGTGGCGGGCATCCGCAGGGAGATGGCCGCGATCACCGCCAGCGAGGACCTCGCGCGCCGCGTCCCGGTGCCGGACACCCACGACGAGGTCGCCCGGCTCGCCTCGACCACCAACCAGACACTGGCCGCCCTGGAGGCCTCGGTGGAGCGGCAGCGCCGCTTCGTCGCCGACGCCTCGCACGAGCTGCGCAGCCCGATCGCCTCGCTGCGCACCCAGCTGGAGGTGGCCGCCGCCCACCCGGAGCTGCTCGACCTCGACGGCGCCGTGGAGGACACCGTACGGCTGCAGCGACTCGCCGCGGACCTGCTGCTGCTGGCCAGGCTGGACGCGGGGGAGCGGCCCGCCGACGCGGGCGTCGACCTCGCGGCGCTCGCGCGGGAGGAGGCCGGGGGACGGACCGGGGTGAGCGTGCGGGCCGAGGGCGCGGGTGACCTGACGGTGGCGGGCTCGCGGGGACAGCTGGGGCGGGTGCTGGCCAATCTGCTCGACAACGCTCAGCGGCACGCCCGCTCGGCGGTGGAGGTGTCCGTCCGGCGGGACGGTGACGTGGCGGTGGTCGCGGTGGCCGACGACGGGGAGGGAGTGCCGGCGGCCGACCGGGAGCGGATCTTCGAGCGGTTCGTACGGCTCGACGCCGCCCGCAGCCGCGACGACGGCGGGGCGGGGCTGGGGCTGGCCATCGCCCGGGACGTCGCCGTACGGCACGGTGGCACGCTCACCGTCCACGAGGCCCCGGCAGGCGGCGCCCTGTTCGAGCTCCGCCTGCCGGCTGCCTAGGCCCTCCCGGCCCGCAAGGGCGTGATCAAGGGCGTGGTCAGGGACGTCCTCGCTGACCGCGCAGGTGTTCCGCGATCGGCTTGAGCGCCTTGTCGAGCTCCGTCAGGGCCTCGGGGGCCAGCAGGTCGATGAAGTGCCTGCGGACGGACGCCACGTGGTGCGGTGCGACCTTCCGCATCGTCTCCAGGCCGTGCTCGGTGAGGACGGCGTAGAGCCCGCGGCGGTCGGACTCGCAGTTCTCCCGCCGGACCAGGTCGGCGTTCTCCATGCGCGTGATCTGGTGGGAGAGGCGGCTCTTGGACTGCATCGTGGCGGTGGCCAGGTCGCTCATCCGCATCCTGTCGCCCTCCGACTCGGAGAGATTCACCAGGATCTCGTAGTCGTTCATCGTCAGGCCGAACGGCTGCAGGTCCTTCTCGAGCTGGTGCGTCAACAGCCTGTTGACCTCCAGGTGGGTGCGCCAAGCACACTGCTCCGTATCGGTCAGCCAGCGGGTGGCCGTCTCGGTCTCCATGAATGAAGTCTACCTAAAATGTTGAAAGGCGAACTAGTGAGGGCTTTCCGTGACGGTGACGGTGCGCACGCGTTCGACGTCACACTCCGCAGATTACCGCTCACAGCCCGAAGCGGCGCTGGAGGTCCCCCAGCTGTCCGGGAAGCCCCGGTGCCCCGGACCGGCCTCCCGGCGCCCCGGACGCGCCGCCGCCGGGCACCCCCGCCTGCTGCGGAGTGGCCCCCGTGGCCTGCTCCGCCATCAGCGCCTCGCTCGACTGCAGCAGCACCGTGCCCGCCCCCGCGAACTCGAACTGGTGCTCCTCCCCGGAGGCCCCGCCGAGCCCCGTCATCGCACGTAGACCGCCCATCAGGCCGGTCATGTACCCGTGGTCGTAGTGATGGCACGGAGACGGGCAGTCGGCCCAGCCGACCAGGGCCTGCGGGTCGACCCGGACCGGGGGTTCCATGAACACCACCGGACCGTTCGACGCGGCCACGAACTTTCCGGTTCCGATCAGTGTCAGAAAACCCGGCACGATCGACTGCTTGAGGGCGAGAGTTGGCTGAAAAGCAAGCAAGTTGCCCGAGCGAATGGTCAGGTTGCCGTCTTCGAGGTCATACGAATTCACGTCGAAGGCCCGGTCGGCGAGGAGCATCTTGCCCGAGCCCGCCGCCACGACCCAGTCGCTCGCGTGCAGAGGCGAATGGAAGGACGTGCGCACCAGACGGTCCAGCCGGCCGTGCCCGATCCCGTCGAACTCGATCGTCCCGTAGTAGGCGATCATCTTTCCCTTCTGCAGGAACCACTGGCTCCCCTTCAGCTCCACGCAGAAGGTGTACGCGTTGACGTTGTCATCGGCCGGCAGCGTCGCCGGGTCGTGGTGGACCGTGCTCACAGCTTCTCCTCGGACGCCTGGACCAACACCGTGCCGCTGCCGCTGAGCTCCAGCTGGAACGCCTCGCCGGAGCCGCGCCCCACCATGTCCCGCCACCCCATCGCCGTGGACAGCTTGTTGCGTACGTCGCCGTGGTGGGCGACGTAGGCCTGCGGGTCGACGCGCACCGGGCGCTGCGGGGTGATCGGGATCTCGAAGACGCCCCCGTGGGCCATCACCGCCACCGAGCCGTGGCCCTTGAGCGTGGTCGTGAACAGCCCCTGCCCGCTGACCTGCCCGCGCACCATGCCCATGACCCCGCCCTGCGAGCCCAGGAACACCGTGCCCTGCTCCAGAGTGCCCTCGAAGGCGAGGAGGCGGTCCGCCTCCACGTACAGGGTGTCGCCGGCGAGGCCGATCACCTGGACGTGGTGGCCGCCGTGCCCGAAGAGCACGGTGCCGCTGCCCTCCACGGTCATCAGCGGCGTGTCCTCGTTGGCCACCCGGCGGCCGATCATCGACATGACGCCGCCCTGGCCGCCCCGCAGGTCGGGGGTGAAGGTCACCTCGCCCTGGTAGGCGAGCATGGCGCCGCGCTGACTGAACAGCCGCTGCCCGGGGGCCACGGTCGCCCGCACCATCTTGGAGTTGATCTCCTGGAAGGCCATCTCACACATCCCCCGCGATCGTGTTCCGCTCGCTCGGCTGCACGTACACCAGGCCGTCGCCCTCGAAGCGGATCTGGAAGGCCTCGCCGCCGCCCTCGCCGAACAGCGTGCGGAACGTCACACCCGACTGGAAGGACTGCCGCAGGTTCCCCTGGTGCGCGACGTACGCGCCCGGGTCGACCGTCAGCGGGTACTGCGCGCTGACCCGCAGCACCAGCGCAGGACCGTCCGACATGATCGCCACCTGCCCGTGTCCCTCCACGGTCGTGGTGAACAGCCCGTTGCCCTGGGAGGCGCCGCGCGCCCCCGTGAAGCTGGTGCCCGTCCGCAGCCCGGCGTCGGCCGCCAGGAAGTTACTGGACTCGACGTACAGCGTGTCGCCCTGGAGACCCACGAGGTTGATCTCCGACGCCCGGTCCGCGAACCAGCAGGTCCCGTGCCCCTTCACCTCCATCACCGTCATCTGCTCGCCGGTGATCCGCCGGGTCACCATCCCCCGGATCCCCTCACCGCCGCCGCTCAGCTTCTTGAAGGCCATCTCGCCGTCGTACGCGACCATCGAGCCGTTCTTCGCCTTCACGGCGTCCCCGGTCATGTCGACGGCGAGTACCTTGCTGTCCTGAAGTCGGAACATCGCCACAAATGGGAAGGTAGCCCGCCGGGCGGGCCCGCCGACAGGTTCCCGCCCCCCTAGCCCGGGCGCGTCGGCGGTTTGCCACAATGGACGCGCGCTTGTGCGCACGTTCACAAACCGCCTGTCCGGCGGTGTCCGACGCATCGATCCCTCTCCCGATCCCTCTCCCACCGAAGGTGACCCGTGGACCTCAAGACCGCCTCCGCCCTCCGCCGCCTCCGCCTGGTCTCCGGCCCCGAGGCGATCTCGTTCCTGCTGCTGCTGGTCTGCTCCGTGCTGAAGCGGACCACCGACTTCAACGCGGTGCCCGTCATGGGCATGGTCCACGGCGTTCTCTTCGTCCTGTACGTGATCTTCTGGGCGGACGCCTGGAACCGCGCCAAGTGGTCCTTCGGCACCGCCGCCTTCTACTTCGTGATGTCGGTCCTGCCGACCGGCGGTTTCTTCGCCGAGCGCAGGCTCAAGCGTGAGGCCGAGAGCGCGGTCATCGCCTCCCGCGCCCGCCGGGAAGGGGTCGTGGGCGCGTGATCGTCGCCTTCTCCGTGACGCCGCTCGGCGTCGGCGAGGACGTGGGGGAGTACGTCGCCGACGCCGTCCGGGTGGTCCGCGAGTCGGGCCTGCCGAACCGCACCGACGCGATGTTCACGTCCGTCGAGGGCGAGTGGGGCGAGGTCATGGACGTCGTCCGGCGGGCCGTCGCCGCCGTCGAGGCGCGGGCGCCGCGCGTCTCCCTGGTCCTCAAGGCGGACATCCGCCCCGGCGTGACGGACGGCCTCACGTCGAAGGTGGAGACGGTGGAGCGGCACCTCGCCGGGTAGCGGTGCGCCGCGGGCGGCGGTATCGAAAGGCGAGACGGGGCTGACCGGGATATGACCGGCCGGTAGGGTCTGATGCCGTGCCGAAGCCCCTCAGTCTCTCCTTCGATCCCATCGCCCGTGCCGACGAACTCTGGAAGCAGCGCTGGGGCAGCGTGCCCTCCATGCCCGCCATCACCTCGATCATGCGGGCGCACCAGATCCTGCTGGCCGAGGTCGACGCGGTGGTCAAGCCGTACGGGCTGACCTTCGCGCGCTACGAGGCGCTGGTGCTGCTCACCTTCTCCAAGTCGGGGGAGCTGCCGATGTCCAAGATCGGCGAGCGCCTCATGGTGCATCCCACCTCCGTCACCAACACCGTCGACCGGCTCGTGAGATCGGGCCTGGTGGACAAGCGCCCCAACCCCAAGGACGGCCGCGGCACGCTCGCCACCATCACCGACCGGGGCCGCGAGGTGGTCGAGGCGGCCACCCGTGACCTCATGGCGATGGACTTCGGTCTGGGCGCGTACGACGCCGAGGAGTGCGGCGAGATCTTCGCGATGCTCAGGCCGCTGCGGGTCGCCGCCGGGGACTTCGAAGAGGCCTGAGCGAGTCGCCGGGCCCGCCCGAAGATCGCGCGAAACGGACGGTTACGCTCGGACGCATGAAAAAGAGCGTGCTGACCCGCTACCGGGTCATGGCGTACGTCACCGGTGTGCTGCTGATCCTGCTCTGCCTCGGCATGATCGCCAAGTATCTGCTGGACATGGACGGTGCCGCCGACTTCACCCGCATCGTCAGCATCGCGCACGGCTGGCTGTACGTCGTCTACCTCGTCTTCGCCTTCGACCTGGGCGCCAAGGCGAAGTGGAAGGTCAGCAAGCAGCTGTGGGTGCTGCTGGCCGGGACCATCCCGACCGCCGCGTTCTTCGTGGAGCGCAAGGTCAGCCAGGAGCTGGACGCCAAGGTCGCCGCGGCCGAGGCGCCCGCTGCCGCGAAGGCCTGAGCCGGCCTGTCAAGCCCTCTCACCACCGTGCGGTGCCCCGTACGGTGGTACCCCATCGACATTTACTTGGACGTCCTAGTAAATTCGAGGGTATGGACGCTCACGCCATAGAGGAGGGCCGCCTTCGCTGGCAGGCCCGGTACGACGCGGCGCGCAAGCGCGACGCGGACTTCACCACGCTCTCCGGCGATCCCGTGGAGCCGGTGTACGGGCCCCGGCCCGGGGACGCCTACGAGGGCTTCGAGCGGATCGGCTGGCCGGGGGAGTACCCCTTCACCCGCGGCCTGTATCCGACCGGCTACCGGGGGCGGACGTGGACCATCCGGCAGTTCGCCGGTTTCGGGAACGCCGAGCAGACCAACGAGCGCTACAAGATGATCCTCCGCAACGGCGGGGGCGGGCTCTCGGTCGCCTTCGACATGCCGACGCTGATGGGCCGCGACTCCGACGACCCGCGCTCGCTCGGCGAGGTCGGGCACTGCGGCGTGGCCATCGACTCGGCCGCCGACATGGAGTTGCTGTTCAAGGACATCCCCCTCGGGGACGTCACGACCTCCATGACGATCAGCGGGCCCGCCGTGCCCGTGTTCTGCATGTACCTGGTCGCCGCGGAACGGCAGGGCGTCGACGCCTCCGTGCTCAACGGCACGCTCCAGACCGACATCTTCAAGGAGTACATCGCCCAGAAGGAGTGGCTCTTCCAGCCCGAGCCGCACCTGCGCCTGATCGGCGACCTGATGGAGTACTGCGCGGCCGGCATCCCCGACTACAAGCCGCTGTCGGTCTCCGGCTACCACATCCGCGAGGCGGGTGCGACGGCCGCGCAGGAGCTGGCGTACACGCTGGCGGACGGTTTCGGGTACGTGGAGCTGGGCCTGTCGCGCGGACTGGACGTCGACGTCTTCGCCCCCGGCCTCTCCTTCTTCTTCGACGCGCACCTCGACTTCTTCGAGGAGATCGCCAAGTTCCGCGCGGCCCGGCGCATCTGGGCCCGCTGGATGCGGGACGTGTACGGCGCGCGGTCCGACAAGGCGCAGTGGCTGCGTTTCCACACGCAGACCGCCGGCGTCTCGCTCACCGCCCAGCAGCCCTACAACAACGTCGTCCGTACGGCCGTGGAGGCCCTGGCGGCGGTGCTCGGCGGCACCAACTCCCTGCACACCAATGCGCTCGACGAGACCCTCGCCCTGCCCAGCGAGCAGGCCGCGGAGATCGCCCTGCGCACCCAGCAGGTGCTGATGGAGGAGACCGGTGTCGCCAACGTCGCCGACCCGCTGGGCGGTTCCTGGTTCATCGAGCAGTTGACCGACCGCATCGAGGCCGACGCCGAGAAGATCTTCGACCAGATCAAGGAGCGGGGCCTGCGCGCCCACCCCGACGGGCGGCACCCCATCGGGCCGATCACCTCCGGCATCCTGCACGGCATAGAGGACGGCTGGTTCACCGGTGAGATCGCCGAGTCCGCCTTCCGCTACCAGCAGGCCCTGGAGAAGGACGACAAGAAGGTGGTCGGCGTCAACGTCCACACCGGCTCCGTCACCGGCGATCTGGAGATCCTTCGGGTCAGCCACGAGGTGGAGCGCGAGCAGGTGCGGGTTCTGGGCGAGCGCAGGACGGCCCGCGACGACGCCGCCGTGCGCGGCGCGCTGGACGGCATGCTGGCCGCGGCCCGCTCCGGCGGCAACATGATCGGACCGATGCTGGACGCGGTGCGCGCCGAGGCGACGCTCGGTGAGATCTGCGGGGTGCTCCGCGACGAGTGGGGGGTGTACACGGAACCGGCGGGCTTCTAGTCAGGTGCCCTGACCGGTGCGGGCGGCTCCAGGGGGCTTCGCCTCCTGGAGCCGCGGGGCTTCGTGCCCTGGAGCCGCGGGGCTATGCCACCCGCCGTCCGACTCGGCCGGCTGAGCGGCCAGCCCCCACAGCAACACCCGGGTGAGGCCCCGCACCCACTCCCCGTCCGCCGGTTCCGCGCTGACCAGGGTGCGGTGGACCACCGCGCCCGCCACCACGTCGAAGATCAGGTCCGCGGTGCGGGCGGCCTCCGCCGGGTCGGTCTCGGGGGGCAGTTCACCCCGCGCCTGGGCGCGCGCCCTGCCCTCCAGTACCAGGCGCTTCTGCCGCTCGACGATCGACGCGCGGATGCGCTCCCGCAGCGCGTCGTCGCGGGTGGACTCGGCGACTACCGCCATCAGGCCGCTCTTGGCCTCCGGGCGGGCCAGGATCGCCGCGAACTGGAGCACCACGCCCTCGATGTCGGCGGCCAGTGAGCCGCGGTCGGGGAGCCGCAGTTCGTCGAAGAGCTCGGCGACCGCGTCGACCACCAGTTCGTTCTTGCCCGCCCAGCGGCGATAGAGCGTCGTCTTGGCAACCCCGGCCCGCGCGGCCACGTCTCCCAGGGTGAGCTTCGACCAGCCCAGGTCGACCAGGGCCGCCCGCGTGGCGGCCAGGATCGCGGTGTCCGCCGCGGCGCTGCGCGGGCGCCCGGTACGGCCGGCGGGGGTGCTGCTCTGCATTCCCCGACCTTAACCGGCGGGTAACCCCGCGAGCGGCCGTGAGGAAGATCACGGGGGAGGGGTGTTCCCGCGGCCCCTCGTGGCATTACGCTACGGGTCGTAGCGAAAGCATGGGCGGTTCGCCCGTGCCCCAGCGACGACCACGGGCGCGGGTGGGGACCCGGTGCCGGCACAACACTTCAGAGCGGGCTTTCGACCCGCTTTTCACGCACGCGCGGACTACGGGGGAGGATAGGCCCATGCAGCCACGGAACATGTCCATGAGCGGGGTCGTCGACCTCGCCGCGGTGAAGGCGGCCCAGGAGGCCAAGGCGAAGGCGGAGCAGGCTCGCGCCGAGGCGGCCCGGAACGGCGGCACGGGTGCCGTCTCCCCGGCCGATCTCGTCATCGACGTCGACGAGGCCCGCTTCGAGAGTGATGTCCTGCAGCGGTCCACCGAGGTCCCGGTCGTCATCGACTTCTGGGCCGAGTGGTGCGAGCCCTGCAAGCAGTTGAGCCCGGTCCTCGAGCGGCTCGCCGTCGAGTACGGCGGTCGCTTCGTCCTCGCCAAGATCGACGTCGACGCCAACCAGATGCTGATGCAGCAGTTCGGTGTCCAGGGCATCCCGGCCGTGTTCGCGGTCGTGGCCGGACAGGCGCTGCCGCTCTTCCAGGGCGCCGCCGGTGAGGCGCAGATCCGTCAGACCCTGGACCAGTTGGTGCAGGTCGCCGAGGAGCGCTTCGGCCTGACCGGTCTCGCCGTCGATCCCGAAGCGGAGCCGGGCGCACAGCCCGCCGCCGCCCCCGAGCGTCCGGCCGGCCCGCACGACGCGGCCCTGGAGGCCGCCGTACAGGCGCTGGACGCGGGCGATCTGGCCGGAGCCGTCCAGGCGTACAAGAACGTGCTGGGCCAGGACCCCGGCAACACGGAGGCCAAACTGGGTCTCGCCCAGGCCGAGTTGCTCCAGCGGGTGCAGGACGCCGACCCGCAGCGGGTCCGTCAGGACGCGGCCGACAAGCCGGGTGACGCCCAGGCGCAGATCGCCGCCGCCGACCTGGACCTGGTGGGCGGTCACGTGGAGGACGCCTTCGCGCGCCTCATCGACACGGTCCGCGTCACGGCCGGGGACGACCGGGACGCCGTACGGCTGCGGCTGCTGGAGCTGTTCGAGGTGGTCGGCGCCGACGACCCGCGGGTCGCCGCGGCGCGCAGGGCGCTGGCCCGCGCCCTGTTCTAGGGGCGGTTCGGGCTCGCTTCGCCGACCGGTCGCCGACCGACCGTCCGCGTGGTGCCCGAGTGAAAGAGCTGTCGACGGGACGCCAATGCGGCCGCGCTTTGCCAAATCTTGGCAATCGCGGCCGCTGTTACTGCCAGTAAGTCGATGCCGTCGGTCTGTCGGATTCTGTCCAGCGATCAATTGTTTTGTTCCGCCCCCATGGCACACCGAGCGTCGCCGTTCGGGGCCGGTGCGTCGTCCCGCGGTTATCCGGCCGTTACTAGTGAGTAACGAACCCCCTTGTGTCGGCGGCGAGAATGCACCACGATCGGCGACGCTCGGTCCATTCCCGTACCCCGAAAGCCAGTCGGGTCGCGGGGGTTCCTGGGTCCCCACCGAGCAGAGCCGGCGGCAGTGGAGCCGGCTCTTGGGCAGGGGGGTCTTCGCCCACCCGGCGAAGCCTGTCCAGCAGGGTTGTGCGTGATCGTGTCAGGCGCGACCAGTGGTTGTCGCTCGGGGGTGATCGCCGGTGATTCGGGTGCGTTGTACGTGCCGCCGAGCGCGGGCGCTCTCCTTCCCGAGGACGTAGCACTTCTCCCATCCCTGCCAGGCCGAGCCGCCGATCCCGGGGGCCGGCCGAGGCCAGGAGATGTACGTCCGAGAAGGAGGAAATATGGAGTCCCAGGTGCGTGGCGGGACCAGATGGAAGCGGTTCGCTGTGGTGATGGTGCCCAGCGTGGCCGCCACGGCTGCGATAGGCGTCGCGCTGGGGCAGGGTGCCCTGGCCGCGTCGTTCAGCGTCTCCGGTCAGTCGTTCAAGGTGACGGCGGACCGGCTCGACGGTACGGGCTTCTCCCAGTACGGGGCCATTGACTCGGGCTACACGCTCGACGGCAAGAAGACGGCTCACCCCGTCGCCGTCTCGGCGTTCAAGTCCGCGTCGATCCAGAACATGTGCCAGTCCGTGGTCACCCCGGACATCCCGCTGATCGGCTCGGTCAGCCTCATGTTGAAGGCGGGCGGCGGCAGCAAGCCGGTCGAGGCCCAGAACCTGTACATCGACGTCGAGGAACTCGAGGCCGATGCCACCTTCCGCGGCATCGACATCGGCGTGGCCGCCAAGGACGCCAGCAAGGGTCCCGGCATCAAGAAGGGCGACACCGCGAACCCGTTCGGATTCGCGCAGCAGGCCGACTCGGCCACGCTGAAGAACGTGAAGCAGACGGCGTGGGCCACCACTGCCGGAACCTTCAAGCTCAGCGGACTGAAGATGTCGCTGTCCAAGGGTGTCAAGGAGTGCTACTAAGCACTCGCTGACGGGCGGGGGAGCCGGTGGCGCCCCCGCCCGTCCCACTCTCCGGCCGTGCCTTCACTCGCGGCCCACATCTCCACCACAGCAAAGCCGTACCAGGGAGCTGTTTTCCATGAGCGCCGAGACTCCTGTCGCAGCCGGCCAGTTCACCCGCCGGAGGCTGCAGTTCCGTGCCTGGCGAGGCGCGCGGCCGTTCTGGGCCGGCCTGTTCGTCGCGCTCGGCGGACTCCCCATCGCCTACTTCCCGTACGCGAACCTCCAGATCGGGCACCTGACGCTGGCGATGGCCACCACCGCGGGCGCCGGGTCCCTGATCATCGGTGTGCTGCTGGTCGTCCTGGGCGTCAGCCTGTGGTTCCAGAAGCACGTCCGGGTCTTCGCGGGCGTGGCGGCGATCCTGCTGGCGCTGGTGTCCCTCCCCGTGTCCAACCTCGGCGGCTTCTTCATCGGCTTCCTGCTCTCGCTGATCGGCGGGGCGATGGCCGTGTCGTGGGTGCCGGGTGAGCCGCCGCAGGCCGAGCCTCCGGTGGAGGGCAAGGGAACGGGCGACGCCCCCGAGGGCGTGGTCCCCGGCACCACCGTGCCCGGCACCCCGGTGCCCGGAACGCCGATGCCCGACGCCACGATTCCGCAGCCGCGGGACGGGGCGGACGATCCGAATGACCTGTCAGGAACGAGCCCGGCCAACGGGGCGAACGGGAGGCAAAGTGCCGGCTGACGAGGTGACCCGCGGGACTGACGTGGAGTCGTCCCGTGTGAGAACCGGGCCGCGCCACGCGGCACCCAAGAAGCCGTTGTTCACGAGGTTCCACATGCCGGCCGGGAAGGCGATAGCCCTGGCGGCGATGCCCACGGCCGTCCTCATGGGGATGGGGTTCACGCCTACGCTGGCCCTCGCCGACGGCAACGACTCCGCGCCGACCTCCAACAGCCTGACGGCCGACGAGTACAAGGACTGCGTGGCGGCCCTGGAGGAAGCCGAGAAGGGCACGTCCGAGTCGCCCACGCCGTCACCCTCGGCGACCGACGGCGCCGACGACGACAAGGGCGACAAGGGCGACGAGACGGAGCCCGGCCCCTCGGCCTCCGGCAAGGACGCGGACACGGACGCGGACGCGGACACGGGTGAGTCATCTTCGTCGGATTCAGGTTCCGACGACGAGGGCGACACGGCCGACGAGACCGGCCCCGCCCCGAGCACGTCCGCGTCGCGGGAGTCGCAGAGCAAGGAGCCGCAGAGCGGGGAGGAGGCCGGCGAGGGCACCGCGGCGCCGTCCCCCTCCGAGTCCGGCGGCGGTGTGCTGGAAGGCATCGGCGACGCCGTCGAGGGCATCTTCACCGGCGGCGAGAAGGCCGAGGAGAGCCCGAGTCCTACGCCGAGCCCCTCGGCGTCGGCGTCCCAGGGCGCCGGCGACGGCGCGTCCGACCCGGCGAAGGAGACCACCGGCAAGGACACGGGCGAGGCCGCCGACAAGGTCACCGACGCGGCGGACGACGCCGTCGAGGACACGACCGACGCGGCGTCCGGAACGGCCGGGGACACCGGGGAATCGGCGGACAAGGCGGCCGAGGAGGCGAAGGAGGCGAAGGAGGCGGCCGGTGAGGCCACCGCCTCGCCCAGCCCCACTCCCAGCGCCTCCGAGAGCGCCGGCACGGACCCGGACGACTGCCCGGTCGCCACGGACAAGGAGGGCGGCGTCGACAACACGGTGCCGCTGCCCGACGACCCCTGGCAGCTCAACGCCAGCTCGCTGCTGCTGAAGGGCGCTGCCTACGAGGGCATCGTCGAGGTGAGGACGGCCAACGGCAGCACCAAGAAGGTGTTGAAGTACGTCATATCCAACGGCACCGACATCGGCGACCTGCACCAGACGGTCAAGGACGAGCAGTCCGGCAAGACGTACCACGTGCAGGCGGCCGAGGGCTCCACGTCCACGATCCGCGACGGCAAGACGGTGATGTACACCGAGAGCATCTCGGGCAACCTGCTCGGGCTGATCCCGGTCACCTTCGACCCCGAGAACCCGCCGCCGCTCGACATTCCGCTGATCTACTTCACGAAGGTGACGGTCGTCCAGGCCGGCCAGTTCGGCGGCACGCTCCACATTCCGGGGCTGCACCAGTACACGACCTGACCGGGCCCGCCCGGGTAAGCCCGTTCGGGAGCCGCGACGCCGCTGAGGGCGCCCCCTGCGCGCAGGGGGCGCCCTCAACGCCGTACAGAAGCCGGCGGAAGCCGTGTGCGGGACCGTCAGGCGCGGCGGGTCTCGCCCAGGTGGTGCACGCGGACCATGTTGGTGGTGCCGGGCACGCCGGGGGGCGAACCGGCGGTGATCACGACGATCTCGCCGTCGTTGAACCGGCCGAGGCGCATCGTCTCCTGGTCCACCAGGTCGACCATCTCGTCGGTGCTGTTCACGAACGGCACCACGTGCGGCTCGACGCCCCAGCTGAGCGCCAGCTGGTTGCGGGTCGACTCGTCGGTGGTGAAGGCGAGGATCGGCTGGGCGGCGCGGTAGCGGGACAGCCGGCGCGCGGTGTCACCGGACTGGGTGAAGGCCACCAGGCCCTTGCCGCCCAGGAAGTCGGCGATCTCGGCGGCGGCACGGGCCACCGAACCGCCCTGCGTGCGCGGCTTCTTGCCCGGCACCAGCGGCTGCAGGCCCTTGGACAGCAGCTCCTGCTCGGCGGCGGTGACGATCTTCGACATCGTCTTGACCGTCTCGATCGGGTACGCGCCCACCGACGACTCCGCCGACAGCATGACCGCGTCCGCGCCGTCCAGGATCGCGTTGGCCACGTCCGAGGCCTCGGCGCGGGTCGGACGGGAGTTGGTGATCATCGACTCCATCATCTGGGTCGCCACGATCACCGGCTTGGCGTTGCGCCGGCACAGCTCGATCAGGCGCTTCTGCACCATGGGGACCTTCTCGAGCGGATACTCGACGGCCAGGTCGCCACGGGCGACCATGACGGCGTCGAAGGACGCGACGACGCCCTCCATGTTCTCCACCGCCTGGGGCTTCTCCACCTTGGCGATGACGGGGACGCGGCGGCCCTCCTCGTCCATCACGCGGTGGACGTCGGCGACGTCCTTGGCGTCCCGGACGAAGGAGAGGGCGACCAGGTCGCAGCCCATCCGCAGCGCGAACCGGAGGTCCTCGACGTCCTTCTCGCTCAGCGCGGGGACGTTCACGGCCGCGCCGGGCAGGTTGATGCCCTTGTGGTCGGAGATGACGCCGCCCTCGATGACGATCGTCCGCACCCGCGGGCCCTCGACCTCGGTGACCTTCAGCTCGACGTTGCCGTCGTTGATGAGCACCTGGTCGCCCTTGGTGACGTCACCGGGCAGGCCCTTGTACGTCGTGCCGCAGATCGTCCGGTCGCCCGGCACGTCCTCGGTGGTGATGGTGAACTCGTCACCGCGCACCAGCTCGACGGGACCCTCGGCGAAGGTCTCCAGGCGGATCTTCGGACCCTGGAGGTCGGCGAGGACACCGATGGCCCTGCCGGTCTCCTTGGCGGCGGCCCGGACACGGTCGTAACGCCCCTGGTGCTCCGCATGGGTGCCGTGGCTGAAGTTGAAGCGGGCCACGTTCATGCCGGCCTCGATCAGCGATACGAGCTGCTCGTGGGAGTCGACCGCGGGGCCGAGAGTACAGACGATTTTCGAACGGCGCATGGGGCGATCCTATCGGTTTGTTTCGCTGCGGAATATTCCGTCTGGCGGAAGATACAAATGGGCGCCTCGGTGCTCACAAGAGATTTATTCAGCTGTCCTGGGATGCCCTCACCTTTCCTTTTCGACCAGAGCGTAGGCCTGGGTCGCGATCTCCATTTCCTCGTCGGTCGGCACCACGGCCACCGCCACCCGCGCGTCCGCGGGCGAGATCAGCCGCGCCCCGTCCCCGCGTACGGCGTTCAGCCCGGCGTCGACCACCAGGCCGAGCCCCTCCAGGCCCGCCACGGCGGCCTCCCGCACCGGTGCCGCGTTCTCCCCGACCCCGGCGGTGAAGGCCACGGCGTCCACCCGTCCGAGAACGGCGTAATAGGCACCGATGTACTTCTTCAGCCGGTGAACGTAGATGTCGAAGGCCAGCCGCGCCCGCTCGTCGCCGGCGTCGACACGGCGGCGGATCTCCCGCATGTCGTTGTCTCCGCACAGACCGACCAGACCGCTCCTCTTGTTGAGAAGAGTGTCGATCTCGTCGGCGGACATTCCACCAACACGCATCAAATGGAAGATGACGGCCGGATCCATGTCACCCGAGCGCGTACCCATCACGAGCCCCTCCAAGGGCGTCAGCCCCATGGAGGTGTCCACACAGCGACCGCCCCGCACCGCAGAGGCGGACGCCCCGTTGCCCAGGTGCAGCACGATGACGTTCACCTCCTCGGGCGCCCGGCCCAGCAGCCGCGCGGTCTCCCGCGAGACGTAGGCGTGCGAGGTGCCGTGGAAGCCGTACCGCCGGACGCGGTGCGCGTCGGCGGTCTCGACGTCGATCGCGTAGCGGGCCGCGGACTCCGGCATGGTCGTGTGGAACGCGGTGTCGAAGACGGCGACCTGCGGCAGGTCGGGGCGCAGCGCCTGCGCCGTGCGGATGCCGGTGAGGTTGGCCGGGTTGTGCAGCGGGGCGACCGGGATCAGCCGTTCGATCTCGGCGAGCACCGCGTCGTCCACGACGGTCGGCTCGGTGAAGCGCTTCCCGCCGTGCACCACCCGGTGCCCTATCGCGGCCAGCTCGGGCGAGTCCAGGCCGAGGCCGTCCTTGGCCAGCTCCGCCGCCACGGCCTTCAGCGCCGCGTCGTGGTCGGGAACGGACCCGCTCCACTCCCGGCTCCCGCCGCCCGCCGGGGTGTGCTTGAGCCGTGAGTTCTCCTCGCCGATCCGCTCGACCAGGCCCACCGCCAGCCGGTCGCCGCCGCGCATGTCGAGCAGCTGGTACTTCACCGACGACGAGCCGGAGTTGAGGACGAGGACGCGGGACGGGGTCGGGCTCACAGGTCGGACGCCTTCTCACTGGGGGACTGCTGGGCCTGGATCGCCGTGATGGCGACGGTGTTGACGATGTCCTGGACGAGCGCGCCCCGGGACAGGTCGTTGACCGGCTTGCGCAGGCCCTGGAGCACCGGGCCCACGGCGATGGCGCCGGCCGAACGCTGCACGGCCTTGTATGTGTTGTTGCCGGTGTTCAGGTCCGGGAAGATCAGCACGCTGGCCTGCCCGGCGACCTCGGAGCCGGGCAGCTTGGTCGCGGCCACCGACGGCTCGACGGCGGCGTCGTACTGGATCGGCCCCTCGACCCTGAGGTCCGGGCGGCGCGAGCGGACCCGCTCCGTCGCCTCGCGCACCTTGTCGACGTCCGCGCCGGAACCGGACGTGCCCGTCGAGTACGACAGCATCGCGATCCGCGGATCCACCCCGAACCGCGCCGCCGTGGACGCCGACTGGGTCGCGATGTCGGCGAGCTGCTCGGCGTTCGGGTCGGGGTTGACCGCGCAGTCGCCGTAGACGAGGACCTTGTCGGCCAGGCACATGAAGAAGACGGACGAGACGATCGACGCCTCCGGCTTGGTCTTGATGATCTCGAACGCCGGACGGATCGTCGCCGCCGTCGAGTGCACCGACCCCGACACCATGCCGTCGGCCAGCCCCTCCTGCACCATCAGCGTGCCGAAGTAGTTCACGTCGGAGACCACGTCGTACGCCAGCTCCACCGTGACGCCCTTGTGGGCGCGCAGGGCGGCGTACTTCTCGGCGAAGGAGTCGCGCAGTTCGGAGACCGCGGGGTCGATCAGCCGCGCGTTCTCCAGGTCGATGCCCAGGTCGGCGGCCTTCTTGCGGATCTGCTCGACGGGGCCGAGCAGCGTCAGTTCGCACACGCCCCGGCGCAGCAGCACCTCCGCCGCGTGCAGCACCCGCTCCTCGGTGCCCTCCGGCAGGACGACCCGGCGGAGGTCGGAACGGGCCTGCTCCAGCAGCGTGTGCTCGAACATCATCGGCGTGACGCGGTCGCTGCTCGGTGCGGAGACCCGCTTGCTGAGGTCCGCGGTGTCGACGTACCGCTCGAAGAGGCCGAGAGCGGTCTCCGCCTTGCGCGGGGTGGCCGCGTTGAGCTTGCCCTCCAGGGAGAAGAGCCGCTCGGCGGTGGGGAAGCTGTTGCCGGTCACCGAGAGCACCGGCGTACCGGGGGCGAGGCGGTCGGCGAGGGTGAGGATGCCGTCGCCGGGCACCTCGTTCAGGGTCAGCAGGACGCCGGCTATCGGCGGGGTGCCGGCGCTGTGCGCGGCGAGCGTGCCGACCACCAGGTCGGCGCGGTCGCCGGGGGTGATGACCAGGCAGCCCGGGGTCAGGGCGCTCAGCAGGTTGGGCAGCATGGCCCCGCCGAAGACGAAGTCGAGCGCGTCGCGGGCGAGCCCCGAGTCGTCGCCGAGGACCACCCTGGCACCGAGGGCGTGCGCGATCTGCGAGACGGTCGGCGCCGACAGCGCGGGTTCGTCCGGCACCACCCAGCACGGCACCGGCAGCCGGTTCGCCAGCCGCTCGGCGATCACGTCCCGGTCTTCGCGGGCGACCCGGTTGGGCACCATGGCCAGGACGTCGCAGCCCAGCCCGTCGTAGGCGCGGAAGGCGTTGACGGTCTCGGCGAGCACGGACTCCGCGGGCTGCTTGCGGCCGCCCACGACCGGGACGACCGAGGCGCCGAACTCGTTGGCGAGCCGTGCGTTCAGCGACAGCTCGTCCGGGAACTGGGTGTCGGCGTAGTCGGTGCCGAGGACGAGGACGACGTCGTAGTCCCGGGCCACCAGGTGGAACCGGTCGACCAGCGCGGACACCAGCTCGTCCGTGCCCTGTTCGGCCTGGAGGGCGGACGCCTCCTGGTAGTCCATGCCGTACACGGTCGCCGGGTCCTGCGCGAGCCGGTAGCGGGCGCGCAGCAGCTCGAAGAGCCGGTCGGGCCCGTCGTGGACCAGCGGACGGAAGACGCCGACCCGGTCGACCTGCCGGGTCAGGAGCTCCATGACCCCCAGTTCGACGACCTGGCGGCCGTCGCCGCGGTCGATGCCGGTCACGTACACGCTGCGCGTCACGCGTGCTCTCCGTTTCGTCTGGTGGCGGCTGTCCCGTGCACACAAAATCGCCCACCGGGGTGAGCGGAACCCTCTTGACAATACCTCCGGCGGTGGCTAAGGCGCCCGTCAGCGCCCGGCCGAGCGGCGGCCGGGCGGCGGCCGGGCGGCGACCGAGCCCGCCAGTGCCCCCGGTGCCCGTCGGCGTCCGTCAGTGCTCGTCGGCGCTCCGGCCGTGGAACAATTGGATCGGCTCCCCGGTATCAACAGTGAGCAGGAGACACAGCACGATGCGTATCGGAGTTCTCACCGCAGGCGGCGACTGCCCCGGCCTGAACGCAGTGATCCGGTCGGTCGTGCACCGAGCGGTCGACAACTACGGCGACGAGGTCATCGGCTTCGAGGACGGCTACGCGGGCCTGCTGGACGGCCGTTACCGCACCCTCGACCTGAACGCGGTCAGCGGCATTCTGGCCCGCGGCGGCACCATCCTCGGCTCCTCCCGGCTGGAGCGCGACCGGCTCCGCGAGGCCTGCGAGAACGCCGGCGACATGATCCAGAGCTTCGGCATCGACGCGCTCATCCCGATCGGCGGCGAGGGCACGCTGACGGCCGCCCGGATGCTGTCGGACGCCGGCCTCCCGGTGGTCGGCGTGCCGAAGACCATCGACAACGACATCTCCTCCACCGACCGCACCTTCGGCTTCGACACGGCGGTCGGCGTGGCCACCGAGGCGATGGACCGCCTCAAGACCACCGCCGAGTCCCACCAGCGCGTGATGGTCGTCGAGGTCATGGGCCGGCACGCCGGCTGGATCGCCCTGGAGTCCGGCATGGCCGCCGGCGCCCACGGCATCTGCCTGCCCGAGCGCCCCTTCGACCCCGCCGACCTGGTCAAGATGGTCGAGGAGCGCTTCTCCCGCGGCAAGAAGTTCGCCGTCGTCTGCGTCGCCGAGGGCGCCCACCCCGCCGAGGGCTCCATGGACTACGGCAAGGGCGCGATCGACAAGTTCGGCCACGAGCGCTTCCAGGGCATCGGCACGGCACTGGCGTACGAGCTGGAGCGCAGGCTCGGCAAGGAGGCCAAGCCGGTCATCCTCGGCCACGTCCAGCGCGGCGGCGTGCCCACCGCCTACGACAGGGTGCTCGCCACCCGCTTCGGCTGGCACGCGGTGGAGGCCGCGCACCGGGGCGACTTCGGCCGGATGACCGCGCTGCGCGGCACGGACGTCGTCATGGTGCCGCTGGCGGAGGCCGTGACCGAGCTGAAGACGGTGCCGAAGGACCGGATGGACGAGGCGGAGTCGGTCTTCTAGCCGCCGGACGCCACCGCTCCGCCGGACGCCACCGTTCAGGGGTGCTTCTCGACCGCCGTCCAGAAGTGCTCCACGATCCGGTCGAGGAAGTCGCGGCCCGCCTCGTGGGAGTCGCCGCTGCCGCCGCCCCAGCTGAGGGTGGCGGCCATGTGCCCCTGGTAGTCCTGGTGCAGTACCTGGAGGACGTTCTCCAGGACCCGCCGGTCCAGCGGTGCCACTTTGGCGACCGGGCGCACATAGCCCTGCCAGCGGGTCTTGACGGCGCTCGTCAGCAGGTCGGCGAGCTTCTCCTCGCGCCCCGTGACGGTCACGAAGTCGGGCAGGCCGAGGCCGAGCACGTCGGCGAGCGCGGCCGACTGGCGGTCGTTGCCGCGCCAGCCGTCCGTCTCCTCCATCCGCAGGTACGCCGAAAGCGCGATCCCGACGGCACGGGCCACGTCCTCCGGCGCCAGGGAACGGGCGATGCGGTGCTCGCGCAGGGTCTGCGGCCGCCCGATCAGATCACCGGGCGAGCACCACAGCACCCCCGCGAGCGCGGTCAGCTCGTGGTTCTGGGGGGAGGCGACGCCCCGCTCCCAGGCGATGACGAGATCCGGGGTGACGTACGGCAGCCCGTACGAGACCCGCATGCCGTGGGCGACGTGCTCGGGCCCCATGTTGAGGGCGGCACGGAGCCGGCGGGCGGCGAGGGCGTTGAACGGGGGACCCGACTGGTTCGGGTGAGGTGAGGGTCGGCGCACGGGCCACACCGTAGGGGGCCGGTGCGGTGCTGACTACGGGCTGTTCAGCCAGCGATACGGATTGTACGAACCTACGGGGGTATGACGGGCGTATTGCGGGCGCAACCGACGCATCCCGCTCACCCCTTCACCGCCCCGCCCAGCGCGAACCCCCCGCCCAGCCGCCGGGAGATCAGCACGTACAGCAGGATGACCGGCGTCGAGTACACGATCGAGAAGGCCGCCAGCTGCCCGTACGCCACCATGCCCCGGTTGCCGAAGAAGTCGTTGATGCTGACCGAGGCGGGCATCTGGTCCGGGGAGAGCAGCAGCATGAAGGGGACGAAGAAGTTCCCCCACATCATCACGAACGAGAACACCGTCACCACCGCCACGCCCGGCCCCATCAGCGGCAGCACGATCCGCAGCAGTGACTGGAACGACGACGCCCCGTCCGTCCACGCCGCCTCCTCCAGCTCCTTGGGCACACCGTCCATGAAGTTCTTCATCAGCCAGATCGCGAAGGGCAGCTGGGAGGCGGCGAAGAAGAAGATCGTCCCCTGCATGGTGTCGATCATGTTCACCCGCACGAAGAGGGCGTAGACCGGCACCATGATCGCCGTGATCGGCAGGCTGGTCGCGAACAGGATGGTCAGCAGGAACGGCCGGTTCAGCCGCGACCGGAAACGGGAGAGCGGATAGGCCGCGAGCGCCGCGCACACCACCGTCAGCAGGGTCGCGCCGCCGCACAGGATCAGGCTGTTGAGCAGCGGGGTGAAGGTGATCTCAGGGGTGAGGATCGCGTCGAAGTTCTCCAGCGTCAGTCCGTCGGGGACCTTCACCCGCAGGCTCGCGCGCGGGTCCAGGGCGGACAGCACCACCCAGGCCAGTGGCAGCACGAACGCGGCGGCGGCCACCAGCAGCCCGGCGTCGGCGGCCAGCCGGCGCCGGTTGCGCCGGGAGGAGGGGGCGCGGCGGGACGCGAAGGCGGATGCCATGTCAGACCTCCGTCCGCAGCAGGCGCAGGTACACGACCGAGAACAGCGAGCCGATCAGCAGCAGCAGCAGTGCCACCGCCGTGCCGTAGCCGATCAGGCTGTTCTGGAAGGCCTGCTCGTACATGAACAGCGGCAGCGTCTGGCTCTTGCCGCTCGGACCGCCCCGCGTCATCACCCAGATCAGTCCGAACACCGACAGGGTCTGCAGGGTGTTCAGCATGAGGTTGGTGCCGATGGAACGCCGGATCATCGGCAGCGTGATGTGCCACATCCGGCGCCAGCCGCTCGCCCCGTCCACCTCGGCGGCCTCGGTGACCTCCTTGGGGATCTCGTTGAGTGCGGCCGAGTACACCAGCATCGAGAACGCCGTGCCCCGCCACACGTTGGCGAACGACACCGCCAGGATCGGCAGCGTGAACAGCCAGTTCTGGGACGGCAGATGGAGCCAGTCGAGGATGGCGTTGAGGGTGCCCTCGCGGCGGAAGAAGGCGTAGAGCAGGAAGCCCGCCACCACCTCCGGCAGCACCCACGCCGTGACAACGATGCCGCCGGTGAGCGTACGGACCGGCTTGGACGCCCGCTGCATCAGCGAGGCCAGCGCGAGCCCCAGGGTGTTCTGCCCGATCAGCGACGACAGCACCGTGAACACGAGGGTCAGCCACACGGCGTTGAGGAACGCCTCGTCCTGGAACGCCCGCCGGAAGTTCTCGAAGCCGACGAAGGACGACTCGGCCTGCCCGGTGAGCTGGAGGTCGGTGAAGGCGATGACGACGCAGTAGGCGATGGGGCCGGCGAGGAAGAGCAGCAGCAGGACGACGGCGGGGGAGACGGGCAGGGCACGGAAGAGGGCGCGGCGAGTGGTGGCGGACCTCGCGCGACGGGCCGGGACGGGCGGGCCCGGCGGCGCCTTACGGACTTCCGGCCCCGGCCCCGGACCCGTGTGCTGCGGCGTGGCCGCCGTCACTTGCGGACCACCTGGTTGTCGGTGGCCTCCTTGAGCGCCTCGTCGTAGCCGCGCGCCGCCTCCTCGACCGACATGTCACCGGTCGTCACGCCCTCCATCGCCTCCTGGATGGCGACGGAGACTTTCGGGTACGCCGGGTAAGCGGGCCGGTAGTGCGTGCTCTCGACGAGGTCGGTGAAGAACTTGATGCCGGGCTGGGCGTCGACGTACGCGGGGTCGTTCGCGACGTCCTCGCGGACCGCGATGCCGGAGTTGGCGATGTACCACTTCTGGGCGTTGGCCTTGGTCTGCATCGTCTTGATGAACTCGAAGGCCAGGTCCGGGTTGCCCGCCTTGGCCGGGATCGACCAGGTCCAGCCGCCGGACATGCTCACCTTGCCCGGAGCCTGGCCGTTCTGCGTCGGCATGGCCGCCAGCCCCAGCTCCCGCGACCACTCGGGCCACTCGTGCCCGCTGCCCTCCAGCCAGTCCTGCGGCAGCCAGGACCCGTCCAGGGCGATGCCGAGCTTGCCCTGCGGGAGGAGTTCGCCGCGGACCTTGGTGCCGAAGTTGGGGTCGAGCGCGTCGGAGACCTCCGGGCCGAGCTGCTCCTGGTACACGGTCTCGACGAAGGCGAGCGAGTCCTCGAACCCCTGCCCGGCCGCGATCCACTTCTTGCTGCCCTTGTCGTACAGCGGGTCGGTGGTGCCGTCGTTCGTGCCGTACAGCAGCATCTCGAAGCCCTGCATGGTGGCCGCCTCACCGGCCGGCTTGCCGGTGTACACATTGAGGGGGACGACGCCCGGCACCTTCTCCTTGATGGCGCGGGCCGCGGCCAGCACCTCGTCCCAGGTCTTCGGCTGCCAGTCGGCGGGCAGGCCGGCCTTGGCGAAGACGTCCTTGCTGAACCACAGGCCCCGGGTGTCCGTCCCGTCCGGTACGCCGTACGTCTTGCCGTCCTCGCCCTTCGCCGCCGCCTTCGCGGTGTCGATGAACTGGTCCCAGTCCTTCCACTTCGCCAGGTACTCGTCGAGGGGCTTCAAGTACCCGCTGGTGATGTCGGAGTTGATGAGGAAGGTGTCCTCGTAGACCAGGTCCGGCGCGGTCTTGGGGGAGCGGAGCATCTGCTGGAGCTTGGTGTAGTACTCCGCGTCCGGGGCCTTGATGGGGACGAGTTCGACCTTCTTGCCCGGGTTGGCCTTCTCGAACTGCTTCTTGACGTCGGCGAGATAGGTGTCCATCACCTTGATGGAGTTGTCCGTCGACTGCTTGAAGGAGACCTTCACCGTGTCCGGGTCGCTGCCGGAGCCGCTTCCGCAGGCGGCGAGGGTGGTGGAGGCGAGCGCGGTGAGGGTGAACAGAGCGGTGATCCGGACGGTGGGACGCACGGGCACGACCTCCTACGGGCACGACGCTGTGGCCGGGACGGCTGCTCGGCGAACGTAAGAGGACTGGTCTAGTCAGGTCAATGCGTGTGCGGTGGACAACCTGTGTTCATCGGCCCCGCTCGACCTCGCGGACCCACCGGTACACCAACTCCGGCCGCCCCACCTGCCCGTACAGCGGGCTTCGTCCCGCCCGCCCCGCGTCCACCAGATGTTCCAGGTAACGCCGGGCCGTGATCCGGGAGATGCCCACGGCCTCGGCCACCCCGGCCGCCGTGAGCCCTTCCTCGGTGCCGCGCAGCGCGCCCGTCACCCGCTCCAGCGTCGGCCCGCTCAGCCCTTTCGGGAGGGCGGCAGGGCCGGGAGCCCGCAGTGTGGCCAGTGCCCGGTCCACCTCGTCCTGGCCGCTCGCCTCCCCGGCGGCGCCCCGGAACTCGGCGTACCGCACCAGCCGGTCCCGCAGGGTGGCGAAGGTGAACGGCTTCAGCACGTACTGGACGACACCCAGCGAGACTCCCTCCCGCACGACCGTCAGGTCCCGCGCCGACGTCACCGCTATCACGTCGGTGTGATGCCCCGCCGCCCGCAGCGAACGGGCCAGCTGCAGCCCGTGCACGTCCGGGAGATGCAGGTCGAGCAGGAGCAGATCCACCGGCGTACGGTCGAGCACGCGCCGGGCCTCCGCCCCCGTGTGCGCCTTGCCGACGGCCGTGAACCCCGGCACCCGGCCGACGTACATCACGTGCGCGTCGGCGGCGACGGGGTCATCCTCGACGACCAGGACACGGATCGGCTGCGGGGCGGTGCTCATACGGCGCCCCCGAACTCGTGTCTGCCCGCCAGGGCATCCGGGGCCGGCACGTGACCCCCGGGGTCGTCCAGCGGCAGC
This sequence comes from Streptomyces sp. NPDC028991, assembly GCF_055564775.1. NCBI lineage: Bacteria > Bacillati > Actinomycetota > Actinomycetes > Kitasatosporales > Streptomycetaceae > Streptomyces > Streptomyces sp. NPDC028991. The sequence goes on along the minus strand of NZ_JBVHVP010000010.1, from coordinate 12,997 downwards.
CGGGCCTCGAAACGGGCGCCGCCGCCCTCGGCCTCCGTCACGGTCAGGGTGCCGCCGTGCCGCTGCACTGCCTGACTGACCAGCGCCAGCCCCAGACCACGGCCGCCCTCACCGGCCGGCTTCGTCGAGAAACCCCGTTGGAAGACCAGGTCGGCATGGGCGGGATCGACCCCGGCACCCGTGTCCGACACCCGCAGCACCAGCTCGGAGCCACCCGCCGCCGGGTCCGCACCGGAGACGTCCTCGCCCCCGGCCGTCCGCCGTCCGCCCATCGCCTCCGTGTACGCCGCCACCGTCACCCGCGAGGGCACCCCGCCCTGGGCCGCGTCCACCGCGTTGTCCACCAGGTTGCCCAGGATCGTGACCAGGTCCCGGGCGGGCAGAGACGGCGGCAGCAGCCCGTCGTCCAGTCGGCTGTCCCGCGACACCACCAGCTCCACTCCACGCTCGTTGGCCTGTGCCGTCTTGCCCAGCAGCAGCGCGGCCAGCACGGGCTCGCCGACCGCCGCAACCACCTGGTCGGTGAGCGCCTGCGCCAGTTCCAGCTCGGCCGTCGCGAAGTCCACGGCCTCCTCCGCGCGCCCCAGCTCGATCAGCGAGACGACCGTGTGCAGCCGGTTGGCCGCCTCGTGCGCCTGCGAGCGCAACGCCTGCGTGAAGCCGCGCTCCGAGTTCAGCTCGCCCGTCAGCGACTGCAGCTCGGTCACGTCGCGCAGCGTCACCACCGTGCCCCGGCGCTCGCCGCCGGAGACCGGCGAGGTGTTCACCACCAGCACCCGCTCCGCCGCCAGGTGCACCTCGTCCACCCGCGGCTCCGAGGCCAGCAGCGCCCCCGTCAGCTGCGCCGGCAGCCCCAGGTCCGCGACGGAGGCGCCCACCACGTCACCCGTCACACCGAGCAGCTCCCGTCCGCCGTCGTTGATCAGCGCGACCCGGTACTGTCCGTCCAGCATCAGCAGTCCCTCGCGCACCGCGTGCAGCGCCGCCTGATGGTAGTCGTGCATCCGGCTCAGCTCGTCCGCGTTCATCCCGTGCGTGTGCCGGCGCAGCCGCGCGTTGACCACGTACGTGCCGACCGCACCGAGCAGCAGCGCACCGGCGGCCACCCCGAGCAGGGCCGTCAGCTGGTCCTGCGCCCGCTTACTGATCTCCTCGACCTTGATTCCCGCGCTGACCAGGCCGACCACCCGCCCGGCGTCCTCCACGGGCGTCACCGCCCGCACCGACGGCCCCAGCGTGCCCGTGTAGGTCTCGGTGAACGTCTCGCCCCGCTGCGCGCGCTCGATGTGACCGCGGAAGGGATGGCCGATTTGCTTCGGGTCCGGGTGGGTCCAGCGGATGCCCTGCGGATTCATGATCGTCACGAAGTCCACGCCGGTGTCCCGCATGACCCGCACCGCGTACGGCTGGAGCCGCGCCGTCGGGTCGGGCGTGCGGATCGCCTCCAGCACGGACGGCGAGTCGGCGATCGCCAGCGACACCGACCTGGCCTGCCGCCCGGCCGCCTCCTGGGCCTGCTGCCGGTCGCTGACGTAGGTGAACAGCGCGTACCCGGCGACGACGACCGCTATGAGCACGGCCTGCATGGCGAAGAGCTGACCGGCCAGGCTGCGGGGTCTCGGGACGCGGAGGGGCATGTCGCCAGTCTCCCTCTTGGCTGATTGTGAACTAAATGAACGCAAGGGTGACCGCGCTCACAGCCCGGGAGATAGTCACCGCATCCCCGAAACAAACCCCCGGACGTGAGCCGCACGCCGGTGATGCCGACGACGTCGTCAAGGAGGGCCGCCGTGACCAGCAAAGCCGCTACGGCAGCTGCCGCACCCAAAGCCAAGCGGGACCGCACGCACTATCTCTACATCGCGGTGATCATCGCGGTCGCCCTCGGTATCGCCGTCGGTCTTGCCGCCCCCGACTTCGCGACCGAGCTGAAGCCGCTGGGCAGCGGCTTCGTGAGCCTGATCAAGATGATGATCTCGCCGATCATCTTCTGCACGATCGTGCTGGGCATCGGCTCGGTGCGCAAGGCCGCCAAGGTCGGCGCCGTCGGCGGTATCGCCCTGGGCTACTTCCTGGTGATGTCGCTGGTGGCCCTCGCCATCGGCCTGGTCGTCGGCAACATCCTCGACCCGGGTACGGGCCTCGCGGTCACCGACGCCGTCAAGGAGACCGGTCAGGCGCAGGTCGACGCGGAGGCCAAGGGCACCGTCGAGTTCCTCCTGGGCATCATCCCGACCACGATCGTCTCCGCGTTCACCGCGGGCGAGGTCCTGCAGACCCTGCTGATCGCCCTGCTCTGCGGATTCGCCCTGCAGGCCATGGGCTCCGCCGGGCAGCCCGTCCTGCGCGGCATCGAGCACATCCAGCGACTCGTCTTCCGCGTCCTGGCGATGATCATGTGGGCCGCCCCGGTCGGTGCCTTCGGCGCCATCGCCGCGGTCACCGGCTCGGCCGGCGTCGACGCGCTCAAGAGCCTGGCCGTGCTGATGCTCGGCTTCTACGTCACCTGCTTCCTCTTCGTCTTCCTGGTGCTGGGCGCGCTGCTGCGGATCATCGCCGGCGTCAACGTCTTCTCGCTCTTCAAGTACCTGGGCCGCGAGTTCCTGCTGATTCTCTCCACCTCCTCGTCGGAGTCGGCGCTGCCGCGCCTCATCGCGAAGATGGAGCACATGGGCGTCAGCAAGCCGGTGGTCGGCATCACGGTCCCGACCGGCTACTCCTTCAACCTCGACGGCACCATGATCTACATGACCATGGCCTCGCTGTACATCGCCGACGCCATGGGTACGCCGATGTCGATCGGTGAGCAGATCCCGCTGCTGCTCTTCCTGCTGGTGGCCTCGAAGGGCGCGGCCGGTGTCTCCGGTGCCGGGCTCGCCACGCTGGCCGGCGGGCTGTCCTCGCACAAGCCCGCCCTGGTGGACGGCATCGGCCTCATCGTCGGCATCGACCGCTTCATGAGTGAGGCCCGCGCCCTGACCAACTTCGCGGGCAACGCCATCGCCACGGTCCTGATCGGCACCTGGACCAAGGAGATCGACAAGTCCCGGGTGGACGAGGTGCTCGCCGGGCACGCACCGTTCGACGAGAAGACCCTCCTCGACGACCACGACGGCGCCGACGAGGCGGACGGCACCCCGGAGGTGCCCGAGCAGGGCGGCGAGAAGGAGCTGGCCAGGGCCTGAGGCCCGCGCCACGCCCACCCACTCCGGGCGGCTGAGGTGCTCCCCCCGCTTGCTCGGCCGCCCGGTTCCCCCTCTCCCTGCCTCCCCCGTCCCCACCCCCGTCCCCACCCCCCGTCCCCGCCCCGGCCCCTCTCCGGTGCTTTGCCCCGCGCCTTCCGGCGCGGGGCTTCTTGCCTTGACGTCCGCGTCAAGGCCTACGTTCGTGTCCATGCGAATCGGCGAGCTGGCCGCACGGGCCGGGACCACGACGCGGACGCTGCGGTACTACGAGTCGCGGGGGCTGCTGTCCGCGCGGCGCACCGGCAACGGCTACCGGACGTACGACGAGGACGACCTGAAGCTGCTGCGGCAGATCAGGACGCTCCAGGACTTCGGGTTCGACCTGGAGGAGACCCGCCCGTTCGTGGAGTGCCTGCGCGCCGGGCACCCCGAGGGCGACTCCTGCCCGGCCTCCCTCGTGGTCTACCGGCGCAAGCTGGCGGAGCTGGACGCCCTGATCGAGCAACTGACGTCGGTGCGGGAACAGGTCGGTGCGCAGCTGGCGCGGGCCGAGGCGGCGGTTCCGGGGGGTCCGGAGCCGAAGTGCGAACTGGGAGGGCACGTATGACGGGCATCGGGGTCACCGAGGTGACGGACGCGGAGTTCGGTACGCAGGTGCTGGGCAGCGAGCTGCCGGTGCTGGTGGAGTTCACCGCGGACTGGTGCCCGCCGTGCCGGCAGATGGCTCCGGTACTCAGCGCCCTGGCCGAGGAGGAGGGCGACCGGCTCCGGGTGGTGCAGCTGAACGTCGACCGGAACCCGGCGACCACGAACGCGTACAAGGTGCTGTCCATGCCGACGTTCATGGTGTTCCGCGGCGGGGAGCCGGTGAAGTCGATGGTGGGCTCCCGGCCCAAGCGGCGGCTGCTGGCGGAGCTGGCCGACGTGCTCTGACCCGCGCGTCCCACGAGAAATCCCCCGAGCAATTGCGCTCGGGGGATTGCTTTGCGTATATTCGTTGATTCGCGCCTTCAAATCAATGAGGACACGAAGAAGTTCATGGGCAGAGTATATCCGGGCGGGAGTGGAATTGTCAAACACCGAATTTCCGGACGATGAATTGCGGCACGAGCAGGAATTCATCGACGGGCTGTACGCACGGGTGGACGCGCTGCGCGGCGACACCGAGGTCTCGGTCACGGACGCGCTCGCGCAGGGCAGCACCCCCATGCAGGCCCGCCTGGAGCGGGACATCCTGGTCGCCGAGCGCTCCGGGCTGCTCGCCGCCCTCGACGCGGTGGACGGCTCCCTCTGTTTCGGCCGGATCGACCTCACCTCCGGTGCCGGCCACCACATCGGCCGCATAGGGCTCCGCGCCGACGACGCCGAACGCACCCCGGTCCTGATCGACTGGCGGGCCGAGGTCGCCCGCCCCTTCTACCTGGCCACCGGCCACACCCCGATGGGCCTGCGCCGCCGCCGGCACATCGCGAGCGAGGGCCGCAGGGTCACCGCCCTGCACGACGAGTTCCTCGACGTCGGCGACGAGACGCGCACCGGCCACGAGGACCCGTCCGGCGACGCCGTGCTGCTCGCCGCGCTGAACTCGGCCCGCACCGGCCGCATGGGCGACATCGTGCAGACCATCCAGGCCGACCAGGACCGCATCATCCGCGCCCCGCACCGCGGCGTCATGGTCGTCGAGGGCGGCCCCGGCACCGGCAAGACGGCCGTCGCCCTGCACCGCGCCGCCTACCTGCTCTACGAGCACCGCGAACTGCTCGCCAAGCGCGCGGTCCTCATCGTCGGCCCCAACCCCGCCTTCCTCGGCTACATCGGCGAGGTGCTGCCCTCGCTCGGCGAGACCGGCGTGCTCCTCGCCACCGTCGGCGAGCTGTTCCCCGGCGTGAAGGCCACGGCGACGGACACGCCCGGGGCGGCGGCGGTGAAGGGCCGGGCCGGCATGGCGGAGGTCCTCGCCGAGGTGGTCCGCGACCGGCAGGCGCTGCCCGACCCGGTCATCGCGATCGAGCACGACCGCGAGATCCTCATGCTGGACGACGACCTGGCCAACGTCGCCCGCGAGCGCACCCGGGCCGCGAAGCTGCCGCACAACGCGGCCCGCGAGCACTTCGAGGGCCACATCCTCAACACCCTCACCGACATGGTCGCCGAACGCATCGGCACCGACCCCTACGACGGCACCAACCTCCTCGACCCCAGCGACATCACCCAGATCCGCGACGAACTCGCCGAGAACCCCGAGGTCTGGTCGGCCATCGACCGGCTGTGGCCCCGGCTGACGCCGCAGCGCCTGGTCGCCGACTTCCTCGCCGCCCCCGAGGCCTTCGTCCCCGCCGAGGACGCCGCAGCCGTCCGACGCCCGGTGACCCGGCGCTGGACCGTCGCCGACGTACCCCTCCTCGACGAGGCCGCCGAGCTGCTCGGCGAGGACGACCGGATCGCCCGCTCCCGTGCCGAACGCGAGCGGGAACAGCAGATCGCCTACGCGCAGGGCGTGCTCGACGTGTCGTACGCGTCCCGGACCTACGAGTTCGAGGACAAGGACGAGGAGGACGCGGAGGTGCTGTCGGCGCACGACATCATCGACGCCGAGCGGTTCGCCGAACGCCAGGAGGAGGACGACCACCGCAGCGCCGCCGAGCGCGCCGCGGCCGACCGCACCTGGGCGTTCGGGCACATCATCGTGGACGAGGCGCAGGAGCTGTCCCCGATGGCGTGGCGGCTGCTGATGCGCCGTTGCCCGACCCGTTCGATGACCCTGGTCGGCGACCCGGCGCAGACCGCGGAGGCGGCCGGCGTCGGCTCCTGGTCGAAGATCCTCGCGCCGTACGTCGAGGACCGCTGGGAGCACACCCGCCTGGGCGTCAACTACCGGACCCCGGCCGAGATCATGGACCTGGCGGCGGCCGTCGTCCGCGCCGAGGACCCCGCCTTCGCCCCGCCGAGTTCGGTTCGGTCCACGGGCGTACGGCCCTGGATCCGCGCCACCGGCGACCTCCCGGCCGCCGTCGCCGAGGCCGCCCGGGAGCTGGCCCCCGAGGACGGCCGCCTCGCCGTCATCGCCCCGCGCGAGCTGCACCAGGCGCTCGCCGCCCGGCTGGACGGGGTGACGGCGGGCGCCGAGCCGGACCTCACGCGCGGCGTCGTCCTGCTCGACCCGCGCCAGTCCAAGGGCCTGGAGTTCGACTCCGTGCTGGTCGTCGAACCCGGCCGCTACGGCACGAGCGACCTGTACGTGGCCCTCACCCGGGCCACCCAGCGGCTCGGCGTGCTGCACACCGGGCCGCTGCCCAAGGGTCTGGTGGACGGGTGAGGCGAACGGCCCGCTAGGCCGGGCGCAGCCACACCGTGGACAGGGGCGGCAGGGTCAGCCGGATGCTCGCCGGCCGGCCGTGCCACCCCTGCGGTTCCGGCTTGACCGGGCCGGGGTTGCCCACGTCGCCGCCCCCGTACCGTGCGGCGTCGGTGTTGAGCACCTCGTGCCAGGCGGGGACGTCGTCGGGGACGCCGAGGCGGTAGTCGGGGCGGACGACCGGGGCAAAGTTCGACACCGCGAGCAGCGGGGTGCCGTCGGCGTCCAGCCGCAGGAACGCGAGGACGTTGTCCTCGGCGGCGTCCCCGACCACCCAGGCGAACCCGGAGGGGTGGGTGTCGAGCCGCCACAGCGCGGGCGTGCCCCGGTAGACGGTGTTCAGGTCCCGCACCAGATCGCGCATGCCCCGGTGGTCCGCCGCCGCCCCGTACTCCGGGTCGAGCAGCCACCAGTCGGGACCGTGCGCCTCGGACCACTCCGCGCCCTGCGCGAACTCCTGCCCCATGAAGAGCAGCTGCTTGCCGGGGTGGGCCCACATGTAGCCCAGGTACGCCCGCTCGTTCGCGCGCTGCTGCCACCAGTCGCCGGGCATCTTCGACACCAGCGACCTCTTGCCGTGCACCACCTCGTCGTGGGATATCGGCAGCACGTAGTTCTCGCTGTACGCGTACACCATGGAGAAGGTCATCTCGCCGTGGTGGTATTTGCGGTGCACCGGCTCGTGGCTCATGTACTGGAGCGAGTCGTGCATCCAGCCCATGTTCCACTTCAGCCCGAACCCGAGCCCGCCGAAGCCGCTCGGCCCCTGGTGGTGCGTGGCCCGCGTGACCCCGTCCCAGGCCGTCGACTCCTCCGCGACGGTCACCACCCCCGGAACCCGCCGGTACACCGTCGCGTTCATCTCCTGAAGAAACGCCACCGCGTCCAGGTTCTCCCGGCCGCCGTGCTCGTTCGGCGTCCACTGGCCCGGCTCGCGCGAGTAGTCCAGGTAGAGCATCGAGGCGACCGCGTCGACCCGCAGCCCGTCGATGTGGAACTCCTCGCACCAGTACACGGCGTTGGCGACGAGGAAGTTGCGCACCTCCCGGCGGCCGAAGTCGAACTCCAGCGTTCCCCAGTCCGGGTGCGCGGCCCGCAGCGGGTCGGAGTGCTCGTACAGCGGACGGCCGTCGAACTCGGCCAGCGCCCAGTCGTCGCGCGGGAAGTGGGCCGGCACCCAGTCCATCAGGACGCCGATGCCGGCCTGGTGCAGCCGGTCGACCAGGTACTTGAAGTCGTCGGGGTCACCGAGGCGGGCGGTGGGCGCGTAGAAGCCGGTGACCTGGTAGCCCCAGGAGCCCCCGAAGGGGTGCTCGGCGACCGGCATCAGCTCGACGTGCGTGAAGCCCAGGTCCGCGACGTACGAGGGGAGCTGGTCGGCCAGTTGCCGGTACGTCAGGCCGGGACGCCAGGAGGGCAGGTGGACCTCGTAGACCGACATCGGCGCCTCGTGCGCGGGCGCGACGGCGCGGCGGGCCAGCCACTGCTCGTCACCCCACGTGTAGTCCGAGGTGTGCACGACGGACGAGGTGGCGGGCGGGACCTCCGTACGGCGGGCCAGCGGGTCCGCGCGGAACGTGCGCGAGCCGTCGGGCCGGGTGATCTCGAACTTGTACAGCTCGCCCGCGCCGATGCCGGGCAGGAACAGCTCCCACACGCCGGTGCCGCCCAGTGACCGCATCGGGTGACCGGTGCCGTCCCAGAAGTTGAAGCCGCCGGCCACCCGGACCCCGCGCGCGTTCGGCGCCCACACCGTGAAGCGGGTGCCCGCGACGCCCTCGTGGGCCGCCGGATGCGCGCCGAGCGCCTGCCAGAGCTGCTCGTGCCGGCCCTCGCCGATCAGGTGCAGGTCCAGGTCGCCCAGCGTGGGCAGGAAGCGGTACGGGTCCTCGGTCTCCTGGACCGTCCCCTCGTACGTCACCAGGAGCCGGTGTACGGGAACCTCCTGGAGCGGCAGCAGCCCGGAGAAGAACCCGTCCCCGTCGTCGTGCAGCTCGACCCGCAGCTCCCCGGACAGGACGGTCACCGCCAGGGCGTACGGCCGGAACACCCGGAAGGCGACCCCGCCGGGTACCCGGTGGGCGCCGAGCACGGAGTGGGGGTCGTGGTGCGTGCCGGCGAGCAGCCGCTCCCGGTCGGCGGCGTCCATGGCCGGGGACACGGCGACCTCGACCGGCACCGCCCCCTTCACGGCCTTCCCGGCGGCCGGTTTCCCGGCGGACGCCTTCCTGGCCTTCGCCTTCCCGGCCGTCGTCGTCTCGGCCACTGCCTTCCCGGCCGCCGTCTTCCTGCGCGCTGCCTTCGTGACCACCGCCTTCTCGGCCGCCGTCTTCTTCGCGGCCGCCTTCTTGGCAGTGGCCGCCTTCTTGGCAGTGGCGGTCTTCTTCGGGGCCGTCTTCTTCGTGGTCGTCTTCTTGGCCACCGCCTTCTGAGACGGCGCCGCCTTCTCCGCGGCGCTCTTCTCCTCGGCCGTCTTCTTCGGGTCGGGACCGCTGGACGAGGGGCGGGGGGTCACGGGTGGAGCCTCCTGGGCGAAGTGGGGTCGGGGGCGGGCGTCATGCCGGTTCGGGCGTGGACAGGCGGCGCACCGCGGACAGGGGCACCGCCAGCCAGTCGGGACGGTGCCGGGCCTCGTACAGGACCTCGTACACCGCCTTGTCCGTCTCGTGGGCGCGGAGCATCACCGGGTCGGTGCGCGGGTCGGCGCCGGCGACCTCCGCGTACCCGGTGCAGTACGCGGCCCGGCAGGACCCGGCCCAGCCCGGCACCGGGGCGTCGGCCGAGTGCGCGGCGTAGTCGAAGGAGCGCAGCATCCCGGCGACGTCCCGCACCGGCGGCTGCGGCAGCCGCCGCTCGGCCAGGGGTTTGGCGGGCTCTCCCTCGAAGTCGATCAGCGACCACCGGCCGGAGGGCGAGCGCAGGCACTGGCCGAGGTGCAGGTCACCGTGGACACGCTGGGCGGTCCAGGTGCGGCCCTCGGCGGCCAGGTCGCCCAACGCCGTGAACGCCGTACGCAGTGCGGGCGCGTACGGCCGGAGCAGGGGCACGGCGTGGGCGGCCTCCTCCAGCCGCTCGATCATGCCGTCGGCGAGCCGCTGGATCTGCCCGTGGCCGAGCGTGACGGTCGGCAGCGCGCGGGCCAGGGCGGTGTGCACCTCGGCGGTGGCCCGGCCCAGTGCCCGGGCCTCGGCGGCGAAGTCCTCGCCCTTGGCCAGTTCCCGCAGGACCAGCTCCCAGCCGTCGGTGGCGCCCTGCACATAGGGCTGGAGTACGCCCAGCACCCAGGACCGGCCCGCCAGGTCGGCCACCATCCATCCCGTCGGCGCCGGCACCCGGGGGCAGCCCTCGCGGGCCAGCGCCAGCGGCAGCTCCAGATCGGGGTTGACACCGGGTACGATCCGGCGCAACAACTTGAGAATGAACGTATCTCCATACACGACCGACGAGTTCGACTGCTCGGCGGTCATGAGCCGCGGCACCAGTCCCGTGCGTATCTCCTGGTCCGGTTCCCGCTCGAAACGAAGCCCGCCGATGCGGGCCCCGGTGCGCAGCGCCTCCAGGAGCACCTCGGCGGGCCGGGTGTCGTACAGGGCGTCGTAGGCGGTGCGGCCGGCCAGCGGGCCCTCGGTCACGTGTCCGATGAGCGCGGGCGCCAGCCGCGGCGGCAGCGCCTCGCGCGCGGCTATGAGGAGCTGGTAGCAGTCGCCGGGCTCCTCGGGCGCGCCCGTGGCCGCGAACCGCTGCTGGTGGGCGCGCACCAGCACGTGGTAGAGGCCGAGACGGGAGTCGGCCGGAAGCAGCTCCGTGGCGGCCACCAGCGAGAATCCGGTGACCGGGCGTCCCTTGCCCGCGAACCAGCGTTGCCGGGGCAGCCAGTCCCGCAGCAGTGGATCAAGTGACGCCAGAAGGCCTGACGGGCTCGTGACGGTGCGTGTGACGGCTTCCGACATGGCGTCGCGTCCTTTCCCCGGGTCGTCGGGGTGTTACTGATGCGTGCCCCGGGCGGGACGGCAGAAACCGCCCCGCGCCGGGGTTCGGGCCGGTGAGGCCTAAACGGCGTCCTTGCGGAGCCGGAACCAGTAGAAGCCGTGTCCCCCGAGGGTCAGCAGGTACGGCAGTTCGCCGACCGCCGGGAAACGGACTCCGCCGAACAGCTCGACCGGATGGCGCCCCCCGAAGGCGCTCAGATCCAGCTCGGTGGGCTGCGCGAACCGGGAGAAGTTGTGGACGCACAGCACCAGGTCGTCCTCGTACTCGCGCAGGAAGGCGAGTACGGCGGGGTTGGAGGACGGCAGTTCGGTGTAGGTGCCCAGGCCGAAGGCGTGATTCTGCTTGCGGATCTCGATCATGCGGCGGGTCCAGTGCAGCAGGGAGGAGGGCGAGGCCATGGAGGCCTCGACGTTCGTCACCTGGTAGCCGTAGACCGGGTCCATGATCGTGGGCAGGAACAGCCGTCCCGGGTCGGACGACGAGAAGCCGGCGTTGCGGTCCGGCGTCCACTGCATCGGGGTGCGCACCGCGTCGCGGTCGCCGAGCCAGATGTTGTCGCCCATGCCGATCTCGTCGCCGTAGTACAGGATCGGCGAGCCGGGCAGGGAGAGCAGCAGCGCCGTGAACAGCTCGATCTGGTTGCGGTCGTTGTCGAGGAGCGGGGCCAGGCGCCTGCGGATGCCGATGTTGGCCCGCATGCGCGGATCCTTGGCGTACTCCGCGTACATGTAGTCGCGTTCCTCGTCGGTGACCATCTCCAGGGTCAGCTCGTCGTGGTTGCGCAGGAAGATGCCCCACTGGCAGCCGGACGGGATGGCCGGGGTCTTGGCGAGGATCTCGGAGACGGGGTAGCGGGACTCGCGGCGTACGGCCATGAAGATGCGGGGCATGACCGGGAAGTGGAACGCCATGTGGCACTCGTCGCCGCCCGCCGAGTAGTCGCCGAAGTAGTCGACGACGTCCTCCGGCCACTGGTTGGCCTCGGCCAGCACCACGGTGTCGGGATACTGCGCGTCGATCTCCTTGCGCACCCGCTTCAGGAAGGCGTGTGTGGCCGGGAGGTTCTCGCAGTTGGTGCCCTCCTCCTGGTAGAGGTAGGGCACCGCGTCCAGCCGGAACCCGTCGATGCCCAGGTCCAGCCAGAACTTCAGGGCGGAGATCATCTCCTCCTGCACGGCCGGGTTCTCGTAGTTCAGGTCCGGCTGGTGGGAGAAGAAGCGGTGCCAGTAGTACTGCTTGCGCACCGGGTCGTAGGTCCAGTTCGACGCCTCGGTGTCGACGAAGATGATCCGCGCGTCCTGGAACTGCTTGTCGTCGTCCGCCCAGACGTAGTAGTCGCCGTACGGGCCGTCGGGATCGCGGCGCGACTCCTGGAACCACGGGTGCTGGTCGCTGGTGTGGTTCATGACGAAGTCGATGATCACGCGCATGCCGCGCTGGTGGGCGGCGTCCACGAACTCGACGAAGTCGGCCAGGTCGCCGAACTCGGGCAGGACGGCGGTGTAGTCGGAGACGTCGTAGCCGCCGTCGCGCAGCGGCGACTTGAAGAAGGGCGGCAGCCACAGGCAGTCCACGCCCAGCCATTGCAGGTAGTCCAGCTTGGCGGTGAGGCCCTTGAGGTCACCTACGCCGTCGCCGTTGCTGTCCTGGAAGGAGCGGACGAGGACCTCGTAGAAGACGGCTCGTTTGAACCAGTCCGGGTCACGGTCCTTGGCCGGTGTGTCCTCGAAGGTGTCCGGCACGGGCTCGTTGACGATCATGTGGTGGGTGACCCTCCGATCTGCGGGTGGGACGGTCGCAGAACCGTGCAGACGTGCGCGGGCGTGACGCCCGGCTCCAGGCGCACATAGTTGGCCCTGCCCCAGTGGTAGGTCTCGCCGGTGAGCTCGTCGCGCACCGGCACCGACTCGTGCCAGTCCAGGCCGAGTTGCGGCATGTCCAACGAGACCGTCGCCTCCTGGGTGTGGTGGGGGTCGAGGTTGGCGACCACCAGAACCGTGTTCGACCCATGCCGCTTCGAGTAGGCGATCACCTCCTCCTTGTCCGTGGGATGGAAGTGCAGATCGCGCAGTTGGCGCAGGGCCGGGTTCTGGCGCCGGATGGTGTTGAGCTTGGTGATGAGGGGGGCGATGGTGGTGCCCTCGCGGGCGGCGGTGGCCCAGTCGCGGGGTTTGAGCTGGTACTTCTCGCTGTCGAGGTATTCCTCGCCGCCTTCGCGCAGGGGGGTGTTCTCGCAGAGTTCGTAGCCGCTGTAGATGCCCCAGGTGGGGGAGAGGGTGGCGGCGAGGACGGCGCGGACCTCGAAGGCGGGGCGGCCGCCGTGCTGGAGGTAGGCGTGCAGGATGTCGGGGGTGTTGGCGAAGAAGTTGGGCCGCATGTAGGCGGCGGCGTCCCCGGTCAGTTCGGTGAGGTACTCGGTCAGTTCCTGTTTGGTGTTGCGCCAGGTGAAGTAGGTGTAGGACTGCTG
>NZ_JBVHVP010000009.1:60464-259602 GCF_055564775.1 Streptomyces sp. NPDC028991 | reverse complement strand
CTCACCCGAGAGACTCTCTCAGGCTTTCCTCCGGGCGCTTCCCTTCGGTCTTGCGTTTCCGACTCTATCAGATCTTTCCGATCCGATTTCCTCGGCGCTTTCCAGGTTCCCGCTTTCGCGTTTCCCTTTCCGGCGGCTCCGACTTTATCAGAAGTTCTGAGCCGGTCTGACCGGCCGCTCATTTCCGATTCATCGGGAGAGTGCTTCGCCGAATTCAATGATCCGGGAGGAAGCAGATAGATACTAGCGGTTGCCGTGCTGGGTCGAACCCATCTCCGGGCAACTGTTTGAATCTACCTCCCCGCTCGCTCCGTGTCAACGGCTCTTGCGGGAACGAAGAGGACACTAGCAGCTCACCGGGGACGGATGCACATCAGGCGGCCGTCGGCACGGTGGCGCTGCGCTCGGCCGCCTCGACGTCGCCCGTGTCGCCGGTGCGCACCGCACGCCCGCCGAGGACGTAGACGTAGACCAGGAAGGCCAGCTCGGCGACGACTCCGATGGTGATGCGGGCCCAGGTGGGCAGGCCGGACGGGGTCACGAAGCCTTCGATGGCGCCGGAGAGGAACAGGACCAGGGCGAGGCCGATCGCCATGCCCAGGGCGGCTCGCCCCTCTTCGGCGAGGGCGACGCGCCGGGTGCGCGGGCCCGGGTCGACGACGGTCCAGCCGAGGCGGAGGCCGGTGCCCGCGGCCACGAAGACCGCGGTGAGTTCGAGCAGGCCGTGGGGCAGGACGAGCCCGAGGAAGGTGTCGAGGCGGCCGGCCGAAGACATCAGGCCGAAGCCGACGCCGAGGTTGAGCATGTTCTGGAACAGGATCCAGATGACGGGTAGTCCCAGGAAGACGCCCAGGATCAGGCAGAGCGCCGCGGCCCACGCGTTGTTCGTCCAGACCTGTGCGGCGAACGAGGCCGCGGGGTGGCTCGAGTAGTAGGTCTCGTACTGGCCGCCGGGGCGGGTGAGCTCGCGCAGTTCGCTGGGCGCCGCGATGGTGGACTGCACCTCCGGGTGGGTGCCGATCCACCAGCCCAGGAGCGCCGCGACGGCCGTCGACAGCAGGGCGGTGGGGACCCACCAGTGGCGTGCCCGGTAGACGGCCGCCGGGAACTGCCGGGTCAGGAAGCGGGTGACGTCGCGCCAGGAGGCCCGGCGGGTTCCCGTTACCGCGCTGCGCGCGCGTGCGACCAGTTGGCTGAGTCGTCCGGTCAGCTGCGGGTCGGGCGCGCTGGACTGGATGAGGGAGAGGTGGGTGGCCGTGCGCTGGTAGAGGGCGACGAGTTCGTCGGTCTCGACGCCGGTCAGCCGGCGCCGGCGCCGTAGCAGGGCGTCGAGGCGGTCCCATTCCGCTCGGTGGGCGGAGACGAAGACGTCGAGGTCCATCGGTGTGCCTGCTCCTCGGCTATCGTCGGCGGCTCGTCGTGGATCAGCTTGTCGTACTGCGGCGCGGTGCGTCCTCAGCTTGGCAGACTGGCGGGGACGGGGGCAGTCAGGGGAAGGGCGGCAGGCGTGAGTGAGCTGGTGACGGGCGAGGCGGTGGCGTTGGAGCTGCGCCCCGCGAGGCTGCCCAGCAGGGCGCTGGCCGTCCTGCTCGATCTGGCGGTGGCCGTGGCCGTCTATGTGGCGGTGACCGTCGCGCTGGTGGCTTCCACCGCTTCTTTGGACATGGCCGCGCAGACCGCGCTGTCGATCGCGGCCTTCGTTCTCGTGCTGGTGGGCGGTCCGATCGCGGTGGAGACGCTCAGCCACGGGCGTTCGCTCGGGAAGATGGCGTGCGGCCTGCGGGTGGTGCGGGACGACGGCGGGCCGATCCGGTTCCGGCACTCTCTGGTGCGGGGCCTGATCGGCGTGATCGAGATCCTGATGACGTTCGGCGTCGTGGCCTGTATCGCTTCGCTGGTATCGGCGCGAGGGCGGCGGCTCGGTGACGTGTTCGCGGGGACGCTGGTCGTCCGGGAGCGGGTGCCGGTCTCGACGGCGGGCTTCGCGCCGCCGCCTCCGCCCTGGCTGGCGGGGCGGTTCGCCGGGCTCGATCTGTCCGCGGTGCCCGACGACCTGTGGCTTGCCGTCCGTCAGTATCTGACGCGGATGGGACAGCTGGACCCTCGGGTCGGCTGGGGCATGGCGGAACGGCTCGCCGCCGATGTGGCGACTCGTACCGGTGCTCCGGTGCCGCAGGAGATACCACCGGCCGCGTATCTGGCGGCGGTGATGCAGGAGCGGCAGGTTCGGGAGGCCCGGCGGGCGTTCGGCGGTGTGCCCGCGGCCGGAGGACCGGCGGTGCAGGCGCCCACGACTCCCCCTCCGCCTGGCTTCCCGGTGACACCGCCGGTGCAGCCGCCTGCGCTGCCGCCGGAAGCGCCTCCCATGGTGCCGCCGACCGCACCAACGCGGGGAGACCGGCCCGAGGCGTCGCGGGAGACGCCGTCGGACGGCCGCACCGGCACCGGTTTCGTGCCGCCGGCGTAGGCGGCACGTGCCGCGACCGGGCGGCCCCGCGGCGCTTGGCGCCCGGCCTCGCTCACGGGAACACGGACGGCGGTGACTCCAGGTCCTCCAGCTCGACGCCGGGGGCCGCGAGGACGACGTCGCCGGCGATGTGCACGGCGTGCTGCTCGCCCGTGTCCAGGGCTGTGACCTGGTACTCGTCCACGATGAGGGGGCCGTTGTCAGTGGCGTGTGCTTCTCTTTCGAGCAAGGCCCAGGACTGGTCCACGGTGCGGGGGGCGAGGACCGGGTCGGTGAGGGCGACGAGACGTACGCGGGTGGCCGATCCGGAGGGGGTGAGGCGTAGGAGACGGGCGGTGGCGACGAGGAAGGCCGGGGAGGTGCCGGTGAAGGCGTGGGCGCGCGCATTGCCTTCGGTGGCGTGGTTCCCGGCGGGGTCGGTGCGCACCCAGGTGACGCCATCGATGGCCGCGCCGCGCACTTGCCAGCTCGCGGCGTGGAGTTCGAGGCGGATGGGACGGCCGAGTTCGTCGAGGGCGAGGTCGACGGAGCCGTGGTGGTCTCCGGTGGGTGTGGTCAGCCGGGAGACGTAGCGCCAGCCGGAGGGGCCGGGGGCGCACTGGAAGTGTTCTTCTGCGAGGGGGGTGTGGTCGTGCGGATCGTGGAGCGAATAACGGCCGCGGGGCATGGTGGTCCTGGGTGGTGACGGGCTGCTGGTCCGGCCGCTGAGGCGCCAACGGGGCAGGCCCCCGGCACGGGGGTGCGGGGGCCTGTCTCGGAGGAGCCGGCAGTCGGCGGAGAGACGCGTCTGTGCACGGACGCGCCCCCGCCGGCTGCGACGCGGGCTTGCTCAGTAGCGGTAGTGGTCCGCCTTGTACGGGCCCTCGACCTTGACGCCGATGTAGTCGGCCTGCTCCGGGCGGAGCGTGGTCAGCTTGACGCCGAGCGCGTCGAGGTGGAGACGGGCGACCTTCTCGTCCAGGTGCTTGGGCAGCACGTACACGTCGGTCGGGTACTCGTCCGGCTTGGTGAACAGCTCGATCTGGGCCAGCGTCTGGTCCGCGAAGGAGTTGGACATCACGAACGACGGGTGGCCGGTGGCGTTGCCCAGGTTCAGCAGGCGGCCTTCGGAGAGGACGATGAGGACCTTGCCGTCGGGGAAGGTCCAGGTGTGGACCTGCGGCTTGACCTCGTCCTTGACGACGCCGGGGATCTTCGCGAGGCCGGCCATGTCGATCTCGTTGTCGAAGTGACCGATGTTCCCGATGATCGCCTGGTGCTTCATCCTGGCCATGTCCGCGGCCATGATGATGTCCTTGTTACCGGTCGTGGTGACGAAGATGTCGGCCTGGTCGACGACCTCGTCCAGCGTGGTCACCTGGTAGCCGTCCATCGCCGCCTGCAAGGCGCAGATCGGGTCGATCTCGGTGACGATCACGCGGGCGCCCTGGCCGCGCAGGGACTCCGCGCAGCCCTTGCCCACGTCGCCGTAACCGCACACGACCGCCGTCTTGCCGCCGATCAGCACGTCCGTGGCACGGTTGATGCCGTCGATCAGGGAGTGGCGGCAGCCGTACTTGTTGTCGAACTTCGACTTCGTCACCGCGTCGTTCACGTTGATCGCCGGGAACAGCAGCGTGCCGTCCCGGTGCATCTCGTACAGACGGTGCACGCCCGTCGTGGTCTCCTCGGTCACGCCGCGGATCTCGGACGCCAGCTGGGTCCACTTCTGCGGGCTCTCGCTCACCGTGCGGGTGAGCAGTTCGAGGACGACACGCTCCTCGTCGGACCCGGCGGTGTCCACCGAGGGGACCTTGCCGTCCTTCTCGTACTCGACGCCCTTGTGGACGAGGAGAGTGGCGTCACCACCGTCGTCCAGGATCATGTTCGGGCCGCCGGTGGGGGTGTTCGGCCAGGTCAGCGCCTGTTCCGTGCACCACCAGTACTCCTGGAGGGTCTCGCCCTTCCAGGCGAAGACCGGGACGCCCTGCGGGTTGTCGGGCGTGCCGTTCGGGCCGACGGCGATGGCGGCCGCGGCGTGGTCCTGGGTGGAGAAGATGTTGCAGGACGCCCAGCGGACCTCGGCGCCCAGGGCGACCAGGGTCTCGATGAGTACGGCGGTCTGCACCGTCATGTGCAGGGAACCGGTGACGCGGGCACCGGCGAGGGGCCGGGCCTCGGCGTACTCCTTGCGGATCGCCATGAGGCCGGGCATCTCGTGCTCGGCGAGGGTGATCTCCTTGCGGCCGAAGGCCGCCAGGGAGAGATCGGCGACCTTGAAGTCCTGTCGGTTGTCGACAGTCGTCATTGCGGGCTGCTCCTCGGGTTGGGTCGAGGTGGGTACGGCTGACACCTGCGCGGCGGCGGACACAGGGGTGCCCCGAAGAGGACACAGGCATGCCCGCGTGTGCGCAGCGCAGTCCGTCGGAGGCCCTCTCTCCCTCGGCCGGTCCGCACGGGACCGCCCGACCGCCATCAGCAGCGACGTCTGGCTCCGTCCCAAGCTACACCGCACGGGCCCGCCGTCCCCAGTCCGCCTCCGAACACTTCCGGTCGTTCACGAAGCGTGGCCGGACGCGCCGGGGTGGACGCCGACGGGGCCCGCCGAAGAGATCGGCGAGCCCCGTGGGTGTGGGACGTGCGGGTGTCAGTGGGCGGCGGGGGGTGTGGACGGGCCGCCGGGGGTCGCCTCGCGGTCCGGGCCCTTGGTCGCCTCGGACTCGCTGTAGATGTCCGGTTCCAGGTAGATGACGCGGGCGATCGGGACCGCCTCGCGGATACGGGCCTCGGCGGCGTCGATCGCGGAGGCGATCTCGGTGGCCGTGCCGTCGTGGCGGACTGCGATCTTGGCGGCGACGAGCAGTTCCTCGGGGCCGAGGTGGAGCGTGCGCATGTGGATGACGCCGGTGACCGTGTCGCCGGCGACGATCGCGGCCTCGATCTGCTGGACGGCATCGGTGCCCGCGGCCTCGCCGAGCAGCAGTGACTTGGTCTCGACGGCCAGGACCAGCGCGATCACGATGAGCAGCACACCGATGCACAGGGTGCCGACGCCGTCCCAGACGCCGTCGCCGGTGAGCAGGGCGAGACCGACACCGCCGAGGGCGAGGATCAGACCGACGAGGGCGCCGAGGTCCTCGAGGAGGACGACCGGCAGCTCGGGGGCCTTGGCGTGGCGGACGAACTCCTTCCAGGACTTCTTCCCGCGCAGGGTGTTGGACTCCTGGATGGCGGTCCGGAAGGAGAAGGTCTCGGCGACGATCGCGAAGACCAGGACGCCCACCGGCCAGTACCAGTGCTCGATCTCGTGCGGGTGCTTGATCTTCTCGTAGCCCTCGTAGAGCGCGAACATGCCGCCGACCGAGAAGAGCACGATGGAGACGAGGAAGGCGTAGATGTAGCGCTCGCGGCCGTAGCCGAACGGGTGCTGGGGGGTGGCCTCGCGCTTGGCGCGCTTGCCGCCGAGGAGCAGGAGTCCCTGGTTGCCGGAGTCGGCGAGGGAGTGCACGGACTCCGCGAGCATCGACGACGATCCGCTGAAGAGGAACGCCACGAATTTCGCTACCGCGATCGAGAGGTTGGCGAACAGTGCCGCCACGATCGCCTTGGTTCCGCCTGACGCGCTCATGTGTCGCGTTGTCCCTTCGCCTTCATCTGCTTCGTCTGCGTCCGTACGCCGGTTGGGGGGGCGGCCGGTGCCCCGGCTCCGCCCCTTCTCGGCGGTGCGCCATTGTTGCAGCCCGCGCGGGCCCCAGGGTGCCGGATGCCCCGTCGTACGTCCCTCAGACCCGCGTCACACGCGGACGGTGGCCCGGAAGAGCGTGCCGCTCCCGGACACTTCGGCCCTTTCGTCCGCCGGGACGAAGACGGAGCGGCCGGGGGTCAGTTCGTGTTCGCCCGCCCGTACGGTACCGGCGGTGCAGAGCAGGATCTGCGGGGTGGGCAGCGTGAGGTCCTGGACGCCGGTGCCCTCCGGGAGGACGTACCGGGACAGGCGGAACTCGTCGATCGGGGTGTCGTAGACCTCTTCGCCGTCGGGGGACGCCTCCGGGCGGAGGATGCCGGGGGCGCCGGCCTCGAAGCGGACGATGCGCAGCAGTTCGGGGACGTCGACGTGCTTGGGGGTCAGGCCGCAGCGCAGGACGTTGTCGGAGTTGGCCATGATCTCGACACCGAGGCCGTCGAGGTAGGCGTGCGGGATGCCGGCGCCGAGGAACAGGGCCTCACCGGGCTGGAGCCGGACGTGGTTGAGGAGCATGGCGGCGAGGACGCCGGGGTCGCCCGGGTAGTGGTGGGCGATGCCGGCGTAGGGCGCGTAGGCGCCGCCGAGGCGGTCGCAGGCGGCCGCGGTCTCGGTGACCGTGCGGGACATCTCCTCGGGGTCGGCGGTGAGGATCGCGGTGAGGACTTCGCGCAGGGCGGCGTCCTCGGGGTGCGCGCGCAGCAGGTCGGCGTAGGGCTTGAGGGAGGCGATGCCCAGGCCGTCGAGGAGGTCGGCCGTCTCGGCGGGGGCGCGGAAGCCGCACAGGCCGTCGAACTCGGTGAGGGCGCAGATCAGTTCGGGCTTGTGGTTGGCGTCCTTGTAGTTGCGGTGGGGGGCGTCCAGGGGGACGCCCCGGCGCTCCTCGTCCTCGTAGCCCTGCTTGGCCTGGGCCAGGTCGGGGTGGACCTGGAGGGAGAGCGGGGCGCCGGCGGCGAGGAGCTTGAGGAGGAAGGGCAGCCGGGGGCCGAACTTGGCCACGGACGCGGCGCCCAGTTCCTTTCCGGGGTCGGCTTCGACGACCTCTGCGAGGGTGCCCCGGCCGGTGCGGGAGGGGGCGCCGGGGTGGGCGCCCATCCACATCTCCGCCTGCGGTTCGCCGTTCGGCTCGGTCCCGAGCAGGGTCGGGATCGCGGTGGTGGAACCCCAGGCGTAGGGGCGGACGGTGTTGTCGAGGCGGTCCATGGGCTCTCTCTGCCGGTGCGTGCGCGGTGCGTGTCCTGGTGCATGCCTGCGAGTTGGCACGTACGAGTCGGTGCTTACGCGCTCGTACGCGCCCCCCGGGTGCGTGCGTGCTGGTACGGACGCTCTGGTACGTAGGCGATGGTGCGTACGGGATCAGGCGCCCGAGGCGAGCGCCAGGTAAACGGCGGCGAAATCCGTGATGGCGATCAGCTCCGCGAGGGTCTCCAGTTCATCGCCGGCTTCCGGCTCCAGCTCGCTGATCGGCGTGTCGTGGCCGAGGGCCAGGTCACGGGCGCCCGGAGCGGCGGTGAGGCCGCCGCTGGGGCGGTCGCGGAGGAGCACCACGCGCGCGCGCAGTGCGGGCGCCTCCTCGACGCGGTCGCGGAAGAAGTCCTCGGGGTCGGCGCCTGCGGCGAGCCGGCCGGCGAGCAGGGCGCTGTGCGCGTCGAGTGCCTCGGGCAGTTCGGCGACGACGGCCGGGGTGCCGGACAGTTCGGCGAGCGCGGCGGCGAAGCGCCGGCCCGCCGGTCCGGCCGAGGTGCCCTCGGTCCAGACGACCGGCAGGGAGTCGGCCAGTTCGGAGGCGAGGGTCTTGGCCGGGTTGCTGTAGGTCGCGATGGCGGGCCCACAGCGTTCGGCGATGCGGTCGAGGCGGTCGGCGACCTTCTCGATGACCTCGGGCGGCGCGTCGAGCAGGGCGGTGCGGTCCAGCAGCGTGAGGAGCGGGGTGAGCAGCGCCCACAGGACGCCGGGGGCGGCGCCGGCGAGGGGCTCGTCGTGGTCGTAGGGGGCGGTCGCCATCGGGATGAACAGGCCGTGCGAGCCGTTCACCGACTCGCTGAGCGGAGAACGGGCGGGGGCGACGGCGACGACCGTGCAGCCCCGGCGGTAGGCCTGTTCGGCGAGGAGGGCGAGGCCCGGCTCGGTGCCGTCGGGGGTGGCGATCAGCAGGAGGTCGACGGAGCCTGCCCAGCCGGGCAGTTCCCAGCGCAGGGCGCCGGCGGCGGGGGCGACGCCGGTGGGGGCGAGCCGGGTGACGGGGCTGCCGGCGCCGGCGAGGGTGCCGAGGAGGTCGGCGGCCTGTGTCGCGGCGGCGCCGGGGCCGGCGATCAGGACGGCGCGGGGGCGGCCGTCGGGCTTGAGGTTGCCGACGCCCGCCTCGGCGGCGTGCCGGGCGGCGGTGCGTACCCGGGCACCGGCCTCGGCGGCGCCGCGGAGCAGGCCGCGGCGGTCTGCCTCGGTGAGGCGCTCCGGGGTGTCGAGCAGCGATTCGTCGAGCATGGCGGCAGTCTCCGATCGCCGGATGCGTTCGTTCGGGTGCGCGGGGTCGCCCGGCCGTGGGGCGGCCGTCGGTTACTCGGGGCGGCTGCCCCTGTCGATCGGGGCGGCGGGCCTCGTCACTCGGGGCGGCGGGCCTCGTCGACGAGGAGGACGGGGATGTCGTCGCGGACCGGGTATGCCAGCCCGCAGTCCTGACCGGTGCAGATCAGCTCGGTGTCCTGCTCCTCGAGGGGGGAGTGGCAGGCCGGGCAGGCGAGGATCTCCAGGAGGCCGGCTTCGAGCGGCATGGGGGTTCCCTTCGGGGGCGGTTCGGCTTGTGCGGATGTGCTGGTCAGGGTACCGCCGGTGGAGGCCTGGTGGAGGGGCGCCGCCCCTGCACCGCGCCCGGGGGTTCCGGTGCCCTGGTCCCCCGGGCTCTGCCACCCGCCACGCGCCTCGCCCGGCTGAGGAGCGGGCCGCCGCCTTACGACCGGATGATCGCCAGGGCCTCGTCGCGCACCTTCGTCATCGTCGCCTCGTCCCGCGCCTCCGCGTTCAGGCGCAGCAGCGGCTCCGTGTTGGAGGGGCGGACGTTGAACCACCAGTCGGCCGTCGTGACGGTGAGGCCGTCCAGCTCGTCCAGGGTGACGTCGTCGCGGCCCTCGTACGCGGCCCTGATGGCGGCGAGGCGGTCCGTCTGGTCGGCGACGGTGGAGTTGATCTCGCCGGAGCCGGCGTAACGGTCGTACTGGGCGACCAGGTCGGACAGCGGCCCGTGCTGGCCGCCCAGGGCGGCGAGGACGTGGAGGGCGGCCAGCATGCCGGTGTCGGCGTTCCAGAAGTCGCGGAAGTAGTAGTGCGCGGAGTGCTCGCCGCCGAAGATGGCGCCGGTACGGGCCATCTCGGCCTTGATGAAGGAGTGGCCCACGCGCGTGCGTGCCGGGGTGCCGCCGTTCTCCTTCACGACCTCCGGCACGGACCAGGAGGTGATCAGGTTGTGGATGACCGTGCCCGTGCCGCCGTTGCGGGCGAGTTCGCGGGCGGCCACGAGCGCGGTGACGGCGGACGGGGAGACCGGGTCGCCGTTCTGGTCGACGACGAAGCAGCGGTCGGCGTCGCCGTCGAAGGCGAGGCCGAGGTCGGCGCCCTCCTCGCGGACGCGCTTTTGCAGGTCGACGAGGTTGGCGGGGTCGAGCGGGTTGGCCTCGTGGTTGGGGAAGGTGCCGTCCAGTTCGAAGTACATCGGCACCAGGTCGAGGGGGAGGCCGGCGAAGACCGAGGGGACGGTGTGGCCGCCCATGCCGTTGCCCGCGTCCACGACGACCTTGAGGGGGCGGATGGTGGTGAGGTCGACGAGGGAGCGCAGGTGGGCCGCGTAGTCGGCGAGCGTGTCGCGCCGCGTGACCGTGCCGGGGCGGGACGCCGGCTCCGGGGCGCCGGAGGCGCTCCACCGCTCCACGAACCCGCGGATCTCGGCGAGGCCCGTGTCCTGGCCGACGGGGGCGGCGCCCGCGCGGCACAGCTTGATGCCGTTGTACCGGGCCGGGTTGTGCGAGGCCGTGAACATGGCGCCCGGCAGGTTCAGCGCGCCGGAGGCGTAGTAGAGCTGGTCGGTGGAGCACAGGCCGATCTCGGTGACGTCGGCGCCGCGGGCCGCCGCCCCGCGCGCGAAGGCGCCGGACAGGCCCGGGGACGAGGGCCGCATGTCGTGACCGGTCACGATGGCGCTCGCCCCGGTCAGCTCGACGAAGGCCGCGCCGAACAGCTCGGCCATCGCCTCGTCCCACTGGTCCGGGACCACACCGCGTACGTCGTACGCCTTCACGATCTGCGACAGATCAGCAGCCACGGCCAACCTTCCTGAAAGTCCTGTCGGAGCCCACAAACTACCCGCAACCGCCGACCGGGCGTCGGGCGGTTCCCAAGGTCAGGCAGGGTGGGGGCGCGGCCGGAGCGGGGGCGGGGCCGGAGCGGGGGCGGGGCCGGAGCGGGGCGGGGGGCAGGGCCGGAACCAGGACCAGGCCGGAACCAGGACCAGGCCGGAACCAGGGCCCGGGTCAGGACCAGGGCCCGGGTCAGGACCAGGAGTCAGGAGTCAGGACCAGGACCGGAGTCAGGACCAGGACCGGGTCAGGGCAGCATCCAGCCCAGGACCGGCGTGGACTGTCCGACGACGATCAGGCACATCACCAGCAGCAGGCCGAGGCTCCAGGGGAGCACCTTGCGCAGCAGGTCGCCCTCGCGGCCCGCGAGTCCGACGGCCGCGCAGGCGATGGTGAGGTTCTGCGGGGAGATCATCTTGCCGAGGACCCCGCCCGAACTGTTGGCGGCGGCGAGCAGCTCGGGCGACAGGCCCGACTCCCGCGCGGCGGTCACCTGGAGCGCGCCGAAGAGCGCGTTGGCGGAGGTGTCGGAGCCGGAGACGGCGACGCCGAACCAGCCGAGCACGGGCGACAGGAAGGCGAGTCCGGCGCCCGCCGCCGCGACGAAGTGGCCGATGGTGGCGGCCTGCCCGGAGAGGTTCATGACGTAGGCGAGGGCCAGAACGGAGGTCACGGTGAGGATCGCGAACCGCAGTTCGTGCACGGTCGCGAGCCACTCCTTGACCGCCACGCGCGCGTGCACGCCGAGGACGACCGCCGTGGCCAGCCCCGCCAACAGCACGAGCGTGCCGCCGGTGGAGACGACCGGCAGGGAGAAGACGTTGCCGCCGGCCGGGTTCCCCTCGGGGTCGGCGACGTCCAGGAACGGCCAGTCGTACGTCTGGGTCGCCCGGGCCAGCCAGTCCTTGACGGCCGGGATCTGCGCGACGGAGAAGACGGCGACGATCAGTGCGTAGGGCGCGTACGCGCGCAGGACCTCCCGGCCGGGGTCGCGCTCGTCCAGCTCCTCGCTGCGTACGCCGGTCAGGACGGACGCCCGTACGGGTTCGGCGGCGGGCCTGCGGGACCGCGGTACGGCGACCAGGGCGGCGGCGCCGAGGAGGGCGGCGCCGATGTCGGCGAGCTGGGCGGAGACGTAGTTGGAGGCGACGAACTGGGCGACGGCGAAGGCGACGCCGCATGCCATCGCGGGCGCCCAGGTCTCGCGCAGCCCGCGCCGCCCGTCGACGAGCCCGACCAGCAGCAGCGGGACCACGAGGGCCAGCAGGGGTGTCTGGCGGCCCACCACGGAGGCGACGTCGTCCAGCGGCAGCCCGGTGACCTGGGCCAGCGTCACCACGGGGGTGCCCATCGCGCCGAAGGCGACCGGCGCGGTGTTGGCGACCAGGGACACGACCGCCGCGCGCACGGGGTCGAAGCCGAGCGCGACGAGCATGACGGAGCAGATCGCGACGGGCGCGCCGAACCCGGCGAGGGCCTCCAGCAGGGCGCCGAAGCAGAAGGCGACGACGAGGGCCTGGATGCGCGGATCGTCGGACAGCCGCCCGAAGGAGCGGCGCAGGATGTCGAAGTGCCGGGTGCGGACGGTCATCCGGTAGACCCACAGGGCGTTCACGACGATCCACAGGATGGGGAAGATCCCGAACACCGCGCCCTGGACGGCGCCGGAGGCCGTCTGGTCCAGGGGCATGCCGTAGGCGAGCCAGGCGACGAGCACGGCCGCCAGGAGGCCCGTGAGCCCCGCCAGGTGCGCCTTCATGCGGACGCCGCCCAGCAGGACGAGGACGATCACCAGCGGCAGGGCCGCCACCAGGGCGGACAGGCCGAGTGAACCGGCGACGGGTTCCAGTTCCTGGACGTACACGGGCGCCTCCCCGGATTCCGCCATGCGAAAGCGGTTTCTCACCGCTTCCGGAATGGTCGTGTCCGCGACAAGATGGCGTCAATGGGTGTGCGGCGACGGTTCCGTGCGGAAGTGACGGGTGGCGCCGGAGGGGTTCAGTTGTCCGGCGAGCGCAGCACGCGCAGGTGGCCGCGGCGCGCGACCTCCATCGGGTCGGCCGCCCGCGGACCGCCACCGGCCTCGGCCGCCCGTCCCTGGGGGCGGGCCGCCTCGCGTACCGCGTTGGCGAGCGCTTCCAGGTCGTCGCCGCTGGGGCGGGCCGGAGCCGAACCGTCGAGAAGGCGGACGACCTCCCAGCCGCGCGGGGCGGTGAGGCGCTCGGAGTGCTCGGCACACAGGTCGTAGCAGTGGGGTTCGGCGTAGGTGGCGAGCGGGCCGAGGACCGCGGTCGAGTCGGCGTAGACGTACGTCAGCGTCGCGACGGCGGGACGGCCGCAGGCGGTGCGCGAACAGCGACGTACAGGGCTCACGATGTTGGACGGTACCGCACTCTTGAGCGGGCCGCGAAGACTCTCCACCGGGTCACACCACCGTGTCGTTGTGTGAGACGCCCCACAGGATCCCCCGAACACACGTCGTCGACCTGCATGGACGCCGGTTTTCGAGATATCGGACGGCTCCGGAAGCGGTCGCGAACCGATACGAACAGCGACATTTGCCTTGAGTTCGGCGGTCGCGGAGAGATACGGAATCGAGCCCAACCTTGGCTGGAATGGTCATCCGGCGACACGCCGTACGAGGTGTCCCGGCGCTGTCCGGTGCGCGTGTGCGGTCCGGCGCGGGACGTCGGCGGGGACTACCCTTCACCAGTGATGGACAACCCCCTGACGCCCCGTGACGCGGGCCGCCCAGGTCCCCGCCGTCGTGATCGACACGGTCGGGGCATGCGCGGCCCGATCGCACCCCCGCAGGTACCGCTCGCCGCGAGCCGCGGCGAGGTGTTCGCGGACTTGGTGCAGGACTCCGTGGAGCGACTGGAGCGGCGGTGGCCGCAGCTCGCCGACATCGACTTCCTCGTCCTCGAGGTGCCGCGACTGGGCGGGTCCGCCGGGGACGCGTGGGACGACGAGGCGGTGCCGCTCGGGGGGACCGTGCCCTCCCGGGACGGGCGGCGGGGGCGGGTGGTCGTGTACCGGCGACCGGTCGAGATCCGGACGAAGGGGCGGGACGAGCGGGCGGCGCTCGTGCACGAGGTGGTCGTGGAGCAGGTGGCGGAGTTGCTGGGACTGACGCCGGAGACCGTGGATCCCCGGTACGGGGAGGACTGAGCAGGCCCGAGGATGCGTGCGGTGGACCACCGGCTGGTCCGTGCGCTGTGTCGGTGCCGAGGGGGGCGCGCGGCCCGGCGTCGCGCAATGCCTCCTCCGGCGGGGTGCCCCCGGGGCCCGTCCGGGCCGCCCCTGGGGGTGCCTCCCGGGCCGTTCGGGCCGCGTGCCCGTGGGACCGGTCCCCTTACCTCTGGAGTACCGACAAGTCCTCGTCCGCGTTCGGTACCGAGACCGTTCCCCGGTCGTCGGGGAGGGTTTGGACGGTGAAGGACGCCACGTCGTCGTCCTGACCGGTCAGGGTGCGGGACGCGTGGACCGGGCCGCCCGAGACGGTCTCGACCGTCAGCGCGTAGGTGCCCTCGAGGCCGGCGGGGACCGGGGCCTCGACGTTCTGGGTCGTGCCGCCCTTGATCGTGTACGTCTCGGTCGCCGGCGTACCGCCCTCGGTGCCCGCCGATGCCGTGACCCTGACCTTCGCGGCCTCTCCGGTGGCGGCCAGGGACAGTGTCGTGCTCTTGGCGCGGTTGTCCGCGGCAGTCGCGCGCGCCCCGACCGGGTCGGCGGCGGGAATGAACGCCGACTCCTGTTCGCCGCCCTTGCCCCGCACGACCCGGACCGCCGCCACGACCGGAACGGTCCCGCCGGTCGGCGTCAGCACCAGCGATCCCGCCTCGCCGCGCGTGATGTCGCCGAGGTCGACGCCCGTCGTCATGCCCGCGTTGACGTGCACCGTCTCGTGCCCGGCGGGCGTGATCAGCCCGGACGGCGAGGCGAGCCGCACCTTCAGGTCGGCGTCGGTGCCGCCGGGCGTGAAGAGCACCAGGCGTACGGCTGTGGCGTCCTTGGGGATGCCCGGCAGTACGAGGCTGCCGGCCGGATCCGCGGCCGCGGTCAGCCAGTCGCCGCCGGTCTTGTCGTCCAGGGCCTGCACCGCGGCACCGACCCGTCCGCTGCGCACGCCGACGTGCACCGTGACGTCGGTCTGCTCCACGTCGCTGAGTGTGGACAGCAGGAGGGACTCACTGGCGTGCGGCGGCACGGTGATGCCCTCGCCCACCGTGGACTTCAGGGCTCCGTCCTTGCCGTAGAGCTCGACGTCGACGACGGCCGCCGAGTCGTCGGGGTTCGTCAGGTGCACGTAGTCGGTGCGGTCGGTCGCGGTGCTGGCGCCCGGGAACCAGAACTCCGTGTCCGGGGCGGCGCAGTTGACGCCCTGCAGTCCCCGGCCCGTACCGGCGGCCACCTCCGTGGTCTGCTGCACCGTCCAGCCGGGCGCGTAGCCGCCCTCCGCGATGCCGATCAGCGCGGGCGTCTCGGCACCGGATGCCTTGCCGGTGACCGGCGTGCCGGGCGCCTCGGGCCGAACCACGGGCTTCTCGTCCTTCTTCCCGGTCTCCTCCTCGTCCTTGGTGGCGCCGGGCTCGAGTGCGCCCCTGCCCTTCTCTTCGGTGCCCTTCGTGACGGGCGTGAAGGACGTGTACGACGTCTCGGCGAGGTCGGAGGTGCTGGGCGCCGGGCACAGCAGGCTGGTGCGCTCCACGGGCAGCCGGGCGGCCGGCCGGGCGGTGTCCGCGCCGGTGGCGTCCGGTGTGGAGACCGCCGCGAATCCGGTGATCGCGGCGAGCGCGGTCGCGCCGGCGAACAGGGACAGGGTGGTGCGCTTCACTGCTGGCTCCCGTCGGGACGCTCACTGCCCGTGCCGTGGGGGTGGTGGGGCTGGGAAGGGTCGTAGGGCGTTTCGTATCCGCCCTGGTCGTAGGCCTGGTCGAAGGCGGGGTCGTAGGCCGGGTCGTACGTGCCGGCCCGGGACGGGTCGCCGTAGGCGTAGGGGTCGTACTGACCCGCCTCGTACTGACCGGCCTCGTACTGACCGGCCTGGCCACCCTGATAGGCGTCCGCCGGGTACTGCTGCTGTCCGTACGCGCCCGGGTCGTACTGCTGTCCGCCCTGGTACTGCCCGCCGCCGTACGTGCCGTAGGAGTGGCTCTCGGCACCGGCGTACCCCGCCGAGTCCCACTCGTCGTAGGCCGGCTGCTGCGGGACCGGCGCGGGTGTCTCCGCGGGCGCCGGGCCGGCCTCTTCGAAGGGGCCCGCGGCCTCGGTCGCCGGCTCGCTTCCCGCTGTGGCCCCCGGATCGGCCTCCGCCTCGGCCTCGGCCTGGGCGCGCAGCCGCCGGGCCCGGCGGCCTTCGCCCTCGACGGCCTCGGCGGGGACGAGCGGCTCGTCGGGCAGGTCGTCGTCGACGTCGCGGCGCCTGCCGGGCAGGGCGAGGACGACCAGGACGACGGCGAGGAGGCCCTGGGCCCACAGCCAGGCGGTGTGGGTGAACGGGGCGTCGTAGGTGACGTCCAGCTTTCCGCCGGAGGCGGGGAGTTCGAAGCCCTGCGCCCAGCCGTCGACCGTGGTGCGGGTGAGCGGCTTGCCGTCCAGGGTGGCCGTCCAGCCCTCGGCGGCGGTGTCGGCGAGGCGCAGCACGCGGCCGTCGGAGCCGGACGGAATCTCGGTGTGGATTTCGACGGGCCCGGCCGCGACGGGCTGCGGCTCACCGGCGCCGGGGCCGGAGTCGGAGCCGGCACCCGGCTTTCCGCCGGGCACGATGGTCGCGCGCGCGACCTCCTGGTCCACCCGCCACAGTCCGCTGCCGTCCTGCTGGCTGAGCCGGTTCAGGCCGGGCGTGGCGTCCAGGACGCGGGTGACCTCGCGGGGCGCGCCCTGGTGCACGAGGACATAGCGCACCGCGAAGCCGCCGAGCTGGTCGGTCTGGTCGGCGCCGGAGCCGGCCACCAGGTTGGCGACGATCTTGTCGAGTCCGCTGTTCCCGCCGGATCCGGCGGCCAGTTCGCCGTCGCCGAGGCGGGCGCCGGAGCCACGGACGAGCGTGTAGCTGACGTGGGTCGCGGAGTCGCTGTCGAGGACGAGGGTGCGGGCCTGGTCGCGGGTGCGGCTCTCCTCGGCGACGAACGCGGGCACCTGGACGGGGTCGCGTCGCTCCACAGGGCCGTCGGCGCCCCCGATCATCCAGCCGGTGGCGGCGATCAGCGGGCCGACGGCCGAGGCGAGGGCGATCAGGGCGGCGACCGGCTGGCGCCAGCCGAAGCTCTGCTCGGCCACCCGCGAGCGGGCTCCGTCGGCGCCGAGGGTCGCGGCGGACAGGAGGGCGATGCCGTAGACGAGGGTGGCGGGGCCGGCCCAGGCGGAGCGGTTGGACAGGACCGCGAAGACCAGGGCGACCAGGGCCACGGCCCAGGCCGTGCGGATGCCCAACTGCCGTTCCGAGCGCAGCAGGGCGGCCAGTGCGGCCAGCACGATGCCGACGAGGACCAGTCCGCCGACCGTGCCGGGGCCGCCGGGGCTCGCCCCGAGCAGGTCGAGGGCGGAGGCGGCCGAGGAGCCGTACTCCAGCCCGGCCTCGTCGAAGAAGCCGAACGGGAGCAGTGTCAGCGACCAGGGGGCGAGGAGCAGCAGGGGGGTGCCGAGCTGGGCGAGGAAGCGCAGCCCGTACGCCGTGATGTCGCCCCGGTGCAGGGCCAGGACGCCGACGCCGAGGAGCAGGGCGATGGGCCACACGACGGGCGTGAAGGCGGTGGTGATCGTCAGCAGCAGCGCGTACGCCCAGGTGGCGCGCCAGCTGCCGCGGGCGCCGGACGAGCCCGTCAGGCCGGCCGCGGCGGCACCCGCGCGCGCGATGAGCGGCAGCAGCACGGCGAGGACGGCGGTGCCGATGCGGCCGCCGGCGAGTGCGCCGGTGGCCGCGGGCAGGAAGGCGTAGGCGACGGCGGCCCAGGCGCGCAGCAGCCGGGAGGTGACGAGCGGACGGGAGGCGAAGTACGCCGCGACGCCGGCCAGGGGTACCGAGCAGACCAGCAGCAGGGTGACGGCCAGTCCGGTGGAACCCAGCAGTACGGAGGCGAGTGTGGCGACGATCGCGAGGTAGGGCGGTGCGGAGGCGGTGCCACCGGTGCCCACCGTGTGCCAGGCGTCCGCGTACCGCGACCACAGCTCGCCGGCGCCGGCCGGGGCGGGCAGCAGCGCGCCGCCGGCCAGGGCGCCGCCGCCGAGGAGCGCGCGGCAGGCCGCCAGGGAGACGATCAGCAGTACGAGGAAGAGCACCGGGCCGGGCTTGCGGGCGATGCGCTTGAGGCGGGCGAACTGCTCGATCTCAAGGAAGTCGGCGTCGTCGCCGCCGGGTCCTGACTCGATGCCGCCGCCGTGCCGTCCGGCGCCGGTGGCCGTCTCGGCGTCGGAGCTGCCGACGAGGTTGCCCGCGACCTGCTCGACGGTCACGCGGATGGTCGCGCCGGGGGGCGGGAACAGGGGGCGCAGCTCGTCCTTCTCGACCTGCGGGCGGCCGCGTTCGCGCCGTCCGGCGATGATGCGCTCGGGGCGCAGCAGGACGCCGAGCAGGCCGCGGATCTCGTCGACGGCCTGTCCGGGGACCTTGCCGACGAGGTAGGCGAGGGTGCGCAGCAGGGTGCCCACGACGATGCGCAGCAGCACCCAGGGCAGGGCGGCCGTACGGACGTTGACGAGGAGGGTGTGGACGGCGCCGGCCTTGTCCACCTTGTGTGGGGAGGCGGTGGTGCGGCCCGCGCAGTCGACCGCGCGGCGTTCGCGGGAGGCCGCCTCGGCGTGGCGTACGACCGCCTCGGGGGCGACGAGGACGCGGAGTCCGGCGGCCTGCGCGCGCCAGCACAGGTCGACGTCGTCGCGCATCAGGGGCAGGCGGCGGTCGAACCCGCCGAGCCGCTCGAAGACGTCACGCCTGATCAGCATGCCGGCGGTGGACACCGACAGGACGGAGCGGACGTGGTCGTGCTGACCCTGGTCCTGCTCCCTGCGGTCCAGGCCGGTCCAGCGGCGGCCGGAGTTGGCGATGGAGACGCCGACCTCCAGCAGCTGCCGCCGGTCGTACCAGCCGCGGAGCTTGGGGCCCACGACGGCGACGTCCTCGCGGCCGAGTTCGTACTCGGTGTCCACGACGCGCAGCAGCTGGGCCAGGGCGTCGGGTTCGGGGGCGCAGTCGTCGTGCAGCAGCCAGAGCCACTGCACCGGCTCTCCGTGGGGAAGCTCCGGCAGGTCGTAGGTGTCGTCGCGCCAGCTGCGCGTGACGGGGTCCCAGCCGCTGGGCCGCCTCAGGTACGGCAGGTCGTCCGGGGTGAGGACGGGGGCGGTGCGGGCGGCCTCCTCGACGGCCTGGCCGAAGCCGGTGCGCCGGGCGAGGTGGAGCACGCGGTCGTCGCCGAGGGCGTCGGTGACCAGCCGGGCGGAGTCGTCGGCGCTGCCGGTGTCGGCGGCCACGGCGTACTGGACGGGGCGCTCCTGACCGAGCAGCCCGGCGAGCGCGTCGGGCAGCCAACGGGCTCCGTCGTGGGCGACGAGGACCGCGGTCACCACGTGACGCGGGAACTCAGGTGTGGCAGCGAGGTCTTGCTGGGCTGCCGTGTGGCTGTGCACGGACATCGAGGTACGGGCCCCGGTTCGGTGGACTGCGGTGGACGCCCGTGCCTGTTGGGGGCGGCGGGGCGTCTCGGACGAGCGCCCACACTATCGGCTGGACACGACGACGGCCCGCCGCCTGTGGACAACCCACCTGCGAGGGGCCGTTCCTGCCGGTCCTGCCGGTCCTGCCGGTCCTGCCGCTCCTGACGGTCCTGCCGTTCCTGCCTGTGCCTGGCCGGTGTGTGCCCGGTACGCAGGCGTGGCGGGTCAGACGGCGGCCTTCTTCAGACGGCGGCGTTCCCGCTCGGACAGGCCGCCCCAGATGCCGAAGCGCTCGTCGTTGGCGAGGGCGTACTCGAGGCACTCGGAGCGGACCTCGCAGGCGAGGCAGACCTTCTTGGCCTCCCGGGTGGAGCCGCCCTTCTCGGGAAAGAAGGACTCGGGGTCGGTCTGGGCGCACAGTGCGCGCTCCTGCCAGCCGAGCTCCTCGTCCGCGTCGTCGACCAGCAGTTGCTGCACCAGCTCGGTCATGTGCGCCCCTCGTCTGTCTTTCGCGTCCCCGTGATCTAGCCGTTACCGATTCCGGCTGAACGACACGAGTGAAATTACAAGTGTGCTGCTCCGGGCGAGTCAAGCCGGGATCTGCTATTGGGCCCCTTATTCACTCTGCGGAACCAAGGCCAAGCGGAAAGTGTTCAAATCGCCATAAACCTCGACATACCAACGAGGGCCACAAGGGCACCCGGCTCGCGCAGAGCCCGCACCAGAAAGGACGCCCCGGCGATCGATCCCGTTCCGATACACGCGCCGAAGCGAACCTGATCACATTCGGATCACGGGATCGCAACGGGGGTTGTGCGCCCGGCTTGTGCGCCATGTGTCCCGGAAGCCGCCTGAGCAAACCTTTCACCTGTGAGATGAACCGGATGAGGTGAAGCATGTCCCACATAACGGGCATCGAGTTGACAGTCCCGGTGTGAACCGCTGTCCTTGTGGGCATGCTCGCGAACTTGGCGCTCGCCTCGACCCGCACCGCCGGGTCCCACGGTGCTGCCCGCGCTCGCTGTAGCTGTTGTTGCTGTTCCAGCTGTTGAGCCAACCGCGCTCCGGCTGTCCCCGAGTCCACGCGACTCGACTCTTCCGTCGCCGCCCGACCCGGGCGCGCTCCGCGTATCCCGCCCCTCCCCCGCACTCTTCCGCCGAGGACCCACCGCACCCATGAACAGCGACAGCGACCTCCAGATCGCCGGCGACATCCTCGAAGTCCCCCATCTCCTTCAGACACCGCGCGAGCACCCGGCCACCGTCGCCGAATTCGCCGGACTGGCCCGCTCCGTCGCCGCCGACCGGTCCGAGTGGGAGCACCTCGTCCGGTACGACGCCACGACACGCTGGTACCACCGGCTGCGCACCGGCCCCGGTTACGAGGTGTGGCTGCTGTCCTGGCTGCCCGGCCAGGGCAGCGGACGCCACGACCACGGCCCCTCCTCCGGTGTGCTGACCGTCCTGGACGGCACCCTGGCCGAGCACACCGAGCGCGGCACGCACGTGTTGCGGGCCGGGGCACAGCGGGTGTTCGCGCCGGGGTACGTGCACGAGGTGGTCAACGACGCGCTGGAGCCGGCGGTCAGCCTGCACGTCTACTTCCCGGGGCTGACGCAGATGCCGATGCACTCCGCACAGTGCTCGGGCGCCGGTGCCGGTGCGAGTGCGGGTGCCGGCGCTGTGACGACTGCCTGACGCACTGTCGTACCCGCCTGCGAGACTGGGGCCATGCGCATTGTGGTTCTGGCAGGCGGCATCGGCGGTGCCCGGTTCCTGCGTGGTCTGAAGCGGGCCGCGCCGGACGCGGACATCACGGTCATCGGCAACACCGGGGACGACATCCACCTCTTCGGGCTGAAGGTCTGCCCGGACCTCGACACGGTGATGTACACGCTCGGCGGCGGCATCAACGAGGAGCAGGGCTGGGGACGGGCCGAGGAGACCTTCCATCTCAAGGAGGAGCTCGCGGCGTACGGCGTCGGACCCGAGTGGTTCGGCCTCGGCGACCGCGACTTCGCCACGCACATCGTGCGGACGCAGATGATCGCCGCCGGCTATCCGCTCAGCGCGGTGACCCAGGCCCTGTGCGACCGCTGGAAGCCCGGCGTACACCTCATTCCGATGACCGACGACCGCGTGGAGACCCACGTCGCCGTCGAGCTGGACGGGGAGCGCAAGGCCGTCCACTTCCAGGAGTACTGGGTACGGCTGCGGGCCTCGGTCCCCGCCGAGGCGGTCGTACCGGTCGGCGCCGAGCAGTCGAAGCCGGCGCCCGGTGTCCTGGAGGCCATCGCGGAGGCGGACGTGATCCTCTTCCCGCCGTCCAACCCGGTCGTCTCGGTCGGCACGATCCTCGCCGTGCCCGGCATCCGGGAGGCGATCGCCGACGCCGGCGTACCGGTGGTCGGCCTGTCCCCGATCGTCGGGGACGCGCCCGTGCGCGGGATGGCGGACAAGGTGCTCGCGGCGGTCGGCGTGGAGTCCACCGCGGCCGCGGTCGCCGAGCACTACGGCTCGGGCCTGCTCGACGGCTGGCTGGTCGACACCGTCGACGCGGAGTCCGTCACCCGCGTGAAGGCGGCCGGCATCCTCTGCCGCGCCGTCCCGCTGATGATGACCGACCTCGACGCGACGGCACGGATGGCCGGGGAGGCGCTGACGCTGGCGGAGGAGGTGCGGGAGGCGTGAGCGACGGTGCGCGTGACGGCCGCCGTGACGGTGCGTCCGGCCGCCCGGACGGTCACCGGGAGGGCCACCAGGACAGTCACTGGGAGGGCCGCCGGGACGGTCACCGGGAGACCCGCCGGGACGGTCACCGGGAGGCCCGCCGGGGCGGTTACCGGGTGTGGGCCGTTCCCGGGCTGCCCGAGGTGCAGCCGGGCGACGACCTGGCCAAGCTGGTCGCGGCGGCCGAGCCCGGGCTGGCGGACGGGGACGTGCTGATCGTCACCTCGAAGATCGTGTCCAAGGCCGAGGGCCGGGTCGTGGCGGCCACCGACCGGGAGGCCGCGATCGACGCGGAGACCGTACGGGTGGTGGCCCGGCGCGGCGCGCTGCGCATCGTCGAGAACCGCCAGGGCCTGGTCATGGCCGCGGCCGGGGTCGACGCCTCCAACACGCCCTCCGGGACGGTGCTGCTGCTCCCCGAGGACCCGGACGCCTCGGCGCGCCGCATCCGCGAGGGTCTGCGCGACGAGCTCGGCGTCGACGTCGGCGTGGTCGTCACCGACACGTTCGGGCGACCCTGGCGGGCCGGGCTCACGGACGTGGCCATCGGCGCCGCCGGTGTGCGGGTCCTCGACGACCTGCGCGGGGGCACCGACGCGCACGGCAATCCGCTCGGCGCCACCGTCGTCGCCACCGCCGACGAGCTCGCCGCCGCGGGCGACCTGGTCAAGGGGAAGGCCGCGGGCCTGCCCGTCGCCGTCGTGCGCGGGCTCCCGCAAGTGGTGGCCGAGGACGACGGCGAGGGCGCGCGGGCGATGGTGCGCGGCGCGCGTGACGACATGTTCCGGCTGGGCACGTCCGAGGCGGTCCGGCAGGCGGTCACCCAGCGCCGTACGGTACGGGCCTTCACGGACGAGCCGGTGGACCCCGGTGCCGTACGCCGCGCGGTGGCCGCGGCGGTGACCGCGCCGGCGCCGCACCACACGACGCCGTGGCGGTTCGTACTGCTGGAGTCGGCCGGCTCCCGCACCCGGCTGCTGGACGCGATGCGGGAGGCCTGGATCACGGACCTGCGGCGGGACGGCAAGAGCGAGGAGTCGATCGCCAAGCGGATCCGACGCGGGGACGTGCTGCGCGACGCGCCGTACCTCGTCGTCCCCTGCCTGGTCATGGACGGCTCGCACACGTACGGCGACGCGCGGCGCGACGGGGCCGAACGCGAGATGTTCGTGGTCGCCACCGGCGCCGGCGTGCAGAACCTGCTCGTCGCGCTCGCCGGGGAGCGGCTGGGTTCGGCGTGGGTGTCCTCGACGATGTTCTGCCGGGACGTCGTCCGGGAGGTGCTGGCGCTGCCGGGTGACTGGGACCCCATGGGTGCGGTCGCGGTCGGTCATCCGGCTCGGGAGCCGCAGGCGCGGCCGGACCGGGACGCGGGGGCGTTCATCGAGGTGCGGTGAGCTGTCGGGGCGAGCCTCTACCCTCGTAGGGACCTCGCTTCCGTGTTCCCTCCCCCGTCCCAAGGACCTCTCTCGTGGCAGGACGTTTCGCTCCCCGGCCCACGCGTGCTTCGGTGCGCGGCGGGGAGGCCGCCGTGCCCGCGGGTGGCGTGCCCCGGCAGGCCGCCGCGCCGGGGAGGGTGCGCGTGTGGGGGCCGGACGGGCCGCTGGAGCTTGGGCTTGTGCTCGGCCCGTTGCGGCGCGGGCCGGGCGATCCGACGTTCCGGACGATGCCGGACGGGTCGGTGTGGCGGGCCAGCCGGACGCCCGCCGGGCCGGGCACGCTGCGGGTCACCGCGCGCGGCGGTGAGGTACGGGGCGAGGCGTGGGGACCCGGCGCGGAGTGGCTGCTGGAGCAGTTGCCACGGCTGCTGGGCGCCGACGACGACCCGTCCGCGTTCGTACCGCGGCACCGGCTGCTGGCGTTCACGGCACACCGGCGGCCGGGGCTGCGGCTGACGCGGACCGGGCTGGTGCTGGAGTCGCTCATCCCGTCGGTCCTGGAACAGAAGGTCACGACGCTGGAGGCGTACCAGGCGTGGCGGCTGCTCGTACGGAAGTACGGGGAACCTGCGCCGGGACCCG
The DNA here is from genome assembly GCF_055564775.1 of Streptomyces sp. NPDC028991. Classification (NCBI taxonomy): domain Bacteria; kingdom Bacillati; phylum Actinomycetota; class Actinomycetes; order Kitasatosporales; family Streptomycetaceae; genus Streptomyces; species Streptomyces sp. NPDC028991. The sequence goes on along the minus strand of NZ_JBVHVP010000009.1, from coordinate 235,665 downwards.
CGCCCGGGCGGATGTGTGTCATGCCGTCGGCGCGGACGTGGGCGACGATCCCGTCCTGGGAGTGGCACCTGGCCGGCGTGGACGACAAGCGGGCGTCGACGATCCTGCGGGCCGTGCGGGTCGCCGCGCGGCTGGAGGAGGCGGCCGGGATGGAACCGGCGGCGGCGCAGGAGCGGTTGGAGGTCGTGTCCGGCATCGGGCCGTGGACGTCCGCGGAGACCGTGCAGCGCAGTCATGGGGCGCCGGACGCGGTGACGGTGGGGGACCTGCATCTGCCGGGGATCGTGGGGTTCGCGCTGGGCGGGGACCGGGACGCGGACGACTCCGTCATGCTGCGGCTGCTGGAGCCGTATGCCGGGCAGCGGCATCGGGCGGCTCGGCTGGTGTTGTTGAGTGGGCGGGTGCCGGGGCGGCGGGCGCCGCGGATGGCTCCGCGGGGGATCGAGCGGCTCTGACCTTGGCACGCCGGTCCGGTGTGTGCCGGCCCGTGCCCGCCCGTTGCGGGGTGTGTGTGGGCCGGGGGTGGGTGGGCCGGGGCTGTGTGGGCGGGGATGGGTGGCACGGGCCCGGCGCTGCGGAGTGCCAGCCCCAGGGCCCCAGAGAGCCAGGGCCCCAGAGGGCCCCCAGCGCCCACCCGTGCCGTCCCTGCGAGTGACTCCCAGGCCGTTCAGGCACTGAGGGAGGCGCACGACTGCCCGCGGCTCGGGCGAGGCGCCGGGACGGCGGCTCGGGCGGGACGGCGGCTCGGGCGGGACGGCGGCTCGGGCGGGACGGCGGCTCGGGCGGGGCGGCGGGCTACGCGTCGGGCGAGAAGCGCAGGGCCGCCGCCGGGATGTGGGCGTCGCACCAGATGCGGGCGCCGGAGCGGAGTTCGTTGTCGGCGCCGATGACCGCGCCGTCGCCGATGACCGTGTCGGTGAGGACCGTGCGGGTGCCGACGCGGGCGCGGGTGCCGATGAGGGAGTCGGTGATCACGGCACCGGGCCCGATGACGGCGCCGGGCAGGATCGTGCTGCCGAAGACGCGCGCGCCCTCCGCCACGAAGGCGCCCTCGCCGACCACCGTGCCGCCGGCCAGCTTGGCGTCGGGCGCCACGCGTGCGGTGGGGAGGACCAGGCGGTCGCCGCAGCGGCCCGGTATCGCCGGGGACGGGGCGCGGCCGAGGACCAGGTCGGCCGAGCCGCGTACGAAGGCCGCCGGGGTGCCCAGGTCCAGCCAGTAGGTGGAGTCGACCATGCCCTGGAGGTGCGCGCCGGTGGCGAGGAGTTCCGGGAAGGTCTCGCGTTCGACCGAGACGGGGCGGCCCGCCGGGATCGTGTCGATGATCGAACGGCGGAAGACGTACGCCCCCGCGTTGATCTGGTCGGTGACGATCTCCTCGGGGGTCTGGGGCTTCTCCAGGAAGGCCAGCACCCTGCCCGTGTCGTCCGTCGGGACCAGGCCGTACGCCCTCGGGTCGGTCACCTTCGTCAGGTGCAGGGAGACGTCCGCGCCCGTCGTCTCGTGGGTGCGGACCAGCGCGCCGATGTCCAGGCCCGTCAGGATGTCCCCGTTGAAGACGAGTACCGGGTCGTCGGGGCCCGAGTGCAGCCGGGACGCCACGTTGCGGATCGCTCCGCCGGTGCCGAGCGGCTCCTCCTCCGTGACGTACTCGAGGTGGAGGCCCAGGGCCGAGCCGTCACCGAAGTACGGTTCGAAGACCTCCGCCAGGTAGCTCGTCGCGAGCACGATGTGATCGACGCCCGCCGCCTTCGCCCGCGCCAGCTGGTGCGTGAGGAACGGCACCCCCGCCGCCCTGACCATGGGCTTGGGCGTGTGCACCGTGAGCGGACGCAGCCTCGTGCCCTTGCCACCGACCAGGAGGATCGCTTCTGTCACCGTCGTCTCTGCTTCCTGCCGGGACCGGCCGAACTGTCTTTCGGCCGGCCAGTGTATGCAGACCGTTCCATGGCGCCTTCGGTGGTCGTGCGGTGGGTCGTGCGGTGTGGCCCTCAGCGGCCCTGGTACTTGGCAGCCGTCGAGCGGGTCGTGCCGAGCTTGCCGTAGAGCTTCTTGCCGGGGCAGCTCGTGAGGAAGCCGTCGCGGTGACCGGAGATGACGTTCAGTCGTACGTTCTTACCTTTTCGGTAGAGATTTCCACCACCGGACTTCAGGTATGTCTTTCCGCGTGGATTCATGCCGTGGAGACCGAGCTTCCACGCGGTGAGCCGGGCGACCGCCTTCACGGCGGCCGACGACGGCTTCTTGGAGCCGTAGGTGCCGAGTACGGCGATGCCCATGCTGTTGGAGTTGAACCCCAGGGTGTGGGCACCGAGTACCGCCTTGGACACGCCTCCGGCCCGTCCCTCGTAGATCTTTCCGCACTTGTCGACGAGGAAGTTGTAGCCGAGGTCGCGCCAGCCCATGCTGTTGACGTGGTAGCGGTAGATACTGCGAATGACTGACGGTGACTGCTTGCAGCTGTAGTTGTTGCCGGTGGCCGAGTGGTGCACGAAGGCCGCCTTGACCTTCTTCGTGTACACGAACTTCTTCTCGCGCAGCTTCTCGTTGGCGCCCCAGCCGCGACGGGTGGTGATGCCCGGGCGGGGCCCGATGTAGGGCTTGGCCTGCTGCCGCGCGGCGAGTTCCGCCTCGGTCCGGGCCCGGCTCAGGGCCGGGATCTCGGTGGCGCCGAGCGGGGCGAGGTCGGCGTTCGCGGCGGAGGCGGCGACGGCCTCCGCGGACTCGGCGGTCATGCCGGTGGTGCGGGGGCCCTCCTCCGGCCCCGGGGCCGCCACGGGCGGGGCGCCCTCGCCGGGGTCGACGAGTTCGAGGCGCATGCCGGTGGGGAGGGGGGAGGCGGCGGCCCGGGCTGCCGCGGTGGCTGTGGTGGCTGTGGTGGGGGCGGTGGCCCCGCCAGTTCCGGTGGTCGGGGTGGCCTCCGGCGTGCTTTCCGCTCGCACCCGTACCTCCACACCGTCGGACTCGCCCACCCACAGCGGGGCGGTCGCGCCTCGGACGCGGCCCGAAGTGCTCTCGGGGGTGCCGGGGTCGGCGGCGTGGTCGGCGTTGTGGGTCTCCAACTGCTGCCAGGCGGACCAGGTGCCGGTCGCGGTCGCGCGGGTGCGGACCTGGACGTGGCCGTGGAGTTCGGTGGCCGGGTTGTCCCAGACGACACCGACCAGCGAGAAGTGCCGTACGTCCCGGCGGGGAACGCCCTGTTCGGCGGCACCGGGGGCTCGGTCGCGGGTGAGGGGGGCGAGGGGAAGCGACTGGGTGCCGCCGGGGACGTACGCCTCGGACCGCGCCGTTCTTCCGGTCGTGGGCGCAGCCGCGGGAGAGGCTGCCGCCGCCGCGGACGGAGCGAGCGGGAGGGCCAGGGCGGCCGCACACGTGACACCGATCGAGGAAGCAAGGAATCCACGCATGCCACTGATCGTGGACATCGTCGTACAAATCTGTCTAACCGTGACCTGACGGTTTGTAGGGGCTTTTCGTCCGAACCGGTGGCGGTGCGGTACGCCGTACGCTCGGTGCGCGCCCGTGGGCCCGCGTACGCTTGCGCGGGTGAACGCGACCGACCGCACCCCTGCCGACCTGCTGAGTTCCGCGCTCGCCGCGGACCCGGGACGCCCCCTGGTTACCTTCTACGACGACGCCACCGGCGAACGCGTCGAACTGTCCGTGGCCACCTTCGCCAATTGGGTGGCCAAGACCGCGAATCTGCTGCAGGACGAACTGTCCGTCGAACCCGGCGACCGGGTCACGCTGCTGCTGCCCGCGCACTGGCAGACGGCGGTGTGGCTGCTGGCGTGCGCGTCGGTGGGTGTCGTCGCCGACATGGCGGGTGATCCGGCGGCGGCCGACGTGGTCGTGAGCGGGCCGGAGCCCGAGTCGCTGGAGGCGGCACGGGCGTGCAAGGGGGCCAGGATCGCGATGGCCCTGCGGCCGCTCGGGGGACGGTTCGTGCCGCGTGCCCCGGAGGGCTTCGCCGACTACGCGGTGGAGGTGCCGGGGCAGGGGGACCGGTTCGTGCCGTACGTGCCGGTGGATCCGGAGGAGCCCGCACTGATCGTGGCCGGACGGGAGTTCAGCGGAGCGGAGGTCGTGGAGCGGGCTCGGGCGGAGGCGTCGGGGCTCGGGCTCACCGGGCCGGGGGCGCGGATTCTGTCGGGGCTGCCGTATGACACCTGGGCGGGGTTGAGCGCGGGGTTGTACGGGCCGCTGGCCAGTGGGGGGTCGGTGGTGTTGTGCCGGCATCTGGAGCGGGCGGGTGCGGGGGTCGTGGACCAGCGGATCGAGGCGGAGCGGGTCTCGACGACGGCTCGGTGAGGCTCGATGACGGCTCGGTGAGGCTCGATGACGGCTCGGTGAGGCTCGATGACGGCTCGGTGAGGCTCGATGACGGCTCGGTGAGGTGTTGGCCGGGGACTTGGCCGGGGGTGGTGACTCGGCGGTGACGTGAGCGGGCGCCCGGACGGGCGCCGCTTGGCCGCCCCCGCCGCCCACCCGTGCCGCCCGCCCGTGCTACCCGTGCCGCCCCCGCCGCCCGCACGTGCTACCCGTGCGGCCCGCCCGTGTCGCCCTTCCGAGGCGTCCGGCGCGTGTCGGGTCGGCCGTATGCCCCGTTCGGCTCAGCCCCGGTCCGCCTCCGGCGCTCGCTCGGGTCATGGTCGTAGGAGCGCACGTGTGCGGGACGGAGGGAGACGTGAGCGATGACGACGCAGGCGCGCCCTTCGACGGAGGCGGCGGCAAGGAGATCCCGGGGTCGGGTGCGGGGGCGTCCGCGACCGGGGACGGGCTGAGGCGGCGGCGTCGCAGGCGGCGGCTGGGGCGTTCGGGGATCGTGGTCGCCGCGCTGGCCGCCGGTGCCGTGGGGGCCGGATGGGCGGTGTACGCCAAGCTGGACGGCAACATCACGTCGGACGAGGCGGCGGCGGCCGAGCTCGCCCGGTACGAGAAGGAGCGGCCCACCTCGCTGGTCCGCGGCGCCCAGAACGTGCTGGTGATCGGGTCGGACTCGCGGTCCGGCGACGGCAACGAGCGCTACGGGCGGGACAACGGAACCGAGCGCTCGGACACCTCGATCCTGCTGCACCTGGCCGCCGGCCGGGACAGCGCCACCGCTGTCTCCCTCCCTCGCGACCTGATGGTGGACGTGCCCGGCTGCCGCCGCCCCGACGGGTCACGCACCGAGCCGACGTTCACGCAGTTCAACTACGCCTTCGAGGCGGGGGGTTCGGCGTGCACGATCCGGACCGTGGAGAAACTGACCGGCGTCCGCGTCGACCACCACGTGGTCGTCGACTTCCAGGGCTTCAAGAAGATGGTCGACGCGCTCGACGGCGTCGAGGTGTGCCTGCGGAAACCGGTCGACGACAAGGACGCCAGGCTGAAACTGCCCGCGGGCCGGGTGACGCTCGACGGGGAGCAGGCGCTCGGCTACGTACGCGCCCGCAAGTCGCTCGGTGACGGCAGCGACACCGACCGGATGCACCGGCAGCAGCGTTTCCTGGGGGCGCTCGTCAACAAGGTGCAGAGCAATGACGTACTGCTGAATCCGGTCAAGCTGTACCCCGTTCTCGACGCGGCCACATCGTCCCTCACGACGGACCCGGACCTGGCGAGTCTGCGGGGCTTGTACAACCTCGTGCGCGGGCTGCGCGACATTCCCACCGAACGCGTGCAATTCCTTACCGTTCCGCGGGAGTCGTACGCGGGCGACGCCAATCGCGACCAACTCGTGGAGCCCGACGCCGAGAAGCTGTTCACCCGGCTGCGGACGGACGAACCCGTGGCGATCGTGGCGGGGCACGAGCCGGATACGCCGACGGGTTCCGGAAACCCCCGCGAATCCGGCACCACTTCTCCGGCACCGACGTTCAGCGGGAACACCGCCGCAGAGGACATCTGCGAGTAAAGCGCGCTCCAAGACGGGCGACGCCAACGCGGAAGGGGCGGACAATTGTCCAATAAATGCGCCGGATTGCCCAGTTGTAAGGTTCGTGGAATGTGTCACTGCCGTCGCCCTGTACCGAACAGGGCGGTTAATGTGAGCGCTCCGGTGTGCCCGGCCACGAGGCTCTGCCCGAGGCCGCGTACCGACTGAGCGAGACCGGGCGCCTTGAGGGGAAGGCGCCGCGTGGCCCCGACGGAGGATTCGGACAACCGTGGACGCGCAAGGCCGTGGGCGGGCGGAAGACATCGACCCCGCAGACCAGTGGGTACTCAATCCGGACACCGGCGAATACGAACTGCGACTGACCCATTCCGCACCGCAGTCGACGGTCCCGGCCCCCCGCGGCGCCGCAGCCGGCCGAACCCGCGGGTCACGCGGCCGCGGCGCGCCGACGCCTACGCCTACGCCTACGCCGGCACCCTCGGCCTCCCCGGGCCGTGAGGTCCCCCCTTCCCGCAGGCGTCGTTCGGCACCCGATCAGCCGCCGCCCGGACGGCGCGGGCGGCGGCTGCCCGCGAAGAAGAAGTCGAGGGGCAAGAAGGCCCTGCTGTGGACCGGCGGCACCATGGCGTTCGTCGTCCTCGCCGCCTGCACGGCCGGTTACCTGTACCTGCAGCACCTGAACGACAACATCGAGTCCCTCCCCGACGACGGCGCCGGCACCGGTGGCTTCCAGAAGGACAAGGCGATCAACATCCTGCTGATCGGCACCGACAAGCGCACCGGCGCCGGCAACGAGGGCTACGGCGACACGGGCAGCGCCGGCCACGCCGACACCACGATCCTCCTGCACGTCTCCAAGGACCGCTCCAACGCGACCGCGCTCAGCATCCCCCGCGACCTGATCGTCGACATCCCCGACTGCCCGACCACGCAGGAGGACGGGTCCACGAAGGTCATCCCCGGCTCCACCGGCGTCCGCTTCAACAGGAGCCTCGGCCAGAGCGGCCGCACGCCCAGTTGCACCATGCGGACCGTCACCGAGCTGACCGGGGTCACGCCCGACAACTTCATGGTGGCCGACTTCAACGCGGTCAAGACGCTCACCACGGCGGTCGACGGAGTCGAGGTGTGCCTGGCGAAGGACATCGACGACCCGGACTCACACCTGAAGCTGCCCGCGGGCGAGCACAAGATCGAGGGCGAGCAGGCGCTGGCCTTCGTACGCACCCGGCACTCCGTGGGCTTCGGCGGCGACCTGAGCCGCATCGAGATCCAGCAGCAGTTCCTCAGCGCCCTGATGCGCAAGCTCAAGTCCAACGACACACTCACCAGCCCGTCGAAGATGGTGAAGCTGGCCGAGGCGGCGACCGAGGCGCTGACCGTCGACTCCCAACTGGACAGCATCGGGAAGCTGAAGGACCTCGGCCTGGAGCTGGGCAAGCTCAACACCAAGAACCTGACCTTCACCACGGTGCCGGTGCGCGACAACCCCGCCGAGAAGGTCAAGGCGACCGTCGTCCTCCAAGAGGAGCCCGCCCAGCAGGTCTTCGACATGATCAGGAGCGACGTCTCCTTCACCGAGGTCAAGAAGCAGGAGAAGGAGAAGGACAAGAAGGAGGCCGCCGCCGTCGCCGCCCGGCTCGAGGGCGAGAAGTCCGACCCCTCCGAGATCCGCGTCCGCGTCCTCAACGGCGGCGCCTCCGGCGGCAGCGCCCAGCGGGAGCTGGCCTACCTCCAGAACGAGGCCGGTGTCACCAAGTCCGAGAACGGGGGCAACGCCGACACGGAGGTCGCCAGGACCACCCTGGAGTACGCCCCCGACCAGGCCGCCCAGGCCCGCGCCCTCGCCGAGATCCTCGGCCTGTCCGGCGCCGCCATGAAACCCGGCGAGAGCGTCACCAACGCCCAGGGCCTGCCCACCATGACCCTCACCCTCGGCAAGGACTTCAAGGGCGCCGGAGCCAAGCTCGACGCCACCTCCGGGAAGACGCCCGAGGGGGTCCAGAAGTCCACGGCGGACAAGGTCGAGTGCGCGAAGTGACCTGACGAGCTCCACGTACGTCTGACAGTACGACAGTCCTTTGGCGCGCTCGGGAGACGGCTGGGACAGGAGCAGCCCTCCGGGACGCGAGCGATCCGTCGGGACGCCGTACAGCCAACGAAGCGGCCCGTACGTCCAACTGCGCGAACAGGTAGCGCGCACGAGCACGTGCACGGGCCCGCGGGTGGGGAGAGGCATGACGCAGAGCAGTGTGCACGGGGAGGGAACACCACCGGGTACCGTCCGGCGCGCCCGGGGCGGAGGCGGCTCGGGTACGGGCGCGGGCGGGCGGGGAGGCCCGGGAGGCGGGCACGGCAGGCGGTCCGGGCGGCGGCGCGCCGGACGCCGGCACCGCGCGCTCCGTTGGTCCGCGACGACCCTCGCGGTACTGATACTCGGGACGGCCGGCGCCGGATACCTCTACTACGAGCACCTGAACGGAAACATCGAGAAGGGCGAGCGCAGCAGCGGTGACTCCAAGGCCCACAAGACGGAGCCGAACGCGGCCGGACAGACGCCCCTGAACATCCTGCTGATCGGCTCCGACAGCCGGGCGTCCGACGCGAACGTGTCACTGGGCGGCGGCAAGAACCACCGCGACAACCCGCCGCTGGGCGACGTCCAGATGCTCATCCACCTGTCCGCGGACCGCAAGAGCGCCGCGGTCGTGAGCATCCCCCGCGACACCAGGGTCGACATCCCCGAGTGCACCGACCCGGACAGCGGCAGGAAGTACCCGGCGACCAACACGATCATCAACGAGTCGCTGGGCCGCGGCGGCGCCGGCTGCACCCTGGCCACCTGGGAGAACCTCACCGGCGTCTACATCGACCACTGGATGACGATCGACTTCGCGGGCGTGGTGTCGATGGCGGACGCCGTCGGCGGCGTCGAGGTCTGTGTGAACCAGAACGTGTGGGACCGCCCACTGCCCGGCGTGCCCGGCGGCTCGGGCCTGAAGATGGAGGCGGGCCGGAAGAAGGTGCAGGGCGAGCAGGCGCTCCAGTGGCTCCGTACCCGGCACGCCTGGGGCAGCGACCTGCTGCGGGCCCGGGCCCAGCACATGTACATGAACTCGATGATCCGCACCCTGAAGGGGCAGAACGTCTTCACCGACACGGGCAGGCTGATGAACCTGGCCGAGGCGGCCACGAAGTCGCTGACGGTCTCCGAGGAGATCGGCACGGTCAAGAAGCTCTACGACCTCGGGATGCAGCTCAAGACGGTGCCGACGGACCGCATCACCATGACGACGATGCCCACCGTCCAGGACGGCCAGAACGAGAACCACCTGCTCCCGGCCGACGACGCGGAGAAGATGTGGGCGATGCTCCGCGACGACGTGTCCTTCGACGACAAGGGCGCCAAGGGCGACAAGGGCGGCGGCAAGGACTCCGGCACCGCGGACGACACCGGAAAGGACGGCGGAAAGGACGGCGGGAAGGAGGGCGGAAAAGAGGGCGGCGAGAGGCCCTCCGACGACTCCGCCGCCCCCGACTCCGAGATCGGCGTCACCGTCCGGAACGCCACTCGCTCCGCCACCCTCGGTCCGGTCGGCGGACGTGCGAGCGCCGTCGCCGAGACGCTGGTGGGCAAGGGCTTCGGCCGGGCGACCACGGACACCTCGGCCGCGCTGGCCGAGGAGCGGACGGTGGTCCGCTACCCGAGCGCCGAGCTGGCGGGCGACGCCCTGCGTGTCGCCGAGGCCCTGCGAATTCCGGCGAGCGCGGTACGGAAGTCGGCGGACGTGTCCGGGATCACGCTCGTCGTGGGAGCGGACTGGCGCTCGGGCACGTCGTACCCGGAACAGGAGAAGCCCGAGGCCGGAGACCTGCCGGACAACAGCGACGCGATCAACGGCTCGGACACCGGCACGTGCATGGACGTGTACAAGCCGTACCGATGGTAGGAGTTCAGGAATATAGGAGGGATTGCCCTGTTGTAGGGCCGCCGGATGCGGCACCGGTGTCGTTCGACGCTGAACTGGGCGGATAGTGTGAGCGCTCCAGTGCCCCCGCCGCGAGGTCCGCCCTGGCGTCGTGCACATGTTGACCCTTTATCGTGCGCCTTCCGGCAGAAGGTGCCGCGTGGCCCCGACGGAGGATTGGGAGACCGTGGACGCGCAAGGACGTGGGCGGGCAGATGACGTCGATCCCGCAGATCAGTGGGTACTGAATCCGCGCACCGGTGAATACGAACTGCGACTGCCCGATTCCGCACCGCAGTCGCCCGTGCCGGGCCCCCGCAGGCCCGCCCGCCGTGACGCCGAGGCCTCCTCCCCCACCGGCGGCACCACCGGTTCCGCACGGCGTACGGCCACGCCCGGCCGGGAGGTCCCGCCCCAGCGGCGGCGCCGTCCGGCACCCGAGGAGCCGGCTCCGGGACGGCGCGGCCGGCGCCCGGCGAAGAAGAAGTCGAAGGGCCGGAAGGCCCTGCTGTGGGTCGGCGGCACCACCGCGTTCGTCGTCCTCGTGGCCGGCGTCGGCGGCTACTTCTACCTCAAGCACCTCGAGGGCAACGTCTCGACGACGGACGTCGGCGACGCCGGAAGCAGCAGCTTCAGCAAGGACGAGGCCTTCAACATCCTCATCATCGGCACCGACAAGCGCACCGGCGCCGGCAACGAGGGCTACGGCGACGCCGGCAGCGTCGGCCACGCCGACACCACGATCCTCCTGCACGTGGCCAAGGACCGTTCCAACGCCACCGCGCTCAGCATCCCCCGCGACCTGATCGTCGACATCCCCGACTGCGAGACCAGGCAGGAGGACGGCTCGACGGAGATCGTCCCCGGGGAGCAGGACGTCCGCTTCAACCGGAGTCTCGGCGAGGGCGGCCGGGACGCGGGGTGCACCATGCGCACCGTGAAGGAGGCGACCGGCATCCAGCCGAACCACTTCATGATGGCCGACTTCAACGCGGTCAAGACGCTCACCACCGCCGTCGACGGCGTCGACGTCTGCGTGGAGAACGCCGTCGACGACCCCAAGTCCCATCTCAAGCTGCCCGCGGGCGAGTCGAAGGTCGAGGGCGAGCAGGCCCTCGCCTTCGTCCGCACCCGGCACGCCTTCGGCAACGAGGGCGACCTGGACCGCATCAAGGTGCAGCAGCAGTTCCTGGGCTCGCTCATGCGGAAGATGTCCTCCAGCGACACCCTGACCAGCCCCACCAAGCTGGTGAAGCTGGCCGAGGCCGCCACCAAGGCCCTGACCGTGGACGAGCCCATCGGCAACGTGGGCACGCTCAAGGACATCGCCCTGGAGCTGAAGAAGGTGCCGACGAAGAACATCACGTTCCTCACGGTGCCGGTGATCGACAACCCCGCCGAGAAGGTCAAGGCGACGGTCGTTCCCAAGCCGTCGGAGGCGCCCCAGGTCTTCGACATGATCAGGAACGACATCTCCTTCACCGAGGTCAAGCAGAAGGAGAAGAAGGAGGCCGCCGCCGTCGCCGCCCGCCTCGAGGGTGAGAAGTCCGACCCTGCCGAGGTGCGCGTCCGCGTCATGAACGGCGGTGCCCCGGCCGGCAGCGCCCAGCAGGAGCTCCAGTACCTCCAGACGGAGGCCGGCGTCGCCAAGTCCGAGAACGCGGGCAACGCCGACGCGGAGGTCGCCAGGACCACCCTGGAGTACGCCCCCGACCAGGCGGCCCAGGCCCGCGCCCTCGCCGAGATCCTCGGCCTGTCCGGCGCCGCCATGAAACCCGGCGAGAGCGTCACCAACGCCCAGGGCCTGCCCACCATGACCCTCACCCTCGGCAAGGACTTCAAGGGCGCCGGAGTCAAGCTCGACGCCGCCTCCGTGAAGACGCCGGAGCTGGAGAAGACCACGGCCGCCGAGAAGTTGTGCGCCAGTTGACCTGACGGGCCTGTCGTACGTCTCACAGGACGGCGACGGGCACCGCGCGGTGGCGCGGGGGCGGGGAGGGACGCGGACATGACGCGGAGCAGTGTGCACGGGGAGGACACGCGACAGGGCGCATCGGGCGCCCCCGAGCGTGCGGAGGCCGCCGTCGACGGCACGGAGGCCACAGAAGGCACGGAAGGAAAGGAAGGAAAGGAAGGCACCGACGACGGCGGCGGTGCCGAGGCGGGCAGACGCCGGCCCCGCAAGGGACGCCGGGTGCTGCGCTGGACGGCGGTGACGCTCGCCGTGCTCACAGCCGGTACGGCCTGCGCCGGATACCTCTACTACGAGCGCCTCAACGACAACATCAAGAAGGACGTCCTCAACCTGGGCGACAACAAGGTCGCCGCCCCGACGCCGAACGCGGCCGGGCAGACCCCGCTCAACATCCTCGTGATCGGCTCGGACGCGCGGGACAGCGAGGAGAACCAGCAACTCGGCGGTGCCCGCGAGACGTTCGGCTCCACGCCGCTGGCGGACGTGCAGATGCTGGTGCACGTGTCCGCCGACCGCAGCAACATGTCGGTCGTCAGCATGCCGCGCGACACCCTCGTGAAGATCCCCAAGTGCACCGACCCGGACGACGGCAAGGTCTATCCGGCGAGCGAGGGCCGGACGATGACCAATCAGAGCCTCGGACACGGCGGCCCTGGCTGCACGGTGGCCACCTGGCAGGAGCTCACCGGCATCCACATCGACCACTTCGTGATGGTCGACTTCACGGGCGTGGTGTCGATGGCGGACGCCGTCGGCGGCGTCCCGGTCTGTGTGGACGCCAACATCCACTCGCGCGACAGCCAGGGCCACGGCTCCGGCCTGAAGCTGGAGAAGGGCACCCACCCGGTCAAGGGCGAGCAGGCCCTGCAGTGGCTGCGCACCCGCTACGGCTTCGAGGACGGCAGCGATCTCGCGCGGGCGAAGGCCCAGCACATGTACCTGAACTCACTCGTCCGGACGCTGCGCGAGAACGCGACGCTGAGCAGCCCGAACAGGCTGCGCAGGCTGGCCGAGGAGGCCACCCGGGCGCTCACGGTCGATCCGGGCCTCGACACCGTCAAGAAGCTGTACGACGTCAGCAACGAGCTGCGCAAGGTGAAGCCGGAGCGCATCACCATGACCACGATGCCCAACCGGTACGTGGGCGCCCGCGTGGAGCCGACCGAGGACGCGGAGCAACTCTTCCGGCTGGTGCGGGAGGACATCGCGCTGGACGGCAAGGACGCGAAGAAGAAGGCCGACGAGGAGGCGGCGGTCTCGGACGACCCGGCCGCGGCCGACGACGAGATCGCGGTCCAGGTGCGCAACGGCACCCGCACGGACGGCCTCGGCGCGGCCCGCGGACGCGCGAACACGGTCGCCGGGCTGCTGGTGGAGCAGGGCTTCGCCAAGGCGGTCGCCGACCCCTCGACGCTGCCGAGCGAGGACCGTACGGTCGTCCGCTACCCGAGCGCCGACCTGGAGGGCGACGCACAGCGGATCGCCAAGGCCCTGGGCGTCCCGGCGAGTTCGGTGCAGCGCTCGACCGACGTCTCGGGTGTCACACTCGTCGTGGGCGCCGACTGGCGCGAGGGTACGGCGTACCGGGCGCCCGCGTCCGACGACCGCACGCCGGAGTCGGCCGAGGCCCTCAACGGGGCGGACGAGAGCGCCTGTATGCACGTGGACCCGGCGTTCACCTGGTCCTGAGCCGGGTCAACTGGTCCCGGCGGCGTCGGTGTCGGCGGCCGGCTGGACCGCCGGGCGCCGGGAGGCGATGACCCGCTTGGCCAGTGACCGCGGGCTGGTCAGGAAGCCCCAGCCCCACGACATGTGCATGGTGGCCAGGGCCACGGGGATCTGTGCCCGCGCCTTGAGCCCCAGCCCCTTGCCGGCCGGGACCGAGCCGGCGGCGATCGCGGCCAGGTAACCACCGGGGATCACGAAGCCCCACGGGGTCAGCGCGACGCCCACCACGACACCGGCCGCGATGGCGCACACGGCCGTCGGCGGGGCGAGGTAGCGCAGGTTGATGGAGCCGGAGTGGTAGCGGGCGACGACGTGCCGCCAGCGGCCGTAGTCCTTGTACTGCTTGGCCAGCGCCCGCACGCTCGGGCGCGGGCGGTAGGAAACCTTCAGCTCCGGCGAGAACCAGATCAGGCCGCCGGCCTCGCGGATGCGGAAGTTCAGCTCCCAGTCCTGGGCGCGGATGAACTCCTCGTTGTACCCGCCCTGCCGCTCCAGCGCCTCGCGGCGGAACACGCCGAGGTAGACGGTCTCGGCCGGGGCCGCCTCGCCGCCGGTGTGGAAGGCGGCGTTGCCCACGCCGATCTTCGACGTCATCGCGGCGGCGACGGCGTCCTCCCAGGCGTTCTCGCCCTCGGCGTGCATGATGCCGCCGACGTTCTGCGCGCCGGTCTCCTCGAGGAGCCGTACGGCCGTGGCGATGTAGTTCGGCGACAGCATGCCGTGGCCGTCGACGCGGACGACGACGGGATGGCGGGACGCCTTGATCGCGGCGTTCAGCGCGGCGGGCGTACGGCCGGTGGGATTCGGCACGGTGTGCACGCGCGGATCCTCGGCGACGAGTTCGGCGGCGATCTCTTCCGTACGGTCCGCGGAGGGACCGACGGCGATCACGACCTCCATCTCGCCGGGGTACTCCTGGGCGAGGATGGCGCGGACGGCGCCGCGCAGATGCCGCTCCTCGTTGAGGACGGGCATGATCACGGAAACGGCGGGCAGCCGCACGTCGGACTTGGCGTTCATCGGTGCTCACGTTACCGCGAACGGGGGACACGGGTGCGCGCCGCGGGGGTCACAGCCCCGGGCAGCAGATCGTATGGGCCTACGGTGCTCACGGATCCCACGTCCGGCCGCCCGGCCCGTCCCCGCGGAGGTGTCACCTTGCCCACGCCGCCCCGCTCCCCACGGGTCCCGGCCGCGTCCCCCCGGGGCGGCCCTCCGCCGCAGCGCGGTGGACCGCGTCCGTCCCGCCGCCCGCCGAAGCCCCCCGTACGGCGGAAGAAGCCGCGCTGGGCCATGCGGGCGGTGACCGCGCTGTCGGTGGTGGTGCTCGCCTCCGCCGGGATCGGGCACGCGGTGCTCTCCAGCCTGGACTCGGACATCTCCCGCGTCGACGCCTTCAAGGACATGAAGAACCGGCCGCGGGCCGGCGACGGCATGAACGTCCTGCTGGTCGGCACCGACGGCCGTGACCGGATCAGCGAGGAGGAGCGCAGGAAGTACCGGCTCGGCGGCGCTCCCTGCCACTGCACCGACACGATCATGATCGTGCACATCTCGGAGGACCGGGAGCGCGCGAGCGTGGTGAGCCTGCCGCGCGACTCGTACGCCGAGACGCCCGACCACACCGACCGCACCACCGGCGAGCACCACAAGGGGCACCCCCTCAAGCTGAACGCGGCCTACGCCGAGGGCGGCCCGCAGCTGACCATCCGCACGGTCGAGAACATGACCCGGGTGAAGATCGACCACTATCTGGAGGTCGACTTCACCAGCTTCATGAAGACGGTGGACGTCCTGGGCGGCGTGGAGATCTGCACCGCCGAGCCGCTCAAGGACAGCCACACCGGACTCGACCTCCCGGCCGGCACCCACCAACTGCTCGGCGGGCAGGCGCTGCAGTACGTCCGCGCCCGTCACCTCGACGGTGCCTCGGACCTGAGCCGGATGAAGCGCCAGCAGCGCTTCCTGGCCGCCCTGATCGACCGGGCGACGTCCTCCGGGCTGCTGCTGAACCCGCTGAAGTTCCGCGACGTCACCCAGGCGGTGCTGGGCTCGGTACGGGCCGACAAGGGCTTCGGCACCGACGAACTGCTGGCGCTGGGCCGGGCGATGCGGAACTTCTCGCCCTCCTCCTCCGAGTTCACCACCGTGCCGATCGGGCAGATGGGCTACGCCGTCAAGGGTGTCGGCTCGACGCTGAAGTGGGACCCGGCCAAGTCCGAGCGGATCTTCGACGCCCTGCGCCAGGACGAGCCGCTGGCCGAGCCGAAGCCGAAGCCCAGGGGTCCCGCGCCGGTACGGGTCCCGGTGGACCCGAAGCAGATCCGGGTCCAGGTGGAGAACGGCACGCACACGCGGGGGCTGGGCAAGCGGGTGGACGACGCGCTGGCCGCGACCGGGTTCCGCACCACCCGGGCGCCCAGGAACGCCACCGACCGGGCGGTCGAGCGGACCGTCGTCGCCTTCGACCCCCGCTGGGACCGCTCGGCGAAGTCGCTGGCCGCCGCCCTGCCCGGCAGCGAGCTGCGGCCGGTCAAGGGCCAGGGCCCGACGCTGAAGGTGGTCGCGGGCGCCGACTTCAAGCAGGTCGTGAAGGTGCGGCCGGCGGACCCGCCGCAGGAGTCGGGCATGGTGGTGCGGGGCGACGAGGTGGTGTGCGGGAAGAAGTGACCCGCTGGGGCCCTTCCGGTCTCAGTTGCCGGAGACGGTGACCTTCTCGTCGTTCTTCAGCTGCTCGACCAGCTTCTTCACCTTGGCGTCGTCCCACTTGAGGTTGGAGCCGACGCTCCCCGAGACCGGCATGTTCATCGACGTGCCGTCGCCGCCGCTGACGCTCTTCATCGCCCAGAACATGCTCGCCAGGTCGAACAGGCCCATGTCCTTGTCGACGATGAGGGAGTCCAGGCCGGCGCCCATGGTCGGGTACAGCTTGAACGGGTTGAGGACGGTCGACGGGGTGGCCACCTGGCTCGCCAGCGCCGACAGGAACTTCTGCTGGTTCTTGGTGCGGTCCAGGTCGGAGCCGGCCAGCGCGTACCGGGTGCGGACGAAGGCGAGGGCGTCCTGGCCGTCCAGGGTCTGCTTGCCCTTCTTGAAGTCGGCGCCGGACTTCGGGTCCTTGATGTCCTGGGGGATGTCCATCTCGACGCCGCCGACCGAGTCCACGATGTTCGCGAAGCCGGCGAAGCCGATCTCCACGTAGTGGTCGAGGCGCAGCCCGGTGTTGTGCTCGATGGTGCGCACCAGCAGTTCGGGGCCGTCCTCCGCGTACGCGGCGTTCAGCTTCACGTGCCGGCCCGTGCCCTTGTACGTCTTGCCGGACTCGGAGCCGACGAAGCTCGGGATCTCCACGTCCGAGTCACGGGGCAGCGAGATCAGCGTCGACCCGTTGTCCCCGGTGTGCAGGATCATCATCGAGTCGGTGCGCTTGCCCTCGGCGGAGCCGGTGTGCAGGTCCTTCTTCTGCTCGTCGGTCATGCCCTCGCGACTGTCGGAGCCGACGATCAGGTAGTTCGTGCCCTCGCCGGCCCCGGGCCGCTCGATGACCTTGGACAGGTCGACCTCGCGGTTGAGCTTGGAGTCGGCCCAGAAGTAGGTGCCTACGGTGGTGACGACCAGCGCGGTCACCACCGTGATCGCGGTCCACTTGATCCGGCGGCGCCAGTCCGGCGCGGGCCGGCCCGGGCCGGGGCCACCGGGGCCGGGCCCCCGGCCGCCGGCGCCGCCGTAGACCTGGCCGGTGTTGTAGCCGCTGTCGTACTGGTCCTGGCCGCCGTAGCCCTGGCCGTCGACGTACGACGGCTGCTGCGGCACCCCGGCGCCGTACGGCGGGGCCGACGGGCCCGGGCCGGGCGGCGGCGCCGCGCCACGGCGGACCTGCCGCATCACGCGCGCGCTCTCGGGCCGTGCGCTCGCGCTGCCGCGTCCGTACCGGCCGCCGCGGTTGTCACCGGACCATCCCTCGGGCCAATCATTCATGCGCACCAGTGTGCAGGTCCGCCCTACGCGCCATACAAGGGTCGTCGGAAAATAGGGTCGGCGCTGTTGCGAAGCTGACACAAAATACGCGGCTGTGGTCCCGGCATAAGGTGGAGGCCATGACAGACCAGGCAGAACAGGCCTCGGCCGCGCAGTCGGCGACTCCGGAGATCCCGGGCAAGCCGACCTCGGCGTCCCGCACCACCCTCAGCCACATCATGACCCACAGCGACACCAACCTGCTGGGCACGGTGCACGGCGGAGTGATCATGAAGCTCGTCGACGACGCGGCGGGTGCCGTGGCCGGACGGCACTCCGGCGGCCCCGCCGTCACGGCGTCCATGGACGAGATGGCGTTCCTCGAACCCGTCCGGGTCGGCGACCTGGTCCATGTGAAGGCCCAGGTCAACTGGACCGGCCGGTCTTCCATGGAGGTCGGCGTCCGGGTCCTGGCCGAACGCTGGAACGAGTCCACCCCCGCCACCCAGGTCGGCTCGGCGTACCTGGTCTTCGCCGCGGTCGACGCGGACGGCAAGCCGCGCACGGTCCCGCCGGTGCTCCCGGAGACCGAGCGGGACAAGCGCCGCTACCAGGAGGCCCAGATCCGCCGCACCCACCGCCTGGCCCGCCGCCGCGCGATCATGGACCTGCGCGAGCGGCGGGTGGCGGAGGGGTACGAGGACTGACGGACCGGGGCCGGCCGCGCTCGCGGTCGGGGACACCGGTCCCCGGCCCGCTCGCCCCTTCTCCCGGCCACGGCGGGCCTCGCCCACGGCGCCGACGGCGGCCCGCAGGGAACAGGGCCGCCGCCCGCGCCGCGCGAACTTACGGCAGGTTGCGCGCCATCACGATGCGCTGGACCTGGTTGGTTCCCTCGTAGATCTGCGTAATCTTCGCGTCGCGCATCATGCGCTCCACCGGGTAGTCGCGGGTGTAGCCGTAACCGCCGAGGAGCTGGACCGCGTCCGTGGTCACCTCCATCGCCACGTCCGAGGCGAAGCACTTGGCCGCGGCGCCCTGGAAGGTCAGGTCGCCGTCGCCGCGCTCCGACTTGGCCGCGGCGGCGTACGTCAGCTGGCGGGCCGCCTCGATCTTCATGGCCATGTCGGCGAGCATGAACTGGACGCCCTGGAAGTCGGCGATCGGCTTGCCGAACTGCTTGCGCTCCTTGACATAGCCCTTGGCGTAGTCGAGGGCGCCCTGGGCGATGCCGAGGGCCTGGGCGGCGATGGTGATGCGGGTGTGGTCCAGCGTCTTCATCGCGGTGGCGAACCCGGTGCCCTCCTCGCCGATCATGCGGTCGGCGGGGATGCGGACGCTGTCGAGGTAGACCTCGCGGGTCGGGGAGCCCTTGATGCCGAGCTTCTTCTCGGGGGCGCCGAAGGAGACGCCCTCGTCGGACTTCTCGACGACGAAGGCGGAGATGCCCTTGGAGCGCTTGGCCGGGTCGGTGACGGCCATCACCGTGTAGTACTCCGACTCGCCCGCGTTGGTGATCCAGCGCTTGACGCCGTCGAGGACCCAGAAGTCGCCGTCGCGGACGGCCTTGGTCTTCATGCCGGCCGCGTCGGAGCCCGCGTCGGGCTCGGAGAGGCAGTAGGAGAACATGCCGTCGCCCTTGGCGAGCGGGGTCATGTACTTCTTCTTCAGCTCCTCGGAGCCGGAGAGGATCACCGGCAGGGAGCCGAGCTTGTTCACGGCCGGGATGAGGGAGGAGCTGGCGCAGACGCGGGCGACCTCCTCGATGACGATCACCGTGGAGAGGGCGTCGGCGCCCGCGCCGCCGTACTCCTCGGGTACGTGCACCGCGTGCAGGTCGTTCGCGGTCAGGGCGTCGAGGGCCTCCCGCGGGAAGCGGGCCTCCTCGTCCACCGCGGCGGCGTGCGGCGCGATCTTCGCCTCGGCCAGGGAGCGGACGGCGTCCCGGAGCATGTCGTGCTCCTCGGACGGGCGGTACAGGTCGAAGTCAGCCGATCCGGCCAAGGTCTCTCACGCTCCAAAAAGCTGTGCTGCTGGGCACGCTAACTACCGTTAAGTAACACGAATTTTAGAGCGCCCTCCGCGTCGTGGATAGGTGAGCTTGACGACAGCCGCCCGAAGGTCTTCGGCCGCGCCCCGGATATGCTCGGGCGCGCACCTCAGCCGTACACCTCTGGAGCACCCATGGCCCTCAAGATCACCGTGATCGGTACCGGCTATCTCGGCGCGACCCATGCGGCGGCGATGGCCGAGCTGGGTTTCGAGGTCCTGGGCCTGGACGTGGTGCCCGAGAAGATCGAGATGCTCCAGCGGGGCCAGGTCCCCATGTACGAGCCGGGTCTGGAGGAACTCCTCCGCAAGCACGTCGCCGGGATCGAGGGGGCCAGCGGACGGCTGCGCTTCACCACCGACTTCGCCGAGGCCGCGGCCTTCGGCGACGTGCACTTCCTGTGCGTGAACACGCCGCAGAAGCACGGCGAGTACGCGTGTGACATGTCGTACGTCGACTCGGCGCTGGCCTCGCTCGCGCCGCATCTGACGGGACCCGCGCTCGTCGTCGGCAAGTCGACCGTGCCGGTGGGCTCCGCCGACCGGCTGGCCGCCTACCTCGCCGAGCACGCGCCGGCCGGCGACGATGCCGAACTGGCCTGGAACCCGGAGTTCCTGCGCGAGGGCTTCGCCGTGAAGGACACGCTGCACCCGGACCGGATCGTGGTCGGCGTGCGCAGCGAGCGGGCGGAGAAGCTGCTGCGCGAGGTGTACGCGACGCCGGTGTCGGAGGGCTCGCCGTTCGTCGTCACCGACTTCCCGACGGCCGAGTTGGTGAAGACCTCCGCGAACTCCTTCCTCGCCACCAAGATCTCCTTCATCAACGCGATGGCGGAGGTGTGCGAGGCCGCGGACGGGGACGTCGCCAAGCTGGCGGAGGCGATCGGGTACGACGACCGGATCGGGAAGAAGTTCCTGCGGGCCGGGATCGGGTTCGGCGGCGGCTGTCTGCCGAAGGACATCCGGGCGTTCATGGCGCGCGCCGGTGAGCTGGGCGCCGACCAGGCGCTCACCTTCCTGCGCGAGATCGACTCCATCAACATGCGCCAGCGCGGCCAGATGGTAGAGCTGACCCGGCAGGCACTGGGCGGCGGCCCCTTCCTCGGCAAGCGGATCGCGGTGCTGGGCGCCACCTTCAAGCCCGACTCGGACGACGTACGGGACTCCCCCGCGCTGAACGTCGCCGGCCAGGTGCACCTCCAGGGCGCCCAGGTGACGGTCTACGACCCCAAGGGCATGGACAACGCCCGACGGCTGTTCCCGACGCTCGGCTACGCCGACTCGGCGCTGGAGGCGGTGCGGGGCGCCGACGTGGTGCTGCACCTGACGGAGTGGCGGGAGTTCCGCGAGCTGGATCCGGGCGCGCTGGGCGAGGCCGTGACGGCGCGGGTGATCCTGGACGGGCGCAACGCCCTGGACCCGCAGGCCTGGCGGAAGGCCGGCTGGACGTACCGGGCGATGGGTCGTCCGACGGCGTAGCCCGTGCCCGGTGAACGGGTGACGCCGGTTCGGCCGAGGCTCAGTCGGCCGAACCGGCGTCTTCTGCATTCTGCCCCAGGGGACGGCCCGGCGGCCGGTGAACTCCCTGTGGATCACGCCTCCTTGGCCCGGTACCGGCGCATCTTGGCGCGTGCCCCGCACACCTGCATGGAGCACCAGCGGCCGCGTCCGGCCGGGCTGCGGTCGTAGTACGCCCAGTGGCAGTCGGCGGCCTCGCACGCCTTGAGCCGGGTCCAGGTGCCCGCGACCAGTGCCTCGGCGACGGCGGCGGCGACACGGGCGGACAGCGAACCGTCCCGGGCCGGGGCGAGGGCGGCGGAACCGTCGGCCGCGTCGACCGTCACCACCAGCGGGGCCCCGGCGAGCAGCTCGCCGAGCGGGGTCACCGTGCGGTGCGGCGGGTGGCCGGCGTGGGCGAGCAGGGTCGCGCGCAGGGACTCGCGCAGCTCGCGGGCCCCGGGGACGTCGTCCTCCGTCAGGCCGAACCGCGCCCGGCCCTCCGGTGTGTCCAGCGAGTCGGCGCCCGTCTCGATGTCCAGCGTGTTCACCAGGGTCTCGACCAGGTCCAGGCCTCCCGGTGCGGGCGATCTCTCACTCATGCTTGCGACGTTACCGCCAATAAGGCAGCATGCAGTAACCGTTACTGGTTACCCGCGCTTTGCCGGTAACCGAAGTAAGCGGACTTCAAGGAGGAAGTCATGGCTGTCGCCGAACTGGGCGTCGTCGTTCTGGACTGTCCCGACCCCCACGCATTGGCCCGCTTCTACGCCGACGTGCTCGGCGGCACCGTCGAGGACAAGAGCGACGACCAGTACGAGTGGGTCGACCTGAACCTGCCCGGCGGGCAGACGCTGGCCTTCCAGGGCTCCCCCGGCTACGTACCGCCGAAGTGGCCCGGGCCCGACGGCGCGCAGCAGTTCCACCTCGACCTCGACGTCAAGGACCTGGACGCGGCGGAGAAGGCCGTGCTGGAGCTGGGCGCGAGGCCGCTGGACGCCGAGGACCGGGCCCGGACCTTCCGGGTTTACGCGGACCCGGCCGGGCACCCGTTCTGCCTCTGCGCCTGCTGAGCGAGACCCAGACCGCCCACACCGGAAGGTTCACCATGGCACCCGTGGCACGTTTGCGTTCCGTCGTCGTCGACTGTCCCGAGCCCCGCGAGCTGGCCCGTTTCTACGCGCAGGTCGGCGGCGGCACCCCCGAGGAGCAGGACCCCGACTGGGTAGTCCTCCAGGTGCCCGGCGGGCCGCGGCTCTCCTTCCAGCGGGCGCCGGGGCTGACCCCGCCGGAGTGGCCGCGCGCCGACCGCAACGCCCAGCAGTTCCACCTCGACTTCGACGGCGGGGCGACCTGGGAGGAGATGGACGCGGCGCACGAGAAGGTGCTCGCGCTGGGCGCCCGGCCGCTGGACCTGGAGGACCGGGAGAAGAAGGACTTCATGGTGTACGCCGATCCGGCGGGGCATCCGTTCTGCCTGTGCCGGATCGAACACGCGTGACGGTTGTCCGGCGAGTCCGGCAAGCCGCTCAGCCGTCGAGTCCGGCGAGCCGCTCAGCCGTCGAGTCCGGCGAGCCGCTCAGCCGTCGAGCTCGGCGAGCCGCTCAGCCATCGAGCTCGGCAATAGTCGCCGTCGACGGCTCCCGGCGCAGTTGCGCCGCCTTCGCGGTGAAGGCCGCGCCCCGCAGGACGCGCTGGACGTTGCCCCAGGTCAGCAGGGCCACGTCCGCCTCGGCCCAGCCGCGTCGCAGCAACTCGGCGATGAGCCGGGGGTAGCAGGAGGCGTCACCGAGCTCCAGCGGATGGGCCGTGCCGGCGTCGTAGGTGCCGGACAGGCCGACGCTCTGCGGGCCGGCCACCGTGCGGACGTGGTCGAGGTGGTCGGCGACGTCCCGGACGGTCGGGCCGGTCTGCTCGGCGGTCAGCGGCACCATGCACAGGCCCCCGGCCGCGCCCAGCTCGACGAGCAGGTCGTCGGGGAGGTTGGCGGGGTGCGGGCGCAGGGCGCGGGCGGCTGAGCGGGTGCACAGCGCCGGCGCCTTGGAGACGGCGAAGGTACGGCGGATGGTCTCGGCGGAGGCGCCGGAGAGGTCGGTGACGACGCCGAGCCGGTTCATCTCGCGCACGGCCTCCTCCCCGAAGCGGGTCAGCCCCGTCTCGCTCGCCCAGGCCGCCCCGGTCAGCGTGATCACGCGCAGGCCGAGGGCGTGCAGGGAACGCAGGATGCCGAGGCAGTCCCCGAGGGCGGCGGCGCCGGCGGGGCCGGGCAGCACGGCGACCCGGCCGCAGTTGCGGGCGTCGATGGCCTGCCCGGCGTCGTACGCCAGGCGCAGCCCCTCCGGATGGGCCCGGACGACCATCTTGACCAGGTCCAGCTGCTCCAGGGTGGCGCCGACGGCCCGGTCCCCGTCGATGGCGTCGGGCAGGTGCAGCGCCCAGAACAACGCCCCCACATGGCCCTCGCGGAGCCGGGGCACGTCGGTGTCGACGGCGCTCTCACCGAGCTCCAGGTCGTACCAGGGCAGGTGCTTGAGCGCCCAGGCCAGGCCGCTGTAGCCGTCGGCGACGGGGTGGGCGGCCAGCACCGCGTGCGCCCGGGTGAGCGGTTCGTCGTCGGGGTCGGACACGGGCGCGTAGGGCTCCGGCGGGAAGGCCTCCGCGGCAGGCGGCACGGGCAGGTCGACGAGCCCGCCGGCCTCGGCGCTGGTGTGCAGGTCGTCCTGGAGGTCTGCCATGGCGGGCTCCGTACGGTCGTCGTGCGTTACCGTCACCGTCGCACGGAGCGGAAAGGGCTTCCTGGTGGGTGGGGCGTTCGGGGGTACGCCGCTCAGTCCCGGGCCGCCGCCTCGATGACCTCGTCCAGGGTGTCCCGGGAGCGGAGCAGGTCGGCGACCATCCGGTCGATGCGGGCGCGCTCGGCGGTGAGGTCGGCGACCAGCTTCGGCGAGGCGGCGGCCGAGGGGCCGCCGTCCCCGTCCCGCATGCAGGGCAGGAGCTGCGCGATCTTGGCGCTGCACAGGCCGGCCGCGTACAGCTCCTGGATCCGGACGACCCGGTCGACGGCCGCCTCCGCGTACTCGCGGTGGCCGCCGGGCGTGCGCTCGGCCGCGAGCAGGCCCTGCTTCTCGTAGTACCGCAGCGAGCGTTCGCTGACGTTCGTACGCCGGGCGAGTTCACCGATCCGCATCCGCACGTCTCCTCACCGGGTCTCCGGAGCTTGATTCTGACATCAGTGTCAGGTTCTACCGTACGGGCATGTCGAACACAACAGAGCTCTTCGCGTCCGCCCCGCTCGGCCCGCTCACCCTCCCCAACCGTCTGGTGATGGCCCCGCTGACCCGCAACCGCGCCGAGGCCGACGGCACCCCGACCCCGCTCATGGCCACCTACTACGCCCAGCGCGCCGCCGCCGGGCTGATCGTCGCCGAGGCGGCGGCACCGAACGCGGTCGGGCAGACCTACCCGAACATCACCGCCGTCCACAGCGCGCGGCACGTGGCGGGCTGGCGGCAGGTCACCGACGCGGTACGGGAGGCGGGTGGACGGATGTTCCTCCAGCTCCAGCACGGGGGCCGGGTCGGCCATCCCGCGACCAGCGGGCTGACGCCCGTCGCGCCCTCGCCGGTGCCGCTGCCCGAGACGGTCTTCACGCCGCAGGGGCACCGTCCGGCCGTCGTCCCGAGGGAGATGAGCGAGGAGGACATCCGCACCACCGTCGCCGACTTCGCGCGCGCCGCCCGCAACGCGCTCGACGCCGGGTTCGAGGGCGTGGAGGTGCACTCCGCCAACGGCCACCTCCTGCACCAGTTCCTGGCCGCCAACACCAACCGCCGCACCGACGGCTACGGCGGGCCGGTCGCCGCGCGGATCCGGTTCACGGCCGAGGTGGTCGAGGCCGTCGCCGCCGAGATCGGCGCCGAGCGGGTGGGCCTGCGGGTCTCCCCCGGCAACACCGTCAACGGCATCGCGGAGGGCGAGACCGAGGAGATCTACCCGGCGCTCACCGAGCGGCTCGGCGGGCTCGGGCTCGCGTATCTGCACCTGGTGTACGCCGACCCGGACGCGCCGGTGTTCCGGAAGATCCGCGTCGGCTGGCCCGGGGTGCTGATCGCCAACCCGGTGCTGGGCGAGGAACTCTCCACGGGCGCCGTGCGCCGCGCCTCCGAGCGGCTGCTGGACGCCGGGGCCGACCTGATCGCCCTGGGCCGGCCGTTCCTCGCCAATCCCGACCTGGTGGAGCGGCTGCGGCTGGACGCGCCGCTGAATCCGGTACGGGACCGGTACTTCATGTACGTGGGCGGGGCGACCGGCTACACCGACTACCCCGCCCTCGATGACGGGACCGCTCAGCCGTCCAGTGCTTCGAGCGTGGCGTTGGACGGCCCCCGCGTGGCCTGAAGCCCCCGGGCCACGTCCTCCGCGGCGCCCAGCACCCGGACCGCGTTCTTCCAGGTCAGCTTGGCCAGGTCGGCCTGGGACCAGCCGCGGTCGAGCAGCTCGGCGATCAGGTTCGGATACCCGGAGACGTCGCCGAGGCCGTCGGGTGTGAAGGGTGTGCCGTCGTAGTCGCCGCCGATGCCGAGGTGGTCGACGCCGGCGACCTCGCGCATGTGGTCGAGGTGGTCGGCGACCGCGGACACCGTGGCGACCGGGCGCGGGGTGCCCTCCTCGAAGGCGCGGTGGACCTTCATCGCCTCGGGGCTGGTGTCGAGGTGGTGGAAGCCGTGCGCGCGCATGTTGTCGTCCGCGGCGGCCGTCCAGTCCACGGCCGCCTGGAGCACGAACTTCGGCACGAACGTCACCATCGCCATGCCGCCGTTGGCGGGCAGCCGCTCCAGCACGTCGTCCGGGATGTTGCGCGGGTGGTCGCAGACGGCACGCGCGGAGGAGTGCGAGAAGATCACCGGCGCCGTCGACGTGTCCAGCGCGTCGCGCATCGTCGTCGCCGCCACGTGCGAGAGGTCGACCAGCATGCCCTCGCGGTTCATCTCCCGCACGACCTCGCGGCCGAAGGCCGACAGGCCGCCGACGACGGGCTCGTCGGTCGCCGAGTCCGCCCACGCGATGTTGTCGTTGTGGGTGAGGGTCATGTAGCGCACGCCGAGCGCGTGCAGCGCGCGGAGGGTGGCGAGCGAGTTGTCGATGGAGTGGCCGCCCTCGGCGCCCATCAGCGACGCGATCCGGCCCTCGGCGCGCGCGGCCTCCATGTCTGCGGCGGTCAGCGCGGCCCGCAGGTCCCCGGGGTGGCGGTCGATCAGCCGCCGTACGCAGTCGATCTGCTCCAGCGTCGCGGTCACCGCGCCCGGCAGGTCCGAGCGGACGTACACCGACCAGTACTGCGCGCCGACGCCGCCGGAGCGCAGCCGGGCGAGGTCGGTGTGCAGGTGGGCTGACTGGTCGGCGGCGATGTCGCGGGCGTCGAGGTCGTAGCGGACCTGCTCGCGCAGCGCCCAGGGCAGGTCGTTGTGGCCGTCGACGACGGGGAACTCGCGCAGCAGCTCCCGGGCCTGGTCGAGGGAGGTCACGGGCCTCACTTCCCGAAGCCGAAGGCCGCGGAGCCCTCGACCTTGGTGCGCAGCCGCTTGCCCTTCTCAGTGGCCTGGTCGTTGAGGTCCTGCTGGAACTCGCGCATCCGGGCCAGCAGCTCCTCGTCGTGCGCGGCGAGCATCCTCGCGGCCAGCAGACCGGCGTTGCGGGCGCCGCCGACCGAGACGGTGGCGACGGGGACACCGGCCGGCATCTGCACGATGGACAGCAGGCTGTCCATGCCGTCCAGGTACTTCAGCGGCACGGGCACGCCGATGACGGGCAGCGGCGTGACGGAGGCGAGCATGCCGGGCAGGTGGGCGGCGCCCCCGGCCCCGGCGATGATCGCCTTCAGTCCGCGTCCGGCGGCCTGCTCGCCGTACGCGATCATCTCGTGCGGCATGCGGTGCGCGGAGACGACGTCGACCTCGTAGGCGATCTCGAACTCGTCGAGTGCCTTGGCGGCGGCCTCCATCACGGGCCAGTCGGAGTCCGACCCCATGACGATGCCCACGACCGGACCGACCGGGCTGGCCTGGCTCATTCGGTGATCGTCCCTCTCAGGTAGCCGGCAGCGTGACGGGCGCGCTCCAGCACGTCGTCCAGATCGTCGCCGTAGGTGTTGACGTGGCCCACCTTGCGGCCGGGCTTCACGTCCTTGCCGTACATGTGGATCTTGAGCTGGGGGTCGCGGGCCATGCAGTGCAGGTACGCGGAGTACATGTCCGGGTAGTCGCCGCCGAGGACGTTGACCATGACCGTCCACGGGGCACGCGGGCGCGGGTCGCCGAGGGGGAGGTCGAGGACCGCGCGGACGTGGTTGGCGAACTGCGAGGTGATCGCACCGTCCATCGTCCAGTGGCCGGAGTTGTGCGGGCGCATCGCCAGTTCGTTGACGAGGACGCGGCCGTCGCGGGTCTGGAACAGCTCGACGGCGAGGTGGCCGACGACGTCCAGTTCCTTGGCGATGCCGAGCGCCATCTCCTCGGCCCTGAGCGCCAGCGCCTCGTCGAGGCCGGGGGCGGGCGCGATCACCGTGTCGCAGACGCCGTCCACCTGCCGGGACTCGACGACGGGGTACGCCACCGCCTGGCCGTGCGGGGAGCGGACCACGTTGGCGGCCAGCTCGCGGACGAAGGCGACCTTCTCCTCCGCCAGCACGGGCACACCGGCGCGGAAGGGCTCGGCGGCCTCCTCCACGGAGTCCACGACCCACACGCCCTTGCCGTCGTACCCGCCGCGGACCGTCTTGAGGACGACGGGGAAGCCGTCGCCCTCGGTGGCGCCCTCCGCGGCGAAGGCGGCCACGTCGGCCGGATCGCTCACGATCCGGTGCCGTGGGCAGGGCACGCCGATCGCGTCGAGCTTCGCGCGCATCACGCCCTTGTCCTGGGCGTGCACGAGCGCGTCGGGGCCGGGGCGCACGGGGATGCCGTCCGCCTCCAGGGCCCTGAGGTGCTCGGTCGGCACGTGCTCGTGATCGAAGGTGATCACGTCACAGCCGCGCGCGAACTCGCGGAGCGTGTCCAGATCGCGATAGTCGCCGATGACGACTTCGTTCACGACCTGCGCCGCGGAATCCTGAGGAGTGTCACTGAGGAGCTTGAACCTGATGCCCAGCGGGATGCCCGACTCGTGTGTCATACGAGCGAGCTGGCCACCGCCGACCATGCCGACTACCGGGAACGTCACACCCCTAGCGTATCGGCCGCGCGGGGCCCACCCGTTTACCGGCCGTTTCCCCGGGGGCAGGACCCCCCTTTCCCGTCGCCCGGCGTCCGTCGGCAGGAAGATCACGCGTCCGGGTGGTTAGCATGAACGGATTGACGCCAACCGATGGACGGGGGCCTGCACGACCATGGGACATGGTTCCTCGGGTGCTCATACGGCTGCCCCCACGCCCCCCGCGCCCCGCGGCGCGGTGCGGGAGCGGATCGACCGGCTGGTCCGTGAGGTCGTGAAGTTCGGCGCGGTGGGCGGTGCCGGAGTCCTGGTCAACCTCCTCGTCTTCAACTTCGTGCGGCACGTGACCGACCTCCAGGTGGTGCGGGCCAGCATCGTCGCGACCATCGTCGCGATCGTCTTCAACTACCTGGGCTTCCGCTACTTCACCTACCGGGACCGCGACAAGAGCCGCCGGACCCGCGAGATGACGCTGTTCCTGGTGTTCAGCGCGGTCGGACTGGTGATCGAGAACGGCGTGCTGTACACGGCGACGTACGGCTTCGGCTGGGACAGCCCCCTGCAGAGCAACATCTTCAAGTTCCTCGGCATCGGGATCGGCACGCTGTTCCGCTTCTGGTCGTACCGCAGCTGGGTCTTCCGGGCGCTGCCGGCCCGCGAGCCGGTGACCCGGGCGGAGACCTTCCTGGAGCACGAGCAGCCGACGGCGGTACGCACCACGGACGGCACCCCCGCCGCCCACCGCTGACGGCGGCCGGGCCGGCCCGGCTTCCTAACGGACCGTGTCCCCCGAGTCCCCGGACGACTTCTTCGGCGGCGGCGTGCGGGACAGGAACAGGCCGAACACCGGGGGGCGGCCCTGGAGCAGCTCCAGCCGGCCGCCGTCCGCCTCGGCGAGGTCGCGGGCGACGGCCAGGCCGATGCCCGTCGAGTTCCGCCCGCTGATCGCGCGCTCGAAGATCCGCGCCCCCAGGTCGCCCGGAACGCCGGCCCCCTCGTCGGTGACCTCGACCACCGCCTGGTTGCCGGTCACCCGGGTCCGCAGGGCCACCGTGCCGCCGCCGTGCATCAGGGAGTTCTCGATCAGCGCGGCCAGCACCTGCGCCACCGCGCCCGGAGTGCCCACGGCCGTCAGATGCCGTTTGCCGGAGCTGACGATCGCCCGCCCCTCACTGCGGTAGGCGGGGCGCCACTCGTCGATCTGCTGCTGGATGACGTCGTCCAGCTCGAAGGTGACGGCGGAGCCGCTGCGCGGATCGCGGGAGTTCGTCAGCAGCCGGTCCACGACGTCCGTCAGCCGCTCCACCTGCGACAGCGCGATCGTCGCCTCCTCCTTCACCGTCTCCGGATCGTCGGTGAGGGTGATCTCCTCCAGCCGCATGGACAGCGCGGTGAGCGGCGTACGCAACTGGTGGGAGGCGTCGGCGGCCAGGCGGCGCTCGGCGGTGAGCATGCGGGCGATGCGCTCGGCGGAGGAGTCCAGCACGTCCGCGACCCGGTCCAGCTCGGGGACGCCGTAGCGTTTGTGCCGCGGGCGCGGGTCGCCGGAGCCGAGGCGTTCGGCGGTCTCGGCGAGGTCGGTGAGCGGGGAGGCGAGGCGGTTGGCCTGCCGGATCGCCAGCAGCACCGCGGCGATCACCGCGAGCAGCGCCACCAGGCCGATGATCAGCAGCGTCCGGCCGACCTCCTGGGTCACCGCGGAGCTCGGCTCCTCGACGAGGACCGTCTCGCCCTCCTCACCGGTGGCCCTGCCGCGGATGACCTCACCGGTCGGTCGGCTGCCGACCTCGATGACCGGCCTGCCGGGGATCCGGATCTCGGCGTACCGGGCGTCGCGGATCTGCTCCCGCAGGAACTTGGCGTCGACCGATCCGGTGCCGAGCAGCCGGCTGTCCACGATGCTGGCCAGCCGCACCGCCTCCAGGTCGACCCGCTCCTGGGCGGTGCTGCTGATCGTCCGGGTCTCGACGATCACGAGGGAGACGCCGAACACGGCGATCACGACGAGCACCACGGCGAGCGTGGACTGGATCAGTCGACGGCGCATGTCCTCTTACCCGGGCAGGCCCTTCGGGCACTCAGCTCATCTTGGGGGGGTCGGTTCTTCTGGAGGTCCGGTCGTTCTGGAAGTCCCGGTGTTCTGGAGGCCCGGTCGTTCTGGAAGTCCGGTGTTCTGGAGGTCCGGTGTCCTGGAGGTCGGTCCTTCTCGGAGTCAGTTCTTCTCGAAGCGGAAGCCCACGCCGCGCACGGTGGCGATGTAGCGGGGATTGGCCGCGTCGTCCCCCAGCTTCTTGCGGAGCCAGGAGATGTGCATGTCGAGGGTCTTGGTCGACGACCACCAGGTGGTGTCCCAGACCTCGCGCATCAGCTGGTCGCGGGTGACGACCCGGCCGGCGTCGCGCACCAGCACCCGCAGCAGGTCGAACTCCTTGGCGGTGAGCTGGAGCTCGTCCTCGCCCATCCAGGCCCGGTGCGACTCGACGTCGATGCGCACGCCGTGCGTGGAGGGCGGCTGCGGCGGCTCGACGGCACCGCGCCGCAGCAGGGCGCGGACCCGGGCGAGCAGCTCGGCCAGGCGGAAGGGCTTGGTGACGTAGTCGTCGGCGCCCGCGTCCAGACCGACGACGGTGTCCACCTCGTCGGCGCGCGCGGTCAGGATGAGGATCGGTACGGCATGGCCCTCGGACCGCAGCCGGCGGGCGACCTCCAGCCCGTCCATGCCCGGCAGACCCAGATCCAGCACGACCAGGTCGATGCCGCCCTGCAACCCGGCGTCGAGTGCGGTGGGTCCGTCCTCACGCACCTCGACCTCGTACCCTTCCCGGCGCAGTGCGCGGGCCAGCGGCTCCGAGATGGACGCGTCGTCCTCGGCGAGCAGTACACGGGTCATGAGCTGATGGTAGTCCGCTCGGAGCAGCGCCCGGGGCGTGATCGCACCGAGCGGCTCTTACCTACGGACAAGCCGGACACCCGCCACACGTCCCGCCCGGCCGGTCCTCCCGCCGCCCCCTGTCGACCGCCATCGCCCTGCTGTCGACCTGCTGTCGACCTGCTGTCGCCCACTGCCGACCCACTGTGCGAACCTGCGGCTGTGGGGTGGCATCCTGTGATGCACCTTCGAAAGATCGTTCGCGGTTCCATTATTACCTGTGATCCGCGTCTCAAGTCCTTCCATACCGGGCGGTGTCCTGCCGTATGGTGAATCAGCGCCTGTAGCACCCAGGGGACCTTTGGCGACAGTTCGACGCTAAGGGTCTCTTTTGTGTGCGGGTCGGCCCCCACGGCCGGCCTCGAAAGGAATGACCTGTGGCCGGGCCTCACCGCGTGCACTGACGCGCGCAGAGGCGTGGATCCCGGTGGCCGCCGTCCACCGCTTCGCAACCCGGAGCGGAATCCCTCAGGCGTGGGGTGGGCGGATGAACGGCCGCCGGTGCCGGCCGCCCCCCACCGGGCGCGCATCGCCTCGTGAGCGCGTCCCGACCAGCAAGGATCGACCATGGCGTCCAGCCTGACGAAGGACTCGGTCTCTCCGGGCACCCCCGGGTCCGAGAAGACCTTCTTCGGCCACCCCCGCGGACTGGCCACTCTCTTCATGACCGAGATGTGGGAGCGTTTCTCCTACTACGGCATGAGGGCTCTGCTCCCGCTGTACCTCGTCGCCCCGGGTGGCCTCGGCCTCAGCGCCGGCACCGCGACCGCGATCTACTCGGTGTACCTCTCGCTGGTGTACCTGCTCACGATGCCGGGCGGCTGGTTCGGTGACCGTGTCTGGGGTCCCCGCAAGACCGTCGCCGTCGCCGGCGGCGTGATCATGCTCGGCCACCTCACGCTGGCGCTCCCGTCCTCCGGGACGTTCTACGCGGGCCTCGGCCTCGTCGCCATCGGCTCGGGCCTGCTGAAGGCCAACATCTCGACGATGGTCGGCCAGCTCTACAGCGGCCCCGACGACCCGCGCCGCGACGGTGGCTTCACCGTCTTCTACATGGGCATCAACCTCGGTGCCTTCGCGGCGCCGCTGATCATCGGCACCATCGGTGAGAACGTCAACTGGCACCTGGGCTTCGCGCTCGCCGCGGTCGGCATGGGCCTGGGCGTCATCCAGTTCCTGCTCGGCAGCCGCCACCTGGCGCCGCACTCCAGCGTGACCCCGAAGCCCCTGTCGGCGGAGGAGAAGACCTCCACTCTGCGCAAGGCCGCGTTCTGGGCCGCGCTCGCCGTCGTCTTCTACGCCATCGTCGGCTTCTCCGGCAACTACACGCTGAACTGGATCCTGGTCCCGCTGACCCTGCTCGGCGTGATCGTCCCGGTGCTCGTGCTGACCCGCATCAAGCGGGACAAGGACCTGGACCGCGCCGAGCAGTCGAAGATGTCCGCGTACATCTGGTTCTTCGTCGCCGCGGCCGTCTTCTGGATGATCTACGACCAGGGCGGCTCGACCCTGGCGATCTTCGCCGACTCCTCCACCGACACCAACGTGTTCGGCTGGGACTTCCCGGTGTCCTGGTTCCAGTCGGTCAACCCGGTCATCATCATGGCCCTGGCCCCGGTCTTCGCCACGGTGTGGCTGGCGCTCGCCCGGCGCGGCAAGGAGCCGAGCACGATCGTCAAGTTCTCCTTCGGTCTGGTCCTGGTCGGCGCGTCCTTCTTCCTCTTCCTGGCCCCGCTGGCCATCGCGGACGGCGGTCACAAGGCGGCCGCCCTGTGGCTGGTGGCGATCTACTTCGTCCAGACCTGCGGTGAGCTGATGCTCTCCCCGGTCGGCCTGTCGGTCACCACCAAGATGGCGCCCGTGAAGTACGCCTCGCAGATGATGGGTGTCTGGTTCCTGGCCGTCACCGCCGGTGACGCCACGACCGGCCTGCTCTCCATCGCCGGCGTCGACCTGAACAAGACGGGCATCGTGGCCGCGGAGGCGACGCTCGCCGTGGTCGCCGGTGTCGCGGTGTGGATGTACCGCAAGCGCGTGAAGGAACTCATGGGCGACGTCCGCTGAGGCCTGGCGGCCAGGCGGTTCCTGCCTGCGGAGGGTCATCGCATCCCGGTGGATGCGGTGGCCCTCCGGGCGTTTTTCGGGGGGCCTCGACGGCGACCGCCCCTGGAGGCCTCCGGCCGGCCTTGCCATGGGGACGGCCTTCCGTGGGGGCGCCTGAGGACGGCCTCGCGCCGAGGCGCCTTGGGACGGCCTTCCGCCAGGGGGCGTCGCCGATATGGGAGGCGCGGGATGCGTCGGGGCGAGGTCTGCTGCCCGCAGGCGGGACCGTGGCAGCGCGGCGGGCGGGACCGTGGCGGCGCGGCGCGGCGGGGCGGGGCGAGCGGGACCGGACCGTAGCGGCGTGACGGGGCGAGCGGGACCGTAGCGGCGTAGCGGGGCGGACGGGACCCTGGCGGCGTGGCGGGGCGAGCGGGACCATGGGCGGCGTCACAGGGCGCGTCACGCCCCTCCGCGCGCACAAGGGCGGCTGCGGTCCGCGGGAGCACAGGCGGCGCGCCCTACAGCGGTAGGCGGGTTCACGGCAAAGGGTGCAGGGGGGCGCGGTCCCCGCCGGGGTCCAGGGCGGAGCCCGGGAACGGCGGCGTCCGGGCCGACCGAGACCGGTGGGCGGCTGGAGCGGGTGGGTAAAAGCCGAGTAGAGCGGCGCAGGCCTACGCCGGAGCCCCCAGCTCCGCCCACACCCTCTTGCCCGCGACCCCGGGCGTACGCACCACGCCCCAGTCCAGACACAGCCGCTGCACGATGAACATGCCGTGGCCACCGGGGCGCCCCGCCCGGTGCGGGGTCCGCGGCGCCGGCTGCCCCGTGCCGCGGTCGGAGACCTCCAGCCGGATCACCTTCTTCTCACAGGTGATCCACAGCTCGTCCGGCCCCTCGGCGTGCAGACAGGCGTTGGTGACCAGCTCGGACACCACGAGCAGTACGTCCTCGGCGGCGGCCCGCTGGTCCGCGGTGGCGGAGGGCAGCCAGCCCCAGGCGTACAGCGCCTGGCGGGTGAAGTCGCGAGCGAGCGGGACCACCCCGCTCTGATCGTCGAAGCTCAGCCTGCGTACCTGCCGCCCGCCACCGCCCGCGGGCGCGGCCCCGGACGGAGACGAGGCCGAGGACGAGGACGAGGGCGAGGACGATGAGGAAGCGGACATGGACGGAGACGGGGACGGGGACGGGGACACCGGCGCCCCGATCACGGCGGCCTGCCCCGCGGACATGCCCCCCTCGGACTCCCCGGACCCGGGCGCGCCCCCCTCGGACGCCCCAGAAGCGCCGCTGGGCTCCGGACCACGGTCGCCCGGCGAGTAGGGCCGGGTGGTGCTCATCAGCGCTTCACCTCACCGATTCACCAGTTCACGTTTCAAGTCGTACGTCGTACACGGTCAGCTCAGGGTGTCTCCTGCCCGACCGGACCGTCCGAACACCCCTGTATTCGGCACGAAACACGGGACGGGCGAAAAACTCCCGTCCCGGGCAGCACACGGAGCCCGCCGCCGGCCGGACAAAGGCCAGTTCAGTCGGACTCGGCGGCCAGAGCGGCCGCAAGGGTGTCGTGGAGGGTGAAGACCGCTTCGGCCCCCGTGATTTCGAACACCCGGGCCACCACCGGCTGCATGGCCACCAGATGCACACCGCCCCCCGCGGCCTCAGCCTTCAACCGCGCGCCGAGCAGGACGTTGAGCCCTGTGGAGTCGCAGAACTCCAGACGCGAACAGTCGACGACAAGCCGGTTGAATCCCTTGGCGAGACAGTCCTCCAGCGGCTCGCGCAACAGGTCGGCGGTGTGGTGATCCAACTCACCCGCCGGAGTCACGACGGCACTGGGGCCCTCTTCCCGCACCTCCACCAGAAGCCGGCCCGACTGGGCACTGCCGACCGTCCCGCGGTCCATGCCGATTCTCTCTCCCGAGGTCGTGACTGCTTGCTGACGCCCCCGAACACTACGCCTTCCCACCGCACTCCGACACCCGAACAACCGCACACAAACGGACATACCCACACAGAACACACTTGCGGTGGGCTCGGTAAACCCGGTAGGGCTAGTAAGACACGTAAACCGACACGGCCGGCTTTGGAGGCGCCGCACACCGCAGTGCACGTATTTGGCTTCGGCAGCCGTATGCCGAGAACGATGGAGGACATCATGTCACCCCGGCTCGACGGATCGCGTACCCAAGAAGCGACGTCGACACTCCCTCCGGAACATCTGGATCCCATCGAGCACCATGACGCGGTCGTCGACATCGACGGCGCACTCGCCGGGCTTCCGGACATCCCCGCCTACGACGAGGTTGCTCCGGCGGACGCCCGGGCCCTGTCCAAGACCCTCTTCGAGCGGCTGGAGTCGCTGGAGGAAGGCACCCACGAGCACGCGTACGTACGCAACACGCTCGTCGAGCTCAACCTCGCCCTGGTCAAGTTCGCGGCCTCCCGCTTCCGCTCCCGCAGCGAGCCGATGGAGGACATCATCCAGGTCGGCACGATCGGCCTGATCAAGGCGATCGACCGCTTCGAGATGTCGCGCGGTGTGGAGTTCCCCACGTTCGCGATGCCGACCATCATCGGCGAGATCAAGCGCTTCTTCCGCGACACCTCGTGGTCCGTGCGCGTCCCGCGCCGCCTGCAGGAGCTGCGGCTCGACCTGGCCAAGGCCGGCGACGAGCTGGCCCAGCGCCTCGACCGCGCCCCCACGGTGAGCGAACTGGCCGAGCACCTGAGCCTGTCCAAGGACGAGGTCGTCGAGGGCATGGCGGCCTCCAACGCCTACACCGCCTCCTCGCTGGACGCCCAGCCGGAGGAGGACGACGCCGAGGGCGCGCTGGCCGACCGCATCGGCTACGAGGACCACGGGCTCGAGGGCATCGAGTACGTCGAGTCGCTCAAGCCGCTGATCGCCGAGCTCCCGTCCCGGGACCGCAAGATCCTCTCGCTCCGCTTCGTCGCGGGCATGACCCAGTCGGAGATCGGCGAGGAGCTCGGCATCTCCCAGATGCACGTCTCGCGCCTGCTCTCGCGCACACTCGTACGGCTGCGCAAGGGGCTCACGGTCGAGGAGTAGTCCTCGCCGGGTGACGCTTGCCCTCCAGGGGGGCGGTCCGAAACCGGGCCGCCCCCCTTCGGGTTGTGCGTACCGTCGCCGGTACGGACGTCCAGCACACCCGGAGCCGCCGCCCACCGCCGTGACAGCCGCCGGTTACCCACGGAAACGTCTTTCCTCGCGGGCCTCGTTCCACCACTATGAGGCACCCCACAAACTGGCCGGTACGTCAGGACCGGCGCTGCGGAGTCGCGGGGCACGAGGAGGCGGACGGATGGCTCGGGGCGACGGGACCGACGAGGGTGCCCAGGCCGGGGACGCGCTGTACGCCGGCGCGTCCGACGAGCGGCTGACCGAACTGCTGGGCGCCGACACCTCCACCGCCTATCCGGCGCTCCAGGAACTCCGCGCGCGACACCAGCCGTCGGTACTCTCCTACGCCCGTCTGTGCACGGCCGGCGAGTCCACGGCACGGCAACTGGCCGCGCAGGCCTTCGCACTGGCCGCCCGCCAGGCGGCCCGCGGCACCGGCGCCGGCAGGCCTTGGCGGCACCAGCTCCTGCTCCTGACCGGGGAGATCGCCGCCGGTTGGGCGGCCGACGAACGCTCCGCCGGAATCGACGCCGGCCTGCTCCTCGTGGTGAACACGGCGGGCACGGGCTGCCCGGTCCCGCCCATGCTCGCGGCCTTCCGTTCCCTGCCGCCCCGCGCCCAGGGCATGATCTGGTACGGCGTGGTGGACCGGGAGCCCGCCGACCGAACGGCCGCGCTGCTCGGTGTCGGCCGCCAGGACGTCACGTACGGCACACAGCCGGCGCTCCAGGCGCTCACGCAGGCCTGTCTGCGGTTCCGGCTGGCCGCCTCCGACGATCCGCGCTGCGTGGACTTCCGGCGCCTCATCGAGGAGTCGGTACGGCCCGACACCCCCCGTGACAGCGCCGATCTGCACGCGCACATGGCGCACTGCCCGCACTGCACGGCGGCCTACGAGGAGTTGTGCACCCTGCGGGACTCTCCGCGCACGGCCCTGGCCGAGGGTCTGCTGCCGTGGGCGGGCACGGCGTACGCGGCGCGGGAGGCGGGCGAGCCGGGCGCCGGTGCCGTCTCGCTCGCGATGTCCGGGGCCTGGCCGCCGTCGCGCCGCTTCGCCCTGGCCTCGGCGGCTCTGGGCGTGGCGCTGGCGCCACTGCTCCTCCTGCTGCTGTCGCCGGACGACACACCGTCCCGGCGGGCGGGGAACGCGTCGTCGCGTCCACCGGCCGGGCCGCCACCGGTGACGGTGACGGCGACCGTCCCGGCGACGCCGTCCTCCCCCGCACCCGCACCCTCGCCGTCGCCGTCGCCCTCCGCGTCCTCGAAGCCGCCCTCCCCGAGGCCGGGTCCGACGCCCTCGCGTACCACCCGGCCGTCACCGACACCGTCCACGCCGTCGTACCGGGCGCCGGACGGCACGTACGCCCAGGTGGTGAACGTCGCCTCGGGCCGGTGCCTGGACATCGACGGCCGCCTGGAGAAGGGCACGGACGTCGTCACGGCCCCCTGTACCTCGTCCCACACCCAGTTGTGGCGGGTCGACGACGGACGCCGGGTGGTCCAGTCGTACGCCGACGAGGACTACTGCCTGGACAGCCGCGGCTCCGTGGACGAGGGCGTCGGCATCTGGGAGTGCGCCTCGGTCGACGGACGCAACGGCCAGAACCTCCGCTTCTCGGTGGACGCGCGCGGCGTGATCCGCCCGGGCATCGCCCCGGACCGCGCGGTGACGCCGGGCGGGGGCGACGCGGTGGTCCTCGTCGGGTCGGCGCCGGGGCGGACGGACCAGCGGTGGCGCGCCGGGGCCTCCTGAGCGGTCGGGGCGGACCGAACCGCCAGGGCCGAACCATCAGGGCAGACCGAACGGTCAGGGCGGGCCGAACCGTCAGGGCAGACCGAACGGTTAGGGCGGGCCGAACCGTCAGGGCAGACCGAACGGTCAGAGCGGGCCGAAGGCTCAGGGCAGACCGGGCGCTCAGGGCGGGCGAGTGGTCGGGCGTGGATCAGACCACGCGTACGCCGCGCCGCCAGACCCCGCTGACCAGCGGAACGCCGGGCCGGTAGGCCAGGTGGACGTGACTGGGGGCGTCGAGGAGGGTCAGGTCGGCGTACGCGCCCGGGGTCAGACGGCCGACGTCGTCACGGCGGAGGGCCGCCGCGCCGCCCGCGGTGGCCGACCAGACCGCCTCGTCGGGGGTCATCCCCATGTCCCGTACGGCGAGCGCGACGCAGAAGGGCACGGAGGACGTGAAGGACGAGCCGGGGTTGCAGTCGGTGGACAGCGCGACCGTGGCACCGGCGTCGATGAGGCGCCGGGCGTCCGGCCACTCGGCACGGGTGGAGAACTCGGCGCCGGGGAGCAGGGTGGCGACCGTGCGGCTGTTCGCGAGGGCGTCCACGTCGGCGTCGGTGAGGTGGGTGCAGTGGTCGGCGCTGGCGGCGTCGAGTTCGACCGCCAGCTGGACGCCGGGGCCGTAGGAGAGCTGGTTGGCGTGGATGCGCGGGTGCAGGCCCTTGGCTTGGCCCGCGGTGAGGACGGCGCGGGCCTGGTCGCCGTCGAAGGCGCCCTTCTCGCAGAACACGTCGATCCAGCGGGCGTGCGGGGCGCAGGCGTCGAGCATCTCACCGGTGACCAGGGCGACGTAGGCGGCCGGGTCGTCGGCGAGTTCGGGGGCGACGATGTGGGCGCCGAGGAAGGTGACCTCGTCGGTGTGGCGGGCGGCGATGCGCAGGGCGCGGGACTCGTCGGCGGTGGTCAGGCCGTAGCCGGACTTGGTCTCGAAGGTGGTGGTGCCCTGGCGCAGGGCCTCTTCGAGGTAACGGGTGAGCCCCGCCTCCAGTTCCGCGTCGCTCGCGGCACGGGTGGCGGCGACGGTGGTGCGGATGCCGCCGGCGCTGTAGGGGCGGCCGGACATGCGGGCGTTGAACTCCTCGGTGCGGTCGCCGCCGAAGAGGAGGTGGGAGTGGGAGTCGACGAAGCCGGGGAGGACCGCCCGGCCGCCGGCGTCGACCCGGTTGTCAGTGGCGGGTGCTTTGCTTGATTCACCGGTCCACGCGACGCGGTCGCCGTCGATGACGACGGCCGCGTCCCGGACCAGTCCGAGGGGGGAGTTGTCACCGAGGGAGGGGTCGTTGGTGACGAGTGCGGCGATGTTGGTGATGACGGTGCTGCTGCTCATGGGATCGGTGACGTCCTCGTGGTGGGGGCGGGGGCGGGGGCGGGCGATGGTCGCCGCTATGCGCGCAGGGCTTCGACGGCCCGCGCCAGGGTCTGCGGCACATCGGGCACGAGGGTGTGCGCCCCGTCGCGTACGACGTGCCGTCCGCCCACGATCGTGTGCCGCACGTCCGCTGCCGTCGCGGCGAATACGGCCGTCTCGGCGCCGAGCCTGGGCAGTGGCCCCGCTGTTCTGACGGAGTCGAGTGCGACCGTGGTGAGGTCGGCGCGGGAGCCGGCCTCGATGGTTCCCGTGTCGTCCCAGCCGAGGGCGGCGTGGCCGTCGGCGGTGGCCGCGCGCAGCAGTGCGGCGGCGGTCCAGTGGCCGCGGGTGCGGGTGCGCAGGCGCTCGTTCAGCTCCATGGCGCGCGCCTCTTCGAGCAGGTCGACGACGGCGTGGCTGTCGGAGCCGAGGGAGAGCGGGGAGCCCGCTCGCTGGAGGTCGGCCGCGGGGCCGATGCCGTCGGCGAGGTCGCGTTCCGTGGTGGGGCACATGCAGGTGCCGGTGCGGCTGCCGCCGAGGAGGGTGATGTCCTCGTCGGTGAGGTGGGTGTTGTGGACGCCGGTGGTGCGGGGTCCGAGCACGCCGTGGTCGGCCAGGAGCCGGGTGGGGGTGCGGCCGTGGGCGTCGTGGCAGGCGTCGTTCTCCGCGGTCTGTTCGGACAGGTGCACATGCAGCGGGGCCCGCCGTTCCTCGGCCCAGCCCGCCACGGTCGCCAACTGGCCGGCGGGCACGGCCCGTACGGAGTGGATCGCCGCTCCGATCCGTGCGTGATCCCGTTCCTTGAGAACTGAACAGCGTTCCGCCCAGGCGTCCGCCGTCCCGTCGGAGAAGCGGCGCTGGTGGGTGTTCGGGGGCTCACCGAAGCCGGCGGACAGGTAGCAGGTGTCGAGGAGGGTGATGCGGATGCCGGCGTCGGCGGCGGCCTCGACGAGGGCCTCGCCCATCGCGTTGGGATCGGCGTAGGGGGTGCCGCCGGGGGCGTGGTGGACGTAGTGGAACTCGCCGACCGTGGTGATCCCGGCGAGCGCCATCTCGGCGTACACCGCGCGGGCGAGGCCGTGGTAGGTCTCGGGGTTCAGCCGGTCGGCGACGGAGTACATGACCTCGCGCCAGGTCCAGAAGGTGCCGGAGCCGACCTGGACGGTGCCGCGCAGGGCGCGGTGGAAGGCGTGGCTGTGGGCGTTGGCGAGGCCGGGGAGGGTCAGTCCGCGCAGCACCTCGGCGCCGGGAGGCGGGGTGGGGGTGTCCTGGTGGACGGCGGTGATGCGGCCGTCACGGCCCGCGGCGGAGCCGCTGACGGACACCGTGACGGCCACGCCCGGCTCGACATGGGTGCCGAGCCAGGCGTGCTCCAGCCAGTACGTCCGGGTCCGCTCGGTGGGGGTCACGTGCAGGCCAGCCCTTCCAGTACGTCGGCGAGTGCGCTCACCCCGGCCACGCAGTCGTCCTCGGCGGCGTACTCGGCCGGGGAATGCGAGACGCCGGTGGGGTTGCGCACGAACAGCATGGCGGTCGGGATGCGGTCGGAGAGGATCCCGGCGTCGTGTCCGGCGCCGGTCCCCAGGACGGGGACCCTGAGGTCCGTGTCGCCGCCGAGGATGCGGGCGAGTTCGTCGCGCAGGGCGTGGTCGAACTCGACGACGGGCGTGAAGGACTCGCGTACGACGTCGAGGTCGACGCCCTGGGCTGCGGCGTATTCGCGGGCGGCCTTCTCCACCGCGCCGACCACCGTATCCAGGCCCTGCTGGCCGGGGGCGCGGGAGTCGAGCCAGCCGCGTACGAGGGACGGGATGGCGTTGACGCCGTTGGGCTCGACGGCGATCTTGCCGAAGGTGGCGACGGCGCCGGCGAGTTCCGCCTCGCGGCGGGCGGCGAGCACGGTCTCGGCGTAGGACAGCATGGGGTCGTGCCGGTCGGCGAGCCGGGTGGTGCCGGCGTGGTTGGCCTCGCCCCGGAAGTCGAACCGCCAGCGTCCGTGCGGCCAGATGGCGGACGCGATGCCGATCCGGTCGCCGGAGAGGTCGAGGGCGCGGCCCTGTTCGACGTGCAGTTCGACGAAGGCGCCGATGCGGGCGAGCCGCTCGGGGTCGGGGCCGATGGTGTCCGGGTCGTACCCGGCGGCCTCCATGGCCCGCGGGAGCGTGATGCCGTCGCCGTCGGTGAGGCGGTGGGCCTGCTCGACGGTCAGCGCGCCCGCGGTGAGCCGGGAGCCGACGCAGGCGAGGCCGAAGCGGGCGCCCTCCTCGTCGCCGAAGTTGACGATGCCCAGCGGCCTGGTGAACGGGGCTCCCCTCCCGCGCAGTTCGTCCAGGGCGGCGAAGGCGGAGACGACCCCGAGGGGTCCGTCGAAGGCGCCGCCGTCGGGCACGGAGTCCAGGTGGGACCCGGTGACGACGGCGTCGCCGGCGGCGGGGTCGCCGAGCCAGGCCCACTGGTTGCCGTTGCGGTCGGTCTCGTAGGCCAGCCCGCGCGCCTCGGCCTGCTGCCGGAACCAGGCCCGGCAGTCGGCGTCGGCGCCGGTCCAGGCGTGGCGGCGGTAGCCGCCGGAGGCGGAGCTGCGGCCGACCGGCAGCAGCTCCGCCCACATGCTGTGGAAGCTCACGCGTCGTCACCCTCGCGCGTCTCGGCACCCTCGCGGGCCGCGTCACCCGCGCCGGTCCCGTCGCCCTCGCGGGCCGCGTCACCCGCGCCGGTCCCGTCGCCCTCGCGCATGGGCACTCGCACGCCCCGCTCCCC
Organism: Streptomyces sp. NPDC028991; assembly: GCF_055564775.1. Taxonomy (NCBI): domain Bacteria; kingdom Bacillati; phylum Actinomycetota; class Actinomycetes; order Kitasatosporales; family Streptomycetaceae; genus Streptomyces; species Streptomyces sp. NPDC028991. Next base: position 193,390 of record NZ_JBVHVP010000009.1, on the reverse strand, counting down.
GGCGACCGAGTCGGCGATGTCGTACCCGGCGTCGACGTGCCGGATGACGCCCATGCCGGGGTCGTTGGTGAGGACCCGGCGGATCTTCTCGCCGGCGAGCGCGGTGCCGTCGGCGACGGTGACCTGCCCGGCGTGGATGGAGCGGCCCATGCCGACGCCGCCGCCGTGGTGCAGGGAGACCCAGGAGGCGCCGGAGGCCACGTTGACCATGGCGTTGAGCAGCGGCCAGTCGGCGATGGCGTCGGAGCCGTCGAGCATGGCCTCGGTCTCCCGGTACGGGGAGGCGACGGAGCCGCAGTCGAGGTGGTCGCGGCCGATGACGATCGGGGCGGCCAGCTCGCCGCTCGCGACCATGTCGTTGAACCGCTCGCCGGCCTTGTCGCGCTCGCCGTAGCCGAGCCAGCAGATGCGGGCGGGCAGGCCCTGGAAGTGGACGCGCTCACCGGCCAGCTTGATCCAGCGGGCCAGGGACTCGTTCTCCGGGAAGAGGTCGAGGATCGCCTTGTCGGTCCTGGCGATGTCGGCCGGGTCGCCGGACAGGGCGGCCCAGCGGAAGGGGCCCTTGCCCTCGCAGAAGAGGGGGCGGATGTAGGCGGGGACGAAGCCGGGGAAGGCGAAGGCCCGGTCGTAACCGGCCAGCTGGGCCTCGCCCCGGATGGAGTTGCCGTAGTCGAAGACCTCGGCGCCGGCGTCCTGGAAGCCGACCATGGCCTCGACGTGCCGGGCCATGGACTCGCGGGCGCGGGTGGTGAACCCGGCCGGGTCCTTGGCGGCGGCGTCGGCCATGTCCGCGAAGGCGATCCCGGTGGGCAGGTAGGCCAGGGGGTCGTGGGCCGACGTCTGGTCGGTGACGATGTCGATGGGGGCGCCCATGGCGAGCAGCTGCGGGACCAGCTCGGCGGCGTTGCCGAGGACGCCGATGGAGAGCGGTTCGCGCCGGTCGCGGGCCTCGGTGGCGAGCTGGAGGGCGTGGTCGAGGGAGTCGGCCCTGACGTCGAGGTAGCGGTGCTCGATACGGCGGTCGATGGCGCGCGGGTCGCAGTCGACGCAGATCGCGACGCCGTCGTTCATGGTGACCGCGAGGGGCTGGGCGCCGCCCATGCCGCCGAGGCCGGCCGTGAGGGTGATGGTCCCGGCGAGGGTGCCGCCGAACTTCTTGGCGGCGACGGCGGCGAAGGTCTCGTAGGTGCCCTGGAGGATGCCCTGGGTGCCGATGTAGATCCAGGAGCCGGCCGTCATCTGCCCGTACATGGTCAGGCCGAGCGCCTCCAGGCGGCGGAACTCCTCCCAGTTGGCCCAGTCGCCGACCAGGTTGGAGTTGGCGATGAGGACGCGCGGGGCCCACTCGTGGGTCTGCATGACGCCGACCGGGCGGCCCGACTGGACGAGCATCGTCTCGTCCTGCTTGAGGGTCCGCAGCGTGCGGACCATGGCGTCGAAGGAGCGCCAGTCGCGGGCCGCCTTGCCGGTGCCGCCGTAGACGACGAGCTTGTCGGGATGCTCGGCGACCTCGGGGTCGAGGTTGTTCTGCAGCATCCGCAGGGCGGCCTCCTGCTGCCAGCCCAGGGCGCTCGGCGTCGTACCGCGTGGCGCTCGGACAGGGCGGGGTCCGGACATGGTGCCTCCTGGTGGCTTGCTCCCGGCGGATTGTTACTGCGGATATTCATATCCTCACCTCGTGAATAGAACTAGTCAATACGTCCGTGTCCCGGCGCGGGCGCGTCGCGGGTGTTTGGCTGGATGTGTGGGGCAGGCAACGAGACGTACCGGCAGGCGGCGAGGGACGGAGGATCGCGTGAGCGACGGCACGGGCACGGGTACGGGCGGTGGCCTCGACGGCACGGGCACGGGCATGAGCGGTGGCCTCGACGGCATGAGCACGGGCACAAGAGGTGGCCGCAACGGCACGAGCGGTGGCCTCGGCGGCACCGACGCGGAGCCGGCGGCCCGGCGGGACCAGGCGGTGCGGGCGGCCGTGGAGCAGGGGCTGCTCGGACCCGGCACCCCCATCGTCGGGCTGCTGGACGTCGCCGGGATCCGGGAGTCGGCGGCGGCACTGCGGGCGGCGTTCGAGTCGGTGACGGCGGCCGGGACGCCCGTGCTGCACGCCTTCGCGGTGAAGGCGACCCCACTGGTCCCGGTGCTGCGGCTGCTGCACGAGGAGGGCATCGGCGCGGAGGTCGCGAGCCCGGGGGAGCTGGCGCTGGCGCGGGCGGCGGGGGTGCCGCCGGAGCGGACGGTGCTGGACTCGCCCGCCAAGACGCCGGGCGAGCTGCGGGAGGCGCTGGCGCTGGGCATCGCGGTCAACGCCGACAATCCGCAGGAGCTGAAGCGCCTCGACGGCCTGCTGGCCGAGGGGGCGAACCGCTCCACGAACCGCTCCCCGCTCGGCATCCGGGTCAACCCCCAGGTCGGCGGCGGGTCCATCGAGGCATTGTCGACGGCGACGGCGACCTCGAAGTTCGGGGTGGCGCTGCGCGACGAGGGGGCGCGCGAGTGGGTGGTACGGGCGTACCTGGACCGGCCGTGGCTGACCCGGCTGCACGCGCACACCGGGTCACAGGGCATTCCGCTGACCTTGATGGCCGAGGGCGTGGCCGAGACGTACGCGCTCGCCGAGGAGATCAACGAGCGGGCCGGTCGTCGGCAGGTCGACACACTCGACATCGGTGGTGGACTGCCGGTCAACTTCGCCTCGGACGAGACGACACCGACGTACGCCGAGTACGCGCGCGTGCTGCGCGAGGCCGTGCCGGGGCTCTTCGACGGGCGGTACGGGCTGGTCACCGAGTTCGGGCGGTCCCTGCTGGCCAAGCACGGCACGGTGGTGGCGCGCGTGGAGTACGCCAAGAGCGCCGGGGGGCGGCCGGTCGCGGTGACGCACGCCGGCGTGCAGGTCGCCACGCGGACGGTGTACGCGCCGGGGGCGTGGCCGCTGCGGATCGCCGCGTACGACGGCAAGGGGTTGCCGAAGCAGGGGGCGGACGTGGTGCAGGACGTGGCGGGGCCGGCGTGCTTCGCGGGGGACCTGCTGGCCGTGGGCCGGGCGATGCCGTTGCTGGAGCAGGGGGACTACGCGGCGGCCCTGGACACGGGTGCGTATTACTTCGCGCACCACTACGCGTACAACTCGCTGGCCCGGCCCGGGGTCTACGGGTTCGGTGCGGACGGCTCCGGGGGAGTCGCCTTCGCGACCGTGCGAGAGGCCCAGTCGGTGGCGGAGATCGTGTCGGAGGCGGGCGGGGCGCACGCGGACGCGCTGACGTCCCGGACACCCTGACGTCCCGGAGGCGCTGACGTCCCCGCCCGGATCACGACGCGGCTCGGATGGCGCCCTCAGGGGCACGGGGCTGTGACATTGGCGGCTACCGCCACGTGGGCGCGACCAGCCACGACGCACCCGCACCCGTGCCCCAACCCGAGCCCGTACTCCAACCCGTACCCATGCCCCAACCCGAGCCCGTACTCCAACCCGTACCCGTACCCGTGCCCCAACCCGCGCCCGTGCCCGAACCGACCCGGCCCCCTCCCCGGCGTCACACCAGCGCCGCCGTCTTCCGCCGGGCCCCGCCCGGGGCCGCGTCGCCCGCCGCGATGCCCGTACTGCGGTAGGCGCGGACCGCCTTGCCCGCAGGGCGGCCGGCGTTGCGGGCGAGCCAGTCCACGCGGACCCACAGCAGGACGTTCTCGGCCTGTTCGCGGCGGCCGATCCAGGCGGACTTCAGCCACAGACCGGTGCCGCACCCGGCCATCAGCAGTCCGGCGGCGGCGGGGACGGCGAAGGCGCTGCCCAGAGCGGCGGCGAAGGAGAGCAGGAGCCACCAGCGGTGGCCCCGGCGCCAGTTGCGTACCGTCACCGCGCGGTCCTGGAGCACGTCGTGCTTGCCCGCGCGGGCGGCCGAGCGGGCCAGGGCGGTGTACCGCCTTCGGCGCACGGACGCGACGACCGCCGCCGCGACGATGAACAGCGCGGCGCCCGCCAGGACGCCGATCCGGCGTCCGGTCAGCCCCGGCACCAGCACCCCGATGCCCGCCGCGAGTACGCCCAGCCACCACAACGGTGCCGCCCCCGCCCGTACGACGACGGCGACCCGAGCCAGCCCCTGTCCTCCGCGCGCCACGTCCGGCCTCCTGTTCCGTTCCGCTTCCCGCCATGCGTCTGAAGGGTGTGAGGCAAGGCAGGTTAACGGGAGAAGGTGAGACGAATCTGAGAACACGGCCGCCGGTGCCGGCGACCTCGTCTCCACCCGCCTCAGTCCACGAAGAGACCCCGGGCGGCCGCCTTCGTGTCGAACTCCTCGAGCCGGGCCTGGGCGTCCGGCAGGTCGTCGCACATGGCCTCCAGCAGCACCCGGCCGAGCAGCATCGGCGCGCAGGCGGTGTCGAAGGCGAGGCCGGTGCCGACGGCGGCGGGCAGCAGCAGGTCGGACACCTTGGCGACCGGCGCGAAGGCGGAGTCGGCGACGGTCACCACCGTGAGCCCCGCCTCCTTGGCGTGGGCGAGTGCGTCGACGACCTCGCGGGGATGCCGGGGCAGGGCGAAGCAGAGCAGGGCCGTCGCCCCGGCCCGGGCAGCGGCGTCGATGCGGTCGTGGAGCATCGTGCCGCCCTCGCCCAGGAACCGGACGTCGGGGTGGACCTTGGCGGCGAAGTAGGCGAAGCCGTGCGCCTGGGCCGCCGCGGCCCGCAGCCCGAGGACCGGCAGGGGCCGGCCGGCGGCCAGGATCCGGCCCGCCTCCCGTACCGGCCCGGGGTCGGCGAGCGCCTCCGCCAGGTGGCGCAGGTTCTCGATCTCGGCCTCCACCGCCTGCTGGTACTCGTTGCAGGAGCCGGTGTCCGCCGCCGGTTCCGCGGGGGCGACCTCGCGCAGATGGCGGCGCAGCGCCGGGTAGCCGTCGAAGCCGAGGGCGACGGCGAAGCGGGTCACGGACGGCTGGCTGACTCCGGCCAGCTCGGCCAGCTCCACGCTGGACAGGAAGGGCACCTCGGAGGCGCGCCGCACCATGCTGTGCGCGATGCGCCGCTGGGTCGGCGTCAGCCGGTGCCCCTCGAAGAGCGTCTGCAGCCGCGCGGCCGCGCTGTCGGCCCCGCTCGTCCCGCCGGCCCCGCTCATGGCGTGCTCCCCACGTGCTCCCCCTCGCCGCTATTCACCGTCCCCGATTTCTGCATACCGTTATACAGCGAGGTCGCGGCCCGCACGACGCCGAGCGTCTCCTCCCGCCCGCCCCCGCCGGAAAGCGGGGGCTACCCCCAGTGCCGACGGCACCCCGGCTGCCTACCGTGGAAGCCATGACGGGAATGGACGGGCGGGACACCGACCTCAAGAAGGAACTCGACGCCACCCTGCAGACCCGCAGGGAGCTCGGCGAGGAGTACGAGTCCGCGCTGGTCGACTCCTTCCTGGAGAAGGTCGACCAGCGCATCGACGGAACGGTCGAGCGCCGGGTACGCCGGCAGCTCGCCGAGCAGCAGATGGCGGCGGCCCGGGACAGCCGGTCGCCGAGGCCCACGGACTCCTTCGGGGAGCGTTTCGGCTTCGGCATCGTCTCGCTGGTGCTGGCGGTACCGCTGTCCGCGATCGGCGGCGGCGTCTCCGGCCTCCCCGGGCTGCTGGTCGCCTGGGCCGGCATCGTCGGCGTCAACGTCGTCCAGGTCGCCCGGACCAACCCGGGCCTCTTCGGACGCCGTCGCCGCGCCGGCAAGGACGACGCCTGGGAGGACTGAGGGCGGCAGGAGCGGAGCCGGTGGGCGGGAAGGACTGCGCGGGGACCGCCGCACCCCCATCGCTGGGGGGCGGGACGACGGCGGTCCCCGCGGGGGACGCGCGGTGCCGGGCCTCACGGCCGGGCGGCGCGCCCGTGGCGTCCATGGAGGTCCGGGAGCCGCTCCGGAAGGTCCTTGACGCCGTTCGGTGCCGGCCGGGACGGGGAGCCGCTCCCGTCCTGCCGACAACCTCACTCTCCCGGACGCGTGTTAAGCGTGTGCTGCGCGAACGTGTCGCGCGCGTACCGCTTCCGCGAAGTCCGCGGAGATCACCGGGCGCCTCGAGCCGGGCTCGCGAACCGCTGGTTCGCCGGGCGTTCACCAGCGCTTCGCGCCACGTCAGCTCTTCAGCTCTTCAGCTCTTCAGCTCTTCGCGAGGAACGACAGCAGGTCCTGACGGCTCACCACACCGGTCGGCTTGCCCTCGACGAGCACGATCGCCGCGTCGGCCTCGCCGAGCACCGACATCAGGTCCGCGACCGGCTCACCGGAGCCGACCTGCGGCAGCGGGGCCGACATGTGCTTCTCCAGCGGGTCCTCCAGCGAGGCGCGCTTGGCGAACAGCGCGTCCAGCAGCTCGCGTTCCACGACCGAGCCGACCACCTCGGCGGCCATCACGTCCGGGTGACCGGCGCCGGGCTTGACGATCGGCATCTGGGAGACGCCGTACTCGCGCAGGACGTCGATGGCCTGACCGACCGTCTCGTCCGGGTGCATGTGGACGAGGGAGGGGATGTGGCCGCCCTCCTTGTGGTTCAGGACGTCGGCGACGCGCGCGCTGGGGCCGGCGTCCTCCAGGAAGCCGTAGTCGGCCATCCACTCGTCGTTAAAGATCTTGCTGAGGTAGCCGCGACCGCTGTCCGGGAGGAGCACGACGACCACGTCGTCCTCGCCGAGCCGCGCCGCCACCTCCAGCGCGGCGACGACCGCCATCCCGCAGGAGCCGCCGACCAGCAGGCCCTCCTCCTTGGCGAGGCGGCGGGTCATCTGGAAGGAGTCCTTGTCGGAGACGGCGACGATCTCGTCGGCGACGTTCCGGTCGTACGCCGTCGGCCAGAAGTCCTCACCGACGCCCTCGACGAGGTAGGGGCGCCCGGAGCCGCCGGAGTACACCGAGCCCTCGGGGTCGGCGCCGACCACCTTGACCGCGCCGTCGCTGACCTCCTTCAGGTACCGGCCGGTGCCGGAGATGGTGCCTCCGGTGCCGACGCCGGTGACGAAGTGGGTGATCTTCCCCTCCGTCTGTTCCCACAGCTCGGGGCCGGTCGAGTGGTAGTGGGAGAGCGGGTTGTGCGGGTTGGAGTACTGGTCCGGCTTCCAGGCGCCCGGCGTCTCGCGGACCAGCCGGTCGGAGACGTTGTAGTAGGAGTCCGGGTGCTCGGGGTCGACCGCCGTCGGGCACACGACCACCTCGGCGCCGTACGCGCGCAGCACGTTGATCTTGTCGGTGGACACCTTGTCAGGGCAGACGAAGATGCACTTGTAGCCCTTCTGCTGGGCCACGATCGCGAGCCCCACGCCCGTGTTGCCGCTGGTCGGCTCGACGATCGTGCCGCCCGGCCGCAGGGCTCCGCTCTGCTCGGCGGCCTCGATCATGCGCAGGGCGATGCGGTCCTTCACCGAGCCGCCCGGGTTGAAGTACTCCACCTTGGCCAGGACGGTCGCCCTGATGCCCTTGGTCACGCTGTTGAGCCGCACCAGCGGGGTGTTGCCGACGAGGCTGATCATCGAGTCGTGGAAATGCACCGTGGTCTCCGGATGCTGCAAAAGATGTGGTCGGTATCGGTCCAGCCAGCCTATGGCCTGCCGGGCCCGCGATGCCCCGTGACGGTCGTTCACTCCCCGTTGAGATTGGGCGACCGTCCGTACGGGGCAAGCAGTGGGTGTACGGGTTGGAGGAGGTGGCGGCGACGTATGACGAGCATGTCGAGGGCGAGGGTGGCCCGGCGGATCGCGGCCGGCGCGGCGTACGGCGGCGGCGGCATCGGACTGGCCGGTGCGGCCGCGGTCGGTCTGCTCCTGGCGGAGGTGCAGCTGGCCAGACGCCGGGTGGGCATCGGCACACCGGACCGGGTGCCGAACGCACAGGGGCTGTACGGCGGCACCCTGCCGACGGCCGGCGAGCCGCCGCTGCGGCTGACGATGCTGGGCGATTCCACGGCCGCCGGGCAGGGCGTACACCGGGCCGGGCAGACGCCGGGCGCGCTGCTGGCGTCGGGGCTGGCGGCGGTGGCGGAGCGGCCGGTGGAGCTGGGGTCGGTGGCGGCGCCGGGGGCCTGTTCGGACGACCTGGACCGGCAGGTGGCGCTGGTACTGGCGGATCCGGGGGGCGTCCCCGACATCTGCGTGATCATGATCGGCGCCAACGACGTCACCCACCGGATGCCGGCGACCCGCTCGGTGCGGCACCTGTCGGGGGCGGTACGGCGGCTGCGTACGGCCGGCGCGGAGGTGGTGGTCGGCACCTGCCCGGACCTGGGCACGATCGAGCGGGTGCGGCAGCCGCTGCGCTGGCTGGCCCGGCGGACCTCGCGGCAGTTGGCGGCGGCGCAGACGATCGGCGTGGTGGAGCAGGGCGGGCGCACGGTGTCGCTGGGCGATCTACTGGGCCCGGAGTTCGCGCAGAATCCGCGGGAGCTGTTCGGCCCCGACAACTACCACCCCTCGGCCGAGGGATACGCCACGGCCGCGATGGCGGTGCTGCCGTCGGTGTGCGCCGCGCTCGGCCTGTGGCCGGCCGAGGAGGAGCGTCCCGACGCGCTGCGCCGCGAGGGGTTCCTGCCGGTGGCCCGGGCGGCGGCGGAGGCCGCGTCCGAGGCGGGCACGGAGGTCGCCGCCGCGATGCCGACCGGACCGCGGGGGCCGTGGGCGCTGCTCAAGCGCCGGCGGCGGCGCCGGGTGTCGGAGGCGGAACCCACCAGCCCGTCCGGCGTCTGAGGACGGGCCGTCCAGACCGGAGCGGGGGCTGGGGGGCGCGGTCCCCCGGGGGTGCCGGCCATGAGCCCCCGGCACGTGGGAACGCTCAGCCGCCGCACCCCCAAGCAAGCGCTTAGAAAGTTGCGGTCCATGTCACACTCCCGCACCCGTGACCCGGACCATACGTCCGGGTAACTTCCCCAGCAGCCGCCCAACCTCTTGCCACTGGAGCCGTGATGCCCGAAGCCGTGATCGTCTCAGCCACCCGCTCCCCCATCGGCCGCGCCTTCAAGGGCTCCCTCAAGGACCTGCGCCCCGACGACCTCGCCGCCACGATCATCCAGGCCGCTCTCGCCAAGGTCCCCGAGCTGGACCCGCGGGACATCGACGACCTGATGCTCGGCTGCGGTCTGCCCGGCGGCGAGCAGGGCAACAACCTCGGCCGGATCGTCGCCGTCGAGATGGGCATGGACCACCTGCCCGGCTGCACCGTCACCCGGTACTGCTCCTCGTCCCTGCAGACCTCCCGCATGGCCCTGCACGCCATCAAGGCCGGCGAGGGCGACGTCTTCATCTCGGCCGGCGTCGAGATGGTCTCCCGGTTCGCCAAGGGCAACTCGGACAGCCTGCCGGACACCCGTAACCCGCTGTTCGCCGAGGCGGAGGCCCGTACCGCCGAGGTCGCCCAGCAGGAGGGCACCACCTGGCACGACCCGCGCGAGGACGGCCTGGTGCCGGACCCGTACATCGCGATGGGCCAGACGGCGGAGAACCTCGCCCGCGCCAAGGGCATCACCCGGCAGGACATGGACGAGTTCGGCGTCCGCTCGCAGAACCTCGCCGAGGAAGCCATCAAGAACGGCTTCTGGGAGCGCGAGATCACCCCGGTGACCCTCCCCGACGGCACGGTCGTCTCCAAGGACGACGGCCCCCGCGCCGGCGTCACCCTGGAGGGCGTCCAGGGCCTCAAGCCGGTCTTCCGTCCCGACGGCCTGGTCACCGCCGGCAACTGCTGCCCGCTCAACGACGGCGCCGCCGCCGTCGTGATCATGAGCGACACCAAGGCCCGCGAGCTGGGCCTGACCCCGCTCGCCCGCATCGTCTCCACCGGCGTTTCCGGCCTCTCCCCCGAGATCATGGGCCTCGGTCCGGTCGAGGCGAGCAAGCAGGCGCTGTCGCGCGCCGGCCTGGCCATCGACGACATCGACCTGGTGGAGATCAACGAGGCGTTCGCCGCGCAGGTCATCCCCTCCTACCGCGACCTCGGCATCCCGCTGGAGAAACTGAACGTCAACGGCGGTGCCATCGCCGTCGGCCACCCCTTCGGCATGACCGGCGCCCGCATCACCGGCACGCTGATCAACTCCCTCCAGACGCACGACAAGCAGTTCGGCCTGGAGACCATGTGCGTCGGCGGCGGCCAGGGCATGGCCATGGTCATCGAGCGCCTGAGCTGACACCCTCCGAGGGACCGTCAGTAGCATCCCGCGGACCGAGCGTGACACCGCGGCCCGGAACCCCTTTCACGCCGGGGTTCTGGGCCGTTTTGTGACCCAATCTGCCCCAGGATGTGACCTACCTCTCCAGCCCCCTGGATTTACGCAGGTCAGAGCAACCACACCCCTACCTTCCGGGCACAAAGTCCTGTCCGTTTCGTGACGTTACGCACTGACAGACGGTTAGTCCTCCCTTCAAGCTGATGTAGGAAGTCGGGGGTCGACTTTGAACCGGGAGTACGTCAGTGAGCGCCATGCCGATCGCCCTGCTGCTCACCACGGCCGCCACGGGCGCCGTGGGCGTCGCCGTCCTGCGCAGCATTCTGGTGCTGCGCAGGACGGCGACGGCCCTGCGCACCGAGCTGGCCGAGAGCCGGGCCGCCGCCACGCGGGGCCGTGTGCCAGCGGCCCGCACCACCGCCGACGCCGAGGAGATACGCGCCGCCGTCGCCGAGGCGCTCGCCGAGGAGCGTGAGCGCGAGCTCGCCGAGGCCCGGGCCTTCTGGGCCGCCCAGGAGTCCCGGGACGCCTCCGACGCGCCGCTGCTGCTCGGGCTGTCCGACAGTGAACTGTTCCTGCCCCGGCAGGCCGATCTCGTGGGCCTGGAGCCGGTGGCCGAGCCCGGCGCGGACACCGACGAGCCCGCGGCGATGGACGCGGGCCCGAGGGAGTCCGCCGAGCTGGCCGCCGCCCGCCGCCGCCACCCCTCGCACCCGGACTTCGTACCGAACCAGTCGCCGGCCGTGGGCGACCACGAGCGCACCGTCGCCACCCTCGAGGAGCTGGCCGAGTCGAGCGTCGCGCTGGCGGACGTCCGCCCGGGGCCGCTGGGCACGCTCGACGTGTACGTCTTCGCCGACGGCACCACGCTGTGCATGACGCCGGGGCACCGCGAGACCGCGGAGCGCCTGGCCGCCGCGCTGGGCGCGGGCCAGACTCCGTACCTCCTGGGCGGCTCGGGAATCTCCGGCGCCTACACGCTGACCTTCGCCTGCGGCGAGGAGAACGTGTACATCCTGGCGGACCGCGTCATCGCGTCCGTCTAGTCGTCCGTCCGGTCGTCCGCCTGGTCGTCCATCCAGTCGTCCGCCTGATCGTCCGTCCATCCGTCCAGTCGTCCGCCTGGTCGTCCGTCCGGTCGTCCGCCTGATCGTCCGTCCGGTCACTTCCCCGTCGTTTCCGGGCCCGTCTCGTCAGACCCCGGCCCGCTTGCGGGCCTCCTCCACCAGCCCCACCGCTTCTTCCACCTGGCCCTCGTCGCTCAGCACGAGGGTCAGGTCGTGCGCGGCGACGGCGATCTGGTCGGCGGCGGCGAACATCCCCGCGTCCGGCATCACCCGCGGCTCCGTCCCCGGTTCCTCCACGAGCTGGGCGCGCCGGGCCAGCTCCCTGGCCAGCTCCAGCGCCTCGGCGGCGGCCCCGCGTTGCAGTCTGCTCTGCGGGGCGGCCCGCAGCCGGTCGGCGAAGTCGTCCACGGCACGGGTCAAAGGCGTCGTATCAACCACGGCGTGAGCGTACGCGCCCCTCCGGGACTGTTGCCAACGGGCGAACGCTCAGGCACGGTGACCTGAAGGACCGGCTTACAACCCCTTTCGCCCGGAGGCGCCGATGTCCCAAGTCTTCTCCGAGGAGACCCATCGCAACATGCTCGCCCGCATCCCGCACTGCACCGGTCGTGAGATCTCCGACTGGCTGCGCACCGTCGAGGACGGCCCCTCGCTCTTCCGCTTCGAGGAGAAGGTCAGCTGGCTCCGTCACGAACACGACCTCGCGTACGGCCACGCGAAGGCGATCATCCACGAGTACGACCTGAGAAGGGCCGCGCGCAAGCTGCGCTGAGCACGCGCCGCCGCCACGACGAGGAAGGGCCCCGGGCACAAGCCCGGGGCCCTTCGTCACGAAGCGCTCTGTCGAGTCGCCGCTCGTCGCCGCTAGTCGCTGCTGTTCAAGATCGCGATCAGCCGCAGGAACTCCAGGTACAGCCACACCAGCGTCAGCGTGAGGCCGAAGGCGGCGAGCCAGGCCTCCTCGCGCGGGGCGCCGTAGGCCAAGCCGTCCTCGACCTGCTTGAAGTCCATGGCCAGGAAGCAGGCGCCGAGGATGATGCCGACGACACCGAAGACGATCCCCAGCGTGCCGCTGCGGAAGCCGAGGCCGTCACCGCCGCCGAAGACGGCGAACAGCAGGTTCACCATCATCAGGAAGACGAAGCCGAGGGCGGCCGCCATCACGAAGCCGTAGAAGCGGCGGTTGACGCGGATCCAGCCGGCCTTGTAGGCGATCAGCACACCGGCGAAGACCGCCATCGTGCCGATCACGGCCTGCATGGCCGCGCCGTCGGCGATTCGGTTGTCGACGACGCTGGAGACGACGCCGAGGAAGACACCCTCGAACGCCGCGTACGACAGGATCAGCGCCGGCGAGGCCTTGCGCTTGAAGGCCTGGACGAGCGCCAGGACCATGCCGATCAGCGCGGCACCGATACCGATGCCGTAGGAGCGGCCGATGTTGGCGTCGTCCACGGGCAGCAGCGCCCAGGCGAGCGCGGCCGTCACCACGAGCACGCCGAGCGTGCTCGCCGTGCGGATGACGACGTCGTCCATCGTCATCCGGCCGGTGGTGACCGGCGCCTGCGGCGGCGCGCCGTACTGCTGGTCCTGCTGTGCGTACGGGTTCTGCGCGTAGGGGTTGCCGGCGGGCTGGGCGTACGGAGCGCCCTGCGCGTACGGGTTTCCCTGGGTGGCGACGGCGGGGCCCCCGGCCTGCGGCGCGGCGTTGAAGCCCGCGTAGCCGTTGTCGCGGCTGAACCCCCGTCGCGAGAAGACCGGGTTTCTGCTCCTCATTTCACTCCTCCATGGCCACACGGCGCAGCCTTGGCTCAAGAGTAATAGAACGGCAAAGGAATGACCCTACTGCTTGGGGAGGATCTTTCCCTCGCCTTGCCGCACAACACGCTACGCCGATCAGTGATTCCCCTCACGGGCGGGGTCGTGCGCGGGGCCGGGTACCACTCACCCGATCGGGAAACCGGTGTACGCCTCGGCGAGGTCGGTCTCGGCGGCGCGGGAGGTGGCGATCCGGTCGAGGCGGGCGAGCTGGAGCCGCTCCTCGAAGGGGGTCGCGTCGGGGGCGCGGTGCAGGAGGGCCGTCATGTCGTACGAGAAGCGCTCGGCCTGCCAGACGCGGCGCAGGCAGGTCTCGGAGTAGGCGTCCAGGAGTTCGTCGGAGCCGGTCTCCGTGCGGCGGACCAGCGCCCGCGCGAAGGTGACGACGTCCCCGACGGCGAGGTTGAGCCCCTTGGCGCCGGTGGGCGGCACGATGTGCGCGGCGTCGCCTGCCAGGAAGAGACGGCCGTGCCGCATGGGCTCGTGGACGTGGGAGCGCATGGGGGTGACCGTCTTCTGGGTGATCGGGCCCCGGTTGAGGACCCAGTCGTCGTCGGTCTCGAAGCGGCGGTCCAGTTCCGCCCAGATCTCCTCGTCGCTCCAGCTCTCGGCGTCCGTGTCCGCGGGCACCTGGAGGTAGAGGCGGGAGACGGACGGGGAGCGCATGGAGAGAAGGGCGAAGCCGCGGTCGTGGCGGGCGTAGACCAGCTCGTCGTGGGAGGGGGCGACGTCGGCGAGGATGCCGAGCCAGCCGAAGGGGTACGTCCGCTCGAAGGCGCGGCTCGATCCGGCCGGGAACGCTCCCCGGGCCACGCCCCGGAAGCCGTCGCAGCCGACGACGTAGTCGCACTCCAGGACGTCCTCCACGCCCCCCTGCCGGAAGCGGACGCGCGGGCGGTCGGTCTCGGCGCCGTCCACGGCGAGCGCCTCGGCCTCGAACAGCAGCGGGCCGCCCTGCTTCAGCTGGAGGGCGATGAGGTCCTTGCAGACCTCGGTCTGGGCGTAGACCATGACCGACCTGCCGCCGGTGAGGGCGGGAAAGTCGACGCGGTGGCGCCGCTTCGCGAACCGCAGCTCGATGCCGTCGTGGGGCAGCCCCTCGCGGTCCATCCGCTCTCCGGCCCCGGCGGCGCGCAGCACGTCCACGGTGCCCTGCTCCAGGATTCCGGCGCGCTGCCGCCGCTCGACGTAGGCACGGCCGCGGCTCTCCAGGACGACCGAGTCGATCCCGGCGTTGCGGAGCAGCCGGGCGAGGAGGAGTCCGGCGGGGCCGGCCCCGATGATGCCGACGGTGGTGCGCATCGGTCGTTCCCTTCGATTGTCGTCGTTGCCGCGTGGCTGCCCGCGTTGCCGCGTTGCCGCGCCGATCGCGTTGCCGCGGGCATCGTGGTTCGCGTAGTGAAGATTTCTTCACCAAACTGGGATGAGTCTCCGGCCGTGAGCAAGCCGCTGTCAACGGTCCGAGGGGAAGTATCGAGGGGTCGGCGACTCGGAGGTGCCCGGAGCCGGACTTGAACCGGCACGCCCCCGAAGGGGCAGCGAGGTTTAAGCTCGCCGTGTCTGCATTCCACCATCCGGGCAGGCCATGGGCTCCGCGTCGAGTGCCCCGAGCCTATCGGGGCGCGCCCCTCGAACAGCGGGCGGGCGGGCCGATGTTGTCTTATTTTATTGGCGCCTGAGGGAGCATCAGCTCCGGGGGCAGGCCATCCACACTCGCCAAGACCCTTGCGTGCGGCCGTCGGCCGCGCATGCGGAATGACGGAATTTCACCGTCTCTACAAGGACGTCCGCCCCGTTCTCGCACCGCGAGGCGCCGCGGCGGGCCCGTCAGGGTCACCCGTCATCCGCAGGTATGACACCGGCCCGCGCCGTCCGACCGAAGTCGCCCCTCGAAACCGGAACAGCGGCTGACTACACGGCGTCCCGCGGCCGGAAGGATGGAGAACGTCCCCGAGCACACGCCGTACCGACAGGAGCGCCCTTCCCGTGACCACCGCACCCATCGCCGACCGGACCACCACCGTGGCCGCACGCGCCACGGAGCTTTCCAAGATCTACGGCCAGGGTGAGACCCAGGTGGTCGCCCTGGACCGGGTCTCCGTCGACTTCCGGCAGGCCGAGTTCACCGCGATCATGGGCCCCTCCGGCTCCGGCAAGTCCACGCTGATGCACTGCGTCGCCGGACTGGACACCTTCTCCTCCGGCTCGGTGCGCATCGGCGACACGGAACTGGGCTCCCTGAAGGACAAGCAGCTGACCAAGTTGCGCCGGGACAAGATCGGTTTCATCTTCCAGGCGTTCAACCTGCTGCCGACGCTGACCGCGCTGGAGAACATCACTCTCCCGATGGACATCGCGGGCCGCAAGCCGGACAAGCAGTGGCTGGACTCCGTGATCCGGATGATCGGGCTGGCCGACCGGCTCGGCCACCGTCCCTCCCAGCTCTCCGGCGGCCAGCAGCAGCGGGTGGCCGTGGCCCGGGCGCTGGCCTCCCGGCCGGAGATCATCTTCGGTGACGAGCCGACCGGAAACCTCGACTCCCGTTCGGGCGCCGAGGTGCTGGGCTTCCTGCGCAACTCGGTGCGGGAGCTGGGGCAGACCGTGGTGATGGTGACCCACGACCCGGTGGCCGCCGCCTACGCGGACCGGGTGGTCTTCCTCGCGGACGGACGCGTCGTCGACGAGGTGTACGGGCCGACGGCCGACTCGGTGCTGGACCGCATGAAGCAGTTCGACGCCAAGGGCCGCACCAGCTGACGTCCGCCCGCCCACCCCGTACCTCTCGTACGTACGTCTGGACTGAGAAGACCCATGTTCCGTACCGCCTTGCGCAATGTCTTCGCGCACAAGGCCAGGTTGTTGATGACCGTGCTCGCCGTGATGCTCGGCGTGGCGTTCGTGTCGGGCACCCTGGTCTTCACCAACACCATCTCCGACGCCCTGCAGAACAGCTCCGCCAAGGGCTTCGACCACGTCGACGTCGCCGTGACCGCCGAGTACCAGGACTCCGAGGGCGACAAGGTCGGCGAGGTCCCCGAGCTGACCCGGGCCCACCTGGACGAGAGCGCGAAGGTGCCCGGCGCGGCCTCCGCCGTGGGCGTGGTCTCCGGCTTCACCGCCGTCGCCGACAAGGACGGCGATCTGATCGGTGACGGCTGGAGCACCAAGGGCGGCAACTACTGGGGCGAGAAGGACCCCCGCTACCCGCTGACCGCCGGGCACGCCCCGAAGGGCGCGGGCGAGATCCTCATCGACTCCGAGACCGCGAAGCGCACCGGTTACGGCGTCGGTGACACCGTGCGGATGTCCGTCGACGGCCCGGTGCTCAACCCGAAGGTCGTCGGCGTCTTCACCACCGACGACGGCAACGTCGCGGCCGGCGGCAGCCTCACCCTGTTCGACACGGCGACCGCGCAGAAGCTCTTCGGCAAGGCCGGCGCCTTCGACTCGATCGACGTCCAGGCGAAGCCCGGCGTCACCCAGACCGCGCTGAAGGCGGAGCTGGACAAGGCGCTGCCGAGGGACCTCGTCGAGACCACCACCGGCAAGGAGCTGGCCGACGACCAGGCGGAGACGATCGCCTCGTCGATGAGCAGCATGAAGCAGGGGCTGCTGGTGTTCGCCGGCATCGCGCTGTTCGTCGGCACGTTCATCATCGCCAACACCTTCACCATGCTGGTCGCCCAGCGCACCAAGGAGCTGGCCCTGATGCGGGCGGTCGGCGCCTCCCGCCGGCAGGTCACGCGGTCGGTGCTGATCGAGGCGTTCGTGGTGGGCGTCGTCGCCGCGGTGACCGGTCTGCTCGCGGGCATCGGCATCGGCGCCGGGATGCGCTCCCTGATGGGCTCGATGGGCGCCGTGGTGCCCGACGGTCCGCTGGTTGTCTCGCCCGGCACGATCGTCGCGGCCCTCGTGGTCGGTGTCCTGGTCACCATGCTGGCGGCGTGGCTGCCGGGCCGCCGGGCGGCGAGGATCCCGCCGGTCGCGGCCATGAGCAGCGTGCACGCCAAGGCCACGGCCAAGTCACTGGTACTGCGCAACACGCTGGGCGCGCTGGTCTCCGCCGCCGGCATCGCGGTCGTCCTCGGGGCGACGTCGATGAGCGGTTCGGACGGACAGGCCCCGATGGCCATGGGCGCGGTGCTGCTGATCATCGGCGTGTTCATCCTGACGCCGCTGCTGTCGAGGCCGCTGATCGCCGCCGCCGCGCCGGTGCTGCGCGTGTTCGGCATCTCGGGCAAGCTGGCCCGGCAGAACTCGGTGCGCAACCCGCGCCGCACCGCCGCGACCGCCTCCGCGCTGATGATCGGCCTGACCCTGATCACCGGCATGACGGTGATGGCGGGCAGCCTGCAGAAATCGATCGACAAGATGGCGTCGGAGTCGATCAAGGCCGACTACGTGGTCTCCATGGCCAACCGCACCCAGCTCTCGCCGGACGTGGCCAAGACGCTGGCCGGGGCGGACGGGGTCAGCGCCATCAGCCCGCTGCGCGACGCGGAGTCCCGCATCGGCGGCGAGACCGCATACCTCACCGGCGTCAACGGGTCCACGATCGGCGAGCTGACCGACCTCAAGGTCGAGCAGGGCACCTTCGAGGTGGGCGGCGACAAGGTCGCCGTCGACGCCGACACCGCGAAGGACCGCGGCTGGAAGGCCGGCTCCACCTTCACCGCCGCGTACGAGGACGGCGCGAAGCAGAAGCTCACGGTCACCGGGGTGTACGAGGGCAACGACCTTTTCCGCGGCATCATGATCGACCTGGCCAACCTCGCCCCGCACCAGTCCGACCCGGTCGACATGCGGGTCATGGTGAAGATGTCCGACGGGACCTCGGCGGCCTCGAAGGACAGCCTGGAGCAGGCGCTCGACACCAACCCGGCGATCAAGATCCAGGACAAGCAGGACGTCTCCAACGAGATCGCGAAAAATATGACACTGATGCTGAACATGCTCTACGGCCTGCTGGCCATGGCGGTGATCGTGGCGGTCCTCGGTGTCATCAACACCCTGGCCATGTCGGTCTTCGAACGCTCCCAGGAGATCGGCATGCTGCGGGCGATCGGCCTCGACCGCCGGGGCATCAAGCGGATGGTCCGCCTGGAGTCCCTGGTGATCTCCCTCTTCGGCGGGGTGCTCGGCATCGGGCTCGGCGTGTTCTTCGGCTGGGCGGGCGGCGAGCTGATGGGCACCTCCGTTCCGACGTACGAACTGGTCCTGCCCTGGGGCCGGATGGGCGTCTTCCTGCTGCTGGCCGCCGTCGTGGGCGTCCTGGCGGCGCTGTGGCCGGCCCGCAGGGCGGCGCGCCTGAACACGCTCCAGGCCATCAAGGCGGAGTAGCCGGTACGGCGGACCGGCCCCGTCGGCACACCGCCGGTACGGCGGACCGGCCCGCGCGGCGGAGCAGCCGGCAGGTGCGAGGAGGGCCCCGTTCCCGGGTGGGAGCGGGGCCCTCGCGCGTGCGCGGGGCGTGGGCTCAGTTCCAGGTGCGGGCGCGCAGCGGCATGCCGGAGCGGCCCGGCTCGGGGGTCTTCACGGCGAGGACCTGGTTGACGCCGATGCGGTTGCGCTCGAAGGCGAGCGCCGAGGCGGCCATGTACAGCTGCCAGACACGGGCGCGGCCGGGGGTGACCAGCCTCGTGGCCGCCGCCCATTCGGACTCCAGGTTGGCGACCCAGCGGCGCAGGGTGAGCGCGTAGTGCTCGCGGATCGACTCCACGTCGCGCACCTCGAACCCGGCGCGCTCCAGCTGTGTGACGGTGGTGCCGACGGGGGCCAGTTCGCCGTCGGGGAAGACGTAGGCGTCGATGAACTCGTCCACGCTGTAGACGGACTCGTCCCGACGGGGGCGGCGGGCGATCTGGTGGTTCAGCAGCCGACCGCCGGGCTTGAGGAGCCTGAACAGGTCGACGGCGTACTCCAGGTACCGCTCGGCGCCGACGTGCTCGGCCATACCGATGGACGAGATGGCGTCGTACGGCCCGTCCGCGACGTCCCGGTAGTCCTGGACGCGGATCTCCACCCGGTCGGTGAGCCCCTCGCCGGCGACGCGCTTGCGGGCGAACGCGGCCTGCTCCTGGGAGAGCGTGACGCCGACGACGCTCACGCCGTGCTCGCGGGCCGCGTGGATCGCCATGGAACCCCAGCCGCAGCCGACGTCGAGGAGGCGCTGACCGGGGGTCAGGGCGAGCTTTCGGCCGACCAGTTCGAGCTTGTCGCGCTGGGCGTCCTCCAGGGTGCCGCCCTCGGCCGGGAGCGCCGGCCAGTAGGCGCAGGAGTACACCATGGACGGGCCGAGGACCAGCTCGTAGAAGTCGTTGCCGACGTCGTAGTGGTGGCTGATGGCGCGTCTGTCGCTGCGCTTGGTGTGCAGGTGGCCGCGGGCCCGGCGGACCTCCTCCGGCGGCGGGGCGGGCGGCAGGGGCGGCCCGGCGAGCCTGACCAGGCCGCGTACGGCGGCCCGGACCTCGGGGTCGCGGAGGGCCTCGCCCAGGCCGCGGGCGTCCTCACCGCGCTCCCAGACGAGGCCGGCCATCAGGTCGAGGGTGGTGTAAAGGTCACCGTCGACACCCAGGTCACCGGCCACCCAGGCGCGGGCCAGGCCCAGCTCGCCCGGCTTGAACAGCAGGCGCCGCAGGGCCCGGCGGTTGTGGACGACGAGTGTGGGCGCGCCCGGCGGACCCGCCTGCGAACCGTCCCAGGCGCGGATGCGCACCGGGAGTGGTGCTCCCAGCAACTGTTCGAAGAGGCTCTGCAGCCGCAGCGCGGCGTCAGCCATGGCATACCTCCGTGACGAGCTATCCCGGAATGTCCATCACCACGTAAACACCTGGGGGCCCGCCGCACAGTCCCCGGCGCGCGTTACGACTGAGCAAAATACCTGTACACACCATCGGAATTGCCGCCCCATCGACGCGGCACGCGGGAGCGCTCGGGGCAGCGCGAAGGGGCCGCCCGCACCACGGATGGCGGGCGGCCCCTTCGGGGAGCTACTGCGGGAGGTGACCGGAGGTCAGGAGGCCTTGGCCTTCTCCTCGGTCTTCTCCGACTTCGCGGCCTTCTCGCTCTTGTCGGCGGCCTTCGGCGCGGCGGCCGGCGCCGGCTTGGCGGCCTCGTAGAACTCCTCGCGCGGGGTCTCCATCGCACCGAGGGAGACGACCTCGCGCTTGAGGAACATGCCGAGCGTCCAGTCCGCGAAGACGCGGATCTTCCGGTTCCAGGTCGGCATCGCGAGACCGTGGTAGCCGCGGTGCATGTACCAGGCGAGACGTCCCTTGAGCTTGATCTTCATCTTGCCCATGACGATCATCGCCACGCCCTTGTGCAGGCCGAGGCCCGCCACCGCGCCCTTGTTGGCGTGGCTGTAGTCCTTCTGCGGGAAGCCCCGCATACCGGAGATCACGTTGTCGCCGAGGACCTTGGCCTGGCGCAGCGCGTGCTGGGCGTTCGGCGGGCACCAGGCGTTCTCGTTGCCCGCCTTGCGGCCGACCAGGTCCGGCACCTGGGCGTTGTCGCCCGCGGCCCAGATGTAGTCGGTGCCCTTGACCTGGAGGGTCGGCTCGCAGTCGACGTGACCGCGGGGACCCAGCGGCAGGCCGAAGCGGGACAGCGCCGGGTTCGGCTTGACGCCGGCCGTCCACACGATGGTGTTGGAGTCGACCTCCAGGCCGTTCTTCAGCACCACGTGGCCGTCTACGCAGGAGTCCATGGAGGTGGACAGGTAGACCTCGACACCGCGGCCCTCGAGGTGCTCCCTGCCGTACTGGCCGAGCTTCGGACCGACCTCGGGGAGGATCTTGTCGGCGGCGTCCACCAGGACGAAGCGCATGTCCTCGCGGGAGACGTTCTTGTAGTACTTGGCCGCGTCGCGCGCCATGTCCTCGACCTCACCGATGGTCTCCGCGCCGGCGAAACCGCCGCCGATGAAGACGAAGGTGAGCGCCTTGCGGCGGATCTCCTCGTCGGTGGTGGAGTCGGCCTTGTCGAGCTGCTCAAGGACGTGGTTGCGCAGGCCGATGGACTCCTCGATGCCCTTCATGCCGATGCCCTGCTCGGCGAGGCCGGGGATCGGGAAGGTGCGGGAGACCGCGCCCATGGCGATGACCAGGTAGTCGAAGGGCAGCTCGTACGCCTCGCCCACGAGGGGGGAGATCGTGGCGACCTTGCGGTCCTGGTCGATGGTGGTGACCCGGCCGGTGAGGACCTCCGCCTTCGGAAGCACGCGTCGCAGGGGGACGACGACGTGCCGCGGGGAGATGTTGCCGGCGGCGGCTTCGGGGAGGAAGGGCTGGTAGGTCATGTACGACCGCGGGTCGACGACGGTGACGGTCGCCTCGCCGTAACGCATCTTCTTCTGGATGCGTCGAGCTGCGTACAGGCCTACGTACCCACCGCCTACTACGAGGATCCTGGGACGCTCCGTGGTGCTCATGCCATCGAGTATCCACCCGGCTGAGGGGGGTGGTTCGTGCGCCCCTTCACAAGCACTTGTCAGGGCTGTGTTACCATCCGCCACTTACGTGATCCAGGTCATGGTGAGGAAGGGAACCGGCGCGTACGGCACCCCGTTGTCAATGCCGCGTGAGCTGCTCCTCCGCATCGCCTGGGACAGTGGACCAGCCCTCCGCGACCCTCCCCCGGCAACCGCGGCGGACACCGTCCTGAACACGTTCAAAGGGCAGCTGAACCACCAAAAGGGTCAACCGGCGCGCATTCGTCGTCCGACAGGGCCCAATTCCTTGTGAAGAACTTCACGAACTTTCCCGACGGGATGTCACCGAGGGGCCCCGAAGGGCCCCCCAAGGCACGCTCAATCGTCGTCCGTCCTGCTCAGACAGCGACCGCGGACACCTACGCCACCGACCACGCGATGCCGTCGAGGATGTCGTGCTCGCTCACCACGACCTCCTCGGCGCCCGTCCGCTCCATGATCGAGAGCAGTACGAGCGCCCCCGCCCCGATCACGTCGACGCGGCCCGGATGCATGGAGGGGACGGCCGCGCGCTCGGCGTGGGTGGAGCGCAGCAGCCAGTCGCTGATCTCCCGGACCCGCTCGCGGGTGACCCGGGAGTGGTGGATGGCGGCCGAGTCGTACTCCGGAAGCCCCAGCGCGATCGCCGAGACCGTCGTCACGGACCCGGCCAGCCCGACCAGCGTGCGCGCCTCGCGCAGCGGCACGGTCTCCTCGGCCAGGTCCAGGGCGGCCTCGATGTCGCCCCGCATCGCCGCGATCTGCGCCTCGGTGGGCGGGTCGGTCACCGCGCCGTCGCGCACCAGGTGCCGCTCGGTCATCCGGACGCAGCCGACGTCCACGGAGCGGGCGGCGCGCACGTGGTCGTCGCCGACGACGAACTCGGTCGAGCCGCCGCCGATGTCGACGACCAGGTAGGGCTTGTCGAGGTGGTCCCGCCCGCCCAGCTCCTTCGTGGCACCGGTGAAGGAGAACTCGGCCTCCTGGTCGCCGGAGATGACCTCCGGTTCCACGCCGAGGATGTCCAGCACCCCGCGCACGAACACGTCCCGGTTCTCCGCGTCCCGGGAGGCGGAGGTCGCCACGAAGCGCAGCCGCTCGGCGCCGTGCTCCTTGACGGCCTCGGCGTACTCGCGGCAGGCGGCGAAGGTCCGCTCCAGCGCCTCGGGCGCCAGCCGCCCGGTGCGGTCGACGCCCTGGCCGAGCCGCACGATGGTCATGCGGCGGTCCAGGTCGGTCAGCTCGCCCGTCACCGGGTCGGCGTCGGCCACCAGGAGACGGATGGAGTTCGTACCGCAGTCGATGGCGGCGACCCGGGTCACTCGGCGTCTCCTTCGATCGGCTTGAACGCGAAGTGGCCTGAGCCGTCCTCGGACGCGTCCACCTGCCAGCCCGCACCGGAGGGCGGCTGCGCGGTCGTCACGCACGGCCCCTTGCGCCACCACTCCGGGAGCATCGCGATCGCCTCGTCGCCCAACGGGTTGACGCCGGGACCGGCCGCCAGCGAGTGGGCGACCAGCACGTGCAGGCACTTGACGCGGTCCGGCATGCCGCCCGCGCTCGGGAAGCCGGTCAGCTCCTCGATCTCGTCGCGGCGCCGGATGTAGTCCTCGTGCGCGGCGCGGTAGGCGGCGGCCAGCTCCGGGTCGGCGGCCAGCCGCTCGGTCATCTCCTTCATCACGCCGTTCGCCTCCAGCGTGCCGATGGCGGAGGCCGCCTTCGGGCACGTCAGGTAGTAGAGCGTGGGGAAGGGCGTGCCGTCGGGCAGGCGCGGCGCCGTCTCCACGACGTCCGGCTGTCCGCAGGGGCAGCGGTGCGCGATGGCGCGCAGGCCGCGCGGAGGCCGCCCGAGCTGCTGCTTGAAGGCCTCCACGTCCGCGTCGGTGGGATCGGTGCGCGGGGTGGTCGGCGGGGGAGTCTGCATGACTGTCTTCTGCTGGTCTTCCTGTTGAGTCACTGCCGGCGCGGTCGGTTCACGGCCGGCGGGCGGCGGCGTCGGCCTTGTCGACCCCGTCCCAGACGTTCCGGTACCAGGGACGGTCGGCCCCGCCGGACTCGGCGCGGGCCTGCTTGGCCGCGTCCGGGTCGACGACGACGAATCCCGTCTCCCCCGGCATCACGTAGTGCAGCCGCAGCCGGATCTGCTGCTCGGCGTAGGCGTCGTCCTGCCAGCGCGCCTTGAGGTCGCGCAGCTCCTCGACCCGGTCACGGGTCTCCCGCTGCTCCCGCTGGAGGTCGGCTACCTCGGCCCGCTGGGCGACGTACTGCCGTATCGGGTAGGCGAGCGCCACGACGAGCGAGCAGAGCACCATCGCGAGGAGCGCGGCCCGGCCGGTCAGCCGGGAGCGCCGGGCCTGGCGCTTGGTCTGCGAGCGGTAGACCCGGGCCGCGGTCTGTTCCCCGATGGTCCGGATCCTGGTCGCGGTGGAGAAACGGTCCCGGTCCTTCACCGCCATGTCCCCGCCTCCCGTCCACCTTCATGCGTCGCGTTCATGCGTCGCCATACGTCGTCATGGCCGTCATACGTGCGTACGTCCCCGCACACGGTACGGGACCGAGTACGGGGACGTACGTACGACGCTGCCTCCGAGGGGGTGCGGTCAGCCCTTGAAGCGCGGGAACGCGCTGCGGCCGGCGTACACCGCGGCGTCGTCGAGGATCTCCTCGATGCGCAGCAGCTGGTTGTACTTGGCGACGCGCTCGGAGCGGGCCGGGGCGCCGGTCTTGATCTGGCCGCAGTTGGTGGCGACGGCCAGGTCGGCGATGGTGACGTCCTCGGTCTCGCCGGAGCGGTGGGACATCATGCACTTGAAGCCGTTGCGCTGGGCCAGCTCCACGGCGTCCAGGGTCTCGGTCAGCGAACCGATCTGGTTGACCTTGACCAGCAGGGCGTTGGCGGCGTTCTCCTCGATGCCGCGGGCCAGGCGCTCCGGGTTGGTGACGAACAGGTCGTCGCCGACGATCTGGACCTTGTCGCCGAGCTTGTCGGTGAGAACCTTCCAGCCCTCCCAGTCGTCCTCGAACAGCGGGTCCTCGATGGAGACCAGCGGGTACGCCTCGACCAGCTCGGCGTAGTACTCGGTCATCTCGGCGGCGGTGCGCTCCTTGCCCTCGAAGGTGTAGGAGCCGTCCTTGTAGAACTCGGACGCGGCGACGTCGAGCGCGAGGGCGATCTGCTCGCCGGGGGTGTAACCGGCCTCCTTGACCGCCTCGAGGATGAGGTCGAGGGCCTCGCGGTTCGAGCCGAGGTTCGGGGCGAAGCCGCCCTCGTCGCCGAGGCCGGTGGCCAGGCCCTTCTTCTTCAGGACCTTCTTCAGGGTGTGGTACACCTCGGCGCCCCAGCGCAGGGCCTCGGAGAAGGACTCCGCGCCGATCGGGGCGATCATGAACTCCTGGATGTCGACGTTCGAGTCGGCGTGCGACCCGCCGTTCAGGATGTTCATCATCGGCACCGGCAGCAGGTGCGCGTTCGGGCCGCCCAGGTAGCGGAAGAGCGGCAGGTCGCTGGCCTCGGAGGCGGCGTGGGCGACGGCGAGCGAGACGCCGAGGATGGCGTTGGCGCCCAGCGAGCCCTTGTTGTCGGTGGCGTCCAGGTCGAACATCGCCTGGTCGATCAGGCGCTGCTCGGTGGCGTCGTAGCCGACCAGCTCCGGGCCGATCTGCTCGATGACGGCGAGGACGGCCTTCTCCACGCCCTTGCCCAGGTAACGGCCCGCATCACCGTCACGCAGTTCGATGGCCTCGAAGGCGCCGGTGGAGGCGCCGGACGGGACGGCGGCACGACCCGTGCTGCCGTCGTCGAGGCCGACCTCGACCTCGACCGTGGGGTTGCCTCGGGAGTCCAGGATTTCCCGGGCTACGACGACGTCGATGGACGGCACGAGCATCTCCTTCTTCAATGTGACGCTTCGGTGTGACGCGCGGGTCCACAGGACCGCAGCGGCTCTGCGGGACCGAGCCTAACCGGCTCCGGGCGATCGGCCAGCCGATCGCCCACCCGCTGGACAGAACCGAGAGTAAATTGTTTCCGAACGGAACAAAGACGTTCCCGGAAACCGGGGCGGGACCGGGCGGGGCCGGGGCGTGAAAATCCCGCCCCGGTGCGTACGGGGGAACACGCACCGGGACGGGAGCAAGGGGGCCGCTGCCTACTTCAGGTGCAGCTGCTGGCCCGGGTAGATGAGGTCGGCGTCGTCGACGATGTCGTCGTTCAGCTTGAACACCTTCGCCCAGCCGCCCTTGACGTCGTGCTCCTCGGCGATCGAGCTGAGGGTGTCGCCCTTGACGACCTTGTACTCGCCGTCGCCCTTCTCGACCTTCTTGCCGGTCGGGGTGGTGACGGTCTTCTTCTCGGCCGGCTTCTCGGCCTTCGGCTCGGCGGCCGGACGCTCGTCGGAGCGGGAGGCCTTCTGCTCGGTGGAGCGGTCGGCGGTGGAGCCGCCGCTCTCGCTCTGCGCGGAGCCGCTGTCCTGGCTCCCGGTGGAGCCGCCGCCGGTGTACGCGGCGTTCGACAGGCCGGTGCCGCAGACCGGCCAGGCACCCTTGCCCTGGCCCGCGAGCACCTTCTCGGCGATCTCGATCTGCTGCGCCTTGCTGGCCTGGTCGGCGGTGGCGGCGTACTGCGTACCGCCGTAGCCGGCCCAGGTGGAGGCGGAGAACTGCAGGCCGCCGTAGTAACCGTTGCCGGTGTTGATGGACCAGTTGCCGCCGGACTCGCACTGGGCGACGGCGTCCCACTCGGACGCGGTGGCGGCGGAGGCGTTGCCGGCCGCCATCAGCGGGGCGGCGACGGCGGCACCGGTGACACCGGCGACGGCGATGACACGGGTGGCCTTGGACGGACGGCGGTGCTTGCCCTTGCCGGAAAACAGCATGGTTGATCCCCTCACCGACGCCTGCGAGGTGAGCTGTCGGGTTCGGGCCGGTTGAGTTGCCCGGCCGGGTTCCTCGCGGAACTCGGCTCCACCCCTAGCCGCTCCGGCTCAACTGCCCGGTGCGGCACTTACCTTGGGTCCCCCGCTCCTGCCTTCGGCGCTTGCGCGACGACTGTTCCCGGACGGCCGCTGGCAGGATTCGGCGTTGCGGCAGCCGGGGCCCGCGATGGCGAGCGCTCATGACCGTAGCCACGCTCTCCGCGGATTTTCAAAGACGATCACGGCTTCTGAGACCTATCTCTCACGTGATCCAAAACGGACATACAGTCTCTAACCATGACGTGAACTGGCCCTACTTTTCGCCCGATTCGCCCGTGACCGTGAGCGTCTGACCGGGCAGGATGTGGTCCGGGTCGGTGCCGACGACTTCCTCGTTGCCGGCGTAGAGCGAGCGCCACCCGCCGTCGAGCTCCAGGGAGTCGGCGATGCCCCAGAGACTGTCGCCGGACCGGACCGTGTACGAGCCGTCCACGACCTCTCGCGACTCACCCTCGCCGCGCGAGGCGTGCCGCCCCGACGAGTCGGCCGCACGGCCGTCCGGCACGCCTTCGGCGGCGCTGCCGCCGCGGTGCTTGCCCGCGCCGGACTCCTCGGTGCCGGTGAGAGCCGAAGAGCCGTCATCGCGCCCCGACTTGTCCGATTCGCCACTCTCCGACTCCGGCGAAGCCGTGGATGAGGCGTCGGCACCCTGCTGCGAGCCGGCGCTCCCCGTCGGATCGGATTCAGGGGATGTGTCGGACTTGGTCGAATCCTCCCCGCCCGACGTGGAGTCGGAAGAGGGTGACGAGGACGCCGAGGGGGACGCGGGAGAGGAGGATGCACCGGACGTGGGATCCGACGACTCGCCCGAACCGGACGAGTCGGACAGGCCGGAGGAGCCGGACGCGTCGGGGGCGTCCGAAGTCTCCGGGGTCTGCGACCCCTTCGACGAGCCGTCACCCGCGCCGCCGACGGCGGAGGCCGAGTCGTTGCCCAGGCCCGCGAGCAGACCGCAGGTCGGCCAGGCGGCGATGCCCTGGTCCGCGTGTATCTTCTCGGCGACTCTTATCTGCTGGGAGCGACTGGCCTGATCGGGGCTCGGCGCGTACTCCGTACCGCCGTACCGCTCCCAGGCGTCCTGGGACAGCTGCAGGCCGCCGTAGTAGCCGTTGCCGCTGTTCTGGCTCCAGGCGCCGCCGGTCTCGCACTCGGCGACCCGGTCCCAGTTCGCCCCGTCGGCCGCGTGGACTCCGGTGGCTCCGAGAAGCGGGATCGCGATGGCGGAGCCGGTCACTCCGGCGGCGACGACCAGGGCGGGAGCCTGGCGGGGGCGGCGGTGACGACCGTTCCCGGAGAGCATGCGACGACCTTTCACGAGACTGCGGGGACCGCGCGGCGGATGATGCTCTGCGCCACGCTGATTCGTGAACGTATAGGCAGATGATCGCTTGTCACAAGTTCATGCCGCGTAGATCACGTGAAGATCACAGAGTTGAGCGCGTGTCACTTTTGCGTCGGCGCCGGACCGTTGCCCGCCGTTGACGGGACGGGTGTGAACGACACGGGCAAGGTGCGCAGACCGCGCATGATGAGCCCGCCGCGCCAGCGCAGTTCGGCCGGGTCCGCGGCGAGGCGCAGATCCGGGAGGCGCGTGAGGAGCGTGGCGAGCGCGGTCTGTCCCTCCAGCCGGGCGAGCGGGGCGCCGAGGCAGTAGTGGATGCCGTGGCCGTACCCGAGGTGCTGGCTGTCCCGGCGGGAGAGGTCCAGGGTGTCCGGGTCCGTGAAGCGCTCCGGGTCCCGGTCGGCGGCGGCGAGGACGACGAGGACGGGGTCGCCGGCCGCGATGTCCTGCCCGCCGATGGTGAGCGGGCGGGTGGCGAAACGCCAGGTGGCCAGTTCCACCGGGCCGTCGTAGCGCAGCAGTTCCTCGACGCCGGTCTCCAGCAGGGCGCGGTCTTTGGCGGCGAGCGACGTCTGCAGGCGGGCCCGCTGCCCGGGGTGGGTGAGCAGGGCGTACGTGCCGTTGCCGATGAGGTTGACCGTGGTCTCGAAGCCCGCGAAGAGCAGGATGAAGGCCATCGCCGCGGCCTCGTTCTCGGTGAGGTGCTCGCCGTGGTCGGAGGCGCGGATGAGCCCCGAGATGAGGTCCTCGCCGGGGCCGGGCTCGGGGGGCAGCGCGGCGCGCTTGCGGTGGATGAGGTCGGCGAGGTAGCCCCGCATCTTCTTCACCGACCGCGCGACCCCGCCCCGCGGTCCGCCGCCGTGACGGATCATCATGCCCGCCCAGTCCCGGAAGTCGTCCTGGTCCTCCCGGGGCACGCCGAGCAGGTCGCAGATGGCGTAGATGGGCAAGGGGAAGGCGAACTCGTGGATCAGGTCGGCGCTGCCGGTGCCGGCGAAGCGGCCGATGAGGTCGTCGGCGAGCTCCTGCACCCGGGGGGCGAACTCGGCGACCCGGCGGGGTGTGAACGCCTTGCTGACCAGTCGGCGCAGCCTCGTGTGGTCCGGCGGGTCGATGTTCAGCAGATGGGTCATGAGCTCGGCCTTCCGCTCCCCCGGGATACCGGTCTTGCCCTTGGCGTGCGCGGGCTCGTCGTGGTGCGCCGGGTTCTTCGACAGCCGCGGGTCGGCGAGGGCGTGCTTGGCGTCGGCGTACCGGGTGACCAGCCAGGCCTCCACACCGCTGGGCAGCCGCGTGCGGTGCACCGGAGCGTGCTCGCGCAGCCATGCGTAGGCGGGATACGGGTCGCTCGCGAACTCCCAGGTGAAGAGCTCGGGGGCGGGGCGGCCGGGCATGGGGTGGTCGGGCGTGGGGCGGCCGGGCGTGGGGCGGCCGGGCGTGGAGTGGTCGGGCGTGGGGCGGTCGGGCGTGGAGTGGTCGGTCACCCCTTGACCGTATCCGGGGAGGCGGAGGGGCCCGGGGTGCCGGTGTCCCTCCCTCCGCGGGCTCTGGGCGGCACCGGCGGCCTCAGCGCCCGGCGCCCTCGGCCTCCCGGATCGCGTCACGGTACGCCCGGGCCGCCGCTCTCAGTGCCGCCTCCGGGTCCGTGCCCTCGGCCTCGGCGCGTGCCGCCAGGGCCAGCAGTTCGTAGCCGATGCCCTCGCCGGAGGGCATCGGGACCGGGAGGCCCGCCGTGCGCACCCGGGAGGCGAGCTTGGCGGCGAGGGCGAGGCCCGGCTGGCCGAGGGGGACTCCTTCGGTGACCGAGGTGCGCTGCTTCTCCGCCGCCTTGGTGCGCAGCCAGTGCTCCCTGACCTCCTCCGGGGTGGACGCCGTCTCGTCACCGAAGACGTGCGGGTGGCGGTGGATCAGCTTGTCGACGATGGTCCCGGCCACGTCGTCGACGGAGAACGGCGTGTCGGGGTCCTCCTCCGCGATGCGGGCGTGGAAGACGACCTGGAGGAGCACGTCGCCCAGTTCCTCCCGGAGCTCGTCGCGGTCGCCGTCCTCGATGGCCTCGACGAGTTCGTACGCCTCCTCGATGGCGTACTTGGCCAGGCCCTCGTGGGTGCGCCGCGACGACCAGGGGCACTCGGCGCGGATCCGGTCCATGACCTGGACGAGGTCGAGCAGGCGGGCGCCCGGGAGGTCGTAGGAGGCGGGGAGCAGCTCAAGGTCCGGCATCTGGACGCGGCCGGATCCGGCGAGGCGGGCCAGTCCGTCGGTGAGGGCGGGGTCGCCCTCACCGCTCGCCACGACCACCACCGTGTGACCGCCGGCGCAGGCGGCGACCAGCTCCTCGGCGGTCGGGGCCGCCTCGTCGACCCGTATGCCCGCCTCGCGCAGGTACGGCAGCTGCGGGTGCGCGCCGTCGGCGCACAGCACGCGGTCGGCGGTGCGCAGGGCCTGCCAGGCGGGCCAGGACAGCAGGCCGGGGGCGACGCGATGGCTGGTGGTGAGCAGGACGACGCGGCCGGGGTCGGGGGCGGTGCCGGGGGTGGTGTCGGCGGTGGTTGCGTTCACGATCAGAACGTAACGCACGCGGCGGACGGCCCCGTGAGTTGTCCACAGGGCCCGTTGTCCACAGGGCCGTCGTCCACAGCGCCCATACCGTCCGGTGGGGCGGTCCCGCAGGACCGTTACGCCGTCTGTTGCGTCTCCGCCGCCGTGATCTCCCGCACCCACGGCACCTTGGTGTCGACGCGGCTGCTCTTCTGTACGTCCCACGCGCCGTAGCGCGGGTTGAGGTCGACGTCGAGCTTCTCGGAGGCCTTGGACAGGGCCTGCCAGAACTCGGGCCGACTGGTGTCGGTGCCGAGGTTCTCGGCGAGCTTCTGGGCCTCCAGCTGGAGCCGGAGGTTGTCGTCGAGGCGGTCGGGCGCGACGCCGTACTGCTGCAGCCAGACGGTCTCCAGCTCCTTCGCGCCGCCTGCCTGCTCCTCGAGGCCGCCGCGCATCTCCTGCACCTCCCGGCGGGTGACGGTCACGTCCGCGTCCTGGGCGGCGCGGTGCAGGACCCGGTCGAGGACCATGCCGTGCAGGGTGTCGCGGGTGAGGGTGCCGGTGCGGGCGACGACCTGCTGGTACTGGGCGTCGTCCGGGACGGCGGCCCGCTGTGCCTCGCGTACCTCGTCGACGCGGTTCTCCAGCTGGGCGATGGTGATCCGCTGGTCGCCCACGACGGCCGCCGCCCCCGGATGCGCGTCGTTGCCGCAGGCGGTGAGCAGGGGCGCCGCGGCGATCGCGGCGGTGAGGAGGAGCGCGGTGCGACGGCGGCGGTGCAAGGAAACCTCCCGTTGGAGATTGTGCGACGGTGCACAAAGTCTTGCGATGATCGATGGTAGGCAGTGGCCCGGCTCTGGCCAACCCATTCGACCAACGATTCACCAGGACTTCGGGCACCGCCGCGCCGTCCGCGCCGCCCCGCGGGCCGGGGTCGCGGCCGTCAGCCGCGTACCTGGCCGAGCCACTGGAGGGTGCGCCGGATCTCGGCCGCGAGCGGGTGGCCGGGGCCGTGCAGGCGCTCCACGTCGTGCAGCAGCCGGGCCAGCGTCTCGTGGGCGGCGGCGCGGT
Source organism: Streptomyces sp. NPDC028991 (assembly GCF_055564775.1). Lineage (NCBI taxonomy): Bacteria > Bacillati > Actinomycetota > Actinomycetes > Kitasatosporales > Streptomycetaceae > Streptomyces > Streptomyces sp. NPDC028991. The sequence continues at coordinate 161,933 of NZ_JBVHVP010000009.1, read as the reverse complement.
CGCCGAGGGCGAGGAGCAGGTGGCCGATGCGGCGGCGGACGTCGTGGGCGAGGTCGGGGTCGCCGGCGGCGTACTGGTTCTCGTAGTACGGCAGCAGCGCGCGGTACTCGGCGAGGGCGGCCGCCGGTTCGCCGAGCTGCTCCAGGCACTGGGCGGCGTCGTAGCGGTGGCGCAGGGACTGCGGGTCGGCCTGGCCGGCCTCCGCGGCTCGTTCGTCGGCGAGGCGGCGCAGCTCGGGCAGGGCGCGCCGGTACTGGCCGTCGTCCATGAGGGTGGCCGCGTACTGCTTGCGCAGGGTGCGGACGACCGGGGAGCGTTCGCCGTGCTGCTCGGCGGCGGCGGGCAGGATCGCGCCGAGGATGTCGACGGCCTGGGTGATACGGCCCTCGCCGAGGAGGCGCTTGACGTCGTCGACGGCGCGGGCGACGTCCGGCTTCTCCGCCTCGGCGACCGGCGGCACGGGTGCCGGCCGGGACGCGGGGGTGCGGGCGCGGTCGGGCCAGGGGGCGTGCGGGCGGACGAAGGGGCGGGTGGGGTCGAGGGGGCCGCCGGTGGGCATGCCGCGCGCGGGCAGCAGCAGCGCCAGGTGCTCGTAGACCTCCTGGGCGGAGGCGGGCCGGTGCTGCGGGTCCTTGGCGAGCAGGCGCAGGACCAGGGCTTCGAGCGCCTCGGGGACCTCGGGGCGGATGCGGCGTACGGGCAGCGGCGGTTCGTACAGGTGCCGGTGGAGCACGCCGAGGGCGGTGGAGCCGGCGAACGGGACGTCTCCGCTGAGCAGCTCGTGCAGGAGTACGCCGAGTGCGTACAGGTCGGTGTACGGGCCGACCGCGCCGCCCATGGCCTGCTCGGGCGCCATGTAGGCGGGCGAACCGATGGGAGTGCCGGTGTGGGTGAGGCGGGTGGTGTCGGCGTCCATGACGGAGGCGACGCCGAGGTCGAGGACGGTGACGGTGCCGTCCTGCTTCACCATCACGTTGCGCGGCTTGAGGTCGCGGTGGACGATCGGCACGGCGTGCACGGCGCTCAGTACGGCGCACAGTTGCGCGGCGACCGCGACCGCCCACTGCCAGGGGTACGGGTCGTGCTCGGCGAGGTGGTCGGAGAGGTCGGCGCCGTCGACGTACTGCATGACGAGGAACAGCTCCTCGCCCTCGCTGCCCGCGTCGTGCACGGTGACGAGCCCGGGGTGGTCGACCTGTGCGGTCACCCGGCACTCCCGCACGAACCGGCGGCGCAGTTCGTCGGCCTCCTGGCCGGCCACCTTGTCGGGGCGCAGCAGCTTCACCGCCACGCGCCGGTCGAGCCGCCGGTCGTACGCCGTCCAGACCTGGCCCATGCCGCCCTGGCCGATGAGCGTGGACAGCTCGTACCGGTCGGCGACGACACGCCCTGCCGCCACGGTCACCGTCCGCCCTGGTTTTCGCCGTTGCTCTCGTGCTTGCGCAGGTAGTCACTGAGCTCGTCGAGCTCGGCGCGGACCTGGTCGATGCGGGCGGGGGCGGGGGCGGGGTGCCGGGGCGGCGGAGCGGGAGCGGGAGGCGGGGTGGGAGCGGGCGCCCGGGGCACGGATGTCCGGGTCACCGAGTCATGGGGCACCGGTGCTTGGGACATCGGTGCCGGGTGGGCCGGTGGCTGGGAGACCGGTGCCTGGGGCGCCTGGAAACCGGGGTGGGCTGGTCTCGGGGCCGGGGGGTACGGGGCCTGCGGTACGAGCGTGGGCGCGTACGGTCCCGCGGGCTGGGTCTGGCCGTAGTGCGCGGCGAGGGCCTGAGGCGGCGGCGGGTAGCCGGTGAACTGCCGCGGTGCGGCGTGCAGGCGTATGTCGACCACCAGGAAGTACGCGGCGGCCGCCGCTCCGATCAGCAGGAGAGCGGCCATGGCGACGTCCGTCCGGCGGTCGGTCTCCGGCAGCGAGCCGACCACGGCGAGGCAGCCGATGGACAGCGGCAGGCTCAGCCAGGCCACGGCCCAGTCGAGCCCGCGGCCGCGCAGTACGGCGATCCGGAACAGCGGGACGCAGGCGAGCAGGCCGCAGGTCAGGAATCCGGCGGCGGCGAACAGCACACGCAGGGTGATGACGGTGGCCGCGCCACGGGAGGGCGGCGGCCCGGCGGCGCTGTTGCCGTACATGACTGCTCCTGGACCGGTGATGCCTACATGCCGAACGGACGAACGGACGAACGGACGAACGGACGGGCGAACGAACGGACGAACGGGTCGTTCGGTGTGGAAGTCCGAGCGTATAGGCCGGGACCGACAGTGGTCCCCGGTTGTACCGAACCGTTGCCGTACCGATCACCAACAGGTCATCGACCGGGGGCCACCGTGCCGTCCGTGAGCCCGTCGTACATGCCCCGTACGAGCTGTTCGCCGAGGCGGCCCGTGAGCCTGAGCGCCCGTTCGAACTCGTCGAGGGCGCGAAAGCGGGCGCCGTAGCGGTGCTGGGCGTCGAGCGGGAGCCGGGGGAGCTGGAGGCGGCGGACGTCGAGCCGGGTGGCGGTGGAGGCGTAACTGCCGGCCTGGCGGTTGTTGGCGGTGCCGCGCAGGAACCCGGCGAGGAACCAGGGGTCGAGTGCGGCGGGTTCGGGGCGCAGGAGCACGAGGTTGCGCCCCAGGGCGGCACCGGCGGTGGCGTCGTCGATCACCCGCGCGACGGAGCCGCCGCCGAGGACCGGGACGACGACGTCGCCCGGCTCGGTCAGTACGGGTTCCTCGTCGCTCTCGGGGAGGCTGCCGGAGGGGCCGGTGCCGGCGAGTACGTCGTGGTCGGTGAGCAGCGGCACGCGCGCGTGGCCGCCGTTCGTGCCGGTGCGCAGCACCAGTGCGCCGCCGCGGACGAGTTCGCCGACGGTGGTGAGCGGCCAGCGGGGCGCGGGCTGTGCGGTGTCGGCGGCCGGTGGGGTGAGGTCGGCGGTCAGGCGCAGGGTCTCGCCGAGGCGCTCGCGCACCTGCGCGAGCCGGCCGGCGCCGTCGGTGGCCGTCGGGGGCGGCAGGTGGCGGGCGGGCGCCAGGTCGACGTCGTCGTCGAGGAGTTCGATGACGGGCAGGGAACGGGCCAGGCCCGGCCGGTCGTCGAGGCGGCCGGCCCGGTCGAAGTTCCCCCAGGCGTCGAGCACGGCGTCCCGCACGGCCCGCCAGTCCGGCCGGAAGCGGTTTTCCCCGCCGCCCCGAGCCCGCCTCAGCCGCCGCACTGCCGCAGCATCGCCTGCCGGTCCGGCGTGGTCACCGCCAGTTCGTACTTGTCGGCGACCTGGGCGAAGCGGACGGCGTACGCGCACCGGACCGGCTTGGCGGGCGGGAGCCAGGAGGCCGGTCCGGAGTCGCCCTTGGCGGAGTTGGCGCGGCCCTGGACGGGGAGCAGGTTGAGCGGATCGTTCGCCAGTTGTTCGCGTTTGCTCTCCGCCCACCGCGAGGAGCCCATCTGCCAGCTGTACGACAGCGGCACGACGTGGTCGATCTGGACCTCGCTCGCCTTCTGCTTGCGCCACTCGATGGCCGTGCCGGTGTACGGGTCGTCCAGCGTCATGGCGACGACCACACAGTCGGAGCCGGAGCGGAAGCGCAGGTCCTGACCGTCGCGCTTGAGCAAATCGTTCCGTGTGTCGCAGCCGTTCCGGGCGAGCGGTACGCCGTCGGCCGAGTCCATCCAGGCGTAGCCGAACTCGTCGCGGTCGTATCCCGTCTTGGGGCCGCGCCCTTTGGTCTTCAGCCCTTCGATGAGTTTGCGGGCCGTCGCCTCGTCGGTGTCGCCCGTGACCGGGGCGAGGCCGGGTCCGGTCCCGTCCGGGTTGCCCAGCGGACTGACGGCCGGTCCCGCGGCCTGCCCGTCGGCCGGTGCCTCGGCACCGCTGCCCGAGGACGAGGTCCCGTCGCCGTCGAGGCCCTCGCACCCGGTGACCAGGGCCAGCGCGAGGGCCGCGCCCGCGGCCCATCCGGTACGGATCCTGCTGCGCCTCATGGGTACCCCTCCCCTTGCCGTTCGCCGCTATCACCGTAGCGACGGAGAGGTCCAGACCATAGTGGGCTTTATTGGGCATGCGGGACATATATGTCGTACGGTCGACAGTGAGTCACGTCTCGGAAGGAGCTCTGCATGGGCATCCTCGACAAGATGAAGAGCATGGCCGGCAAGGACAAGGACAGGTCAAGGAAGATGTCCGACGCCGCCGAGCAGCAGGTCAATCAGAGGACCGGCGGCAAGCACGAGAAGCAGGTCGACGCCGCGCAGCAGCAGGCCGAGGGCAAGCTCGGCTTCGGGCGCGAGGGGGGCGGCAACCGGCCGGAGCAGCAGTAGCGCCTCCCGCCACCTCGACCACGACGAAGCCGTCCACGGGCCTGACACCCGTGGAGGGCTTCGTCGCGGAGGGCTTCGTCGCGGAGGGCTTCGTCGCGGACGGCTTCGTCACGGACGGCTTTCGTCGCGGACGGCTTTCGTCGCGGAGGGCTTCGTCGCGTCGCGGCGGCTACGACCCCAGGATCGAGGTCAGGAACTCCCCGACCCAGCCGAGCAGTTCACGGCCGACCAGCGGCTTTCCACCGACCTTCGCGGTCTTCGGGCGTGGTACGAGGAGCTGGTGGGCGCCCGCCTTGATGACGCTCCCGGGGTAGAGCCGCTTGAGCCGCAGCTCCTGGGACTCGCGCAACTCCACCGGCGCGAAGCGGATGTTGTTGCCCTGGAGCACGATCTCGCCGACGGCGCACGCCCGCGCGAGCATGCGCAGGCCCGCGACCAGCAGCAGGTTCTCCACCGGCTCCGGCAGCTTGCCGTAGCGGTCGACGAGCTCCTCGCGTACGGCCTTGACGTCCTCCTCGCTGTTGGCGGAGGCGATCGACCGGTACGCCTGGAGCCGCAGCCGCTCGCCGGGGGCGTAGTCGTGCGGGACGTGCGCGTCGACGGGCAGCTCGATCTTGACCTCGAGCGGCGGCTCCTCCTCGACACCGCCCTCCAGGGAGGCCCGGTAGTCGGCGACCGCCTCGCCGACCATCCGCACGTACAGGTCGAAGCCGACGCCCGCGATGTGACCGGACTGCTCGCCGCCGAGCAGGTTGCCGGCGCCGCGGATCTCCAGGTCCTTCATCGCCACGTACATGCCCGCGCCCATCTCGGTGTGCTGGGCGATGGTCGCCAGGCGCTCGTGCGCGGTCTCGGTCAGCGGCTTCTCCGGCGGGTAGAGGAAGTACGCGTAACCCCGCTCGCGGCCTCGGCCGACGCGGCCGCGCAGCTGGTGGAGCTGGCTGAGGCCGAAGTTGTCACCGCGCTCGACGATGAGGGTGTTGGCGTTGGAGATGTCGATGCCGGACTCGACGATGGTCGTGGAGACCAGCACGTCGAACTTCTTCTCCCAGAAGTCGACGACGACCTGTTCCAGCGCCTGCTCCGACATCTGGCCGTGGGCGGTGGCGATGCGCGCCTCGGGGACGATCTCGCGCAGCCGGGCCGCCGCGCGGTCGATGGACTCGACGCGGTTGTGGATGTAGAAGACCTGGCCCTCGCGCAGCAGCTCGCGACGGATCGCGGCACCGATCTGCTTCTGCTCGTAGGGGCCGACGAAGGTCAGCACCGGGTGGCGCTCCTCCGGCGGGGTGGTGATCGTGGACATCTCGCGGATGCCGGTGACGGCCATCTCCAGGGTGCGCGGGATGGGGGTGGCGGACATGGTGAGCACGTCGACGTTGGCGCGGAGCTTCTTCAGCTGCTCCTTGTGCTCCACGCCGAAGCGCTGCTCCTCGTCGACGATGACCAGGCCGAGGTCCTTGAACTTGGTCTCGGAGGAGAAGAGGCGGTGGGTGCCGATGACGATGTCCACCGAACCCTCGCGCAGGCCCTCCAGGGTCGCCTTCGCCTCGGTGTCGGTCTGGAAGCGGGACAGCGCCTTCACGTTCACGGGGAACTGGGCGTAGCGCTCGCCGAACGTCCCGAAGTGCTGCTGCACCAGCAGGGTCGTCGGGACCAGTACGGCCACCTGCTTGCCGTCCTGGACGGCCTTGAAGGCGGCACGGACCGCGATCTCGGTCTTGCCGTAGCCGACGTCGCCGCAGATCAGGCGGTCCATGGGGACCGTCTTCTCCATGTCCTCCTTGACCTCGGCGATGGTGGTGAGCTGGTCGGGGGTCTCCGCGTACGGGAAGGCGTCCTCCAGCTCGCGCTGCCAGGGGGTGTCCGCGCCGAACGCGTGTCCCGGCGCCGCCATCCGCGCGCTGTAGAGCTTGATCAGGTCGGCGGCGATCTCCTTGACCGCCTTCTTCGCGCGGGCCTTGGTCTTGGTCCAGTCGGCGCCGCCGAGGCGGTGCAGGGTGGGGGCCTCCCCGCCGACGTACTTGGTGATCTGCTCCAGCTGGTCGGTGGGGATGTAGAGCCGGTCGCCGGGCTGGCCGCGCTTTGCGGGGGCGTACTCCACCACCAGGTACTCGCGCGTGGCGCCCTGCACGGTGCGCTGGACCATCTCGATGTAGCGGCCCACGCCGTGCTGCTCGTGGACGATGTAGTCGCCCGCCTCCAGGGTGAGCGGGTCGATGGTCTTGCGCCGCCGGGCCGGCATCCGGGCGCCCTCGCGGCCGGCGGCCTTCTGGCCGGTCAGGTCGGTCTCGGTGAGCACGGCGAGCTTGAGCGCCTGGTCGACGAAGCCGTAGTCGATCGAGCCGCAGGAGACGTGTACGACGGAGGGGCTGAGGGTGCCGAGGTCGCTGTCGAGGCGGGCCGCGATGCCCTCGCCGCCGAGAACCTCGACGGTGCGGGCGGCCGGGCCGTGGCCCTCGGTGACGTAGACCGCGCGCCAGCCGTCGGCGAGCCAGCCCTTGGTGTCGGCCAGCGCCTTGGCGGTGTCGCCGCGGTAGGTCTCGGGGGCGTGCATGCCGAGCTTGAGGGTGTCGGCGTCCTCCAGCGCGTCGTCGGCCGCGAACGGCGACACGGACCACCACATCATGTCCAGCTCGCGGGCCCGTTCCCGGACGTCCGCGAGGGACCACAGGGAGGCCGCGTCGACGTCGATCGGCGCCTCGCCTCCGCCGGCGGTGGCCGCCCAGGACGCCTGGAGGAACTCCTGGCTCGTGGCCACGAGGTCGGCGGCCCGGGTGCGCACCCGCTCGGGGTCGCAGACCAGGGTCATGGCGCCCTTGGGCAGGACGTCCAGCAGCAGTTCCATGTCGTCGACGAGGACGGGGGCCAGGGACTCCATGCCCTCGACGGCGATCCCCTCGGCGATCTTGCCGAGCAGTTCGCCCAGCTCCGGGTGGTCCTCGGCGAGGACCCGGGCACGCTCCCGTACGTCGTCCGTGAGCAGCAGCTCGCGGCAGGGCGGGGCCCACAGGCCGTGGTCGGCGACCTCCAGGGACCGCTGGTCGGCGACCTTGAAGTAACGGATCTCCTCGACGTCGTCGCCCCAGAACTCGACGCGGAGGGGGTGCTCCTCGGTGGGCGGGAAGACGTCCAGGATGCCGCCGCGGACGGCGAACTCGCCACGCTTCTCGACCAGCTCCACGCGCGCGTACGCGGCGGCCGCCAGGGCTTGGACGATCTCTTCCAGGTCGACGCTCTGGCCGCTGCGCAGGGCGACCGGCTCCAGATCACCGAGACCCTTGACCTGCGGCTGGAGCACGGAGCGTACGGGCGCGACGACGACGGAGACCGGGCCGGTCTCGGGGTCGTCGGGGCGGGGGTGAGCCAGGCGGCGCAGGACGGCCAGGCGGCGGCCGACGGTGTCGCTGCGAGGGCTGAGCCGCTCGTGCGGGAGCGTCTCCCAGGAGGGGTACTCCACGACGCCCTCCTGGGGCAGCAGGGAGCGCAGGGCCGCGGCCAGGTCCTCCGCCTCGCGTCCCGTCGCGGTCACGGCCAGCACGGGGCGGGCCGTCTCCCGGGCCAGCGCGGCGACCGAGAAGGCGCGGGCCGCGGGCGGGCCGACCAGGTCGACGTGCATGCGGTTGCCGTCTGCGGCCGCCGAGATCGCTTCCGCGAGGGCGGTGTCCTTGACTACGGCGTCGAGCAGACCGTGCAGGCTCATGGAGGGGGCGCTTCCGTCCTGGGGGTGCGGGTGTGGGTGCGGGGTGGACAACACGAGTAACCCGGCGGTGTGAGGGCCGGGGGTGTCCAGCGTACGACGCTGCGCTTGCCGGCGCCGGGGCTGTGGACGAGGCCCGCCGCCAGGATGACCGGCGTGGCGGTGACCCCACCAGGGGATTCCAGGATTCAAACCCTGATGGGGCATCCCCGGCCCGTGCCCACTCGCCACTCGCCACCCGACTCGGTGGGCCGAAAGGCCACCCAGGACGGCAACCGGCTGGGACGGCCGGAAGCAGCCCCAGGACGGCAACCGGCTCGGACGGCCGGAGGCGGCGGGCGTCGGGGCCGCGTTGGCCGGTACTCCCGGTGGGCGGCACTCCGGTTGGCCTTGGCCGGTGCTCCCGGTAACCGGTGCTCCCGTCGGGCGGAAACGGGCCGGCGCCGGAAGCCCTCAGGCTTCCGGCGCCGGGTGTTCCCCCGCAACCCCCGTGTGCGGTGGCCGTCGGTCGCTACTCCGTCACTCCGTCACTCGGTCACTCCGTCCCTCGGTCACTCCGTCGCGATGGCGTTCAGGACGTTCATGCGGCCCGCCCGGAACGCCGGGACCAGCGCGGCGAACAGGCCCACGAAGGCCGAGCCGATGAAGACGCCGATGATCGTCGGCCAGGGGATGTCGAGGACGTTCAGGCCCTCCAGGGCGAGGAGCTTCTGTGCCGTCGCGCCCCAGCCCAGGCCCAGCCCCAGGCCCAGCAGGGCACCGAAGAGGGCGATGACGACGGACTCCATGCGGATCATCCGGCGCAGCTGGCGGCGGGAGAGGCCGATCGCCCGCATCAGGCCGATCTCCCGGGTCCGCTCGACCACCGACAGCGCCAGCGTGTTCACCACACCGAGGATCGCGACGATGATCGCCAGGGCGAGCAGGCCGTAGACCATGTTCAGCAGCTGGCCGATCTGGTCCTTCAGCTCCTGCTTGTAGTCGGTCTGGTCGGCCACCTGGTACTGCGGGTAGGCGTCCAGGGACTTCTTCAGTGCCGCGTAAGCCTGGTCCGACTGGCCGTCCTCGGCCTTGGCGAACATGATCGTGTTCGGCGGGACGCTGTCGGCCGGCAGGTACTTCCGCATCGTCTCGATGCTGATGTACCGGGCGCCCTGGTCGATGGCCACGTCGTCGTCGGTGATCGCGGCGACCTTGAGCTTCGCGGTCTCACCGCCCTTGAAGGTGACGGAGATCGTGTCGCCGACGTGCACGTCGTGCTTCTTCGCGTAGTCCGTGCCGACCGACATGGCGTCCGGCCCGTAGGCGGCGGAGAGATCGCCCTCCGTCGTCGCGCGGCGCACGTCCTGGGCGTACGTCGGGTCGGCGGCCGTGATGCCGTCGTCGTCGGTCTTGCCGTCGGGCGAGGTCAGCGTGGCGTCGAGCATCTTGTAGCGGGTGACGTGCTCCAGCCCGGGCGTGTCCTGCATCGCCTTCTCGGCCTGCGGCACGATCCGCTGGTTGCCCTGGACGATGAAGTCCGCGCCGACGGTCTTGTCCAGCTCGCTGGTGGCCGAGGCGACCATGGAGGAGCCGACCACGGAGAGGCAGGCGACGAGCGCGAGGCCGATCATCAGGGCGGCACCCGTGGCGCCGGTGCGGCGCGGGTTGCGCAGGGCGTTGCGCTCGGCCAGGCGGCCGACCGGGCCGAAGGCCCGCAGCAGCACCGCGCTGATCACCCGGACCACGAAGCCGGCCAGCAGCGGGCCGATGACGACGAAGCCGATGAGGGACAGCACGATGCCCGCACCGAGCATCAGCGAACCCTCGCTCGCCTTGTCGGCGGCGGCGGCCGTGAACAGTGCCGCGGCGCCGGCGCCGGTGAGGACGAGGCCGATCAGGCCGCGTATCCAGCCGGCCTTGCCGTCGGCCGGCGTACCGGCGTCGCGCAGGGCCGCCATCGGGGAGACCTTGCCGGCGCGGCGGGCCGGCAGGTAGGCGGCCAGGACCGTGACCACGATGCCGAGGACCAGGCCGACCACGGGTGTCGTCGTCTTGATGGTCAGGTCGTCGGTGGAGAGGTTCATGCCCGCCGCCGACATGAGCTTCATCAGGCCGATGGCGATTCCGACGCCGGCCGCGACACCGAGGATCGAGCCGACGATGCCGAGGAGGAGGGCCTCGACGAGCACCGAACGGTTGACCTGCCGCCGGGAGGAGCCGATGGCTCGCATCAGGCCGATCTCGCGGGTGCGCTGGGCGACCAGCATGGAGAACGTGTTGATGATCAGGAAGATGCCGACCAGGAACGCGATTCCGGCGAAGCCGAGCATGGCGTACTTGATGACGTTCATGAACTCGCCGACGTCCTTGCGGTTCTCGTCGGCGTTCTCCTTGGCCGTCTGGACCTTGTAGGTGCTGCCCAGGGCCTCGGCGACGTTCTGCTTGAGCTGCGCGTCGGAGACGCCGGACGCGGCGGTGACGTTGAGCTGGGTGAATTTACCGGTGGTGCCGAGCAGTTCGCGCTGGGCGGTGGGAGTGTCGAAGTAGAGGACGGCGGCGCCGGGGTTGGTCACCGTGAAGGAGGCGATGCCGACGATCCTGGCCTTGAAGTCGCCGGTCTGCGCGATGGTGCGCAGTTCGTCACCGAGCTTCAGGTCGTGTTTGTCGGCGGTGTCGGCGTCGACCATCACCTCGGTGGGCCCGCGCGGGGCGTTTCCGGTGGTGATCTCCATCGACCGGAGGTCGTTCTTCGTCCAGTTGCCCGCGATGGTCGGAGCGCCGTTGGTGGCGCCCACGTTGTCGTTGTCACGGTCGACGACGGTCACGTTCATCGAGGCGACCGCGCCCTCGGCCGACTTGACGCCCTCCGCCTTGCGGACCTGCTCCAGCACGGACGTCGGCAGGGCCTCGGGCACGCCGTTCTGCGGGGTGTCCTCGGCCTCGGCGTCCTTCGGCATGACCGTCACGTCCGACGACGTGACCGCGAAGAGCTTGTCGAAGGTGGTGTTCATCGTGTCGGTGAACACCAGGGTGCCGCACACGAACGCCACCGACAGCAGTACCGCCACCGCCGAGAGCGCCATCCGGCCCTTGTGCGCGAAGAAGTTGCGCATCGAGGTCTTCACGACGGTCATGACGTGCGCCCCCGGGCGTCGAAGTCCTTCATCCGGTCGAGGACCGCGTCCGCGGTCGGCTTGTACATCTCGTCCACGATCCGGCCGTCGGCGAGATACAGCACGCGGTCCGCGTAACTGGCGGCCACCGGGTCGTGGGTGACCATCACGATGGTCTGGCCCAGTTCGGTGACCGACCGGCGCAGGAAGCCCAGCACCTCGGCGCCGGCGCGCGAGTCGAGGTTTCCGGTCGGCTCGTCGCCGAAGATGATCTCGGGCCGTGCGGCGAGCGCCCGCGCCACCGCGACGCGCTGCTGCTGGCCGCCGGAGAGCTGGGTCGGCCGGTGCTTGAGCCGCCCGGCGAGTCCCACGGTCTCCACGACCCGGTCCAGCCAGGCGCGGTCGTACTTGCGCCCGGCGATGTCCATGGGCAGCGTGATGTTCTCGAGCGCGTTCAGCGTCGGGAGCAGGTTGAACGCCTGGAAGATGAAGCCGATCCGGTCCCGGCGCAGCTGGGTGAGCTTCTTGTCCTTCAGGCCGGTTATCTCGGTCTCGTCGAGGTAGATCTGCCCGCTGGAGACGGTGTCCAGGCCGGCCAGGCAGTGCATCAGCGTGGACTTGCCGGACCCCGACGGCCCCATGATCGCGGTGAACTGGCCGCGGGCGATGTCCACGTCCACGTGGTCGAGGGCGACCACCCTGGTCTCGCCGGATCCGTACGCCTTCACGACCTGCCGCGCTCGCGCGGCAACGGCCGTACGCCCTCCAGTGCCCCCGTGTGCGGGAATACTTACGGCCGATGTCATGTCAAGTCTCCTATGTCGGTCATCAGGTGAGCCGCCCGGTGCCGACGGCTCACGCCGACCGGTACCGATGTGATGTACGTGGTGCCGCGCCCCGCCGCGGTGTACGGGCCGCCGTGCGTGGGCCGTGCTGCTATGTCGAAGAGTCTGGCCGGAACCGGGGGTCGACCGCGCTGGTGTTCAGCGCACTCTTTTACTGGGGAAAACCCCACCCCCGCGGGTGCGGTTCGCCGCCCCCCCCAGGGGCGTAAAGCCAATTTAAGGACGTCACCGGGCCCGTCTCGTCCTCCGTCGGTACGAACCCTCCCCCGGCCGTAGTACGGAGGTACCCCTAGGGGCTGTCCGCCCTTCGGTGGAGCGGATCTAGGGGTTGCCCTCCACCTCAGGACGCACCGAGCATCCACCCTCCCGCGACGTCAGGGTCAAGCGGGGATCCGCCCCCGGGCAGATGGATGCAAGGGGAACACAAAGGGAGGCGCGGGCGGCCGCACCCCCGAAGCCTCTGGTTAACGCGGGTAACACCCGAGGTCAGGGGCCGGGCCGCATACCGACCGATCAGTTTGGCCAAAACGCAGCGCATGGCCGAACCGGCGAGTAACGTGCGTGGCTCGCCACCCCCACCTCCCTGCGGTCCGCCCTACCGGACCCGAGCCACGCAAGGAGCACCGGGATGTCCTACGACCCGTCCCCGTCGTACCCGCACCGGCCCCCACCACCGTCGTACCAGCCCCCGCCGTACCCGCACCGGCCGCCCCCACCACCGTCGTACCAGCCCCCGCCGTACCCGCACCGGCCGCCCCCGCCGCCGTCGTACCAGCCCCCGCCGTACCCGCGCCCGCCCCACGCGCCCACACCGCCCCCGTACGGCGCCTCTCCCCGGCAACCGGCGTACGACGCCCACCCGCGGCAACCGGCGGACCCACCCCGACCCCGCCCCGCCACCCACCGCGCACCGCGCCGGGACCCGCTCGGGCACCACAGCGACCTGCGGGTACTGCGCAGCGCCTACCGCCGGCAGCGACGCACCGCCACGCTCACCGCGCTGGGCTACTTCTCCCTGTTTCTGATCCTGTCCGCGTACGCACCAGGCTTCATGACGGGCACCCTCGCCGACGGACTGCCCACCGGACTGGCCCTCGCCCTGCTCCAACTCCCCGTCACCTGGCTGGCGATCGTCCTGTACGAGCACACCGCACGCCGCCACGTCGACCCGCTCGCCGACCGCATCCGCAAGGAGGCCGAACTCGACGCCCGGCGGGAGGCGGGACGGTGACCGCGTTCGCGATGACCGAGCCGGCGATGACCGGGCTCCAGACGACCCAGTCCGCGATGGCCCAGTCCTCGATGGCCCAGTCCTCGATGACTCAGTCCTCGATGACTCACTCCGCGGTGACCGAGTTCAGCGGCAACGCCCAGACGATGTCCCTGGTCGGCTTCACCGCCGTCGCCACCGTCACGCTGCTGCTGTGCGTGATGACCGGCCCCGACCGGGACGACCTCGACGAGTTCTACACCGGGTACAGCTCCCTGTCCCCCATGCGCAACGGCCTCGCGATCGCCGGCGACTACATCTCGGCGGCGACCGTGCTCGGCACGTGCGGCGTGGTCGCCCTCTTCGGCTACGACGGCATCGTGCTGGCGCTCAGCACCGCCCTGTCGCTCATGCTGCTGATGTTCCTGCTGGCCGAACCCCTGCGCAACGCGGGCCGGTTCACCATGGGCGACGCGCTCGCCCGCCGGATGCCCGGACGCGGTGTCCGCGTCGCCACCTGCGTGGTGACCATCGCCGCGCTGCTGCCGCTGATGCTGGTGCAACTCGCGGGCACCGGCCAACTGCTCGCCTTCGTCCTCGGCTTCTCCGGCGAGTCGCTGGAGACCGGCTGCATCATCGGCCTGGGCGTGCTGATGATCAGCTACGCGGCGATCGGCGGCATGAAGGGCACCGCCCTCATCCAGATCCTCAAGATCGTGATGCTGCTCGGCTCGGGCGCCGTGGTCGCCGTACTGATCCTGAACCGCTTCGGCTGGGACCCGGGCGCGCTGTTCGACTCGGCCGCCGACCGCAGCGGCGTGGGCCCGGCGTTCCTGAACTCGGGACTCCAGTTCGCCGGCGGGCCCCACCCCGAGGCGGACATGATCACCTCGCAGCTGACCGTCGTCCTCGGCGGCGCCTGCCTCCCCCACGTCACCATGCGCATGTACACCGCGTCCTCCGCCCGCCAGGTGCGCCGCTCGATGTCCTGGGCGGTGTCCAGCGTGGCACTGTTCGTACTGGTCATCACGGTCGTCGGCTTCGGCGCGACGGCGCTGGTGGGACGGGCGGTCATCGCCGGGATCGACCCGCAGGGCAACACCGCCTTCCTGCTGGGCTCCCAGGCCGCGTTCGGCGCGGAGCTCTCCACGGCGGAGACCTTCCTGTTCACGACCGTCACCACGGCCGTCTTCCTCACCGTGCTGGCCTCCGTCGGCGGCATGATCCTGGCCTGCGCCAACTCCCTCGCCCACGACGTGTTCGCCACCCGCGTGCAGGAGATGTCACCCCGCCGCGAGATGACCCTCGCCCGCGTCTCCGCCCTGGCCGTCGGCATCCCCGCGATCTTCCTCGCGACCCTCGTCCAGCACCGCAGCCTCCAGCCCCTGGTCACCCTGTCCTTCTGCCTGGGCGCCTCGGCCATCGCCCCCGCCCTGGTCTACGGCCTCTTCTGGCGCCGCTACACCCGCGCGGGGCTGCTGAGCACCCTCGTCGGCGGCTCGCTGGCCGTCCTGCTGCTGATGCCGGGCACCAACCTGGTCTCCGGCTCGCCCGTCGCCGCCTTCCCCGACGCCGACTTCAACTGGTTCCCGTTCACCACGACGGGTCTGGTCTCCATCCCCCTGGGCTTCGCCTGCGGCTGGCTGGGCACGATGCTCTCCGGCCGCCGCAAGGCGGAGGAACAACGCCGGCACTACGAGGCCGCGGAGGGCTGGATCCTGGCGGGGGCGGTACGCAGAGGCGAGTGACGGTGCCGGGGAGGCGGGCCTCCGGGGTCACTCCACCACCCGCCCCGTCAGCGAGCTGAGATTGCTGCGTACGGAGGCCATGTGGGCCTGGAGTTCGTCCCACCGCTCCCCGTGTTCACGCAGCACCCGCTCCGTCTCGCGGGCGATCCGCTCCTGGCGCGCCCGGGCCTCGGCGACTACCTCGGCCGCCCGGGCCCGGGCCTCCTCCTGCCGCCGCCCGGCCGCCTTCTCGGCGTCGGCCAGTGCCTCCGCCGCTTCGCGCACCTCCTGCTCGGCGCGGGCCACCAGCTCCGCGTGGTGTGCGTCCAGGGCTCGCACCCGCTCCGCCTCCGCCCGCTCCTGCGCGGCGCACCGTTCGGCGAGCTCCCTGCTCTGCTCGGCGAGCATCCCGGTGGTCCGCTCCCGCATCTCGCGCAGCGCGGACAGCGCCTCTCCGCGCCCGGCCTTCACCTCGCGCCGGGCCTCTTTCCGCGCCTCGTCGGCCTCCGCGCGCGCCGCCAGGAGCCGCTGCCGGGCCCGTTCGTCGGCCTCGGCGCGTACGGCGTCGGCGTGCACCTGCGCTGCCTCCCGCACGCCGGCCGCGTGCGTCCGCGCGTCCTCCAGCAGACGTCGCGCCGCGCTCCGCCCCTCCTCCCGTACGGCCTCGGCCTCCTCCTGGCCGAGCTGGAACAGACGCCGCGCGCGCTCTCCGAGCGCCTCGTAGTTCTGCGAGGTGAGCTGTGCGACCGCATCGCGCAGGTCCGCCAGCTCCTCCTCCATCTCCCGGGCGAGCACGGTGAGGCGGGCGGCCCGTTCCCAGGCCGCGTCACGCTCCCCGGAGAGTGCCTCGGCACACGCCTCCACCTGTTCGGGACGGTAGCCGCGCTCGCGCCCGCGTACGGTCACGAAGCCGTGGGGAGGCGCCGATGCGCTGCTCATGCTCATCACCCCTGTGGTGAATCTGTGGTGAATCTGTGGTGAATCTGCCGCACTAAATGGACTTACCCGACTTTATGGATCGTTCGTAGGCCCTCATACTGCGACACACCGCACACAAACGTGCGGGGCCCGGTCGCCTCACAGGTCGACCGGGCCCCGCCCGTCGGGTACGTCAGGGGTACGTCAGCGGCGTGGGCGCCTCACAGCAGCCCGTCCCACATCTGCTCCAGCAGCACCGACCACCAGCTCTCCGGCGAGCCGAGCGCCGCCGGGTCCAGCGCGGCCAACTGGGCCTGGAAGTCAACCGTCCAGCGGCCCGCCTGCTCCTGGTTCAGGCCGAACCTGAGCCGCCACATCCGGCCCAGCAGTGCCAGGCAGCGCGCGAACTCCGGCAGCCCCGTGTTCACGAACTGCGGCGGCACGGGCGCGCCGCCCGGCCCCGCCTCCACCGGCACCGCCACGATGGCCGCCGTGCCGTACTGCACACAGATCGCCCGGCCGAAGTCACTGCCCACGACGAGGTACGAACCCGCGTCCGAGGCCGGCTGTACTCCCCGCTCGGCCGCCAGCTCCGCCAGTGTCGGCACGGGGCGGCCCGGCTGGGCCTGCGCCCAGAAGAACGGGCCCATGTCCATCGGCAGACCCGCCGCCACCAGCGTGTGGGCCACGACCGGCGGCACCCCCTGCCGGGACACCGCGGCCTGTTCGAACCGGAAGACACCCGGGCCGAACGCGCCGCCCAGTTCCTGCCCGATGGCCTCCGGCGGAATCGGCGGCGCCGGCTGCACCTGCGGCAGCGGAGCACGCACCGGCGCCGGACGGGCGGGTCCGTCGGCCACCTGGTGCAGCTCGCCCTGGTGCGCCAGCAGTTGCCGCATGCCCTGTTGCCGGCTCGCGTGGTCCGTACCGTACGGCGCGATGGAGGTGATCCGCGCCTGCGGCCACTGCTCCCGGATCATCCGCGCGCAGTACGCACCCGGCAGCTCACACGACTCCAGCTCCGTGTGCAGCTCCAGCACCTGGTCCGGCGGCACGTTCATGGCCCGCAGCTCGTGGAAGATCTGCCACTCCGGGTGCGGCGTGCCCGGCGCCGAACGCCGGATCAGCTGCTGCTCGGAGCCGTCCTGTGCGCGGTAGCGCAGCACGGCCTGGTAGCCGGGGCCGACGGTCGGCAGACCGGACGGCGGCTGCTGCGGATAGCCGTACGCCGGCGGCTGACCGGGAACGGGTCCGCCGGGCGGCGGCATGGCACCGGGCGCGGCGTGAGCACCCGGCGGCATGGGCTGTGCGGCACCACCGGGGCCGGCACCACCGGGGATGCCGGGACCACCGGGTCCGACAGGAGCGCCGGGACCACCGGGTCCGACAGGGGCGCCGGGACCAGCAGGAGCGCCGGGACCACCGGGACCGCCGGCAGCACCTGGCACGCCCGGCGCACCCGGAGGCGGCGGGGGCGCGCCGGGGCCGCCCACCGGGGGCGCGGCCAGCACGGTCTGCGCGTGGTGCACGGCGCCACCCGCGCCCCCCGAGGAACCGTGCGGGCCGGGCGCACCGGGAGCGGCAGGAGGCGGCGTGCCCGGAACGCCGGGCGCCGCGCCCGGAGCGCCGGGAGCGCCGGGAGGTGTGGGAGGGCCGGGCGGACCGGGCGGCTGGGGCGCGCCGCCGCCCGTGCGGCCGGGGTCGGCCAGCATCGTGGCGGCATGGTGCACCCCGCCCGGGGGCGTCCCACCGGGAGCGCTCGGCGGCGGCGTACCGGGAGCACCGGGAGCACCGGGAGCACCGGGAGCACCGGGAGCACCGGGAGCACCGGGAGCACCGGGAGCAGCCTGACCCGTCGGAGGCTGCGGCGCGTTCGGCGGAGGCGGCGTACCCGGGCCGCCCGGACCCTCGGGACCGAGCGACGACACCATCTGCGTCGGCACGTAACCGCCCGCCGGCGTACCCGGCGTGTGGGGGCCCGGCGGCGGAGGCGTACTCCCCGGCCGCGCGCCCGGCTCACCCGGAGCCCCCGGCGGAGGCGGCGTGGTCGAACCACCGCCACGGCGCGGTGGCGCCGCCTTGCTGGTCGCGGCGTCGGCGATCTCCCCGGCGTTCGGCGCGAGCGGCCGGGCCGGGGTGGCGGGCGCACCGGGACCGGCGGGCGGCTGCTGCGCGGCCGGTGTCGGCGGCGCGGGCGGCGGCGTGCCCGCGCCCGTGGACGCGGCCGGCGTGTTCGGGTCGTCGATCGCCGGTGAGAGCGCCGTCGGCGGAAGCCCGCTGCCGCCCGACATCAGCGCCGTCTTGGCGTCCGGCGTAGCCGCCGGCGGCGGCGTGTCGTCGTCGGCACCGCTCAGCGGCGGCGCGAACACGGTCGCGGGCAGCGGTACGGAACGGTCCTCACCGGCGTCCGCGTTGGTGTCCGTCCCCGCCCAAGGCGTCGCCCCGGCGGGCGCACCCGGCGCACCGGGGGCACCCGCGCCCGCCCCGGAGCCACCGGTACCACCGGCCCCGGCGGCCGGCCAAGCCGCACCGCTCCCCTGCCCCTCCGCGGGGGCCCAGGTGGCCGCGGGAGCCGACGGCACCCCGGCCTGTGTCTCGGGAAGTGCCCCGGCCCCGGCGGGAGCCCCAGCCCCGAGTCCGGGGCCGGCAGCGGCACCGGCACCGGCATCACTGGTGTCGCCACCGCTGTCATGGTCCCCGCGCCGGCGGTCCGGGATACCCAGCTTGTCCGCCGCCTCCTGCAACCACTCCGGTGGACTCAGCAGGAACGACGTCTGGTTCAGGTCCACCCGCGCCGCGGGCGCCGGCGCCGGCTCCGCGGCCTCGTCGGGACGGCCGTACTCCTCCTCGTACCGGCGGATCACCTCTCCCACCGGCAGCGAGGGCCACAAGGTCGCCTCACCGCTGTCGCGGGCGATCACCAGCCGCTGCGCGCCCCCGTCCGAACGCGGCCCGTCCGCACGGTCCTCGGCCCACACCACGAACCCGAGGTCGAACTCCCGCACCCGCACCTCACGGTGCTGGTACGCCGGCAGCTCGCCGTTGACCCACTCCTCCGCGCGCTCCTGCGCCTGCGCGAACGTCACCATCGTCAGCTCACTCCCCTACCGAAGACGCCGGAGACGCCGGAGACGCCGAAGTCTCCGGCGTCACGGGCACCGCACGCGCGAAACCGCCGTCCACCATCAGGTTCGCCACCGTCTCCAGCTCCGGCGGGGACCCCGCCAGCCGCGACAGGAACACGTCGAAGTCCTCACCGCACGGCAGCAGCAACCGCTCCACGCGATCCGCCGGCGGCATCGAGGGGTCCACGTCCCGTACGTCGTCGTAGGCGCAGAACCACACCGAACCGATCCGCTCGCCCTTCACCTTCACGGCGAGCAGACCGCCCTGGACGAACGCGACGCCCAGGTAGTCCTTGGTCAGGTGGTCCCGCAGGCACTTGTTGACATAGACGAGGTCGTTGACCGCCGCCTCCTCGCGCACCGTGAAGAACGGCTGGTCGACCAGCAGCCCCAGCTCGGCGTCGAGCGCCGTGCCCACCGGGGCGCAGCCACCCGCCGCCTTCAGGAACGAGCGGTAGGCGCCAGGCAGCCGGTACCCGAGATCCTCCTCGACGCCCAGCACCTGCTGCTCGGAGACGGCGACACCCGACTTCGGCAGGCGGAAGTGCGCCGGGCGCGTCTCCTGCAACGGCCGCGTCCCGCGCTTGCCCTGGTCCACCGCCGCCGTCGCGATCCCGCCGTGGTGCCGCAACAGCGCCTTCACCTCGACCGGGACCAGCTCCATCCGCCGCGATCCGGCCACGTGGTGCCACGTCCAGCCGTGCGGAGTCGCCACCGCCGGCACCGTGTCCCACAGCTCGTGCCCCGACGCCGACAGCGCGGCGTTCGCCGACACGTAGTCCGTCAGCCGCAGCTCGTCGACCCCGAACCCCTCCGGCGGGTCCGCGATCTCCGCCACCGCACGGGCGTACGGCGAGAAGACGGGGTAACCGCCCTCGTCCACCCGTACCCCTCTCGGGTGACGTGCCGCACGCACCGGATCCGGGAAATGTACGACCTGCCCGGCATAGGCCGCGTTCGGCGGCGCGGCGTGTCCCCCGGCCTGGCGGCCGGGAGGTGCCCCCAGCCCGAGCCGACCTGTCGTCATGGCGGTTGCCCCCTGCGGCGTCTGTCTGATCTGCGTCTGTCTGATCTGTCTGCACTGTCCGGTCACCGCACGCAATCGCGGTGCCGACAGCCTATGCGGTACGCCGAGACCGGTCACCGGCACCGGGCCCCGCACCCGGCACCCACCCCTCCGCTTCCGTGACCTGCCGTCACCCTCCCGTGACGGAACGCCCATACCCGGGCGTGTCGCCACGCCCCAGCTTCCGCAGCAGCCACGGGATTTGGCACTCTGTGACCTTCGGGGGGATGCTCAGGAGGGGAAGACGATCATGAGTGCGACACAGGCGGGACCCCACACCAGGCGGCCCGACGACCCCCGGGGCGGCGATCCCCGGGGCGGCGACCCGCGCATCGGCTGGAGCGCCGCCGATGCCCTCCACGCCCCCGCCCTCCAGCACCGCCGCGACGGCATACTCCCCACCGTGGCCGCCGCGCTCTCCGTGCGCGGCACCACCCTCACGGGCACCGCCACCCGCGCCGACACGCCACCCGCCCTGCACCACCTCGTACAGGACTTCCTCGACACCCTCACCAGTGGCCAACGCGACCGTTACACCGGCCGCTGCGCCGAGACCATCCTCATCTCGCGGCACCTTGCCACGGCGGACGCGGCCCGGAGCAAACGCGCCGCACGAAAACCCATGACCAACGGCGAAGCCCGCAAAGCGCTCAAGCACGCCAAACTCACCACCCGCCGCATCCGCGAGGACGGCGACCCCCTGCACGGCAGTTTCGCCACACCGTGCCGCGCCTGCACAGCCCTCAGCGCCCATTTCGGCGTCCGCATCGTCGACCCCACCACGAACGACGACTGACCCACCGGCGACCGGCCACCCCGCACGACCGGGCCGCACCTCACGACCACACACCTCACAACCAGACCACCTGGCCGCACCGCACGACCTGGCCGCACCGGACGACCGGACCACACCGCACCGCACGACCGGACCGCGGAGCAGACCGGCAGACCGGACCGCCGGAGCAGACCGGACCGCCGGAGCAGACCGAAACGAACCAAGGGCAACCAAGGGCAGATGCAAGCCGACCGCACCTCCACCACCCGCTTCCCCGTCCCCGTCGACGCCGCCCTGCGCGACGCCGGCTGGCAACCCGGACGCTGGGACATCAAGCAGGCCGAGATCTGGGCCGACACCCTGCGCGAGCACACCTCGCCCGCGGGTCACCGGCACACGGTCTTCCCCGCCGCGGTCGAGGCCTGGGCCGAATTCGGCGGCCTCCACATCGCCCCCACCGGCCCCGGTCGCCAGATCGCCCCCGCCACCCTGCACCTGGACCCCCTGCACGGCCTCCACATGGCCCGCACCCTCGGCGACCTCGGCCGCGCCCTCGACACCCAGACCTGCCCCCTCGGCACCGAGACCGACAGCCAGGCCCTCATCGCCATCGACACCGAAGGCCGCGTCTACGCCCTCGACCACACCGGCGACTGGTACCTCGGCCCCGACATCGACCAGGCCCTCGCCACCCTCGTCGCCGGCGCCCAGCCGACCCGCCTCACCACCGCCTGAGCCACCCGGCCCCACGACCGCGCACCCCACGACGCCCCCGACGCCGCGAACGCCCACGCCACTCACGACCCCGCGAACGCCCACGACGCCCACGACGCCCACGACGCCTGCGAACGCCCACGGCTCCTACGCCGACGCCGGAATCACCGCCGACACCCGGAAGCCCCCCGCGTCCGTCGGACCCGACACGAACACGCCCCCCAGAGCGGCCACCCGCTCCTTCATCCCGACCAGTCCATTGCCACCCGACGGCAACCGCGCCGACGACGACTCCTCCGGCGGCGGTTCGTTCTCCACCTGCATGGCGATCTCCGACGCCCGATGCGCCAGCCGCACATACGTCTTCGCGCCCGCCGCGTGCTTGTGGACGTTCGTCAACGCCTCCTGCACCACCCGGAACGCCGTCGACTCCACCTCCGCCGCATACGACCGCCCTTCCCCCTCCACGGACAGGTTCACGACCATCCCGGCCGCCTCCGACTGCCCGATCAGCTCGTCCAGCTCGGACAGACTCGGCCCGTCGGCGAGTCCCTCACCGTCGTCCACGGCCCGCGAGGCCGCCGCCGCGGCGGCCACCCCCACCGCCGCCAGCGGCACCGACGCCCGCTCGGCACCCCCGGCGCCCCCGGTGCTGCGCAGCACCCCGAGCATCTCCCGCAGTTCCGTCAGCGCCTGCCGCCCCATGTCCCCCACCAGCGCGGCGTTCTTCACCGCCTTCTCGGGGTCCTTCCGCGCCACGGCCTGCAACGCCGCCGCGTGCACCACCATCAGACTCACCCGGTGCGCGACCACGTCGTGCATCTCCCGCGCGATCCGCGTCCGCTCCTCACCACGCGCCCACTCCGCGCGCTCCTCGGCGCGCTCGGCGAGCAGTTGCAACTCCCGCTCCAGGCTGTCCGCCCGCTCCCGCAGGCTCTCCATCAAGCGCCGCCGCGCCCCCACGTACATGCCCAGCAGCAGCGGCGGCGCGGTCATCCCCAGGGACGTGCCGATCGACGCGAACGGAAGGAACCAGTCCCCGAAGTCCAGGCCGTCCCGCGCCATGTCCTGCCGCAACCGGACGAACGTCACGATCAACGTCCCCAGCAGGGACATCCCGGCCAGCGACCCGATGATCCGCCGCGGCAGCTCCGACGCCGCCAGCGTGTAGAGGCCGACGACACCCAGCAGGAAGCCCATCTCGGCCGGCGTGATGGCGATCCCCACCAGCACGACCGCGATCGGCCACTTCCGCCGCAGCACCAGCACCGAACCGGCCAGCAACCCGAAGACGACCCCCGCCGCCAACGGGATCCCGGCGTCCCGCGCGAACGGAACCCCTTCCGCCGCGCATTCCAACGCGGACACGACACCGAGGCTCACATCGAGCACCGCGCCGCGCCGCCTGTCCCACCACCAAGGCCCACCCCGGGCCGGTACGTGGTCTTCCCCCGTCGTGGTCATGCCCTCCAGCCTACGGGCGGCGGGCGCCCCATTTCCGGTGACTTTCGACAAACGATAGGACGCGATATCCCTCGAATCGCGGAACGACGCTCCCGCCACCCCCGGGAGCGCGGATTCGGCGCCGAGTTGTACCGTCGCACGGAAGGCGCCTGGTACGGCATAGTGTTGGGTGCCGACTCGGCGACCTGACGGAATGTCCGGTCGAGTCGAGTTTGATCCCCCATGGTGTAATCAGGCAGCACTGAGGGTTTTGGTCCCTTAAGTTCAGGTTCAAATCCTGATGGGGGAGCTGCCTCTTCCGGGCCCTGGCGCGTCTGCCAGGGCCCGCGCTCATGTCTCCCGCAAACCACCCCGGTATCCTGCGGATGTCCACCCCCGCCCCCTAAAAGCCGAAGGGCATCCCGTGAGCGCCATTCGCCCGGCAGCCGTCGTCGTTCTCGCAGCGGGTGAGGGCACCCGTATGAAGTCGGCCACACCCAAGGTCCTGCACGAGCTGTGCGGCCGGTCCCTCGTCGGGCACGTGCTCGCCGCCGCCGGCGAGCTGGACCCCGAGAACCTGGTCGCCGTCGTCGGGCACGCCCGCGAGAAGGTCACCGCACACCTCGCCGAGGTCGCCCCCGACGTGCGCACCGCCGTGCAGGAGCAGCAGAACGGCACCGGGCACGCGGTGCGGATGGGCCTGGAGGCGCTGGGCGGTGCCGTCGAGGGGACCGTGGTCGTGGTCTGCGGCGACACTCCCCTGCTCACCGGCGAGACGCTCCGCGCCCTCGCCGCCACCCACACCGCCGACGGGAACGCCGTCACCGTGCTGACGGCCGAGGTCCCGGACGCGACGGGATACGGCCGGATCGTGCGGGACGAGGCCTCCGGTGCCGTCACCGCGATCGTCGAGCACAAGGACGCCTCCGAGTCGCAGCGGGCGATCCGTGAGATCAACTCGGGTGTCTTCGCCTTCGACGGGCAGCTGCTCGCCGACGCGCTGGGCAAGGTGCGGACGGACAACAGCCAGGGCGAGGAGTACCTCACCGACGTCCTCGGCATCCTCCGCGAGGCCGGTCACCGGGTCGGCGCCTCCGTGGCCGGTGACCACCGGGAGATCGCCGGGATCAACAACCGCGTGCAGCTCGCCGAGGCCCGCCGCACCCTCAACGACCGGCTGCTGACCCGGGCCATGCTGGCCGGCGTGACGGTCGTCGACCCGGCGACGACGTGGGTCGACGTGACGGTGACCTTCGAGCAGGACTCCGTCGTCCACCCGGGTACGCAGCTGCACGGCTCCACCCACCTCTCCGAGGGCTGCGAGGTCGGGCCGAACTGCCGCCTCACGGACACCCGCGTCGGGGCCGGCGCGCGCGTGGACAACACCGTCTCCCTCGGTGCCGAGGTCGGCCCGGAGGCGACGGTGGGCCCATACGCGTATCTGCGGCCCGGTACCCGGCTCGGCCGGAAGTCCAAGATCGGTACGTACGTCGAGACGAAGAACTCCTCGGTCGGCGAGGGCACCAAGGTCCCGCACCTCTCCTACGTGGGTGACGCGACGATCGGCGAGTACACCAACATCGGCGCCGCGAGCGTGTTCGTGAACTACGACGGGGAGAGCAAGCACCACACGACCGTCGGCTCCCACTGCAAGACGGGTTCGGACAACATGTTTGTGGCTCCTGTCACGGTCGGGGACGGTGCCTACACCGCCGCCGGCTCGGTGATCACGAAGGACGTGCCGCCCGGTTCCCTGGCCGTGGCCCGTGGCCAGCAGCGGAATATCGAGGGCTGGGTGGCTCGCAAGCGTCCGGGGAGCGCGGCGGCGAAGGCCGCCGAGGCGGTGTCCCGGGAGGCCGGCGGCGAAGGCTGACCGGAAACCGGCGCGCCGGACACGGCGTACCGTGATAAGTGCACATCCGCACCCCACCAGCTGAGACGCCTCCCGCACCCAGCCGGAAGAGCGCCCGTGACGCTCAGCTGCGAAACCTCTGAGGAGAAAGTGCTGTGACCGGGATCAAGACGACCGGCGAGAAGAAGATGATGTTCTTCTCCGGCCGCGCCCACCCCGAGCTTGCCGAGGAGGTCGCCCAGCAGTTGGGAGTCGGGGTCGTCCCGACGAAGGCCTTCGACTTCGCCAACGGCGAGATCTACGTGCGTTACCAGGAGTCGGCGCGAGGTGCGGACTGTTTCCTGATCCAGAGCCACACGGCCCCGATCAACAAGTGGGTCATGGAGCAGCTGATCATGATCGACGCGTTGAAGCGCGCGTCGGCCCGCTCCATCACCGTCATCGTGCCGTTCTACGGTTACGCGCGGCAGGACAAGAAGCACCGGGGACGTGAACCGATCTCGGCGCGTCTGATCGCGGACCTGATGAAGACCGCGGGTGCGGACCGGATCCTCGCCGTGGATCTGCACACGGACCAGATCCAGGGCTTCTTCGACGGGCCCGTCGACCACCTCTTCGCGCTGCCGCTCCTCGCGGACTACGTGGGCGCGAAGGTGGACCGCTCGAAGCTGACGGTGGTCTCCCCGGACGCCGGCCGGGTGCGGGTGGCGGACCGCTGGTGCGACCGGCTGGGCGCGCCGCTGGCGATCGTGCACAAGCGCCGCGACAAGGACGTGGCGAACCAGGTGACCGTCCACGAGGTGGTCGGTGAGGTCAAGGGCCGGGTGTGCGTTCTGGTGGACGACATGATCGACACCGGTGGCACGATCTGCGCCGCGGCGGACGCGCTCTTCGCGCACGGCGCGGAGGACGTCATCGTGACGGCGACGCACGGTGTGCTGTCGGGTCCGGCCGCGGACCGGCTGAAGAACTCGAAGGTGAGCGAGTTCGTGTTCACGAACACGCTGCCGACGCCGAACGAGCTGGAGCTGGACAAGATCACGGTGCTGTCGATCGCGCCGACGATCGCGCGCGCGGTGCGTGAGGTGTTCGAGGACGGTTCGGTGACGAGCCTGTTCGACGAGCAGTAACCGTTCCGCGGATCGTTCCGCGAATCGTTCCGCGGAGAGCGTCCCGCGGAGATCGTTTTGGGTGCGGCCTCCCCCTCCGAGTAGACTGCCCAAGTTGCTCGGCGAGGGAGGCCGTACGCGTTCGTGTACGGCGCTCCGTTATCGACGCGCTCTTCGTAGCAGGCCGTTCGTGGCCGGGTGACCACGTCCGTTTCCAGCTCTACGAGGAGTGACCATGTCCGAGGTGAAGATCTCCGCCACGACGCGCAGCGAGTTCGGCAAGGGCGCCGCCCGCCGTATCCGTCGTGACAACAAGGTTCCGGGTGTTCTGTACGGCCACGGTTCCGACCCGCTGCACCTGACGCTGCCGGGCCACGACCTGCTGATGGCGCTGCGTACGCCGAACGTCCTGATCGCGCTGGACATCGACGGCAAGACGAACGAGCTGGCCATCCCGAAGTCCGTGCAGCGTGACCCGATCAAGGGCTTCCTGGAGCACGTCGACCTGCAGCTGGTGCAGCGCGGCGAGACGGTCAGCGTCGAGATCTACGTGCAGACCGAGGGCGAACTGGCGCCGGGCGGCAACCTGCTGGAGCACGTCCTGAACGCGCTGCCGGTCGAGGCCGAGGCCACGCACATCCCCGAGTCGGTCACCGTCTCCGTCGAGGGCCTGGAGGCCGGCGCCTCCATCCTGGCGAAGGACATCCCGCTCCCGGCCGGCACCAAGCTTGCCGTCGAGGAGGACACGGTCGTCCTCCAGGTGCTGGCCGCGCAGGCCGAGGAGGCCCCGGCCGAGGGTGAGGGCGACGAGGCCGCCGGGGCCTGATCCTCGCTACGGTCTTCGTTCGTCGGCCGCTGTTCCCGCGCGGGGCAGCGGCCGACGTGTATGTGTGGACGGGTATGAGGGACACGAAGGAGACAGGGACGTGACGACGGACGCGGGTGCGCCCTGGCTGGTGGCCGGTCTCGGCAATCCGGGCCCCGAGTACGCCTCGAACCGGCACAACGTCGGTTTCATGGTGGCGGATCTGCTGGCGGAGCGGATCGGGGCACGGTTCAAGCGGCACGGCAAGGCACAGGCGCAGGTGGTCGAGGGACGTATCGGGCCGCCCGGGCCGGGAAACCGGCGGGTGATCCTGGCGAAACCGATGTCGTTCATGAACGTGTCGGGTGGGCCGGTGACGGCGCTCAAGGACTTCTACAAGGTGCCGGTCGGCAACATCGTGGCGATCCACGACGAGCTGGACATCGACTACGGCATGCTCCGGTTGAAGCTGGGCGGCGGGGACAACGGCCACAACGGGCTCAAGTCGATCACGAAGGCGCTCGGGTCCGACTACCACCGGGTGCGCTTCGGCATCGGACGGCCGCCGGGACGGATGCCGGTCGCGGACTTCGTGCTGCGGGACTTCTCGTCGGCGGAGCGCAAGGAGCTGGACTACTTCGTGGACCGGGCGGCGGACGCGGTCGAGGCTCTGGTGATCGAGGGTCTGGAGCGGGCGCAGAGCGCGTACAACTCCTGACGCGCGCGCCCCCCTTACGCGCAGCCCCGTGGCGCGCGCCCCCGTGACGCGCAAGCCCGTGACGTGCGACTCCTCGACGCGCGACTCGTGACGCACAACTCCCGACTTGTCCGTCGATGGCCCACGAGTGAGTTGACCCAGCGCGCAGGTATGGCCAATGATCCCGGCCATGCCTGCCTCAGCCGCCGCCGCTGTCCGCCCCCGTCAGGTCTCACGCGCCGTGCTGCGGTTCGGCCGGGTCGCGGCGATGGGGACGGTCACGGCGCTGATCCTTGTCGCGGGTGTGTGGGCGTCCTGGGGTACCGCGCAGCACGTCCTGCTGACCAAGGGCCGGGAGCAGGGCACGGTCGAGGTGACGCGGTGCGGCGAGGGCTCGTGCAGTGGGCCGTACTCGCCGGTGTCGTCGGGGTCGCAGGCGCGGGACCGGGTCGTCATCGAGGATTCGGTCGCCGTGGCGAAGGGCCGGACGTACTCCGTGGTGGTGAAGCCGGGCAGTGACGACGTGGTGCGTTCCGGCCCCGCCGGGGTGCTGTACGCGTGGGTGCCGTTGGGCGGGGCGTTGCTGCTGGCCTCGGTGGTGGTGGCGGGAGGCCTGCGGCGCACCCGGGCGGCGTGGGTGATGGCCGGGGCGGGCCTGTCGTTGCTGACGGCGGCGTTCTTCGCGGTGTGATTCTCCGGCGTACGACGTGACGGTGCCCCCGTGCTCCAGTGAGCGCGGGGGCACCGCCGTGCGGTGAGGCCGGGTGGCGTCAGCCGGTGTTGCGCAGGCCC
The DNA here is from genome assembly GCF_055564775.1 of Streptomyces sp. NPDC028991. NCBI lineage: Bacteria > Bacillati > Actinomycetota > Actinomycetes > Kitasatosporales > Streptomycetaceae > Streptomyces > Streptomyces sp. NPDC028991. The sequence goes on along the minus strand of NZ_JBVHVP010000009.1, from coordinate 133,766 downwards.
GCCGCGACGCCGTTGACCGTGAGGAGCAGGGCTCGGGCGAGGAGGGGATCGGCTTCCTCGCCCGCGGCGGCGGCTTCTCGCTGGCGGCCGAGAAGGGCGACCTGGAGGTAGGAGATGGGGTCCAGGTAGGCGTCCCGGATGGTGAAGGTCTGCTTGAGGACGGGGTCGGCGTCCAGCAGTTCGTCCTCGCCGGTGACGCGCAGGACTTCGGCGACGGTGAGTTCGTGCTCGGCCTTGATCCGGTCGAAGACATGCTTGAGGTCGTCCGGGACGAGGGTGTCGACGTAGTGCTGGGCGATGCGCAGGTCGGTCTTGGCGAGGGTCATCTCGACGTTGGAGATGAAGTTGCGGAAGAAGTGCCACTGCTGGTGCATCTCGTCCAGGACGGTGTCCAGGCCGGCCTCGCGCAGGGCCTTCAGGCCCGAGCCGACGCCGTACCAGCCGGGGACGATCTGCCGGGACTGGGTCCAGCCGAAGACCCACGGGATGGCGCGCAGTCCGTCGAGCGAGACGCCCGAGCCGGGGCGGCGGGAGGGCCGCGAGCCCAGGTGCAGGTCGGCGAGCTGGTCGACCGGCGTGGAGGCCAGGAAGTACGTGGGCAGGTCGGGGTCCTCGACCAGCTTGCGGTACGAGGTGTGGGCCGCGTCGGAGACGACGTCCATCGCGGCGTCCCAGCGGGCGAGGGCCTCGTCGGACTGGCGGGGCGCGGTGTGCAGCGCGGAGGCCTGGAGGGTGGCCGCGACGGTCAGCTCCAGGTTCTCCCTGGCCAGCGCGGGGATGAGGTACTTGTCGGAGATGACCTCGCCCTGTTCGGTCACCTTGATCTCGCCCTCCAGGGTGCCCCAGGGCTGGGCGAGGATCGCGTCGTGGGTGGGGCCGCCGCCCCGTCCGACGGTGCCGCCGCGGCCGTGGAAGAGGCGCAGCCGTACGCCGTAGCGGTGGGCGACGTCGCGCAGCCGGCGCTGGGCGCGGTGGATCTCCCACTGCGAGGTGGTGATGCCGCCGAACTTGGACGAGTCGGAGTAGCCGAGCATGACCTCCTGGACGTCGCCGCGCAGGGCGACCAGGCGCCGGTAGGAGGGGTCTGCGAGAAGGTCCTCGAGGATGGTGTCGGCGGCCTTCAGCTCGTCCGTGGTCTCCAGGAGCGGCACGATGCCGATCTTCGCCCAGCCGGCGTGCAGGTCGATCAGTCCGGCCTCGCGGGCCAGCACCGCCGCGGCGAAGACGTCGTCGGCGCCCTGGCACATGGAGATGATGTAGGACTCGATGACCTCGGGACCGAACACCTCCAGAGCGCGCTTGACGGTCTGGAAGACGCCGAGGGTCTTCTCGCCGGCCGCGTCCACGGGGGCCGGGATCGGAGCCAGGGGCCTGCGCGAGCGCAGCTCCTTCGCAAGGAGCTTGGCCCGGTACTCGCGGGGCATGTCGGCGTAGCGCCAGGACTCCTCGCCGAGCCGGTCGAAGAGCTGGCCGAGGGCGTGGTGGTGGGCGTCGGCGTGTTCGCGCACGTCCATGGTGGCGAGCTGGAGGCCGAAGGCGGCCAGCGTGCGGATGGTGCGGGCGAGGCGGCCGTCGGCGAAGAGGCTGCCGCGGTGCTCGCGCAGGGAGGTCTGGACGAGCCGCAGGTCGTCGAGGAGCTGTGCGGTGCCGAGGTAGTCGCGGCCGGCCTCGTGCGGGGTGCCCTTGGCGAGGCGCTGCTTGGTGTTCTCCAGCTTCTGCCGGATGCAGGTGGCCTTGAGCCGGTAGGGCTCCTCGGCGTTGAGGCGCTTGTAGCGGGGGCTGATCTCGGGCAGCCGCTCCAGGTCGGCGTGGAGGGACTCCAGGAGCTCCTCGGTGGCGCCGGCGTAGCGGATGGAGTTGGAGAGGAAGCCGCGCAGCTCGTCGATCATCTCCAGGGCGTCGTTGATGCCGTGCTCGTGCTGGAGGATGAGGACGTCCCAGGTGACCTGCGGGGTGACGTTGGGGTTGCCGTCGCGGTCGCCGCCGATCCAGGTGCCGAAGGTGAGCGGGCGGGTGTCGTCCGGCAGCTTGACCCCGGCGCGCTCCAGCTCCGCCGTGAGGTCTTCCAGGACGTCGCCGACGGCGCCGGCGTGCAGCTCGTCCAGGTAGTAGATGGCGTTGCGGGCCTCGTCGGCGGGCTCGGGGCGGACGACGCGGAGTTCGTCGGTCTGCCAGACGAGGTCGATGTTCTCGGCCAGCCGGGTGTCGAGGCGGCGCCGGTCGGACTCGATGACCGGGGTGTCCAGGAGGGCGGCGATGCGGCGCAGCTTGTTGAGGACGGAGCGGCGGGCGGCCTCGGTGGGGTGCGCGGTGAAGACGGGCCGGACGTTGAGGTTGCGGACGGTGTCGCGCAGGTGCTCGGGGTCGGCGTCCTTCAGGCGGTCGGCCGTACGGGCGAGCAGTCCGCCCTCGGCGGCGCGCTTGGCGCCCAGCTCGCGGCCCCGGTGGACCTGCTCGGTGACGTTCGCGAGGTGGAAGTAGGTGGAGAAGGCGCGGACCAGCTTGGCCGCGGTCTCCAGTTCGGTGCCGCGCAGCAGCTCGGCGGCGGCCTCGCCGTCCTCTCGGGTGAGTCGGCGTACCTTCTCGACGAGTTCCAGCAGCTCGGGGCCTTCCTGCCGGACGAGGGTCTCCCCGAGGAGATCACCCAGCCGGCGGATGTCGGCGCGCAACTCGCTGCTGGTCGTCGTGGTGGTCTGGTCGTCGGCACTGCTCACAGGTGCGGCTCCTTGCAGTGTTGAAGCTCGTCTGGGAGGGAACCCGAACGGCGTCTCGCGCGGCGGGTGCCGCTTACGGGCCGGACGTCCGGGAAGTATTCAGAGCGGACCGCGCTGTCCGACCGACTCCCAGGATAGGTGTCGGCAAGGACGCGCAGGCTCTCGGGCTCTTGCCGCGGGACGACGCGCTGCCATACTTACGTCGCCGTAGGTTACGGAACCGTAGGAAACGTGCATGGTTCCCGGAGCCCGGCACCGGACACAACCCTCGACCCCCCAGGGGACGCGCATGACCACGAGTTCCGATGTGATTCCAGACGCTTCGAAGAGTCCCGACGAGACCTCCGCACCCTCCGCCACGCTGGGCGGTGAGCAGAAGCGGTCCCTCGAGCAGATCACGCTGCTGCTGTTCATCACCCTCCCGTTCCTCGCGCTGGTGGCGGCGGTGCCCCTGGCGTGGGGCTGGGGCGTGAGCTGGCTGGACCTGGGCCTGCTGGTCTTCTTCTACTTCCTGGGCTGCCACGGCATCACCATCGGCTTCCATCGCCACTTCACCCACGGCTCCTTCAAGGCCAGGCGGCCACTGAAGATCGCGCTGGCGATCGCCGGCTCGATGGCCGTGGAGGGGCCGCTGGTCCGCTGGGTGGCCGACCACCGCAAGCACCACAAGTTCTCCGACGACGAGGGCGACCCGCATTCGCCGTGGCGCTACGGCGAGACGGTGCCGGCCCTGATCAAGGGCCTGTGGTGGGCCCACATCGCCTGGATGTTCGACGAGGAGCAGACCCCGCAGGACAAGTACGCACCGGATCTGATCAAGGACCCGGCGCTCCGTGCGATCTCCCGCCAGTTCATCCTGTGGACGGTGGTGTCCCTGGCCCTGCCCGCGCTGATCGGCGGCCTGGTCACGATGTCCTGGTGGGGAGCGTTCACCGGGTTCTTCTGGGGTTCACTCGTCCGGGTGGCGTTGCTGCACCACGTGACCTGGTCGATCAACTCGATCTGCCACGCGGTCGGCAAGCGCCCGTTCAAGTCGCGGGACCGCTCGGGCAACGTGTGGTGGCTGGCCGTGCTGTCCTGCGGTGAGTCCTGGCACAACCTGCACCACGCCGACCCGACCTCCGCGCGGCACGGCGTGATGCGCGGCCAGCTGGACTCCTCCGCCCGCCTGATCCGCTGGTTCGAGCAGTTCGGCTGGGCGTACGACGTGCGGTGGCCGTCGCGCTCGCGTATCGATTCCCGCCGCAACACGGACCAAGGCGGCTCCCGGCGCCGGAAGGAAACCGTCGAGGCGGCATGATGGTCGCCGTGGCGACCGACTCCAGCAGCACCCCGAGCAATGAGAAGCCCCGGCGCGCACGTCGCACCCGGATGACCGGTGCCGAGCGCCGCCAGCAGCTGCTGGAAATCGGTCGCACCCTCTTCGCGTCGAAGGGTTTCGAGGGCACGTCGGTGGAGGAGATCGCGGCGAAGGCCGGGGTCTCCAAGCCGGTGGTGTACGAGCACTTCGGCGGCAAGGAGGGGCTGTACGCCGTGGTGGTGGACCGTGAGATGCGGCGGCTGCTGGACATGGTGACCAGCTCGCTGACGGCCGGCCACCCGCGCGAGCTGTGCGAGCAGGCCGCCTTCGCCCTCCTGGACTACATCGAGGAGTACACGGACGGCTTCCGCATCCTGGTCCGCGACTCCCCCATCCCGCAGTCGACGGGTTCCTTCGCCTCCCTCATCTCGGACATCGCCACCCAGGTGGAGGACATCCTGGGTCGCGAGTTCAAGAACCGCGGCTTCGACGCCAAGCTGGCCCCGCTGTACGCGCAGGCGCTGGTCGGCATGGTGGCGCTGACCGGCCAGTGGTGGCTGGACGTGCGCCGTCCGAAGAAGGCGGAGGTGGCGGCGCACCTGGTGAACCTGGCGTGGCACGGGCTGGACGGCCTGGAGCCGAAGCCCCGGCTGATAGGGCACCGCAAGAGCTGAGCGCCGGGCGGCGGGGGCGGGACGTCCCCGCCGCCCGCCGTCGTCACCGCACCGGGGAGAACACTGATGCAGCCACTGCGCGGAGTCACCGTCGTCTCGCTCGAACAGGCGGTCGCCGCTCCCTACGCCAGCCGCCAGCTCGCCGACCTCGGCGCACGGGTGATCAAGGTGGAGCGCCCCGGGACGGGGGACTTCGCCCGCGCCTACGACACCCGTGTCCGGGGCATGAGCTCGCACTTCGTGTGGGCCAACCGCAACAAGGAATCCCTCACCCTGGACTTCAAGGACCCGCGCGGCGCGGACGTGCTGCGGCGCCTGATCGCGGACGCCGACGTCTTCCTGCAGAACCTGGCGCCGGGTGCGGCCGCCCGGGCCGGACTCGGCGCGGAGGAACTGCGCGCGCGCCACCCGCACCTCATCGTGTGCGACATCTCCGGCTACGGCGGCCCAGGCCCCTACGAGGGCCGCAAGGCCTACGACCTGATGGTGCAGTCCGAGGCGGGACTGCTGTCCGTCACGGGCACCCCCGACGACCTGGCCAAGGCGGGGATCTCGGTGTCGGACATCGCCGCCGGGATGTACGCGTACAGCTCGATCCTCGGCGCACTGCTGGAACGCGGGCGGACGGGGCAGGGCACACATCTGGACGTGTCGATGCTGGAGGCCACCGTGGAGTGGATGGGCTTCCCCCTCTACTACGCCTTCGGCGGAGCCGAGCCGCCGCCGCGGGCGGGGGCCTCGCACGCGACGATCTACCCGTACGGGCCCTTCACGGCGGGCGACGGCAAGGTCGTCATGATGGCGGTCCAGAACGACCGCGAGTGGCGCGGTTTCTGCGCGGGTTTCCTGGACCGTCCGGAGCTGGCCACCCACCCGGACTACGCCACCAACGCGGACCGCAACACGCACCGGGAGGCGCTGGGCGGACTGATCGCGGCCCGTTTCGCGGAGCTGACCAGCACCGAGGCGATCGAACTGCTCGGCGCGGTGCCGGTCGCCAACGCCCGGGTGAACTCGCTCGCCGAGGTGTGGGACCACCCCCAGCTGACGGCGCGCGCCCGCTGGCACCAGGTGCCCACGCCCGCCGGTCCCGTACCGGCGCTCGCCCCGCCGGGCCCGACCGGGGACACGCCCCGCATGGAAGCGGTGCCGGCGCTGGGCGAGCACACCCGCGCCGTACTCGGCGAGCTGGGGCTGTCCGAGGAGGACGTGGACGCGCTCGTCGCGGACGGCGTGGCGTGACGGGCAGCGGGGGAGGGGTACATCACCCCGCGCACCGCCCCGGCATCAGCCCCGTTCCAGGAACTCCAGGCGATTGCCGACCGGGTCGGAGCAGTAGAAGCGCCGGTGGCCGGGCAGGTCGTCGTCCCAGGTGACGGTCGTGCCGTGGGCCTCCAGCCGGGCGGCGTACGCCTCGATCCCGGTGACCCGCAGCCCCGGGTGTGCCTTGCGGGCCGGCCGGAAGCCGTTCTCGATCCCCAGGTGGAGCTGGACGGCACCGGCCTGGAACCAGCAGCCTCCGCGAGCGGCGGGCGCGAGCGGCTTGGGCATCTCGGTCATGCCGAGAACGGCGGTGTAGAAGGTGCGCAGTCGCTCCTCGGAGCCGGGCGGCGCGGCGAGCTGGACGTGGTCGAGCCCGGTGATCACCGGTTCGCGTCCTTCCGGGCGACGGCGAAGACGCGGCGGAAGGGGAACGGGGTGCCGTCCGCCCCGGCGGGATAGGCGGCGCGCAGGACGTTCCGGTACTCCTCGACGAACGCGTCACGGGCCTCCGGGTCGTCGTCGAGCGCGGTGAGTACGGGCCGCAGCCCCGTCCCCTTCACCCAGTCCAGGACGGCGTCCTCGCCGGGCAGCAGATGGACGTACGTCGTCTCCCAGACGTCGGCGGCGCAGCCCGCGGCGGTCAGGTGGGCGAGGTAGGCCTCGGGCGTGAGGACGGCGCCGTCGTGGCGCAGGGTGCCGGCGAGGCGGTCCCGCCAGCGCCGGGAGTGGGCGAGCTCGCGCATCAGGCGGTGGCTGGGGGCGTCGAAGTTGCCGGGCACCTGGAAGGCGAGAACGCCGCCGGGGGCGAGAGCGCCGATCCAGTCGGCGAAGCGCTCGGCGTGACCGGGGACCCACTGGAGGGTGGCGTTGCTGACGAGGAGGTCGTACGGCTCGTCGGGAGTCCAGGTGCGGGCGTCGGCGGGGGCGAAGTCGAGGTGGCCGCCCTGCGGGGTGGGCCCGGCGTGCTCCCGGGCCCGTTCGAGCATCCGGGGCGAGTTGTCGTAGCCGGTGATGCGGGCGGTGGGCCAGCGGTCGGCGAGCAGGACGGTGGCGTTGCCGGGACCGCAGCCGAGGTCGGCGATGCGGGGCGGGTCGCCGGGCAGGCCGGGGACGCGGGCGATGAGGTCGGTGAAGGGGCGGGCGCGGGGCCCGGCGTGGCGCAGGTACTGGGCGGGGTCCCAGGTGGGGGCGGTGGCGGGCATGGAGCCTCCGGGGGCTGGGGCGGCCGGACGTCCGGCCCGAGTACCCAGCGTCACGCCAAACTATCTCGACGTCAAGACAGTCAACATCAAGAGACTTCACGTCGACACAACCACTACACTGATCGTCATGGAGGACGAGGTCGATCGGCTGGTCGCAGCGTGGCGCCGGGAGCGCCCGGACCTCGACGTGGAACCGCTCGAGGTGCTGAGCCGGGTCAGCAGGCTCGCCCGGCACCTGGACCGCGCACGCCGACTGGCCTTCTCCGAACACGAACTGGAGCCCTGGGAGTTCGACGTCCTGACGGCCCTGCGCCGCGCGGGCACCCCGTACCAGCTCTCACCGGGCCAGCTCCTCACCCAGACCCTGGTCACCTCGGGCACGATGACCAACCGCATCGACCGCCTGGCGAAGAAGGGCCTGGTGGAGCGCCTGCCCGACCCCAGCGACCGGCGCGGCGTACTGGTCCGGCTCACGGACGAGGGCCGCGACCGCGCCGACCAGTCACTCGCCGGCCTCCTGGCGCAGGAGCGCGCCATCCTGGCCGAACTCTCCCGGGCCCAGCGCGGTGAGCTGGCGGCGCTGCTACGCCAGCTGACCGCCCCGTTCGACAACATCCCCGGCTAGGTCCACCGGCCCCACCCCGGCCCTCCTCGCCAGTGCCACGGCGGCGAGGGTGGAATGGACACCCAGCTTGCCCAGCACGTTCTGCATGTGCGTGCGCACGGTGTGCGGGGACAGGTACAGCCGCTCGGCCACCGCCTTGCGCCCGAGCCCGGCCACCATGCAGCGCAGCACCTCCCGCTCCCGGGGGGTCAGCGACTCCACCAGACGCTCGCTCTCGGTGCGGTGCTTGCGGGCGGCGGTCAGCTCGCGCAGGACGCCGGTGAGCAGCACGGGCGGCAGATGGGTCTCGTCGCGCAGGACACCCCGGATCACGCTGAGCAGCCGCGACAGCGAGCAGTCCTTCGCCACCCACCCGGAGGCACCGGCCCCCAGCGCGAGGGCGGCCCGCCGGGGGTCGTCCTTCTCCGCGAGGACGACGATCCGTACGCCTGGCTGCCCCGACCGCACTCCGGCGACCAGCGAGATCCCGTCCACCAGCCCGTCCTCGTTGCCGTCCCGCACGGGCACGGCCGGCCGGGCGCCGGGCACGTGGCCCCCCAGGTCGGCGTCCACGAGCAGCACGTCGAACCGCCGCCCCTCGGACGCGGCCCGCTCCAGGCAGCGCAGCGCGGCCGGACCGCTGCCGGCCGCGGAGACGTCGACGTCCGGCTCGGCGGCCAGGGCGGCGGCGAGCGACTCGGCGAAGATGCGATGGTCGTCGACGACCAGGACTCGGATACGAACCACGAAACCCCCTCCCCCGCGCTCCTCGAGGAGCAGGGGATACCCATCGTCTGTCCATCCACGGAACACGGAAGACGACACCGGCACGGGTACGACGCCCGAAGCCCCGTATCCAACTGTGCGCTCGGTACTCCGGGACGGGTCGCCGCAGCCACACGGCCGCCGCCGTGCAGTAACCGCTACCTTTGCCCCGGGCGCCGTACCCGGCTGTCTCGCCCCCTGAACGGCACCGGCCCCCACCGGTGCTGCTCATCAGAGTACGGGCGGGCGCCGGGAGCGGAAGGTTATTTGCAGAACTGACAGCCCGGCACGCTTATGGTGAGCCGCATGTTTCGTCTTGTGACAGAAGTGGACAGGGAACGGCGCGATCTGCTGCGCACCCGCCTGCGGGAGACGAACACGGCGGCCTCCTCCATCCTGCGCTCCCTGCGCGGAACCCCTCACGAACGCGAATTCCCCCTGCACGTCTGGGTGCTGGACGAGACCGGCGGACTGGCGGGCGGTCTGGTCGGCCACAGCTGGGCGACTTGGCTGCACGTGACGTATCTGTGGGTGGACGACCGGTACCGGGGCGCGGGGCTGGGCTCGGCCCTGCTCCGGGAGGCGGAACGGACGGCGCACGACGAGCGGGGCTGCGCGGCGTCCCGCGTGGAGACCTGGGACTTCCAGGCGCCGGGCTTCTACACGAGGCAGGGGTACGAGGTGGTGTGCGTGATCCCGGACTATCCCCCGGGGGTCACGGAGTACACGCTGCTCAAGCGGCTGAACTAACAGCCGGACCGAGACGCTCAGAGCTCGTCGAGCGCGTCCGAGGTGATGTCGACGTCGATGTCGTACGGCACGCCGAGCTTGAGCAGTTCGCGATGGGTGCCGGTCAGGTCGTACGTCTTCGAGACGGGGTCGAGCTCATAGACCCGGACCACCGGATGCTTGCCGGCGCCGCCGCCCGTCTCCACCAGCCAGAAGTGCGGGATGCCGGCGGCGGCGTACTTGTGCGGCTTGGTGTCGCGGTCACGGGATTCGGAGTCCGGGGAGACGACCTCGACGGCGAGCAGGACGTCGGCGGCCTGGAAGCGGGTCTGCTCCCTGCCGGTGACGGCGTCGGCGCGGACGACGGAGATGTCGGGTTCGGGACCGTTGCGGCGGTCCAGTACGACGGTCATCTCACGGCGGACCTTCATCTCCGCGGGCACGGTGCGGCGCAGACCGACCACCAGTAGGTCGATCATGATGCTGTGAAAATCCCGCTGCGGACTCACGAAGACCAGGCTCCCGTCGATCAGCTCGGTGTGCGGCGGGAGGTCGGGCAACGTGAACAGGTCGTCCACGGTGTATCCGTCCCGGGGCGGCACCGGCCAGCGGCAGCCGGGCGTGGAATTCGGCTCGGCGAGGGGCTCGGCGGTCATCGTTCCTCCCATGGGCGGAATTCTCGGCCTGCCCGTCCACGGTAGCCGCCGGTTCCACTGATCGTCATCACAAAGGGTGACGATCGCCTGCCACGGAACGGCACCCTCGGCAGGGGCTTGGCCGTCTCGTCCAGGCCCGCGTCACGAGCCCCCCGCTCCCTACTCCGTGAACACTGCGTCCCAGACCGTCCTGCCGCCGCTCATCCGCCGGATTCCCCATCGGCGGGCCAGTGCGTCGATGGTCAGCAGGCGGCGCCCCGCTCCGGCGGCGGGGGCTGCGCCGGCCAGGGACAACGCAGTCTTCTGCCGCCGTAGCCCAGGTCGTTCACAGACGGGTGACGGGGTGGCCCCGACTGCCCGATCCGAGAACGGCCGGCAAGCGCTCCCGGCGATCGACGTGATCAGGCACCCTCCACCAGCGGAGTAGCCGAGCTCCGGCCGTCCTCGGTGAAACGGAGGCTTCGCAGGACTGCTGCCATAACCGGGGCGTAGCACTGCTCCCAGTGGCCGACGTTCGGGGTGGAGAAGGCGATCAGACACATGCGCCTGCCCTCTCCACCCGCACCTTCCGGGACCGGGACCATGGCATGAAACTGGGCAGTGATTACATCAACCGCCTCACCACTTGGCGAGAACTCCGGCGTCACCGTATAACTCTGGCCACCCGTGAACACGGCTGCCGGACCGCAGGGAGTGTCAATGAGAGAACCGGCCCACTCCGGCCCCTTTGACTCCAGGACACCCTGCAAAGCTCCACGAGCCGCTGCGGCTGCGTCATTCCCATACGGGAAGTCGACAACGGCGACCGCCAGCGAGCCCAAGGAAGGCTCGCCCTGGAACAAGTGCAGGCAGTCAGCCGCGTACACGACACCGGCCTCCTTGAGGAAGCGGGAGACCTGGTGCAACGCCCGGGCCATCTGGCTCAGCTTCTCCTGGTCGAGGTCACCCGTCATCGATGGCCGTGCGTAGCGTCTGTTCAGCTCGATCCACGTCGTCTCGAAGTCGGCGCCGATGGGGATGTCCTCAAAACCGACCGGGACGGAGAAGTCGACACGGGTCACGAGCCGTTCCCTCCGGGGCCATCCCACCCGTTGCCTCCGATCGGAGGGGGAGGGGCAGGAGGTGGCGGCGGGCCCGACCGCTGGGATCGCTGCTGGCCGAAGCGGGTCACCTTTCGCCGGTTGTACTCGTACCAGCTCCTCATCCAGCGAGGGATCAGGGCCGCGACGAGGCCCAGGAGCACTGCCATCACAAGCAGGGCGACTGCGCCGGCAAGCGCCTCACGTGCCACCCACGCCAGCACGAGGCATGCGATGCCAAGCAGCGCCGCGATGACGACCAGCCCTCGCGAGCCGTGCGTTTCATACGCGGTCATGTTCCGTCTGGCCGAAGCCGCCTCTATCGGAGCGATCTGCCTGCCGGGGACGGGAGGCACCCCCCCGGAGGCCCACGCCTGGGGGAACAGTGGACCACCGGCACGCAGTCGGTCCACCGTGTGCTGGGCGCGTTGGCGAACGTCCGGAGAGTCGTCACGCAGATAGAGCACGCGCCACTGGCCCCGAGTGACGATGTCCGTCTCGTGAAGCTTGTAACCCAGCTCGAAGGCCATCGCCGCGATTCTGTTGCTCTGCGCCACCTCGCGGCCCCTGAGCGTGATTTCCACGGTGCCTCGCCCATCGAAGTACGCGAGGATCTGTTCATCTTTCATGCGGGCCTTCACTTCTCCTGTTGCGCGGCACGGTCCCTCTCCCTCCCGGCCTTCCAGGCGTTCTCGAACCCCACGAGGAGGAAACCACCTGCGCCAGGCATGGCAAGCTCAACCTTCTGACGGTCGTTCTGCGGGGCGAAGTAGCCCAGTGCCGTCGGATCAGCGATGAAGGATGCCACGGTGTCCACCAGCCCGAAGTTGGCAGAGGCGTCAGCGGCACGGCTTCCGGCGACCACCGCGGACACGCCCTTGAACGCGAGTCCAAACGGGAGCGCGCCCAGTGCATCCTGCGCGAGGGTTCGGTTGGAGACCACGGCGTCGCCCCCTACGGCACGGGCCGTGCCGTGTAGCGCAAGGGCTCCACCGGCGAAGCCACCTGCCACCGTGCCCACCGATACCGATGCGAGGGCGAGAGGCGGGAAGAACACGCTAAGACCAAGCATCACGAGCGAGATTGCGCCCAGCGCGGCGCTCACGGTCGCCAACACGTCGCCGATAGCGGCGATCGTATAAGCGTGTTCGGCAAGCCACTTGACCGCGTCGGCCACAGCCGCGCTGACGACCTCGTCCACGATGTCGTCAAGTTTTCCGAGGGCTTTCCCGATGTCGACGAGGGTGTCGCCCAGTTTGTCCAGCAAGCCCGGCTCGTTCGGCGCGATGTTCATCGCCTTGTCGAGGCGCCGCGCGACCGTTCGGCCTTCCAGGTCGTAGTCGGTGGCCAGCTTGCGGGCCTGTGCGCGGATTCGGTCGAGGTCGGATTCGGCCGTACTGGCTGCCAGCTGAGCCGCGGAGCGGTCCTTCTCGGCCTTCTCCTGCTTGCTTGCCTCGGCGTCGTCCTTCGGCGGCAGGTCGAGCAGCGGTTCGGGCGGCAGGCCGGACAACTTGCCCTTCGCCGCGCGAAGCGCGTCCTTCGCGTCCTGTGCCCGGCTCTCCAGGGCCTCGGCCTTGCGCTGCCAGGCCGGCATCTCGTCGGCCCAGCCCGTCAATGCCGAGGCGGCCTTACCGAAGGATCGTTTCGCCTTGTCGACCTTGGGCCGGAAGTCGTCGTCGAACTGCTCCCGGAACGCGTCGGCGTGACGCCCTTTCCAGTCGGCGTCGTCCGTGCCGTGCAGGGCGTCGGATATCTCGTCCAGCGCTTTGGCGGTGCGCTGGACGATGTTCGCGACGTGCTTCGCGGTCTGCGGGTCCCCGGGGCAGGGGACGAACTCGAGGGCCGGGAACCTGTCCATCAAGGGAGAGGTCTGCGTGGGTGACAACCACGAGAACGGATCACTCACGCCCGCTGCTCCCGTGCTTTCCGCAGTTCCTTGGCCAGCGTGTCGTCGATGTCCTCGAAGGCCTTCTTCATCTTGTCGAGCGTCTTGACCGCGGCACCCGAGTACTTCTTGATCTGCTCGATGCCGTGGGACCACTCGTCACCGAAGTCGTTCATGCGCGAGGCGAGCATGCTCACGCCCATGGACGCGCCGTCGACCTCGTCCATCTCCTTGCCGGGTCGCTCCATGATCTCGCCGATGTGCTCGATGTTGCTCCGCACACGGTTCAGCACACCGAAGTCGATGTATATGTCGCTCATCGTTCCCCCCGTTCTCGTGGTCTAGCGGTTCACGGCCTGAATCTCCTGGACCACGACATCCTGGTCAGCTCCGAACTCGCCGTTGGGAAGACCGCCACCCGCACCAGTCGTGCTCGTCCAGCTGATCTTCCAGGTGACGGTGGCTTGGAGCTTGTACGAGCCGTCGCCGGAGGAGCGCAGGTACTTCACTCCGCACGGCGGGGTCTCGTCGGCCTTGCCCTCGGCGTAGGGCTCACCGATCCGCCCGTCATGGATCTCGCACTGACCGGAGGCGGGGTACGTGACCGCGTCCTCCGTACCCGGCGTGATCTTCAGGGAGACGGGCTCGGCAGTGGTCGTGGCGCTGAGACCGAGCAGCGGGACGGACGCGGTGACGGAGACCGGCTTGAACTCGGCGGTGTCCAGCCACGCCCACGTCGGCAGGTTCACCTTCGTGGTGTTCGCCGGGGCGAGTTCGACCTCAGTGGAGGGCACGCGGATCTCGGCGTACGCGAGCTGGGCGAGCATGCCGGCCGTGATGGCCTGCGGGACATCGGTCGGCGGAGCGTCGCCCTCGTCAACCCAGAAGGGCAGCTCGTCGCAGTCCTGGGCCGCGGGGTCCGCCTCGCGGCCCTCAGTGACGTAGGCGTCCCACCAGTAGCCCTCGCCTTCCTTGTCCTTGTTGAAGTCCTCGTAGGGCTTGCCGTTGACGAAGTGGTTCTGCGTCTTCAGGGACCACTCGGGGCTGGGGGCGCTGCTTTCCCACACCTGGCGCATCTGCGCCTCGATCTCCTTGGGCGTGTACTTCGGCGCGTAGTAGCAGGCAGGTGGGGTCCAGGACGTGGACGATGTGACAGCTCCGGTCGCCTCTCCGACGCCGTTCTTCGAGCGGTCGTAGACGATCACACCGCTGACCCCTGACTTGAGCGTGTCACCGGCGCGCTCGCCCGAAGCGCTCGTGTCCGTCTGCGAATCGGCGCCCCCACCGAAGGAACCCTCACCAGGATTGGTCTTGTCTGCGACAGCACTGGGCGTCGAGCACAGCCAGATCGATCCGACGGCGACGGCGACTGCGGCAAGGCGGAACCGTCGGGTCACGGCTGGCACCCCGCGGCGCCGCGTGTCGACGCAATCTTCACGAGTTCCCAGACCCCTTGCTTGTTCTTCGCGACCTCGACGTTGTAGGCCACGTAGCTGTCCTTGGTCACCTTGGTACCCGTGAGTTCACCGGTCTTGATGACCTTGCTGTAGGCCTTGCTCTCGTCGGCGCAGTAGCCGATTGCGGCCGTGGTTTTGGTCTTCACCTTCACGGCACGGTCGAAGTACCGAGTAGTGCCTGTTACGGTCCAGCCCGCGTCCTTGAACCCCTGGACCCACTTCTCCGCGGCGGCAGCGCCCTCGCCTTCCGTGTAGAACTCCAAGGCGGTAAAGCGTGGGTTCTGGGCGACGATCGCCGCATCGAGCGCACGGACGAGTTCCGCGTTGTCCCGCAGAATCGCGTCCTCAACGGGGTTTCCGGTCTCTTCCGGTGTGAAGACGTCCTTGACGTCCGCCGGCAACTTGATCGTCGGCCGCTCGACGGAACCTGACGCGCTCTCACTGGCCGAAGCCGAGGTCGACGAGTCGGTTCCCGTGTCGGCACCCGCGATCTTGTCGTTACCCCCGGAGCTGTCATCACCGCTCCCGCAGGCGGACACGGTTAGAGCCGCAACAGCAGCCAGCGTGACGGCTGTGAGCGTGGTGGGACGGCGGTTCACGGATGGCTCCCGGTGGGGCGAGGGTTCTCACGAGTGTGCCAACGCTATCGGTCGGGACTCGAGTGACGACAGCCGCCTTCACGTCAACCTGACCTGGGTGAGCAGGCACACCCTGACAGGGGCCCTGGGGTGCGCTGTTCCGTAACGCAAGCTGTGAACGGCATGAGTGCCCGCACGCTTCCCAGGTGTCTCGACGGCCCGGGAGCGGGCGGACTCCAGACCCCGCACGGCGGAATCCGCGCTCCCTCGCCCCGCCCGTCACCCCACCCGCCGCGCCCCCGCCGAAGGCACCGCCTCGAACACGCGGGGCGCGGTGAAGGCCGCCGTCGCGAAGGACTCCTCCACCGCCTTGGTGATGGCGTCGACGTCGGACTCCTCCGCCAGGACGATCGCCGAGCCGCCGAAGCCGCCGCCGGTCATGCGGGCGCCGAGGGCGCCGGCGGCGAGGGCCGTGTCGACGACCAGGTCGAGTTCCGGGCAGGAGATGCGGAAGTCGTCGCGCAGGGAGGTGTGGCCCTCGACCAGGACGGGGCCGATGGCGCGGGTGTCGCCGGACTCCAGCAATGACACCACCCGCTCTACGCGCTCGTCCTCCGTGACGACGTGCCGGACCAGACGGAGCACCTCCTCGTCGTCGGCCAGGCGCTCCAAGGCCGAGTCGAGCTCCGCGTACGGCACGTCGCGCAGCGCGTCCACGCCCAGCAGCGCGGCGCCCTTCTCGCAGCCGGCGCGGCGCTTGCCGTACTCGCCCTCGCTGTGGGAGTGCTTGACCTGCGTGTCGACGACGAGGAGGCGCATGCCCTCGGCGGCGAGGTCGAAGGGGATCTGCCGCTGGGAGAGGTCGCGGGTGTCGAGGAAGAGGGCGTGGCCGGCCTCGCAGCAGGCCGACGCGGTCTGGTCCATGATGCCGACGGGGGCGCCGACGTAGACGTTCTCCGCGCGCTGGCACAGGCGGGCCAGTTGCCAGCCGCGCAGGCCGAGGGAGTGGAGGTCGTTCAGGGCGAGGGCGATGACGACCTCCAGGGCCGCCGAGGAGGACAGGCCCGCGCCGGACGGGACCGTCGAGGCCAGGTGGATGTCGGCGCCGGTCAGCTCGTGGCCGGCTTCGCGCAGTGCCCAGACGACACCCGAGGGGTACGCGGTCCAGGACTTGTCCGACTCGGGGGTGAGGTCCGCGACGCGCAGCTCGACCGGGTCGGCCGCGATGTCCGCCGAGTGCAGGCGCAGCACGCCGTCGTCGCGCCGGGAGACCGCCGCGACGGCCGTGTGCGGCAGGGCGAACGGCATGACGAAGCCGTCGTTGTAGTCGGTGTGCTCGCCGATGAGGTTCACCCGGCCCGGAGCCGCCCACACCCCCTCGGGGTCCGCCCCGTACAGCTCCCGGAACCGCTCGCCGACAGCCTCAGCCACAGCCTCGCCCATGCCCTGACCCCTCGCCCTTCCGGTAAGTCCGTATGTACTAGCCCGCGCGCCGCTGCGCGAACTCCCACGCGTCCGCGACGATCCCCGCGAGGTCCGCGCGCGACGGGTTCCAGCCCAGTTTCTCGCGGGCGGTGTCCGCGGAGGCCACCAGGACCGCCGGGTCGCCGCCCCGGCGCGGGGCCACGGCCTCGGGGATCGGATGGCCCGTCACCCGGCGGACGGTCTCGACGACCTCGCGGACGGAGAAGCCGTTGCCGTTGCCCAGGTTGCAGATGAGGTGCTCGCCGGGGGCCGCCGCGTCCAGGGCGAGCAGGTGGGCGTCGGCCAGGTCGGCGACGTGGATGTAGTCGCGTACGCAGGTGCCGTCCGGCGTCGGGTAGTCGTCGCCGAAGACGGAGATCGCCTCGCGCCCGCCCTGCGCCACCTGGAGGACCAGGGGGATCAGATGGGACTCGGGGTCGTGGCGCTCGCCGTACTCCCCGTACGCGCCCGCGACGTTGAAGTAGCGGAGCGAGACCGCGCCCAGGCCGTGGGCCGCCGCCTCGCCGGTGATCATGTGGTCCACGGCCAGCTTCGAGGCGCCGTAGGGGTTCGTGGGCCTGGTCGGCGCTGACTCGACGATCGGGACCTCGTCCGGCTCGCCGTACGTGGCGGCCGTGGAGGAGAAGACGAGGCGGCGGACACCCGCCGTGCGCATCGCCTCCAGCAGGGCCATGGTGCCGCCGACGTTGTTGTCCCAGTACTTCTCGGGCTTCACGACCGACTCGCCGACCTGGGAGAAGGCGGCGAAGTGGAGGACGCCGTCGTAGGACCGGTCCAGCCATTTGGCGGCGTCGCGGATGTCGCCCTCGATGAAGGAGGCACCGCTCGGCACGCCCTCGCGGAAGCCCGTCGAGAGGTTGTCGAGGACGACGACCTCGTGACCGGCCTCCAGCAGGTGCTGGGCGACCACGCTGCCGACGTAGCCCGCTCCGCCCGTCACCAGGTACTTACCGCTCATCAACTCGCTACCTCTCGCAGTCGCTCGGCCGCGCGCTCCGGGGGCACGTCGTTGATGAACACGTTCATGCCGGACTCGGAGCCCGCGAGGAACTTCAGCTTGCCGGACGTTCGGCGGATGGTGAAAAGCTCGAGGTGCAGCGCGAAGTCGTCCCGCACCACGCCCTCGAAGTCCTCCAGCTGCCCGAACGGGGCCTGGTGCCAGGCCGCGATGTACGGCGTCGGAGGCTCCCCGGTGCCGAAGATCCGGTCGAAGCGCCTCAAGAGTTCCAGATACACCTGGGGGAATTCCGTGCGTGCCGCCTCGTCGAGTCCGAGCAGGTCGGGCACCCGCCGCTTGGGGTAGAGGTGCACCTCGTACGGCCAGTGCGCGGCGTAGGGCACGAAGGCGGCCCAGTGCTCACTCTCCAGGACGGCCCGCTCACCGGCCAGTTCCTCCGCCAGCACCGCGTCGAAGAGGTTCTCCCCGCCCGTCGCCTCCTTGTGCGCGGCCACCTGGCGCAGCATCAGGGCGGTGCGGGGCGTGGTGAAGGGGTAGGCGTAGATCTGCCCGTGCGGGTGACCCAGCGTCACTCCGATCTCGGCGCCCCGGTTCTCGAAGCAGAAGACCTGTTCGACGGAGGGCAGATGGGACAGCTCCGAGGTGCGGTCGGTCCAGGCGTCGAGCACGAGCCCGGCCTGCTCCTCGCTCAGGTCGGCGAAGGAGGCGTTGTGGTCGGAGGTGAAGCAGACGACCTCGCAGCGGCCGGAGTCGCCGGCCAGCGAGGGGAAACGGTTCTCGAAGACCACCACGTCGTACGACGCGTCCGGGATCTCGCTCAGCCGCTCGCCCTGGGAGGGGCACAGGGGGCACTCGTCGGCCGGCGGGTGGTAGATGCGGCCCTGGCGGTGCGAGGCGACGGCGACCGAGTCGCCGAGCAGCGGGTCGCGGCGGACCTCGGAGGTGGTGACGGTCCGCTCCAGCGGACGGCGGTCGACGGCGTCCCGCACGGTGTCGTCGCGCAGGTCGTAGTAGACGAGCTCGCGACCGTCGGCCAGCCGGGTCGAGGTCTTCTTCACTGCCGGACTCCTCTACACCTGCATCCGCACCCAATCACCCAACACAATCCAACATAACACGTCACAACCAACCAGCAACCAACCAGCCCGCCGATCATCACAATCAAACAAAGAACGCCACCAGAAGTGTTCAATTACTGAACGCGGAGGCGTAAGTTCCGCTCGGATCAGTTCGCGCAACGAAGCGAGTTCGTATGCATACCCCCACATATCTATCCGCAGAGCTTCGACTCCCCACCAACTGGCTCGACTACTCGATCCTCGGGATCTACTTCGTCGTCGTGCTCGGCATCGGCTTCGCCGCCCGCCGCTCGGTCAAGACCAGCCTGGACTTCTTCCTGTCCGGCCGCTCACTGCCCGCCTGGGTCACCGGCCTCGCCTTCGTCGCGGCCAACCTGGGCGCCACCGAGATCCTGGGCATGGCCGCGAACAGCGCCCAGTACGGCGTCTACACGACCCACTGGTACTGGATCGGCGCCATCCCGGCGATGGTCTTCCTCGGCCTGGTGATGATGCCGTTCTACTACGGCTCGAAGGTCCGCTCGGTCCCGGAGTTTCTGCTGCTGCGCTTCGACAGGGCCGCACACCTGCTGAGTTCGATCCTGTTCGCCGTCGCCGCCATCCTGATCGCCGGGGTGAACCTCTACGCCCTCGCGATCGTCGTCGAGGCACTGCTGGGCTGGCCCCAGTGGGTGGCCATCGTCGTCGCCGGCTTCTTCGTCCTGGCCTACATCACGCTCGGCGGCCTGTCCTCGGCGATCTACAACGAGGTCCTCCAGTTCTTCGTGATCCTGGCCGGCCTCATCCCGATCACCATCCTGGGCCTGAAGCGGGTCGGCGGCTGGGGCGGTCTGTCCGACTCGCTCACCCAGTCCCGCGGCGGCGACTTCGTGACCGCGTGGGGCGGCACGGGGATCGGCAGCGACAACCCGCTGGGCGCCAACTGGCTGACCATCGTCCTCGGCCTCGGTTTCGTGCTCTCCTTCGGCTACTGGACGACGAACTTCGCCGAGGTGCAGCGCGCCCTGTCCGCGAAGAACCTCTCGGCGGCCCAGCGCACCCCCCTCATCGCCGCCTTCCCGAAGATCTTCATCGTCTTCGTGGTGATGATCCCGGGCCTGGTCGCCGCCGTCCTCGTCCCGCAGATCGGCACGCCCGGCTCGGACCTCCAGTACAACGACGCGATCCCGTACCTGATGCAGCAGCTGCTGCCCAACGGCGTCCTGGGCATCGCGGTGACCGGTCTCCTGGCCGCCTTCATGGCGGGCATGGCGGCGAACATCTCCTCCTTCAACACGGTCTTCACCAACGACGTCTGGTCGAGGTACGTCGTGAAGGGCCGCGAGGACGACTACTACGTCCGGTTCGGCCGTCTGATCACCGTGATCGGCGTCCTGGCCTCGATCGGCACGGCCTTCCTGGCGTCGTCCTTCTCCAACATCATGAGCTATCTCCAGACGCTCTTCTCCTTCTTCAACGTGCCGATGTTCGTGGTCTTCATCATCGGCATGTTCTGGAAGCGCGCGTCCGTGAAGTCCGGCTTCTGGGGCCTGATCGCGGGTACCACGGCGGCGATGGTGAACTACTTCGTCATCTACGAGCAGGGCATCATCGACATCCCCTCCGACCAGGGCGCCAACTTCGTCTCCGCGATCGCGGGCTTCGTGGCCGGCGCGGTCGTCATGGTCGCCGTCTCCCTGTTCACCGCGCCGAAGCCCACCGCCGACCTCCAGGGCCTGGTCTACGGCACCACCTCCCCCGGCATGTCCGAGGCGCCCGCCAAGGGCGACGACGCGTGGTACCGCAAGCCGGCGCTGCTGGGCTGGGGAGCGGTCGTACTGGCCGCCGCCTGCTACATCCCGTTCTCGTTCTGATCGCGGGAGGATTGAGAGAGCATGTCTGATTCCTACTCCGACAAGAACGTCCAGGACGAGGTCTCCGAGCTGGAGACCAAGTCCGTCACGGCCGCGCGGCTGTTCGACATCCGGCGGATCATCGGCGGGCTGTTCGTCGTCTACGGCGTCATCGTGACGATCGCGGGCTTCGTGGCGTCCGACGACGAGATCGACAAGGCGCAGGGGGTGAACATCAACCTGTGGACCGGGCTGGGGATGCTGGCACTGGGGCTGTTCTTCCTGGTGTGGCTGAAGCTGAGGCCGACGGCACCGCCGCCGCCGACCTCCGACGAGGGGCCGCCGGAGGTATGACGCCGGGTGCCCCGTGACTGTCGTTCACGGGGCACCCGGCGCGGGTCCCCGCGCGGGGGCCCGCGTTGGTGCGGGCGCTGGTCCGGGCGTGGGCCCGGGCGTGGGCCCCCGCGTTGGTCCGGGCGTGGGCCCCCGCATGGGCCCCCGCGTTGGTCCGGGCGCTGGTCCGGGCGTGGGTCCCCGCGTCGGTCCCCGCGGGGTGCGGGCGCGGGGTGGTGATCCTCGGCCCGGGGCGCCGGCTGGGCGCTTCGCCTCCCAGAGCGGGCCGCCCAGCCTCACACCGTGCCGCCCCTGGGCAGTCCCAGGCCGTTCAGGTATGGGGGGGGTGGAGGCGTGGTTCCCTCCAGCCACCCGGGGAGCGGAGGGGTGGCCGGCTCCCGGCTCAACCGCCGGCCGCGCCCGCCCGGTCCAGCAGCCCCGTGCGCGCGGCCAGGGCCGCCGCCTCCAGCCGTGACCCCACGCCCAGCTTCATCAGCACCCGCTGGACGTGCGTACGCGCCGTGGACGGAGCGATGCCCATCCCCGCCGCGATCAGCCGGGTGTCCTCGCCGTCGGCGACCCGGACCAGGACCTCCACCTCCCTCGGCGTGAGCATCTGCAACAGCCGCTGCCCTTCGTCGTCGGGCTGGACCGCCGGATTCAGCAGCTCACCGAACGCCCCCTGCAACAGCGACGGCGCCACCGCCGCCTCCCCGGCCCGCGCCTTCATGATCGCCCGCTCGACGGCCTCTATCCGCTCGTCGTGCCGGACGTACCCCGACGCCCCCGCCGCGAACGCCGCCGCGATCCCGCGAGGGTTCGGCACGGGCCCCAGCACCAGCACCGCCACCTGCGGACGCTCCCGCTTGATCCGTACCACCGGATCGAAGATCCCCGGCTCGGCCGGTGTCGCCGTCCCCAGCAGGCACACCTCCGGCGCCCGGCTGATCACGAGCTCCGCCGCACCCGCGGCCGGCGCGGCCGCGGCGAGCACCCGGTGCCCGCGCAGCTTCAGCGCCGAAGCCAGCGCCTCGGCGAGCAATCGGTGATCGTCGACCACCATGAGCCGTACTCCCATAGAGCAACCCCCCAGTCACCCAGACCCCCGGCACGGACGGCAGGACACCCGGGTCCCCCGCCCGTGGTCCGGCCCCGACCCCGCCCTTCTTGCCCCGGAAGCTACACGCTGGCTCGACGTCGCGCTGCCCCTACCGGCGAGAACCGCCCGGGATCGCCGAAATCCCCCGCACTACGGCCCCGCCCCTGAACAGGGACGGGGCCGCGACGGTGGTGCGGAGGTGCGGAGGTGCGGAGGTGCGGTGGTGCGAAGGTGCCGGAACGCCGGGCGGCCTCAGCCGCCGGTGCCGAACCCGATGGCCAGGTACTCCTTCTCGTCCGCGCTGGTCGGCTCACTGGCGTACACCTGCGACATGTACAGGTGCCCCTGCGAGTAGAGGATCTCGGAGTACTCCGGCAGCATGCTCGCCTCGACCTCCCGCACCGCCTCCGTCGCCGGGTTCTCCAGCAGCGTGGTCTGCTTGAACGACCCGCCGTCGATGCTCACGATCTGGCCGCCCTTGTCGTACGGCGGGCGCTTGTAGGCGATCACGTTGCCGCCGTCCATGCGCAGCGGGGTGATCGTGTAGCCGTCACCGGCGTCGGCGCGCTGACCGGTCTGCTTGCCGGTGGCCAGGTCGAAGGCGACGACCTCGTTGGTCCGGCTGTACGACTCGCCGCTGCCCTCGTGCTCCTCGGTCGGGATGTAGAGCCGGTCGTTGCCGACCGCGAGCCCCGAGCAGTGCTCGATCTTGGTGATGGTGTCGCAGCGGGCCGCGAACTCCTCGCCCGGCGCGGAGATGCGGTTGAGCAGCTTGCCGGTCTTGTTGTCGATGGAGAAGAAGTCCGAGATGCCGCTGCCGTCACCGGCGGAGTCACCGACGTCGGCGGCCACGACCAGCGGGTTGGTCGACACGACGCCCGCGTACTCGATGCCCTTGGCCATCTTGTACTCGGAGAGCACCTTCCCGCTCTTCGGGTCGATGGTCTGGATGTTGAGCTGGCGTGCGTCGTACGAACCGCACTTGCGCACCGCGACCAGCTTCTCGCCGCCGCCGTAGCCCGCGTCGTAGCAGGTGTCGGTGGTCTTCGGAGACCAGAGGATGTCGCCCTTGGCGATGCCGAAGGCCACTCCGCCGTCGGTGCTGCCGGCGGCGACGGTGTCACCGCTGATCGTGACGTTGTCGAAGGAGATCGGCCGGTCACCGGCGGTCTTCGTCCACAGCTTCTTGCCCGCGTCCAGGTCGATGACCGCGACCTGGGTGCAGCCGTGCGAGGGCTCGGCCTTGGTCGGCATGGCGGGCTGGTAGACGACGGCCGTCTTGTTGTCGTCGGTGACGTGCTTGCTGGCCGTGCACACGGGGCCGTCCAGCTTGATCGTCCACTGCTTGCTGCCCTTGTCGGGGTCGTAGCCGACGATCTCGGCGATGCCGCTCTTGGCGTACACCTTGTCGGTGAGCCACGAGCCGGAGACGACGACGCTGTCGTCCTCCTTGCTCACCGCGGGCGCGGGCACCTGGAAGAGCACCTTGGAGGCGGGGTCGGAAGGCACCTTCTCCTCGCCGCCGGAGGACTTGCCGCCCTCACCGCCCTTCTCGTCCGTGCCGCCCTTGCCGCCGGTGCCCCCGCTGGAGCCGGCGGTGTCGTCCTTGCCCCCGTCGTCGGTGGAGCCGGCGTACCAGACACCGCCGCCGATGATCAGGGCGATCGCGACGACGGCCGAGACGATGATCGCCAGCTGGGCGTTGATCTTGCGTCCGCCGCCCGCCCCGCCGGCCTGGGCCTGCATCGGCACGGTCGCCTGCGGATAGCCGTAACCGGGCTGACCGGGCTGGCCGGGGTAACCGGGCTGGCCCGGCTGGCCGTAGGGCGGCGTCGGCTGTCCGTACGGGCCGGGCTGCTGACCCGGCTGCTGACCGGGGTAGCCGTACCCGGGCTGGGGCTGGGGCTGAGGCTGGGGCTGCGGCGGAGTCTGCGGATACCCGTACCCCGGCTGCGGCGCACCCGTCGGCGGGGTGGGCGGAGCCGCGGGCGCCTGCGGCGGCGTGTGCGGGGCCACGGGAGGTGTTCCCGGCGTCTGCGGGTAGCCGTACCCCGGCTCGGGGGCCTTGCCGGGGTTCGGCCCATCGCCCGACGGCGGGGTGGGCGGCTGTGGCGGCCGGCCCTGTGGCGGGCCGAAGCCTCCCCCCTGCGGGGGCTGGTTGGGCGGCGGGGGCGGCGGCTGGGTCATGACGTGAGTACCTCGGGGAGCGGAGACGACGGGAACGGCCGGGCGAACCGGCCTGGGCGGCCGGAGCGCACGGAGCACGCCGAACGGGCGAGCCGTACGGCACGGGCGGAGAAGGTCACTTGCCGAAGGCGAGCATCAACTTCTCCTTCGACTCGTCGTTGCCGGTCAGGCGGGTGGTGGAGATGTAGAAGCGCCCGTCGACCCAGTCGATGGCCTTGGAGTAGAAGCTGTTCTCGATGTCCGCGACACCCTGCGGGTTCTGCAGCAGCTTGACCGGCTTGTGGCTGCTGCCGCCGGTCGCGATCGACACGACCTGGCCGCCGGCGTCGTAGGACGGCTGCACGTAGGCGATGAGCTGGCCGCCCTCGATCTTCATCGGCATCATCGACTCGTCCGCGGGGGACTTCGCGCGCCACTTCTCCTTGCCGGTGGTGAGGTTGACCGCGACGATCTCGTTGGCGCCGCTGGTCGCCTCGGTCGGCAGGTAGAGCGTGTTGTCGGCGACGGCGACGCCCGCACAGCCCTGGAGGTCGCGGTCGAGGATGGCCCAGCCGCACTCGGGGGCGAAGTCCTCGTCGACGCCGACCTGTTCGAGGACCTTGCCCTTGGAGGTGAAGGTGGAGATGTTCCAGACCTTCTTGTCCTCGTTGGTGGCGTAGACGACGAGCGGGTCGACGGAGTAGGCGCGCTCGACCCGCCAGCCCTTGTCGTACTTGTAGGTCCAAAGGACCTTGCCGGTCTTGGGGTCGAGGCCCTGGAGCTCGTCGTGCGCGTTGTTGCCGCCGGCGCCGCAGGAGGCGACCTGGATGATCGTCTTCGGTCCGCTCGCGAAGCCGGCGGGGAAGCAGGCGTCGCCGTACCGCTTCTTGTCGTACAGCTTCTTGCCGCTGCGGACGTCGTAGGCGGTGCCGGACTGGGAGCGGCCGGCCATCAGGATGTCGCCGCTGACGTTCAGCTCGACGGAGAGGGTGGTGTCGAAGAGCTCACCGTCCTCGACCTCCTCCTTCCAGCCCTTCTCACCGGTGGCGAGGTCGATCTCCTGCATCTGGTTGCACTTGGCGCGGTCGCTGGAGCCACTCATGTAAGCGACGACGATCTTGTCGTCGGCCGTCTTCTCCGGGGTGACCGCGCAGATCTTCTCCGGGAAGGTGATCGGGTCCCAGGTGGGCTTGCCGTCGCCGACGTCGTAGGCGAAGACCTGCTTGTACGCCGCCTTCACCACGGTCTCGCCGGTGATCCACATGCCGGGGGCGTCGGCGCCGGAGCCGGGGGCGTCGGGCGCCTCCTTGTACCAGAGCACCTTGGACTCGCCTGCCTGGCGGCCCTCGTTGAGATCCTCGGGGTCCTCGCCGCCGTCGCCCCTGCCGTCGCCTGGATTGACCGGCGCGCCGCCGGAGCCGGAGGGCTTGGGGTCGTCGCTCTTGCCGGCGACGGGCTTCTTGTCCTTGTCGTCGCCGCCGCTCGCGGTGACCGCCCACACGCTGCCGCCGATGACGACCAGGGCCGCGACCGCGGCGCCGATCGCCAGGGCGGGCTTGCCCTTGAAGGGGTTGCGGGACCCTGAGCCGCCGGGCGGCGGGGTCCCGGGCGCACCGGGGAACTGCGGCTGCGGATAGCCGTAGCCGGGCTGCTGGCCGTACGGCCCGGGCTGCTGGGGCTGGGCGTACGGGCCGGAGTTGTACGGGCCCGGCTGTCCGTACGGACCGGGCTGGCCCGGCTGGCCCGGCTGTCCGTACGCGCCCGGCTGGCCCGGCTGCTGCTGCGGATAGCCGTACCCGGCCTGCGGCGGCGGACCGGACGGCGGGCCCTGCGGAGGCGGCGGGGTCGGCGCCCCGAAGCCTCCCGGTGGTGGATCCTGCGGTGCTCCGAAGCCACCCGACTGCGGCGGCTGATTGGGCGGCTGGCTCATCAGCGCGTTCCCCCTTATTACTCACTGATTTCTAGCCACGTCCCGAGGTACGCGCTGGCCTCGGAGTCGTTTGACGGCAGTCATTCAGACAGTTCTCGGACGGCCTTTCTATCACCCGGGCCGTACCGCATACCGGGCCGCGTCCGCCCCTGTTCCCAAGGGAGGACCGGCCCGTGATGCCTCTGTTACGGGCCTTCACGCCCTCTTCACGCCGCACGCGCCCCCCGCGCGCAGGGCGGACTCAGGCGTCCTCGGCCAGTTCCAGCCAGCGCATTTCCAACTCCTCGCGCTGTCCGGCCAGTTCGCGCAGCTCGGTGTCCAGCTCCGCCACCTTCGCGAAGTCCGTGGCGTCCTCGGCGATCCGCGCGTGCAGCTTGGTCTCCTTCTCGGAGACCTTGTCGAGCTGCCGTTCGATCTTCTGGAGCTCCTTCTTGGCGGCGCGCACGTCGGCGGCGCTCTTCTCGGGCACCTCCGCGGCCGGCTTCGCCGCCGGGGCCGGAGCACTGGCCGCGGCCGCCTCCTCCATGCGCCGGCGCCGCTCCAGGTACTCGTCGATGCCGCGCGGCAGCATCCGGAGCGCGCCGTCACCGAGCAGGGCGAAGACCCGGTCGGTGGTGCGCTCGACGAAGAACCGGTCGTGGGAGATGACGATCATCGAGCCGGGCCAGCCGTCGAGCACGTCCTCGAGCTGGGTCAGGGTCTCGATGTCGAGGTCGTTGGTGGGCTCGTCGAGGAAGAGGACGTTGGGCTCGTCCATGAGGAGCCGGAGCAGCTGGAGCCGCCGCCGCTCACCGCCGGAGAGGTCGCCGACCGGCGTCCACTGCTTCTCCTTGCCGAAGCCGAACGTCTCGCACAGCTGCCCGGCGGTCATCTCGCGGCCCTTGCCGAGGTCGACGCGCTCGCGGACGCGCTGCACGGCCTCCAGCACCCGCCAGGTGGGGTCGAGTTCGGCGACCTCCTGGGACAGGTAGGCGAGCTTGACGGTCCTGCCGACCTTGACGTGCCCGCCCGCGGGCTGCTGCTCCCCGTCGCTGAACGCCGCGTCCGCGAGGTCCCGCAGCAGGGAGGTCTTGCCGGCGCCGTTGACACCGACGAGGCCGATGCGGTCGCCGGGGCCGAGCTGCCAGGTGACGTGCTTGAGCAACACCTTGGGACCGGCCTGGACGGTGACGTCCTCCAGGTCGAACACGGTCTTGCCGAGCCTGGACGAGGCGAACTTCATCAGCTCGCTGCTGTCCCGGGGCGGCGGGACGTCCGCGATCAGCTCGTTGGCGGCCTCGACGCGGAAGCGCGGCTTGGAGGTGCGGGCGGGGGCGCCGCGCCGGAGCCAGGCCAGCTCCTTGCGGACGAGGTTCTGCCGCTTGGTCTCCTCGGTGGCGGCGATGCGCTCGCGCTCGGCGCGGGCGAAGACGTAGTCGGAGTAGCCGCCCTCGTACTCGTAGACGTCGCCGCGCTGCACGTCCCACATGCGGGTGCAGACCTGGTCGAGGAACCACCGGTCGTGGGTGACGCAGACCAGCGCGGAGCGGCGCTCGCGCAGGTGCCGGGCGAGCCAGGCGATGCCCTCGACGTCGAGGTGGTTGGTGGGCTCGTCGAGGACGACGAGGTCCTGTTCGTCGATGAGCAGCTTGGCGAGCGCGATACGGCGCCGCTCGCCGCCGGAGAGCGGCCCGATGACGGTGTCGAGCCCCTGTGGGAAGCCCGGCATGTCCAGGCCGCCGAACAGCCCGGTCAGCACGTCCCTGATCTTGGCGTTGCCCGCCCACTCGTGGTCGGCGAGGTCGCCGATGACCTCGTGGCGGACGGTGGCCTCGGGGTCGAGGGAGTCGTGCTGGGTGAGGACGCCGAGCCGCAGCCCGCCGGAGTGGGTGACGCGGCCGGTGTCCGGCTCCTCCAGCTTGGCGAGCATTCGGATCATCGTGGTCTTACCGTCGCCGTTGCGGCCGACGACGCCGACGCGGTCCCCCTCGGAGACGCCGAGGGACACGCCGTCGAGGAGCGCACGTGTGCCGTACACCTTGGTGACGTTCTCGACATTGACCAGGTTGACGGCCATTTCTCTCCTGCCTGGGGGACGATCGACCCTCCAGGGTAGTCCGGCCCGCCCCGGGCTCAGTCCCGGACCGTCGCCCCCGGCGCCGGACCCGACGCCGTCCGTACGTCGCGGCAGGTGCCGGAGGCGCGCAGCACCCCGGCGATGTCGGACGCCGACTTCGCGTCGGAGGCGAGGAACGCCGTGGTCGGACCGGAGCCCGAGACCAGCGCGGTCAGCGCCCCCGCCGCCCGCCCCGCAGCCAGGGTGTCGGACAGCTCGGGGAAGAGGGAGAGCGCGGCGGGCTGGAGGTCGTTGGCGACGGACACGGCGAGGGCGGCGGCGTCGCCCTTGGCGAGGGCGTCGAGCACGGGCTGGGCGGCGACCGGCTCGGGAATGTCCAGGCCCTCCCCCAGCCGGTCGAACTCGCGGAAGACGGCCGGCGTGGACAGTCCGCGCGAGGCCATCGCGAAGACCCAGTGGAAGTCACCGCCGACCTCCAGCTCGGTCAGCTTCTCGCCCCGCCCGGTGCCCAGCGCCGCCCCGCCGACCAGGCTGAAGGGCACGTCACTGCCCAGCTCGGCGCAGATCGCGAGCAGTTCGTCGCGCGAGGCGCCGGTGCCCCACAGGGCGTCGCAGGCGACCAGCGCGCCGGCGCCGTCCGCGCTGCCGCCCGCCATGCCGCCGGCGACGGGGATGTCCTTGGCGATGTGCAGGTGCACGTCGGGGCTGCGGCCGTACCGCTCGGCGAGCGCCTCGGCCGCGCGGGCGGCGAGGTTGGTCCGGTCGAGGGGCACCTGGCCGGCGTCCGGGCCCTCACAGGTCACGCGGAGTCCGTCGGCGGCCGGGGTCGCGGTGACCTCGTCGTACAGGGAGACGGCGAGGAAGACGTTGGCCAGGTCGTGGTAGCCGTCGGGGCGGGCGGCGCCGACCGCGAGCTGGACGTTGACCTTGGCGGGGACGCGGACCGTCACGCTCACTTGCTCGTCACTCCTTGTGTTCGGCGATACGCGCGAACTCTTCCACGGTCAGCGCCTCTCCGCGCGCCTGCGGCGACACGCCCGCGGCGACGAGGGCGGCCTCGGCGGCCGCCGCCGAACCGGCCCACCCGGCGAGGGCGGCCCGCAGGGTCTTGCGGCGCTGGGCGAACGCGGCGTCGACGACGGCGAAGACCTCGCGCCTGGAGGCGGTGGTCTTCAGCGGCTCACTGCGCCGGACGAGTGACACCAGCCCGCTGTCGACGTTCGGCGCGGGCCAGAAGACGTTGCGGCCGATGGATCCGGCCCGCCGGACCTCGGCGTACCAGTTGGCCTTCACGGAGGGCACGCCGTACACCTTGTTCCCGGGACCTGCGGCGAGCCGGTCGGCGACCTCGGCCTGGACCATGACGAGGGTGCGCTCGATGGTCGGGAACGTGTCGAGCATGTGCAGCAGCACGGGCACGGCGACGTTGTACGGGAGGTTGGCGACCAGCGCGGTCGGGGCGGGGCCCGGCAGTCCGGTCACGTGCATGGCGTCGGAGTGGACGAGCGCGAAACGGCCGGCGCGCTCTGGCATCCGGGCGGCGACGGTGGCGGGGAGGGCGCCGGCGAGTACGTCGTCGATCTCGACGGCGGTGACCCGGTCGGCGGCCTCCAGCAGGGCCAGGGTGAGCGAGCCGAGACCCGGTCCCACCTCGACCACCACGTCGTCGGGGCGTACCTCGGCGGTGCGGACGATACGGCGGACCGTGTTCGCGTCGATGACGAAGTTCTGGCCGCGCTGCTTGGTGGGGCGCACACCGAGGGCGGCCGCGAGTTCGCGGACGTCGGCGGGCCCAAGAAGGGCGTCGGGGGTGGGGCTGCTCACCCCGCAAGGGTAGCCGGGGACGGACGCGGGGCGGCCGGGGTCGCGCGCGGGGCCCCGACGGCACCGGCCGCCCGGCCGGCGGGGGCGTCGGGGCAACGGTTTGAGGACGAACGGGATGACCGGGCGAACGGGACGCGAATGGCCGGCCGAGGGGAGGGGAGGGGAGGGGAGAGGAGGAGGGAGGGGCGGACCGGCCGGTCAGTCCTGAAGGCGTGCGCCGCAGTGTGGCCAGGAGTCGGCGCCGCTGCGTACGTACAGCTTCTTCGCCCGGTACGTCTGCTCCGACGCCGGGGCGTCCTGGGGGCGGCCCTCGCCGCCGAGGCTGTGCCAGGTGCGGGTGTCGAACTGGTAGAGGCCCCCGTACGTCCCCGAGGGGTCGACGGCGTCCGGGCGGCCGCCCGACTCGCACGCGGCCAGGCCCTGCCAGTTCAGGTGGTCGGCGCCGCGCACGGACGCCGGCCGGGCGCGGGTGCCGACCCGCACGATCTGCGGGCGCGGTTCGCGCACCACCTCGGTGTGCAGGCGGCGCGGCTTCTCACGGACGCCGTTGACGGTGCGCAGGGCGTAGGTGGTCCGCCGCAGACCGGGCTGCCCCGCCTGCTCGACGACCTCCGTGCCCCGGTAGAGGGAGGGGTCGTCGGCCCGGTGCACGGCGAAGGGGATCGGGTCCTCGTGGACCTCCTCGGAGCCGGTGATCCGCAGCACCGTGACGGTCTGCCCGTCGCGGGGGAAGCCGGTCGCCGGGACGGAGGTGGTGTCCTGGCCGCGCAGGGTGACCCCGGCCTCCTCGACGGCCTCGCGCACGGTCGCGGCGTTGGTGCGGACGGTGCGGGCCCGGCCGTCCGCCATGACCGTCACCACCCGCTCGGTCCGCACGTTCAGGGCGAGGCCCTCCCGCCCGATGGGCCGGGAGCCCTCGGTGGACAGGTACGCGCCCTCCGTCCGCACGCCGAGCTGCCGCAGCGCCCCCTCCACCGTCTCCGCGGTCGTCCACATCTGGCGCCGACGGCCGTCGAGGGTGAGCAGGAGGGGCCGCCCGTAGCGGACGGCGACCTCCTCACCGCTGGTCAGCGGGGTGCCGGGCGCGGGGACGATCACGTCGTGGGCACCCACCTCGACGCCCTCGTCCGCGAGCAGCTCGGTCACGTCGTCGGCGAAGGTGTGCAGCGTGCGCGGGGTGCCGTCGACGGTCAGCTCGACCGCCTTGTCCTCGGCGACGAAGGCGGTGGTGCCGCCCGCGAGGAACGCCACGACCAGCGCGCGCGGCAGCAGCCGGCGCAGCGAGCCGTCCGTGCGCCCGGCACACCGCTCGCGGCGTCGGCGCGCGGCCCGCCCGTCGCCCGGCACGGAAGCCAGGGCCGTGGCCGGGACCGAGACCGGGGCCTGGGCCTGGGTCTGGGCCGGAGCCGGGGCAGCGCCCTGCCGGGGCAGCGCGGGCCCGGTCGCCTCGTGGGCGGGGCGGTAGGTGTCGCCGTACGCCAGGGTCGGCGCACTGTGCACGTCGTACGGTGCGTGCGTCTCGTAGGTGTCGAAGGTCTCGTACTGCGTTCTGATCACGCCGACACGCTCCAGGGGGTCCGGATCGGGCCCCCAGAACCTAGCGGAGCGTCCGTCACTCTCCAAAGCGACGCGACTACGCAGCGTGGCGTCCCGTGTCGCAGACGGCCGTGTCGCAGACGGCCGTGGCCTCGGCGACCGTGGCCTCAGTAGGAGAAGGCGCGGGCCGTGTTCGCGGCCAGTGCCGTCGCCAGCGTGTCCTCGTCGACGCCCCGTACGCCGGCCATGGCACGCACCGTGACCGGCACCAGGTAGGGGGCGTTGGGGCGGCCGCGGTAGGGCACCGGCGTCAGGAACGGCGCGTCGGTCTCCACCAGGACCAGCTCCGGCGGGGCGAGGGCGAGGGCGTCGCGCAGGTTCTGGGCGTTCTTGAAGGTGACGTTGCCGGCGAAGGACATGTAGTACCCGGCGCTCGCGCAGAGCTCGGCCATCTCGGCGTCGCCGGAGTAGCAGTGGAAGACGGTGCGCTCGGGCGCGCCCTCCTCCTTGAGGACGCGCAGCACGTCGGCGTGGGCGTCGCGGTCGTGGATGACCAGCGCCTTGCCGTGCCGCTTGGCGATCTCGATGTGGGCGCGGAAGGACCGCTCCTGCGCCTCCTTGCCCTCGGGACCGGTGCGGAAGTAGTCCAGTCCCGTCTCTCCGACGCCCTTGACCTGGGGCAGCGCGGCCAGCCGGTCGATCTCGGCGAGGGCCTCGTCGAGCGCCGCGTCCCCTCCGGGCAGCCGCGCCCCCTGCCTCGACCAGCCGTCGGGATCGCCGTGCACGATGCGCGGCGCCTCGTTGGGGTGCAGGGCGACGGTGGCGTGGACGGCGTCGTGCGCCGCCGCCGTCTCGGCCGCCCAGCGGGAGCCGGCGAGGTCGCAGCCGACCTGGACGACCGTGGTGACACCGACCGAGGCGGCCTTGGCGAGAGCCTCCTCCACCGTGCCCGACTGCATGTCGAGGTGGGTGTGCGAGTCGGCGACCGCTACCCGGAGGGGTTCGGGGAGCGGGGGCGCGTCGTTCTTGTCGGACCGGCCCGGGGCGGCGTTCGAAGGCATGCCTCCGATCCTACGAAAGGCCCGCGGGCCTTTGCCGGGTCAGCCCGCCCTGCGGTGGAGGTGGAGGGCGCTCAGGACGTCGGCCAGGTGCCAGTGCCGGCCCTCCGGCTCGTTTCCCGGCGTCCCCGGCCCCGGCACCTCGGGCACCTGCGGCACCTCCAGCGGGCCGGCCGGCGGCACCCGGTGGAGGCCGTGCGAGGCGCCGCGCACGGAGGCGACCCGCCCCGGCCGCATGATCCGTACGACGTGGCTGTCGCAGTTGGCGCAGGTCGGCCGGGTCAGCGGGGACGGCACGACGCGGCCGTCCGCGACGTAGAGCACGAACTCGTGACCGTCGCCGTCCTTGTGGTGCTCGATCTCGAAGGACTGCTCCCAGCCGTGCCCGCAGCGCATGCACGCGAAGGAGTACGACTCGTGGACGACGGCGGTGGCTCCGGCACGCAGTCCGGTCCGCGGCGCGCTCTCACTCATGCTCATCCCGGCTCCCTCGGTTCGCTGACGGTGCTTTCCGCTCCTTCGTCCAGTGGACTCCTCCACCGGCGGGAAAGCACTGGATCTGCCGAGTGTTTGGGCCGATTTGAGATGCCCTTGGCGCAAGGGCCGAAAGGTCAGCGCCGGGTCAAGCGCGGCCGGATCAGGCCCCCCGTTCCCGGATCAGGCCCCCGCCCCCGGACCGGCCTCGCGTTCCCGGATCAGGCCCCCGCGTTCTTCGCCGCCACCACCGCGTCGAACACCTCCCGCTTGGGCACGCCCACCTGTGCGGCCACCGCGGCGATCGCCTCCTTGCGCCGCTCCCCCGCCTCCTCGCGCACCCGCACCCGGCGCACCAGTTCCTCGGCGCCGAACTCCTCGGGCCCCTTCTCCGGCGCGCCCTCGACGACGACGGTGATCTCGCCGCGCACGCCCTCGGCGGCCCAGGCGGCCAGCTCGCCCAGCCCGCCGCGCC
The DNA here is from genome assembly GCF_055564775.1 of Streptomyces sp. NPDC028991. Classification (NCBI taxonomy): domain Bacteria; kingdom Bacillati; phylum Actinomycetota; class Actinomycetes; order Kitasatosporales; family Streptomycetaceae; genus Streptomyces; species Streptomyces sp. NPDC028991. The sequence goes on along the minus strand of NZ_JBVHVP010000009.1, from coordinate 100,555 downwards.
TGACCTCCTCGTAGGTCTTGGTCAGTTCCCGGCAGACGGCGGCCCGCCGGTCGGTGCCGAAGACCTCGGCCATGGCGGCGAGGGTGTCGTCGAGGCGGTGCGGGGCCTCGAAGTAGACGAGGGTCCGGCGCTCCTCGGCGGCCTCCCGAAGCCGCGAGAGCCGTTCGCCGGCCTTGCGCGGCAGGAAGCCCTCGAAGCAGAACCGGTCGACCGGCAGCCCGGACAGGGCGAGCGCGGTGAGCACGGCGGACGGGCCGGGCACGGCGGTCACCCGGACGTCCCGCTCGACGGCGGCGGCGACCAGCCGGTAGCCGGGGTCGGACACGGACGGCATCCCGGCGTCGGTCACCAGCAGCACCCGCGCACCGCCCGCCAGCTCTTCGACCAGCTCGGGTGTACGGGCGGACTCGTTGCCCTCGAAGTACGACACGACACGCCCCCCGGGGGTGACGCCGAGCGCCTGGGTGAGCCGGCGCAGCCGCCGGGTGTCCTCGGCGGCGACGACGTCCGCGCCGGCCAGTTCCTCGGCGAGCCGCGGCGGGGCGTCCCGGACGTCGCCGATGGGGGTGCCCGCGAGTACAAGGGTTCCAGTCACGCCCCCATCCTCCCAGGACCGGGCGGACGTCCTCCCGCCAGGACGCGTCCGGCCCACCGGTGAGGGCCATGCGCGGGACGTGCACAGCGCGGTTCCCTACGATGGCGCGGTGACCAGTACCGCGTCCTCCACGGACACCCGGCAGGACCAGACCCCGCACGACCGGCGGCCCACCTGGCAGCAGCGGCTGCGCCGATTCGGCTACGCGGCGGGGCCCGCGGCCGGCGACGTCCGCGACCGGCTGGTGCCGCCGTACACGAGCCCCGGTCCGCGCCTGTGGGCCTTCCTTGGCCTGGCCAAGGCGCCGGCCGACCGGATCGTGCGCTGGTCGGCGTGGGGCGGGCCGCTGCTGGTGGCGCTGCTGGCGGGCGTGCTGCGGTTCTGGAACCTGGGCAGCCCGAAGGCGGTGATATTCGACGAGACGTACTACGCCAAGGACGCCTGGGCGCTGATCCACCGCGGTTTCGAGGTCAACTGGGACAAGAACGCCAACGACCTGATCCTGAACTCGGGCGGCGACGTCCCGATCCCGACGGACCCGGCGTACGTCGTGCATCCGCCGGTCGGCAAGTACGTCATCGGCCTGGGCGAACTGCTGTTCGGGTTCGACCCGTTCGGCTGGCGGTTCATGACGGCACTGCTCGGCACGCTGTCGGTCCTGCTGCTGTGCCGGATCGGGCGCCGGCTGTTCCGCTCCACGTTCCTGGGGTGCCTGGCCGGCACGCTGATGGCGCTCGACGGGCTGCACTTCGTGATGAGCCGCACCGCGCTGCTGGACAGCGTGCTGATGTTCTTCGTGCTCGCCGCCTTCGGCTGCCTGGTCGCCGACCGCGACTGGGCCCGCGGGAGACTCGCCGCCGCGCTGCCGGTGGACGAGGACGGCCGGGTCCGGCCGGACGCGCACCTCGCCGAGACGTTCCGCTTCGGGTGGCGTCCGTGGCGGCTGGCGGCGGGGCTGATGCTGGGCCTGGCGGCGGCCACCAAGTGGAACGGCCTCTACATCATGGCGGCCTTCTGCGTGCTGGCCGTGCTGTGGGACGTCGGCACCCGCCGGGTCGCGGGCGCCCACCGGCCGCATCTGGCGGTGCTGAGGTACGACCTGGGCTGGGCGTTCCTGTCCACGGTGCCGGTCGCGCTCGCCACGTACGTTTTGTCCTGGCTGGGCTGGATCCTCTCCCCCGCCGACGGCACCGGCGGCTACTACCGCGACTGGGCGGCGAACGACGGCAAGGACAGCTCCTGGTCCTGGCTCCTCCCGGACTGGTGGCGCAGCCTGTGGCACTACGAGTCGCAGGTGCTGGAGTTCCACACCAACCTCACCTCGCCGCACACCTACCAGTCGAACCCCTGGAGCTGGATCGTCCTGGGCCGTCCGGTCTCCTACTTCTACGAGTCGCCGGCGGCCGGTTCCGACGGCTGCCCGGCCGACGCGGGCGGGAAGTGCGCCCGCGAGGTCCTGGCGCTCGGCACTCCGCTGCTGTGGTGGGTGGGCTGCTTCGCGCTGCTGTACGTCCTGTGGCGCTGGGCCTTCCGCCGGGACTGGCGCGCGGGCGCCATCGCCTGTGGCATCGCGGCCGGCTATCTGCCCTGGTTCCTGTACCAGGAGCGCACCATCTTCCTCTTCTACGCCGTCGTCTTCCTGCCGTTCCTGTGCCTGGCGGTGGCGATGCTGCTGGGGGCGATCGTGGGACGGCCGGGCTGCGGCGACACCCGGCGGATCGCGGGGGCCACGGGCGCGGGCGTACTGGTGCTGCTGATCGCGTGGAACTTCATCTACTTCTGGCCCATCTACACGGGCACCGCGATCCCGATGGAGGACTGGCGGGCCCGGATGTGGCTGGACACCTGGGTCTGAGGCCGGGCCCGGAAACGCCGCATCTCCATTCGGCCACCATCCGGAAACATCCGTACCGGCGGTCACACGGTGCACATAGAGTGCAACCGACCACCGCTTCTGAACGCGTTCAAGACAGCGGGTGGATGTACTGAACGGGGATCGGACGGGGAGGGACTGCCCATGGGCAGGGGGGTGAAGGCCGCCGTCATAGGCGGCGTGTTCGCCGTGATGGTGGGCGGGGCCGGGTACGGCGCCTACAACGTCGTATCGGCGCTGGACGGCGGCGGGGGCTCGGGGGCCGCCGGGGCGTCGGCCAAGAGCGGGCCGCCGAGCGGCGACGAGGTCGGGGAGACGACGGAGAAGTTCTTCACGGCCTGGGAGAAGGGGGACGCGACGGCCGCGGCGTCGTACACGAACAACGCCGCTGTCGCCGGGACGCTGCTGACGGCCTACGGCGAGGACGCGCACGTCACCGACGTCGAGATCACGCCGGGCACGGCGGCCGGCACCGCCGTGCCGTTCACCGTGAAGGCGAAGGTGTCGTACGAGGGCGCGACCAAGCCGCTGACGTACAAGAGCAAGCTGACGGTGGTGCGCGGTGAGAGCAGCGGACGCGCGCTGGTCGACTGGGACCCGTCCGTCGTCCACCCCGGCCTGAAGGACGGGGACACCCTGGCCACCGAGGAGTCGGCGACCCCGCAGATCCAGGCGGTCGGCCGCGACGGCACCGTGCTGACGAAGGAGAAGTACCCCTCCCTCGGCCCCGTCATCGCCAAGCTCCGGGAGAAGTACGGCGACAAGGCGGGCGGCACCCCCGGCGTCGAGCTGATGGTCCGGCACACGGCCTCCGGCGCCCCCGACACGCCGCTGCTGACGCTGACCGAGGGCGAGCCCGGCAAGCTGGAGACGACGCTCAGCGCGAGCGTCCAGGCGGCGGCCGAGAAGGCGGTGAAGCGGTACGGCGAGTCCTCGGTGGTCGCGGTCAAGCCGAGCACCGGTGAGGTGCTGGCCGTGGCGAACAACCGCGCGGACGGCTTCAACGCGGCCTTCCAGGGACAGGTCGCCCCCGGCTCCACCATGAAGATCATCACCGCGGCGATGCTCATCGACAACGGCGTGACCTCGATGAACGGACCGGCGCCCTGCCCGGACACGGCGACCTGGCAGAGCCAGACCTTCAAGAACCTCACCGGCATGAAGGCCAATGAGGGCGCCACCCTCGCCAACACCTTCATGCGGTCCTGCAACACCGGCTTCATCAAGCTCATCGACGAGGAACCGCTCACGGACGCCTCGCTGACGACGGAGGCCCAGGAGCGCTTCGGGCTCGGGCGGAACGACTGGCAGACCGGCATCGTCTCCTTCGACGGCAAGGTCCCCGCCGTGAGCGGCCCGGACCGCGCGGCGGGCGCCATCGGCCAGGGCCAGGTCCAGATGAACCCGCTGAACATGGCCTCGGTGACGGCGACCGCCATCACCGGCGAGTTCCGCCAGCCCTACCTGGTCCCGCCCGGCCTGGACGACCGGAAGCTCGCCACCGCCAAGGGCCTGCCGCGGAGCACCGCCGCCCAGCTCAAGCAGATGATGCGGCTCACCGCCACCCAGGGGACCGGCGCCGCGGCCATGTCCGGACTCGGCGGCGACATCGGCGCCAAGACCGGCTCGGCCGAGGTCGACGGGCAGACCACGTCCAACAGCTGGTTCACCGGCTTCCGGAACGACGTCGCGGCGGCGGCCATGACCGAGGAGGGCGGCCACGGAGGCGACGCGGCCGGTCCGATCGTGGCGGACGTGCTGCGGGCGGGTGGCTGAGGCGGACCGGACGCGGCGGGTACCTCTACTGTGGTCGCCGTCGTTGGAAGCGTGAGGCAACGAGGGCACCGAGGGATCCCGGGAGTCCGGGCACCGCGGAGGAACGGGACGCAGTGGGCAGCAGAAGGGCCGCCGGCGAGCGGCGCAGGACGAAACCCGCCGTGATCGGCAGCGTGGCCGCGGTGGTCGTGGCCGGCGCCGGATTCGGTGCCTACGCGGTGTACGGCGGCGGGGCCGGTACCGGGGACGGCGCCCGGACGACGTCCGCGGCCGGGGAGAAGGTGAAGTCGGGCCCCCTCACGGCGGCCGAGACCACCTCGACGGCCGAGCGGTTCCTGACCGCCTGGCAGCGGGGTGACGTCGCCGGGGCGGCCGCCGCGACCGACGACGCAGAGGCCGCGAAGGCCCTGCTCACCGGCTACGCCCAGGAGGCCCGCGTCAAGGACGTCACGCTCACCGCCGGCGCCCCGGCCGGGGAGAAGGTCCCGTTCGCCGTGAAGGCCACCGTCGTCCACGAGAAGACGACGAAGCCGCTGGCGTACGACAGCGCGCTGAGCGTCGTACGCCGGGCCGGCGACGGCGAGCCGCGCGTCGACTGGCACGCCGCCGTCGTCCATCCGGAACTGAAGGACGGCGACAAGCTGGTCACCGGTGCGGCCGGGGACCCGCCGGTCAAGGCGCTGGACCGGGACGGCGCGGAGCTCACCGCCGAGAAGTACCCGTCGCTCGGCACCGTCCTGGACGGCCTGCGCGAGAAGTACGGCGAGAAGGCCGGCGGGGCCCCGGGCGTCGAACTGCGTGTGGTGCGCGGCAAGGAGTCGAAGGCGGCCAAGGCCTCCGACAAGACGCTGCTGGAGCTGAGCGAGGGCACGCCCGGCACCGTGCGGACGACCCTGGACCCGGCCCTCCAGGCCGCCGCCGAGAAGCAGGTGGCCGGCAAGGCCCGCGCGTCGGTGGTCCTGCTGCGCGCCTCCACGGGTGAGGTCCTCGCGGTCGCCAACGGCGGACACGGCTTCAACACCGCCTTCCAGGGCTCGCTGGCCCCCGGTTCCACGATGAAGGTCGTCACCGCCTCGATGCTGATCGAGAAGGACCTGGCGTCGATGGACGAGAAGCACCCCTGCCCGAAGTACTTCGGCTACGGCGGCTGGAAGTTCCAGAACGACGACAAGTTCGAGATCAAGGACGGCACCTTCAAGGCGAGCTTCGCCCGCTCCTGCAACACGGCCTTCATCAGCCAGGCCCCGGAGCTGGCGAACGACGACCTGACCAAGCAGGCGAAGGAGGTGTTCGGCCTGTCGATGAACAACTGGTCGGTCGGCGTGCCCACCTTCGACGGCTCGGTGCCGGTGCAGAGCGCGGCCCCGATGGCCGCCTCGCTCATCGGCCAGGGCGGGGTGCGGATGAACCCGCTGAACATGGCGTCCGTGGCGGCGACCGTGAAGTCGGGCAGCTTCCACCAGCCGTACCTGGTCGCCCCGTCGGTCGACGGCCGCAAGCTCGCCACGGCCTCCCGCACGATGTCGTCGTCCACGCTGGCGCAGCTGCGCGAGCTGATGTCCTACACGGCGGCGTCCGGCACCGCGGCGGAGGCGATGGCCGGGGTGGGCGGCGACGCCGGGGCGAAGACCGGCTCGGCGGAGGTCGACGGCCAGGAGAAGCCCAACGGCTGGTTCACGGCGTACAAGGGCGACCTGGCCGCGGCGGGCGTGGTCCAGCAGGGCGGGCACGGCGGTGACACCGCGGGCCCGATCGTGGCGGCGCTGCTCAAGAACGCCGGCTGACCGGCGCGGGCCCGCGCACCCGCGGCCGGTGGCTCAGTGGGCCACCGGCTCGGCCACCGTCGTGTAGGTCCGGCGCAGGAACCGGATGAGCGCCTTGGTCTCGAACTGGACCACCGAGCAGCCCTGCGGGGTGTGGAACTCGACGACGGCCTGCACCCGCCCGCACGGCCACACCCGCACCTCGCCGCTTCCGGCGGGCGCGCGCAGGCCCTGTTCCAGCAGCGTCCGGGAGAAGGTCCACTCGCGGATGCCGGGGCCGCGGCCGGGCAGGGCGACGCACACCGACCGCGGGTCGCGGTCGGGGTCGTAGCGCAGCACGACGGGTAGCGCTCCGCCGTCGTCCTCGTCCGGGAGGTCCGCGTCCGTCAGGATGTGGGCTCGTGCGTACTGCTCGACAACGGACATCGGCTCGCCCCTTGCGGTGTGCGACCTGTGCGAATGCTGTGCGTCCACCCCTCTCCAATGTCCCATATTTCCCAGGCCATGCCCTTCGAGGCGTATATCACATGTGAGGTCAGCCTTTACCTCGCTCTTGCAAAGGGGTTGCAACTGGTCTCTATCATCGAACCGTGCATGTACCTGACGGATTCATCAACGCCCCGACCTCCGCGGTCACCGGAGTCGTCGCCGCGGGCGCCCTCGCGGTCAGCCTGCGCGGCGCGCGCCGCGAGCTGGACGAGCGGACGGCGCCGCTGGCGGGACTGGTCGCGGCGTTCATCTTCGCGGTGCAGATGCTGAACTTCCCCGTCGCGGCCGGCACCAGCGGGCATCTGCTCGGCGGCGCCCTCGCCGCGATCCTCGTAGGCCCCTACACGGGGGTGCTGTGCGTCTCCGTCGTCCTGCTCATGCAGGGCATCCTCTTCGCCGACGGCGGCCTGACCGCGCTCGGCGTGAACATCACCGACATGGCGATCGTCACCACGGTCGTCGCCTACGCCCTCTTCCGGGGGCTGGTGAAGGTGCTGCCGCGCACCCGCCGCTCGGTCACCGTCGCCTCCTTCGTCGCCGCCCTGGTCTCCGTCCCGGCCGCCGCCCTCGCCTTCACGTTCCTGTACTGGGTGGGCGGCACCACGGACGTCGCCATCGGCAAGGTCGCCACCGCGATGCTCGGCGTGCACGTGCTGATCGGTGTCGGCGAGGCCGCGATCACCGCGCTGACCGTCGGCGCCGTCATCGCCGTACGGCCGGACCTGGTGTACGGCGCGCACGGCCTCACGCAGAAGCTCAAGCTGCGGGTGAACGGCGAACTCGTCGACGTCCCCGAGGCGGACCCGGCCCCCGCGCCCGCCACCGCCCGCTCCCACCGCAAGCTGTGGATCACGGGCCTGGTCACCTCGCTGGTCCTCGCCGGTTTCGTCAGCTTCTACGCCTCCGCCGACCCCGACGGCCTGGAGAAGGTCGCCGCCGACAAGGGCATCGACGAGAAGACCGAGGAGCACTCGAGCGCCGGCTCCCCGCTCGCCGACTACGGCGTCGAGGACATCACCGACGCCCGCGTCTCCGGCGGCCTCGCGGGCGTGATCGGCGTCGGCGTCACGGTCGTCGCGGGCAGCACGGTGTTCTGGGCGGTACGCAGGCGGCGCGGCGACGACGCCTCGCCGGTGAACACGGATACGACCGTCTGACATGGGCGCCGGCCACGCGCACCGGCTCTACCGGCACGGACACTCCCCCGTGCACGGACTGCCGCCGCACACCAAGCTCGCCGCGACCTTCGCCTTCGTCATCGTCGTGGTGTCGACGCCCCGCGAGGCGATGTGGGCCTTCGGCCTCTACGCCCTGCTGCTCGCGACGGTGGCCCGCGCCGCCCGCGTCCCGGCCGGCTTCCTGCTCAAGCGGCTGCTGATCGAGGTGCCGTTCGTCGCGTTCGCGGTGCTGATGCCGTTCGTGGCGGAGGGCGAGCGGGTGCAGGCGCTCGGCATGTCGCTGAGCGTGAACGGCCTGTGGGGCGCCTGGAACGTACTGGCCAAGGGCACCCTGGGCGTCGCCGCCTCCGTGCTCCTCGCCTCCACCACCGAGCTGCGCGAACTGCTGCTCGGCCTCCAGCGTCTGAAGCTGCCGCCGCTGCTGGTGCAGATCGCGTCGTTCATGATCCGGTACGGGGACGTCATCGCGGACGAGATGCGCCGGATGCGGATCGCCCGGGAGTCGCGCGGCTTCGAGGCTCGCGGAGTACGGCACTGGGGCGTCCTCGCCAAGTCCGCCGGAGCCCTCTTCATCCGCTCCTACGAACGCGGCGAACGCGTCCATCTGGCCATGGTCAGCCGCGGCTACGCCGGTTCGATGCCGGTGATCGACGAGGCGACCGCCTCCCGGGCGCAGTGGTCGTACGCGCTGGCCCTCCCCGCCGCCGCCCTCGTCGTCTGTCTGCTGGGATGGGTGCTGTGATGGATGCTGGGGTGGGTGCTGGTGCTGGGATGGGTGCTGGGATGGGTGCTGGGATGGGTGCTGGTGCTGGGATGGGTGCTGTGACAGCTTCTCTGGAGGTCTCCGGGCTCGCCTTCGCCTACCCCGACGGCCACCAGGCCCTCTTCGGCGTGGACTTCTCCGTCGCCCGCGGCGAGCGGGTCGCGCTGCTCGGCCCGAACGGCGCGGGCAAGACCACGCTCGTCCTCCACCTCAACGGCATCCTGACCGGCGGCACCGGCACGGTCACGGTCGCCGGACTGCCCGTGGACAAGCGGAACATGGCGGAGGTCCGGCGCCGGGTCGGCATCGTCTTCCAGGACCCCGACGACCAGCTCTTCATGCCGACCGTGCGCGAGGACGTGGCGTTCGGACCGGCGGCGGCCGGGCTGAAGGGGCCGGAGCTGGAGCATTGCGTGGAGCGGGCGCTCGCGCTGGTCGGCATGGCGGAGTTCGGGGACCGGCCCCCGCACCACCTCTCCTTCGGCCAGCGGCGCCGGGTGGCGGTCGCCACCGTGCTCGCCATGGAGCCGGAGATCCTGGTGCTGGACGAGCCGTCCTCCAACCTCGACCCGGCCTCCCGCCGCGAACTCGCCGACATCCTGCGCTCCCTGGACGTCACGGTCCTGATGGTCACCCACGACCTGCCCTACGCCCTGGAGCTGTGCCCCCGCGCCCTGATCCTCAGCGACGGCGTCATCGCGGCGGACGGACCGACCGCCGGCCTGCTCTCCGACGACGACCTGATGCGCGCCCACCGCCTGGAACTGCCCTTCGGCTTCGATCCACGCTCGGCGGCCGCGGGCAGGTGAGGAATCGCGGGCGACCGGTGGCGGTTGCACCCACTGTCGCAGGCGGTCGGAAGGGAAGCGGAAGAGTGGACGTGGACGTGCACGGGGCAGTGGCCGAGGGCTTCGAGCCCGTCAGGGACGCGTTCGCACGGAACTTCGCCGCGCTCGGGGACCGGGGCGCGGCGGTCGCCGTCTACCGGGACGGGCACAAGGTCGTCGACCTGTGGGGCGGCACCAGGAACGTCGATGACACAGCCGGCACCGAGCCGTGGCGCCGGGGCACCGCCCAGGTCGTGCGCTCGGCCACGAAGGGCGTCGCCGCCGCCGTACCGCTGCTGCTGCACCAGCGCGGGGAACTGGACCTGGACGCGCCGGTGGGCGAGTACTGGCCCGAGTTCAAGGCGCACGGCAAGGAGCGGGTACTGGTCCGGCACGTGCTGAACCACCGGGCCGGGCTGCCGGTCCTCGACCACCCGCTCACCCCGGACGAGGCCCTGGACCCGCTGCGGGGCCCGCGGGCCGTCGCCGCCCAGGCACCCGTCTGGGAGCCGGGCACCGCTCACGGCTACCACGCGCTGACGTACGGCTGGCTGCTCGACGAACTGGTCCGCAGGGCGAGCGGCGGGCGGAGCACCGGTGAGTGGATCGCGGACGAGATCGCCCGGCCGCTGGGCCTGGACCTGTGGCTCGGCCTGCCCGCCGCGGAGGAGGCGGCGGGCCGGGCCGGGCGGGTCGGTCGCGTCGAGGACCCCGAGCCGTCGGGGGGCGGTCCGCGCCTGCGCCCCAAACGCTCCGTCACCGAGGCCTACCAGGACCCGGACTCCCTCACCCGCCGCGCCTTCGCCGCGATCACGCCGTTCCCCGACCAGAACGACCCGGCGTACCGGGCGTCGGCCCTCCCGGCGACCAACGGCATCGCGACGGCCGACGGGCTGGCCCGCTTCTACGCGGCGCTGATCGGCGACGTCGACGGCGTGACGCGGCACGCGCGGCTGTTCTCCCCGGCCACTACGGAACGGGCCCGCGCCGAGGAGTCGGCCGGTCCGGACCGGATCCTCGTCGTGGGCACCCGCTTCGGCCTCGGCTACATGCTGCACGGCAGCGCCTCCCCGTTCCTGTCCCCCGGTTCCTTCGGCCACCCGGGCCGGGGCGGTGCGCTCGGCTTCGCCGACCCGGAGGCGGGCATCGCCTTCGGGTACGTCACCAACGGCTTCCGCAAGACGGTCACGGCGGACCCGCGGGCCCAGGCGCTGGTGCGGGCGGTGCGGGCGTCGCTCGACGCGGGCTGAGCGTCAAAGGGGCGCGGCGCGGCTCGTCGTGGCAGGCCTGCCCGGCGGCAGGCCTGCCACGGGTGCCGCTCAGCGGCTCACACGTGGATGGGGTGCGAGGTCCTCCCCGACGCCGCGTCGATCTCGTCGTGCGCCTTGGTGAGCAGTTGCATGGCGAGCTCGTTCAAAGCACGTGCCCCCGCGACCTCCTCGCCGACCCTCGGCTGGTGGGGGTCGACGCGGTGGCGGCTGGCGTGACCGTGCCCACGGACCTCGCTGCCGTCGGGGAGCCGCACCATCGCGACCGCCCGCGTGTGCTGGTCGTCCTCCATGAACTCCAGCTCGACATGCCATCCCACTGCGGTGTGCATCATGACGATCACCTCCGGAACACCTCCTTCCAGGGTGCTCCTCGCAGCCGCCGTGCGCACTATCCCGGCTGTCCCGGTCATCCCGTGCGGAGCATCAGCCCGATGCCGACGACGAGGAGGCCCGCCGCCACGATCCGGGGCGCGCCGAACCGCTCCTTGAAGAAGAGGGCTCCGATCGCCGCGCCGACCAGGATGGAGGACTCGCGCAGGGCGGCGACCGGCGCGAGTTCGGCGCGGGTCTGCGCCCACAGGACCAGCGCGTACGCGGCGACGGACAGCACCGCGCCGAGCAGTCCGAGCCCGGCCCGCGGCCGCAGCAGCGCCCAGGCCCCGGCGCGGTGGCGGTACAGGAAGTACGCCGGGAAGACCGCCCCCTGTACCGCCATCAGCCAGGCGATGTACCCGAGGGAGGACCCGGAGGCGCGTACGCCCAGCCCGTCGACGACCGTGTACGCCGCGATGGTCGCACCGGTCGCCAGGGCCGCGCCGATAGCCGCCCAGTCGGGCCGGCGTCCGCGCAGCCCCCACAGGGCGACGCCGGTCAGCCCGGCGCAGGAGACCAGGATGCCCCCGGTCGCCCAGCCGTCCGGCACCTCGTGGGCGAAGACGGCGGCGAGGACGGTGACCAGCAGCGGCGCGCTGCCGCGGGCGATCGGGTAGGCCTGGCCGAAGTCGCCCAGCCGGAAGGACCGCATCAGCAGGGCGAAGTAGGCGATGTGGAGGGCGGAGGACAGGACGAGGTACGGCCACGCGCCGGCCGCCGGGAACGCCGCGAACGGCAGCAGTGCGAGCCCGATGAGCATGCCGCCGCCGGAGATCAGCGCGAAGCCGGTCAGCTTGTCCGTGATCCGGTGCGCGATGGCGTTCCAACTGGCGTGCGTGACCGCTGCGAGCAGGACGGCGCCGACGACCAGGGGGGTCACTCGGAGCGCTCGCGCACGTCCACGAGGGTGGCGCCGGCGGTGGCGACGAGCTTTTCGGGTTCCATCGGGAAGACGGCGTACGGGGTGCCGGCGGCGGCCCAGACGACCTCGTGGTCGAGGAGGGACCGGTCGGCGAGTACCCGGGTCCTGTTCCGGTGTCCGAAGGGCGGCACGCCCCCGATGGCGTACCCGGTGGTCTCCCGTACGACGTCGGCCTTGGCCCGGGTGACCTTCGCCGCGCCGAGTTCCTCCCGGACGCGCTCCAGGTCGACGCGGGAGGCGCCGTCCATCAGGACCAGCACGGGGACGCCGTCGGCAGCGAAGATGAGTGACTTGCAGATCTGGCTCAGGTCGCACCCGATCGCGGCGGCGGCCTCGGCGGCGGTGCGGGTGGCCTCCGGGAAGCGCCGGGCCCGGCGGGCCAGTTCCCCGAGTCCGAGTCCGTGCAGCGCCTCGGCGAAACGGGGGTGGGCGGCGGGGGTCGCGGAGGCGTCGTCGGTCGTCGTCATGGTGGGCACCGTAGCGGTACGTGTAGCGGGCAGGCGACCGGGTCGGGGCGTGCCGCACGACAGGAAGCCGGTGAGGGCCGCCCCGTCCCCACGGAGCCCTCACCGGCTGGTCTGTCGTGCTGTCGGGAGCCGCGCGTCAGGTGCGGGCCGGCTCCCGGTCCTCCTCGGGGCCCGAGCCGCGCTCGTCGGCCGTGCGCAGGCCCTCGCCCTCGACGTCCACGTTGGGCAACGCGCGGTCCAGCCACTTCGGCAGCCACCAGGCCTTCTTGCCGAGCAGGGCGAGGACCGCCGGGACGATGGCCATGCGGACGACGAACGCGTCGAAGAAGACGGCGACCGCCAGGCCGAAGCCGATCATCTTGACCATCGACTCGCTGGAGCCGATGAAGCCCGCGAAGACCGCCATCATGATGACCGCGGCGGCGGTGACGACCCGCGCCCCGTGCTTGAAGCCGGTGACGACCGCCTGGTTGGGCTTCTCGCCGTGGACGTAGGCCTCCCGCATGCGGGTGACCAGGAAGACCTCGTAGTCCATCGCCAGGCCGAAGACCACGCCGACCATGAAGATCGGCATCATCGACATGACCGGGCCGGTCTCCTCCACGCCCATCAGGCCGGACAGCCAGCCCCACTGGAAGACCGCGACGACCGCGCCGAGGGCCGCCATGACGGAGAGCAGGAAGCCGAGGGCCGCCTTCAGCGGGACGAGGATCGAGCGGAAGACCACGATCAGGAGGAGGAAGGCCAGGCCGACGACCAGGACCAGGTACGGCAGCAGCGCGTCGTTCAGCTTCTGGCTGACGTCGATGTTCATCGCCGTCGAGCCGGTGACCAGGGTCTCCGCGCCGGTGTCCGCCTTGATGTCGCCGCCCGCGTCGCGGATGGCGTGCACGAGGTCCTCGGTCTGGACGGAGGACGGCTTGGAGTCCGGGATCACGGTGATCGTCGCGGTGTCGCCGGCCTTGTTGGGCTGGGGCGGGGTCACCGCCACGACGTCCTCGAGGTCCTCGATCTCGTTGGAGACGTCGGTGAAGACCTGCCCCGGGGCGTCGCTGCCCTTGGCGTCCACGACGACCATCAGCGGGCCGTTGAAGCCGGGGCCGAAGCCGTCCGACAGGAGGTCGTACGCGCGGCGCTGGGTCGTGGACGTCGGCTGGGAGCCGTCGTCGGGCAGGCCCAGTTCCAGGGAGGCCGCGGGTATCGCGGCGGCTCCGAGGCCGATGACGCCCAGGAGGAGGACGGCCAGCGGGCGGCGGACGACGAAGCTCGCCCAGCGGGTGCCCAGGTTGGCCTTCGGCTGCTGCCCGGTCTTCTCCGCGCCCGCGCCCGTGTCTTCGCCCGTGCCTTCGCCGGAGCCCTTGCGGGCGCCGCCCGGGAGCTTGCCCTTCGCGCCGGTCGGCCTGACCCTGCGGCCCGCGTAGCCGAGCAGCGCGGGAACCATCGTCAGGGCGATCAGGACCGCGATGGCGACGGTGCCGGCCGCCGCGATGCCCATCTTGGTCAGCATCGGGATGTTGACGACCGCGAGGCCGACCAGGGCGATGACGACCGTGAGTCCGGCGAAGACGACCGCCGAGCCCGCGGTGCCGACCGCCCGGCCCGCGGCCTCCTCGCGCTCACGCCCCTCGGCGAGTTCGGCGCGGTAGCGGGAGACGATGAACAGGGCGTAGTCGATGCCGACCGCGAGGCCGATCATCATCGCCAGGATGGAGGTCGTGGAGCCCAGCTCCAGCGCGCCGGCCAGCGCGGTGATCGAGGAGACGCCGATGCCGACGCCGATCAGTGCCGTGAGCAGGGGCAGTCCGGCCGCGACCAGCGAGCCGAAGGTGATGACGAGGACGACTGCGGCGACCGCGATCCCGATGATCTCCGTGGCGCCGGTGTGCGGGACGGCCTGGAGCGCGTCACCGCCGACCTCGACGGTCAGCCCGGCGTCGCGCGCCTGCTGGGCGGCGTCCTCCAGGGCGTCCTTGGTCGAGTCCTCGAGCTCCATGCCGGAGACGTCGTACCTCACCGACGCGTAGGCGATCGTGCCGTCCTCGCTGACGGCGTCGCCCGTGTACGGGTCGGCGACCGAGGCGACCTCGGAACCGTCGGCCAGGTCGGAGACCGTCTTCTCGACGGTCGCCTTGTTGTCGGCGTCCGTCATCTTCTCGCCGGACGGTGCCTTGAAGACGACGCGTGCGGTGGCGCCGTCGGCACTGGTGCCGGGGAAGCGCTCTTCCAGCAGGTCGAAGGCCTTCTGGGCCTCGGTGCCGGGGATGGAGAAGGAGGTGGTGCCGGCGGGCGGGGCGCTGGCGGCGCCGACGCCCGCGAGCGTCAGCAGCGCCACCCATATCAGGGCGACGAAGTGCCGTCGGCGGAAGGCGAGCCGGCCGAGTTTGTAGAGGAACGTGGCCACGAGGGCGTACTCCCGGTCAGGTCGTGGGTTTCAGGGCAGGGGTGATCGGCCCGACGACGTGAGCGGTGACGTCAGATGGGGCTCAGATGGGGGCTCAGCTGAGGCTCAGCTGGGGGGACGTGTCAGGGGGTGGGGACGCCGAGGGCGGGGAGGACCACGGCGTCGATGTAGGAGGTGAGGAAAGCCCGGGTCGGTGGCTGGTCCTCGAGCAGCGTGCGGGTGGCGAAAGCACCGACCAGCATGGGCACGAGGAAGTCCAGTGCCGGGCAGTCCGCTCTGATCTCGCCCCGGTCGACGGCGCGTTGCAGCAGGTGCCGGAACTCCGCCATCTCCGGTTCGACGAGCTGATCCCGGAAGGCCTGGCGCAGGTCCGGGTTCTGGTGGAGCGCCATGGCCACGCCGCGCATCAGGGCGGAGTTCTGGGCCATGGTGCAGTCGTCCTCGCGGGCCATCAGGGCGTGCAGGTCGCCGCGCAGCGAGCCGGTGTCGACATCGCCGATCTCACCGGGCTTGTTGTGCCGCATGGCCCTGACGACCAGCTCGGGCTTGCCGCCCCACTGGCGGTAGAGCGTCGCCTTGCTGGACCGGGTGCGGGCCGCCACGGCGTCCATGGTGAGGGCGTCGTAGCCGACCTCGCGGAGCAGGTCGAGCACGGCCTCGTACAACTCGGCCTCGCGCTCGGGAGTGATCCGGCTGCGGCGCGCGGTGGCGGTCTCCGTCATCTCGCTCACTCCATCCCTCGTCCGTTCGGAACGGAGTCCGTTCGAAAACCGTTCGGAACGACACCGTTTCGTACAGACGAATGTACCCCACCCTCCAGCGAAACGAAACGGTTTCGTTCGTGTCGTGGGTCACGCCTGTCGGTTACTCATAAGCGGCGGACCGAGATCTGTGCGGCGGACCGATCTCACGGGCCGAGTTGCCGGGGCCCGGTACCCGGCAAAGCATGGGGCAGGTGAGTTATCTGCGCCTTCCGCACCTCAGTGGCGACCAGCTCTGCTTCGTGGCAGAGGACGACCTCTGGCTCGCGGACCTCGACGGTCCGGGCCGCGCCTGGCGGCTCACCGTCGACCGCACCAAGGCCGGCCATCCGCGCTTCTCACCCGACGGCCGGCACATCGCGTACACCAGCTGGCGCAGTCTGGTGCCGGAGGTCCACCTCGTGCCGGTGGACGGCGGCCCCGGACGGCAGCTCACCCACTGGGGCGACCTCGACACCCGGGTCTGCGGCTGGTCGCCGCCCGATCCCGACGGCCACGCCGCCATCCTCGCCGTCGCCTCCCACGGCGAGCCCTTCTCCCATCTCACCTGGGCCTACAAGGTCACCCTCGACGGCGACCCCGGCCGCAAGCTGCCCTGGGGGCCCGTCACCGACATCCAGGCCGCCGATCTCGACGGCGAACGCAGGACCCTTCTCCTGACCGGTACCCCGCCGCACGAGCCCGCCGCCTGGAAGCGCTACCGGGGCGGCGCCACGGGCAGGCTCTGGCTGCACGGGCAACGGCTCCTGCCCGACCTCCGGGGGCATCTGCACTCCCCCATGTTCGTCGGCGGCCGGATCGCCTTCCTCTCCGACCACGAGGGCGTCGGCAACCTCTACTCGTGCGCCCACGACGGCTCCGGCCTGCGCCGCCACACCGACCACGACGCCTGCTACGCCCGGCACGCGGCGAGCGACGGCACCCGCGTGGTGTACCAGTGCGCGGGTGACCTGTGGATCGTCGACGACCTGTCGTCCGGCTCGGTGCCGCGCCGGCTCGACGTCCGGCTGAGCGGGCCGCGCGCGGGACGGCGTTCCTACCAGGTGCCCGCCGCCCAGCACGTGGGCGGCATCTCCGTCGACGAGACCGGCCGCGCGAGCGCCGTCGTCGTGCGCGGCAGCCTGTACTGGCTCACCCACCGCGACGGCCCGGCCCGCACCCTCGCCGACACCCCGGGCGTACGGGTGCGGCTGCCGGAGATGCTCGGGCAGAGCGGGCGGATCGCGTACGTGACGGACGCGGAGGGCGAGGACGCCGTCGAGATCGCCCACCTGCCACGCGCGACCGGGGGCCGCGCGTCCAGGCGGCTCGCCTCCGGGCGGCTGGGCCGGGTCCTGGAGCTGGTCTCGGACCCGGCGGGCGAGCGCCTCGCCATCGCCTCCCACGACGGCCGGCTGCTGCTGCTCGACGTCGCGGAGGAGGACGCGGAGGTCGCCCGGGCGCTGGACGCGGTGAACACGGTGGACGACGTGGGACCGGGGGGCCCGGCGGACGACGAGGACGCGGGGGGCCGGGCGGAGGCAGTGGAGGCGGGGGGCCCGGCGGAGGCAGTGGAGGCGGTGGTCACCGGCACCGGCACCGGCACCGACGGCGGCACCGACGGCGACGGCGTCGCGGAGGACGGCGGCCCCGGCGGCCCCACCGGTGCCGCCGGAAGCCGCGTCACCGAGCTGATCCGGTCCGGCAACGGGCCCGTGCGCGACCTCACCTTCTCCCCCGACGGCACCTGGCTCACCTGGTCCCACCCCGGCATCGGGCGCTCCCTGCGGCAGATCAAGATGGCCCGCATCGACGGGCCGGAGGGCCCGCTCGTCGTCGACGTCACCAACGGCCGCTTCGAGGACGAGAACCCGGTGTTCACGCGGGACGGCCGCTACCTCGCCTTCCTGTCCTGGCGCGGCTTCGACCCGGTGTACGACGTGCACACCGGCGATCTGTCGTTCCCGCTGGGCTGCCGCCCCTACCTGGTGCCGCTGTCCTCCGCGACCCCCTCACCCTTCGCGCTGAACCCGGAGGGCCGCCCCGCCGCCGGGGGCCTGGACCCGCTGGAGGACGAGCCCGGCGAGGGCGGCGCCGTGACCGTCGAGGTCGAGGGGCTGGAGGCCCGGGTCACCCCGTTCCCGGTCACCGCGTCCAAGTACTCGGCGCTGTACCCGGTCGCGGGCGGCGGCCTGGTCTGGCTGCGCTGGCCGATCTCGGGCGCGCTCGGCGAGACCTTCGCCAACCCGGCCGACCCGAGCGAGCGGCCCACCCTCGAGCACTTCAACCTCGCCAAGGCGAAGAAGGCCGAGCTGGTCGACCACCTGGACTGGTTCCGGGTCAGCGGCGACGGGACCCGCCTGGTCGTGCTCGACGAGGGCGACCTGCGCGCCGTACCGGCCACCGAGGTGGGCGACAGCGACTCGACCACCTGGATCGACCTGCGCCGCATCCCGCACGTGGTCGACCCGGCCGCCGAGTGGCGCCAGGCGTACGACGAGGCGGGCCGGCTGGTCCGCGCCTACTTCTGGGACCCCGGGATGTGCGGCATCGACTGGGACGCGGTGCTGGAGCAGTACCGTCCGCTGCTCGAACGGGTCGCCTCCCCGGACGAGTTCGCCGACCTGCTGCGCGAAGTACTCGGCGAACTCGGCACCTCGCACGCCTACGTCGCCGCCGCCCGGCGCAACGAGGGACCGGCCCACTACCAGCGCCGGCAGGGGCTGCTCGGCGCCAACTTCGTGTGCCGGGACGGGCACTGGGCGGTCAAGCGCATCCTGCCCGGCGACTCCTCCGACTCCAAGGCCCGCTCCCCGCTGGCCGGCACGGGCATCCGCGAGGGTGCGGTGCTGACTCACGTGGACGGCCGCCCGGTGGACCCGGTGGCGGGTCCGTACCCGCTGCTGGCGGGCGCGGGCGCCACGACGGTGGAGCTGACCTTCGCACCGGCGGAAGGCGGACCGGGCCCCTCCCGCCGGGTCGCCGTCGTACCGCTCGTCGACGAACGGCCGCTGCGCTATCAGGACTGGGTGGCCAAACGCCGCGAGGTGGTGCGGGAGTTGAGCGGCGGGCGGTGCGGCTACCTGCACATCCCCGACATGGGCGGCTCCGGCTGGGCGCAGTTCAACCGCGACCTGCGCATGGAGGTGTCCCGGCCCGCGCTGATCGTGGACGTGCGCGGCAACGCGGGCGGGCACATCAGCGAGCTCGTCATCGAGAAGCTGACCCGCACCATCCTGGGCTGGGACCTGACCCGTGACGCGCAGCCGGTGTCGTACACGTCCAACGCGCCGCGCGGTCCTGTCGTGGCGGTCGCGGACGAGGCCACGTCCTCGGACGGCGACATGATCACGGCCGCGTTCAAGCTGCTGCGGCTCGGTCCGGTGGTCGGGCAGCGCACCTGGGGCGGCGTGGTCGGCATGACCGGCCGGCACCGCCTCGGTGACGGCACGGTGATCACGGTGCCGATGAACGCGGCCTGGTTCGACGCGTACGGCTGGTCCGTGGAGAACTACGGCGTCGACCCCGATGTCGAGGCGCTGCGCACCCCGCTGGACTGGGCCGAGGGCCGCTACCCGGTGCTGGACGAGGCGGTCCGGCTGGCGCTGGAGCTGCTGGAGACCGACCCGCCCGCGACGCCGCCCGGTTACGACGACGTACCCGACCGGTCGCGGCCGGCGCTGCCGCCCCGGGCATGAGTAAGGGCGCCCTCCGTGGCGAACGGGGGGCGCCCCTTCAACTCAGCGGCGGCGCGTCAGGCGTCGTAGCTCTCCTCGAACCGCTCGTCCGCGTCACGGCGGCGCGTGGCGGGCTCGCGCTCCTCCGCGTCCCGGCGGCGCGACGGGTCCATCTCGTCCTCGTCACGACGGCGGTCGCGGTTCTGGAACTGCTCCCTGGCCTGGTCGGCCCGCTGCTTGCCCTGCTGCTGCATGCGCTCGGCCTTGTCCTGGAACTGGTCCTTCATACCCATGTGGGTTCACTCCTGTGATGTTCGGGCCGGGCCGGATCGGCCTGGCCCGATCAGATTCACATGGGCCGTGACCGTGCGCATGTCGATCACTTACGGACCGTAGCGGTGCTGGTCGGACGCTGTTCGTCGGCCGCTCCGCCCGCGCCGACCAGGCCGACGCGCACGCCGTTCAGCCGGTCCCCGAAGCGCCGCATCTCGCGCTGTCCGACGGTCCCGATAACGGCCGGCAGATACCCGCGCATCCCCTGCATACCGCGCAGCCACCACTGCCCGTAGACGTGGGCGGAGCGGCGCTCGATGCCCTCCACGAGCCGGTCGACGGCCGGGCCGAGCGGATAGGTCTTGTTGGACGGCCAGGGCAGCCGCTGCCGCAGTTCGCGCATGACGTCGTCCTGGTCGGCGCCGCGCACCATGTCGGTGTCGGTCCAGGACAGATAGCCGACGCCGACCTTCACGCCCCGGTGCCCGACCTCGCCGCGCAGGCTGTGCGCGTACGCCTCCACACCGGACTTGGAGGCGCAGTAGGCGGTCATCATCGGCGCGGGGGTGAGGGCGGCGAGGGACGCGATCTGGAGCAGGTAGCCGCGGCTCTCCAGCAGCGCCGGCAGGAAGGCGCGGGCCGTGACAGCCGAGCCGATCAGGTTGACCTCGATCACCCGCCGCCAGGACTCCGGGTCGGAGTCGACGAAGGGTCCGCCGGTGGCGACGCCCGCGTTGGCGACGACGATGTCGATCCTGCCGAAGCGTTCCTCGACTTCGCGGGCCACCCGGGCCATCGCCTCGTGGTCGGTGACGTCGGCGTGCCAGTGCTCGCTCTCGCTGTGCAGCCGGGCCGAGACCTGCTTGAGCTCGTCCGGCTCCAGGCCGACGAGCGCGACCTTCACCCCGCGCGCGGACAGCTTGCGGGCCAGCAGTTCCCCGACGCCCCGCGCGGCTCCGGTGACGACGGCGACCCGCCCTTCCAGACTCACCCTGCTCATGCGCTCTCCTCGGCGTGTACGGCCGCTACGGCGTCTTCGGTGCGTGCGGCGGATATGTGGGCGGCGGCGAGGGCACGTATCTTCCCGGTGACCAGCTCCGGCGCCTCCACCGGCGTCATGTGGCCGAGGCCCGGGAGTTCCGTCAGACCCACGCAGTCGGGCAGCGCGGCGGCCAGCGAGCGGGCGTGCACGGGCGGGGTCAGCCGGTCGGCGGTGCCGACCACGACCTCGACCGGCATCCGCAACTCCCGTACGCCGTGGTCGAGGTCGAGCAGGTCGAGCACCTGGGACCAGGCGTGGCGCACCTTGCGCGGGCAGGCGTGCACGATGCGGGCGCAGGCGTCGACCATGTGCGGGTCCGAACCGGGGCCCATCGTCCCGTACTTGAGGATCCTGCGGGCGAGGGGCGTGACCGGCCCGAGCGGCGCCCGGGAACCGAGGATCCGCCGGGTCAGCCAGGTCCGCACCCGGCCCTCTCCGAGCGGCACCACGGTCGCGGACGCCACCAGCCGCGAACTGCCCGTGCTGCACAGCAGGACCGCCGCGGCGTGCGCCCGCACCGCGGGCCGGGTCGCGGCGGCCATCACCGTCATCCCGCCCATGGAATGCCCGGCGATCACGGCCTGTTCGCCCGGCGCGAGCGTGGCCTCCAGGACGGCTTCGAGGTCGTCGGCGAGGGCCTCGGTGCCGCACGCCGGGTTCGCCGGACTGCGGCCGTGGCCGCGCTGGTCGTAGACGACGACCCGGTGGTCGTCGGCGAGCGCGCGGACCTGCGCCGCCCAGAAGGCGGTCGAGCAGGCCCAGCCGTGCGCGAGGACGACCGCGGGGGCGTTCTCGGGTCCGTGCACCTGGACGTGTATCCGGGCGCCGTCGGCGGCGGTGACGGTCAGCTCGCGGGTGGGGACGGGCGGGGCGTACGGCCCGGCGGCGACGTGCAGGAGGCGGCTCACGCGCCCACCTCGGCGTTCGTGTCCGCGCCGACGGCCGGCCCGGCGTCGGCGCCGGCGGCCGGACCGGTGTCCGCGCCGGCGGGCGCCTCGGCGACGGCCGGGCGCAGCACGTCGTACTCCGCCAGGTCCACGCGCCGCGTCACGCGCCGGAACTCGGCGGTCGTACCGGGCCAGACGGTGGTGTTGCGGCCGCTCGCGTCCAGGTACCAGCTGGTGCAGCCGCCGGTGTTCCACACCGTGCGCTTCATGCGCTCCTGCACCCGGTGGTTCCAGTTCCGCACGGCGGCGGGGCGGGCGTCGAGGGCGGCCCGGCCGCCGAGGACGTTGATCTGGCGCAGGTAGTCGGCCATGTAGTTGAGCTGCGACTCGATCATCAGGATCATCGACGAGTTCCCGAGGCCGGTGTTGGGCCCGATGACCGTCATGAAGTTGGGGAACCCGGCCGCCGCGGCGCCGCGCAGTGCCTCCATGCCGCCCTTCCAGGTCTCGGCGAGGGTCCGCCCGTCCGCGCCGACGACGCGCTCGGCGATGGGCATGTCGGTGACGTGGAAGCCGGTGCCGAAGATGATCGCGTCCACCTCGGCCTCGGTACCGTCGGCGGCGACCAGGGTGCTGCCGCGCACCCCGCCGAGCCCGCTCGCGACGACGTCGACGTTGGGCTTGGCGAGCGCCGGGTAGTACTCGCTGGACAGCAGGATCCGCTTGCAGCCGATGCGGTAGTCGGGGGTGAGTTTGGCGCGCAGGGCCGGGTCCTTGATGGCGGCGCCCATGTTGCGCTTGGCGATCTGCTCGACGAATCCCAGCTCGTTCGGGTGCTTGGTGAAGGCCTGCACCTGAAGTTCCCGGATGCCCCACAGCAGCCCGCGGCGCAGCTTGGTGGTGACGGGCAGCGCCCGGTGCAGGGCGCGCTCGGCGCCGCTGATCGGCCGGTCCATGCGGGGCATCACCCAGGCCGGGGTGCGCTGGAAGAGGGTGAGGCGGCCGGCCTTCGGCTGGATGGACGGCACGATCTGGATGGCGGAGGCGCCGGTGCCGATCATGGCGACCCGCTTGCCGGTGAGGTCGTAGTCGTGGTCCCACCGGGCCGAGTGGAAGACCTTGCCGGGGAAGGAGTCCAGCCCCGGGATGTCCGGCACCTTGGGGTCGGACAGCGGCCCGGTCGCGGAGACGACGACGTCGGCGGTGAGGTTCCCGCTCGCGGTCTCGATCTCCCACCGCAGCCGCTCGCCGTCCCACGCCATCCGCTTCACCTCCGAGTCGAAGCGCAGGTGGGGACGGAGCCCGAAGGTGTCGGCCACGTGCTCCAGGTAGGCGCGGATGTGCTCCTGCCCGGAGAAGGTGCGCGGCCACTCGGGGTTGGGCGCGAAGGAGAAGGAGTACAGGTGGGACGGCACGTCGCAGGCGCACCCGGGGTAGCTGTTGTCCCGCCACGTGCCGCCGACGCTCCCGGCCCGCTCCAGGACGACGAAGTCGGTGATCCCCTCGCGGCGCAGCCGCACGGCGGCCCCCAGCCCGCCGAAGCCGGACCCGATCACCGCCACCCGCACGTGTTCTTGAACCTGCTCGTGCTCGGCCATCCCGAAGCCTCCACGCGTCGCCTAGAACTCCGCCAGTGAACACTGGCGCAATGGGGAGAGTAGAACAGCTCCGTACTCATGGGTAGGGGGCGGACGGAGGAAAGTTACCGTCGGTACGACTTAGGGTCGTGGCGTGACCGAAAAGCGCGAATACCGCATGGAGGAACTGGCCGGGCTGGCCGGCATCACGGTGCGCACCCTGCGCTTCTACCGCGAACGCAAACTGATCCCACCGCCCCGCCGCGAGGGCCGCATCGCCTGGTACGACGACCACCACCTGGCCCGCCTGCGCACCATCGCGGCCCTGCTGGAGCGCGGCCACACCCTGAACGGCATCGCGGAACTCGCCGACGCCTTCGAGCACGGACGCGACGTCGGCGACCTGCTGGGCCTCGGCGAGCCCACCGAGGAGACCCCGGTCCGCCTCACCCCCGAGGAACTCGCCGCCCGCTTCGAGGGCGAGGTCACCCCGGAGAACCTGGCCGCCGCGATGGAGCTCGGCTACCTCGGCACCGACGGCGACGAACTCGTCCACATCAGCCACCGCCTGCTGGAGGTCTCCTCGGCCCTGGTCCGCGAAGGCATCCCGCTCGGCGAGGTCCTCCAGGCCGGCGCCCGCGTCCGCGAACACGCCGACGCCCTCGCCGACCTCTTCGCCGACCTGATCCTGCGCCACACCCCCGAACAGGAGTTCCACCGCCTGCGCCCGCTCGCCCGCAGCGTAGTGGAGGCGGAGCTGTCCCTGGCGCTGGACCGGCGACTCCAGAAGCGGGCGGACTAGGGTCTGCCGTTCGGGCCGGGTCGCGTCTGCGGCATGGTCCGCCGGACAGGCCTTGGCGGACGGACCCGGGGCTCAGCGGTTGTAGACCACCGTGACCGGCGCATGGTCGGACCAGCGCTCGGCATGCGTGGCGGCACGCTCGACGTGACCCTTGACGGCCCTGGCGGCCAGGCCCGGGGTGGCGACGTGGAGGTCGATCCTCCAGCCACTGTCGTTGTCGAAGGCCCGCCCCCGGTACGACCACCAGGAGTACGGCCCCTCGACGTCCGGGTGCAGGGCGCGCACGACGTCGACGTAACCGCCCTCGGCCGGGTCGAGGACCCGGCTCAGCCACTCGCGCTCCTCCGGGAGGAAGCCTGAGTTCTTCTTGTTGGCACGCCAGTTCTTCAGATCGGCCTCGCGGTGCGCGATGTTCCAGTCGCCGCAGACGACGACCTCGCGGCCGTCGGCGGCGGCGCGCTCGCGCAGTTCCTTGAGGTAGGCCAGGAACTCGCCCATGAAGCGGACCTTCTCGTCCTGGCGCTCGGTGCCGACCTCCCCGGAGGGGAGGTAGAGGGAGGCGACCGTCACACCGGGCAGGTCGGCCTCGACGTACCGGCCACTGGTGTCGAACTCCGCCGAGCCGAAACCGACCCGGACCCGGTCGGGCTCACGGCGGGTGTAGAGGGAGACGCCGGCGCGGCCCTTCGCGGCGGCGGGGGCGTGTGTCACGTGCCAGCCGTCGGGCGTGCGCACGTGTTCGGGCAGCTGCTGCGGCTCGGCCCGTACCTCCTGGAGGCACAGCACGTCGGCGGAGGTGTCGGCGAGCCACTCCACGAAGCCCTTCTTCGCGGCGGCGCGCAGACCGTTTACGTTGACACTGGTCACGGTGAGCACCAGGGCACGATACCGGCACACTGGACGATGCCCAGCTCCGGATAACGCATTAATATACGGTAGGTAGCATGAAGATACGCCGGGTCCCCTTCGACCACCCCGACGCCGCGAAGCTCAACGACGAGGTACAGGCCGAGTACGACGTCCGTTACGGCGACGGCGGCGACGCCACGCAGCTGGACCCGTCCGACTTCGCGCCGCCGAACGGCCTGTACCTGATCGCCTACGACGAGGACGACGTCCCGGTCGCCTCCGGCGGCTGGCGCAGCCAGGACGCCAACGACGAGGGCAATCTCGACGGGGACGCCGAGCTCAAGCGGATGTTCGTGATCGAGCAGGTGCGCGGCCGCGGGCTGGCCCGCCGCATCCTGGCCGCCCTCGAGGAGGACGCCCGCGCGGCGGGCCGGACCCGCATGGTGCTGGAGACCGGTACCAAGCAGCCGGAGGCCGTGGCCCTCTACACCTCCAGCGGCTACGAACCGTGCGGGAAGTTCGGCTTCTACCGCTTCCACGACGACAGCCTCTGCTACGCGAAGGCTCTCCAGGTCCCGTAGCGCCTGATCATCGGGCCTCCGTCAGGCCGCGTCGGCCGCCCGGCGGCGCGAGACGGCGAACAGCACGCCGCCCGCGGCGAGCGCCAGCGCCGCGCCAGCGCCGCGCCCGCCGAGGCGAGCAGAGCCGTGGAGCCGGTGTCGGCCAGCAGTCCGCTCTGCCCGCCCTGCCCGCCCTGGAGCGACTGGCCGCCGGCCGTGCCTCCGGTGGTCCCGGCGGGGTCGGTGCCGGTACCGCCGGTGGCGCCCCGGTGGAGGCCGAGCCGCCGGCCGTACCGGTGCCGCCCGTGGTCTCCGGGCCGCCGGCGGTACCGGAACCGCCCGTGGCACCGCCGCCGGTGCCGCCCGTGGTCCCGCCGGTGTCGCCCGGTGTCTCCTCGTCGCCGGTGCCGTTCAGCACGATCCAGCCGGCGTCGTTGGACGGGTCGGCCTCCCAGGGGTTGTCCCCCTCCGGAAGGGCGATCTTGCCCTTGGCGCCTTCGACGACCTCGTCGACGCGGAGCCGGAAGGCGAAGGTGCGCCGGTCGTTCTCGAGGAACGGGGTGTCGGCGAAGCAGAGGTACTCGGACGTGGCCTCGTCGTTCATGGGACGGCAGGGGCTGTCCACGACGCTCCCGCCCTGCGGGATCCGTGGCTGGACCGCCCGCCGGAACGACGAAGGTCCCGTCCGATCGTGATGATCGGACGGGACCTTCGCCAATGTGCGTGGACCTGAGGGGATTTGAACCCCTGGCCCCCTCGATGCGAACGAGGTGCGCTACCGGACTGCGCCACAGGCCCTTGCAACGAGTGAAACTTTAGCACCCCGACCGGCCTGCTCAAAAATCCCTTCCGGCGCTCCGGGAGGGGGCGGTGCGGGGCGGCCCCGGCGCCGGCTACTCGTTGGCCGCGCGGGGACGGTCCCCGTCCTCGTACTGGTCGAAGAGTGGCGTCCGGCCCCGTTCCCGGGCCCGGCGGGCGGACGCGGCGCGGCGGGCGTCGCTGCGGCCCGGGGTCTCCGGCCGGTCCTCGGTGTGGGCGGCCGGGCGGTCCGGCCCGGGGCCGGCCGCCGCGTCCTCCTGGTCGGCGACGGCGCTGGAGCGCGCGGAGCTCCACGCGTCCGGCGCCGCGAGGTCCACGTCGGGCGTGGCGCGGGGGGCGACCGGCGCGGTCACGTACGTGGGCAGGGGGACGGGCACCGGGTCCCAACTGTCGCCCTGGGGCCGCCGCTGCCGTTCGCGCTGCTGGTCGACCCACTCGGCGTGGTCGGTCTGCTCCACCAGCGCGCGGCGGTCCGCGGCGAGCGCCGACAGGCCGGAGTCGGGCTCCTCCTCGGGTCCTTCGTCCGGCTCCTCCGCGTCGGGGTCACCGACGGTGCCGACAGGGTCGGCGGGGCCGGCGGGCGTACGCCGGCGCGGCCGTCGGTCGCCGTCGCGCAGCCGCTGCGCGGCCACCTCGGCCTGGCGGCGGTCCATGTGGAAGGCGAACCGGTGGCGTTCCTGCGAGCGCAGATAGGCGATGTAGGCACTGAGCAGCACCGCGGGCACCCCGGGCGCCCACAGGAAGGCGAGCCCGCCGACCGCCGCGACGACCGAGCCGAGCGTGAAGGCCAGGAACAGCATCACCGTCGTACGCCGACGGCGCGCAAGCACCTTGGTGCGCCGGGCGCGGGCCGCGGCCGCCGGTGAGACGGGGGGGCGCCGGGCCTGCGGCACGCGCTCGCGTGCCGCTGCCGCACCGGGTTCGGAAGCCTGTTCGGGTCTGGGGCCGGCCGGGCGCCCACCGGTCTCCTGGCGCGCCGGGCCGGTCTCATGGCGCGCCGGACCGGGCTGCTCCGCGGGCTGGGCCGCGGGCTGCCGCCGCCCCTCGGGGCGCGGGTGCCGACGCGTTCTGGACACGGCGAACGCCCGGACGTCCACCGAGTCGGTGACGGCGTCCGGGGCGTCGGCGTCGGGCTCCCCCTCGTCGGCGGAGCGCGACTGCAGGTCCTTGGCGTACCGGCGCTCCATGCCCGCCCGTCCGGACAGCAGCCGGATGGCGGTGCTGAAGCGTTCCGTCGGACGGGCCTCGTTCAGCTCGTCCTGCCTACGGAGCCACATCGGCACCAAGTAGGCGGCCCAGGCCCCGACGATGACTGCGTAGATGAGGCCGCTGCTGCTCACGCCTCACACGGTAGAGGGGTTTGCTCGAGGCCATCCGCCAATTGAGCCGGTGTGTCGCACGATCTGGCTGATATTTCGAACTTTTTTTGTGATCGATGCGATCAGCTGACTGCCCGGGTCGTGAATTATCCGATCCGGACAGTCACACCCCGGTCAATTTCGAACGTTTATTCAATTACCGGTGTTCCGGGCGCTCCGGTCCCGTGACCGGTGCCAGCGCCGCAGCAGCCCCTCCGGAACCTCTTCCGCGGTGAGCGCGAAGACGAGATGGTCGCGCCAGGCTCCGTCGATGTGGAGATAACGCGGCCTGAGGCCCTCCTCGCGGAATCCGAGTTTCTCCACGACCCGTCGGCTGGGCGCGTTCTCGGGGCGAATACAGACCTCGACCCGATGCAGTCCGACGGTGCGGAAACAGTGGTCCACCACCATCGCCACGGCGGTCGGCATCACGCCGCGGCCGGCCACCGCCTCGTCCACCCAGTAGCCGACGTGTCCGGAGCACATCGAGCCCCAGGTGATGCCGGCCACCGTCAACTGCCCGACCAGTCGCCCCTGGTACTCGATGACGAAGGGCAGCATCCGCCCCGCGTGGGCCTCGGACCTGAGGTGCCGCACCATCTGGCGGTAGGTGGGCCGGTTCGTGAGCGGGCCACCGGGTGCGGGGGGCGGAATGGTCGCCTCCCACGGTCGCAGCCAGTCGCGGTTGCGCCGGTTGACCTCCCGCCAGGCCCGCTGGTCGCGCAGCTTTATCGGCCTGAGGACGATGTCGCCGTCCACCAGGTCCACGGGCCAGGATGGGCTGTTCAGCTCGCACCCCCACCGCTGACGTGTCTGGGGTGGTCGCCGCCGCGGAGCTGGTCCACGGCGTGTGTCAGCAGCGGCTCCAGCACGGCGAGGCCGTCCTTCACCCCGCCGGAGGAGCCCGGCAGGTTGACGATCAGCGTGCCGCCCGCCACTCCGGCCAGCCCCCGGGAGAGCACCGCGGTCGGCACCTTGTCCCGGCCGTGGGCCCGGATGGCCTCCGCGATGCCGGGGACCTCGTAGTCGATCACCGCCCGCGTCGCCTCCGGGGTGCGGTCGGTGGGCGAGACGCCGGTGCCGCCGGTGGTGACGATCACGTCGTATCCGGCGTCGGCGCCTGCCCGGAGGGCCGCCTCGACGGGGTCGCCGTCCGGGACGACCTGAGGGCCGTCGACGGCGAAGCCGAAGCGGCGCAGACCCTCGGCGACCAGCGGGCCGCCCTTGTCCTCGTAGACCCCGGCGGCGGCCCGGTTGGAGGCGGTGACCACCAGGGCGCCGTACGGCGCGGGGAGAGCGCCTCCCGCCGGCCCGTCCGGTGTCATGTCCGGCTCCAGTCGCCCGACTTGCCGCCCGTCTTCTCCTCCACGCGCACGTCCGTGATGACCGCTCCCTTGTCGACCGCCTTGACCATGTCGATCACGGTGAGCGCGGCGACGGAGACCGCGGTGAGCGCCTCCATCTCGACACCCGTGCGATCCGTCGTCTTCACCGTGGCGGTGATCTCCACGGCGTCGTCCGCGACCGACAGCTCCAGTTTCACACCGGAGACCGACAACGGATGACACAACGGGATCAGGTCCGGAGTGCGTTTGGCTCCCATGATGCCCGCGATGCGCGCGGTGGCGAGGGCGTCGCCCTTGGGCACCCCCTCGCCGCGCAGCAGCTCGACCACGCGGGGTGCGACGAGGACGCGTCCGCTGGCGCGCGCGGTGCGTGCGGTCGCGTCCTTGCCGGACACGTCGACCATCCGGGCGGCGCCCGCCTCGTCGATGTGCGTCAGCCGGTCCCGCGGGTCGTGCGCGTCCTGGCCGTGGTGCGGGGGTGGGTCCTGCGTACTCATGCTCGTGCGGCGCTCCCGGTCCGGGCCCGGCGCTGTGCGGCGCGTGGGCCTTGCTGTGCGCGACACGGTACCGCCAAGCGGGCGGGGTCAGCCGAGCAGGACCACCTCGACCTCGGCGCCGGGCTCGACGGACTCGGTGTCCTCGGGGACGACGATCAGCGCGTCGGCGTGCGCGAGGGCGGCCACGAGGTGGGAGCCCGAACCGCCGACCGGGGTGACCGAGCCGTCGGTGTACCTGCCGCGCAGGAACTGCCTGCGCCCCTTCGGCGAGGCCAGCGCCTCGTCCGCGGCCAGGGACGCGGTGGTCGTGGGGCGGTGGACGTCGTCGAGGCCCATGAGGGTGCGGATCGCGGGGCGGACGAACAGCTCGAAGGAGACGTACGACGACACCGGGTTGCCGGGCAGGGCGAGCAGCGGGGTGTGGTCGGGGCCGATGGAGCCGAAGCCCTGGGGCTTGCCGGGCTGCATGGCGAGCTTGCGGAAGTCCACGCCGCTGCCGGGCTCGTCCTCGTCGGCGACGTGCGCCAGCGCCTCCTTGACCACGTCGTACGCCCCGACGCTCACCCCGCCGGTGGTGACCATCAGGTCGGCGCGGACCAGCTGGTCCTCGATGGTGGACCGCAGGGTCTCGGCGTCGTCGGCGACGGCGCCCACGCGGTAGGCGATGGCGCCGGCGTCGCGGGCGGCCGCGGTGAGGACGAAGCTGTTGGAGTCGTAGATCTGCCCGGGGGCCAGCTCCTCGTCGGGCTGGACGAGTTCGCTGCCCGTGGAGAGCACCACCACGCGTGGACGCGGGCGGACGCGAACCCTGCCCCGGCCGATCGCGGCGAGCAGCGCGATCTGCGGCGGGCCGAGGACGGTGCCGGCCTCCAGGGCGCGGTCCCCGGACCTGACGTCGCTGCCCTTCGCGCGAACGTGCGCGCGTGCCCCGGCCGGGCGGTAGACGAGGACCTGTCCCCCGGCGGCCTCGGGGGCCAGGCTGCGGGCGCGCATGCCGGCCACCGGGCCCTCGCCGAGCCCGCCGTCGGTCCACTCGACGGGGACGACGGTCTCGGCGCCGGGCGGGAGCGGGGCGCCCGTCATGATGCGGGCGGCCTGGCCGGGGCCCACGGACAGCGGGTCGGCCTGGCCGGCGGCGACGTCCCCGACGACCTCGAGGGCGGCGGGGAACTCCTCGCTCGCGCCCGCGACATCGGCGACCCGCACCGCGTACCCGTCCATGGAGCTGTTGTCGAACGGCGGCAGGGAGAGCGGCACCGTGATGTCGTCGACCAGGACGCAGCCCTGGGCGTCGAGCAGGTTCAGCTCGATGGGCTCCAGGGGGCGGACGGTGGCGAGGATGTCGTCCAGGTGGTCCTGCACCGACCACAGCCGGTCCGGACCGAAGTCCGCGGTGGTGTGGTCGTGGCCGGTGTCACGGTGCGCTGTGCTGCTCAACGTCGTTACATCTCCTCGGCTACGTAACTGCGAAGCCAGGTCCGGAAGTCCGGGCCCAGGTCTTCACGTTCGCACGCGAGTCTGACAATGGCACGCAGATAGTCGCCGCGGTCACCTGTGTCATAGCGGCGGCCCTTGAAGACGACACCGTGCACCGGGCCGCCGGCCTTCCCTTCGGCGGTGGCCGCCGTCGTATGCGTCTCGGCGAGCTGCTGGAGGGCGTCGGTCAGCTGGATCTCGCCGCCGCGGCCGGGTTCGGTCTTGCGGAGTATGTCGAAGATGTGCGGGTCGAGCACGTAGCGGCCGATGATGGCGTAGTTGGAGGGCGCGTCGGCCGGGTCGGGCTTCTCGACCAGTCCGCCGACCTTGACGACGTCGCCGTCCTCGGTGCTCTCCACAGCCGCGCAGCCGTAGAGGTGGATCTGCTCGGGGGCGACCTCCATGAGGGCGACGACGCTGCCGCCGTACTGCTCCTGGACCTCGATCATGCGCTGCAGCAGCGGGTCCCGGGGGTCGATCAGGTCGTCGCCGAGCAGGACCGCGAAGGGCTCGTCGCCGACGTGCGGGGCGGCGCACAGCACGGCGTGGCCGAGGCCCTTGGGGTCGCCCTGGCGGACGTAGTGGATCATGGCGAGGTCGCTGGACTCCTGGACCTTGGCCAGCCGGCTCGCGTCGCCCTTCTTCTGGAGGGCGGACTCCAGTTCGTAGTTGCGGTCGAAGTGGTCTTCCAGGGGACGCTTGTTGCGGCCCGTGACCATGAGGACGTCGCCGAGGCCCGCGGCCACGGCCTCCTCGACCACGTACTGGATCGCCGGCTTGTCGACGACCGGCAGCATCTCCTTGGGAGTGGCTTTGGTGGCCGGCAGGAACCGGGTACCGAGCCCGGCCGCGGGGATGACAGCCTTGCTGATCCTGGGGTGGGACTGAGTCATGCGCGCCACCATATCCGGTGCCAATAGGGAGAATCTGTGACTCCGGATCATTGGCGCTCATATGAGCGCATTAGAGAGGTAGGGGAGCGACCATTGAGTCACATCGGACCTACCGCCCAACCTGACAAGCGGACGTTGCGGCGGGAGCTCCTCGCGGTGAGGGACAGGTTGACGGCGGATGACGTGCGGAAAGCGGCGGACGCGCTGGCCGCGGGGGCGCTCGCGATGCCGGAGGTGGCGCGGGCGCACGCCGTGGCGGCATACGTCTCCGTGGGCGCCGAACCAGGCACACGCACGCTGCTGGACGCGCTGCGCGCGCGGGGTGTGCGCGTCCTGCTGCCGGCGTTGCTCGCGGACAACGACCTGGACTGGGGCGAGTACGCCGGGGAGGGCTCCCTGGCGCTCGTACGGCACGGCGGACGGATGGCCCTGTCCGAACCCGTCGGCGAGCGCCTGGGCCCGGACGCGGTGACGCAGGCCGACGTCGTGCTGCTGCCGGGCCTGGCCGTCGACGGGCGCGGCATGCGGCTGGGGCGCGGCGGCGGCTCGTACGACCGGGTCCTCGCGCGGCTGGACCGGGCGGGCGCGCGGCCCGCGCTGCTGGTCCTGTTGTACGACTCCGAGGTCGTCGCGCGCGTTCCCGCCGAGCCCCACGACCGGCCGGTGGACGCGGTGGTGACGCCGTCGGGGGTGCGCAGGTTCACCTGAGGCGGCCCCCCACGCGCGCGTGGGGGGCCGCCTCGGGGTGGCTCGCGGCTCCCGCTTCCGCAGAAACCTGTGGTTCCTTGACTTGTCGACCGCCTTCTTCGAGAAGGCCCACGGCAGCAGCTCTCCGTCGGCCCACTTGTCGGTCTGGTCCGTGTAGTGGGCGCTGTAGGCGTGTCCGGAGGCGCCGGTGAGGTTGATCCACCGTGACTTGTCGAGGTCGCCGAGGTTGACCACCATCCGCATGGACGGCACCCAGACCACCCCGTAGCCGCCGGCCGCGTTCCAGCCGGAGGCGTTGACCGCCGCCTCGCCGCCGCTGAGCTTCCACGGGCCGCGGTTGAGGGCGTACTTCAGGAAGCCGGGGCCCTCGGTGCCCAGGGTCTGGTTCTTCAGGAACAGGCGGTGCAGCCGGCCCCAGTTCCAGGTGTCGATGTCCTTGCCGAGCTTGGCGGTCAGCTCCCAGCGGGCGTCGATCATGGCCCGCTTGAAGAGGTCGTCGCGGTTGTGGTCGGCGCCCTTGCGGGTGCCGTTGGCCGGCGTCGTCCACCAGTCGCTCTTGGGCTTCTCCATCAGGGTGCGGACGACCTCGAACCAGCGGTCGCCGCCGTCCGGCTGCGCCTGGTCGGCATCCCGCTGACCGCACTCGCGGACCTTGTTCGTCTCGTCCGCGGGTCCGGTGGTGTTGACCGGGTCGACCCACAGGCACTGTCCCTCGACCCGCAGCTCCTTGGGCAGCTTGTTGCCGAAGGCGAGCTTGAGGACGTTGCGCCAGACGGCGTTGAAGTAGGCGGCGGCCGCCGAGTCGGCGTCCTGGGTGTAGTCCCAGCCCTCCAGCAGCTTCTGCGCCTCGCGGACGTCCTTGTCACCGACGTCGATCTTCAGCAGCTGGGGCACGAGCAGCTTGGCCATCTCGCTGCTGTTGTCCAGCTGCATCTGGCGCATGTCGTCGGTGGAGATCTTGCCGCCGTCCTTGATCTTCTGCTCGATCAGGGAGGTGATCCGCTGACTGCGGGTGCCGTAGCCCCAGTCCGTGGTCAGCGTGTACGGGTACTCGTCGTCGACGACGGCCTGGTTGGCGGTCACGATGTAGCCGCGCTCCGGGTCGTACTCGTACGGCAGCTCGTCCGGGTCGATGTACTCGCCCGACCAGCGGTACTCGGGACTCCAGCCCGGTGCCGGGACCGAGCCGTCGTGGTCCTTGGCGCGCACCGGGATCTTGCCGGGCAGCGTGTAGCCGATGTGCTCGCTGTCGGCGTAGACCAGGTTCTGCGAGGGGACGTCGAACAGGGCGGCGGCTTCGCGGAAGTCGTCCCAGTTCTCCGCCCGGTCCATCGCGAAGACGGCGTCCATGGTGGTGCCCGGATCCAGCGCGGTCCAGCGCAGCGCGACGCCGTAGCCGTCGCCGCGGTCGGGGGCGGAGGTGTCGACGGTGGCCTTCTTGCCGACCTTCACCAACTCGTCGTCGCGGTCGGAGAGCAGGGGGCCGTTGTTGGTCTCGCGGACGACGATCTTCTTGGACTCGCCGCCGGCGACCTTGATGGTCTCCTCGCGCGTCTCGAAGGGGACCACCTTGCCGTCGTACTGGTAGCCGTCGCCGGTGATCTTCTCCAGGTAGAGGTCGGTGACGTCGACGCCGGAGTTGGTCAGGCCCCAGGCGATGTCCTGGTTGTGGCCGATGACCACGCCGGGCATGCCCGCGAAGGTGTATCCGGCGACGTCGTACTGGCACTTCGCGGAGACGCTGCGGCAGTGCAGGCCCATCTGGTACCAGACGGACGGCAGCGACGGCGACAGGTGCGGGTCGTTGGCCAGCAGCGGCTTTCCGGTGATGGTGTGCTTGCCGGAGACGACCCAGGAGTTGGAGCCGATGCCGTCGCCGTTCACACCGACGGCGGTGGGCAGGTCGTCCAGGACGTTCTGGAGACCGGCCAGTTGGCTCTGCAGGGCGTTGCCGGTGTCGCCCCCGGTGCCGGTACCCGTGCCGGCTCCGATGCCCGTGCCCGTACCGGCGCCCGTGCCCGCGCCCGTACCCGTACCGGCGCCCGCGCCCGTGCCCGTACCGGACGAGGAGTCGTCACCGCCGCCGGACGTGCCGCCGCCGTCGAACGTCTCGGTGAGCTCGTCGTACTGGCCCTCCTGGACGATCGCCCTGTTCCGGTCGTACGGGTACGCCGGATACAGGTCGGCGATCTGCTTGGGGCCGAGGCGGCTGGTCATCAGGGCGCGGTCGACCTCGTCCTGCATGTTGCCGCGCAGGTCCCAGGCCATCGCCTTCAGCCAGGCCACCGAGTCGACCGGCGTCCACTCCTCGGGCTTGTAGTCGTTGGTGAAGCCGAGGGCGGCGTACTCCAGGGAGATGTCCTCGCCTTCCTTGCCGTCCAGGTAGGCGTTGACTCCCTTGGCGTAGGCCTGGAGGTACTTCTTCGTGGAGTCCGACAGCTTCTCGTCGTACTCCTTCTTCGCCACCCGGTGCCAGCCCATGGTGCGCAGGAACTCGTCTTCCTCGACCTGGCCCTTGCCGAACATCTCCGACAGCCGCCCGGAGGTCATGTGCCGGCGTACGTCCATCTCGTAGAACCGGTCCTGCGCCTGGACGTAGCCCTGCGCCATGAACAGGTCCTCGTCGGTGGAGGCGTAGATCTGCGGGATGCCGTAGCCGTCGCGCTTGACGTCGACCGGGCCCGACAGCCCCTCCAGCGTGATCGAGCCCTTGGTCTGCGGGAAGGACGCGCGGACGGTGCTGACGGACCAGTACGCCCCGTAGACGAGGCCGCCGATGACGGCCAGGACCAGCACGAGGACGAACAGGCGGCCTTTGCGCCCCTTCCTCCCCTTCTTCCTGCCGGACGTGCCGGGCTGCTGACCCGTAGAGGCGGTATTGGTGGGGGGCATCGCTGTCCTTGCTGTCCTAACACGAGCGGCAGGGGCGGGCTGTGCTTTGTACTGAGCGCTGGAGCAACTGTAGGCGCAGGGCCCACTCCCCCTTGACGCGGAGTCGGGTACCGGCACGCACGGGCGTTCGATCTTGCCAAGCCGAGCGTCAAGAAATCGTCAAGAGTTAGGTAAGGTAACGAAGTAGTTGTCCGCATGGCGGTGCGGCGCCGTGTGCCATGGGGTGTGCTTCAGGGGCACCGCTCGGGAGCACTCGTCCGTACCGCGGTCCGCACCGTGACCGGTGCTGTGATCCGTGCCGTGCGCCAGGGAAGGGAACGGCCGCTGACTGTCCACCACCTCAACCAGCTCCTGCTCGTCTGTTCGCTCGTCCTGCTCATCGCCGTGGCGGCGGTCCGGATCTCCTCGCGCAGCGGGCTCCCCAGCCTGCTCGTATACCTGGCGATCGGCATCGCCATGGGCCAGGACGGCATCGGCGACATCCACTTCGACAACGCCGAACTGGTCCAGGTCATCGGGTACGCCGCACTGGTCGTGATCCTGGCCGAGGGCGGTCTCGGCACGAAGTGGAAGGAGGCGAAACCGGCCCTGCCGGCCGCCTCCGCACTGGCGCTGGCGGGGGTCGCGGTCAGCGTCGGCGTGACGGCCGCGGGCGCGCACTACCTGACCGGACTGGAGTGGCGGCAGGCGCTGATCGTCGGGGCGGTGGTGTCCTCCACGGACGCGGCCGCCGTCTTCTCGGTGCTGCGCAGGATCCCGCTGCCCGCGCGCATAACGGGCACTCTGGAGGCCGAGTCGGGCTTCAACGACGCCCCGGTGGTCATCCTCGTGGTCGCCTTCTCCACGGCCGGTCCGGTCGAGCACTGGTACGTGCTGCTCGGCGAGATCGCCCTGGAGCTGGCCATCGGCGCGGCCATCGGGCTCGCGGTCGGCTGGCTGGGGTCGCTGGGACTGAAGCACGTCGCACTGCCCGCCTCCGGCCTCTACCCCATCGCCGTCATGTCGATCGCCGTCGCGGCCTACGCGGCCGGAGCCATGGTCCACGGCAGCGGCTTCCTCGCCGTCTACCTCGCCTCGATGGTCATGGGCAACGCCCGGCTTCCGCACTGGCCCGCCACCCGCGGGTTCGCCGACGGGCTGGGCTGGCTCGCCCAGATCGGCATGTTCGTACTGCTCGGCCTGCTGGTCACCCCGCACGAGCTGGGCGACGACATCCTGCCCGCCCTGGTCATCGGTCTGGTGCTCACCATGGTGGCGCGCCCGCTGAGCGTCGTGCTCTGCCTGGCGCCCTTCCGGGTGCCGTGGCAGGAGCAGGCGCTGATGTCCTGGGCCGGGCTGCGCGGGGCGGTGCCCATCGTGCTGGCGACGATTCCCATGGTGGAGGGCGTCGCGGGCAGCCGCCCCATCTTCAACATCGTCTTCGTCCTGGTGGTCGTGTACACCCTGGTCCAGGGACCCACCCTGCCGTGGCTGGCCCGCAAGCTGCGCCTGGGCAAGGGGGACGAGGCCGCCGACCTCGGCATCGAGTCGGCCCCGCTGGAGCGGCTGCGGGGACACCTGCTGTCCGTCACCGTCCCGGAGGGCTCCAAGATGCACGGCGTCGAGGTCAGCGAGCTGCGGCTGCCGGCCGGGTCCGCCGTCACACTGATCGTCCGCGACGGCAAGTCATTCGTACCGCTGCCCACTACGGGACTGCGGCGCGGGGACGAACTCCTCGTGGTCGCCACGGACCCCGTGCGGGACGCCGCCGAGGCGCGGCTGCGCGCGGTCGGCCATGGCGGCAAGCTGGCCGGCTGGCTGGGCACCGGAGACACGAGCGGCAATCACAGGTGAACAAGACAGGAGTGCGCGCTTTCACAGGCTGCACCCCTCTTGATCCCTGTACGATGAAGGCGGCACCTGATCGAACCAACTCTGCCTGACGCAGAGCTGGCGCGACCGTATGGCGGCCGGCACGCCCCCTCCCCGACCGGGCTCCGGCATCTACCGCAGTCCGCGCAAGAGGACAGCTCTCGGCGCTCCCGCTCGGCGACAGCCGCGAGGCGGACCGCGCTACCAGGCGGCAGAAAGGCACGGGCCGTGGCATCCACGGTCACCCCGTCGAAGAAGTCGCCGGAGGGGAAGCGGAACACCGCGACCGGCTCCGCACGCCCCGGATACGGACAGCTGCTGCGTACCCGCGGCGCCTGGACGTTCCTGCTTCCCGGCTTCGCGGCACGCCAGCCGTTCGCCATGCTGACGCTCTCCATCGTGCTGCTCGTGCAGCACACCACCGGCTCCTACGGCGTCGCGGGCGCCGTCGCGGCCGTCACCGGCGTCGCCATGGCCGTGTTCGCCCCCTACAGCGGCCGGCTCGCCGACCGCTACGGGCAGCGCGCCGTCCTGCTCCCCGGTGTGCTCGTGCACGCGGCGTCCGGCCTGACCCTGACCGCCCTCGCGCTCGCGGACGCACCCCTGTGGGCGCTGTTCGCGGCGGCCGTGCCCACCGGCGCCTCGGTGCCGCAGGTCGGGCCCATGGTGCGGGCCCGCTGGGGCGTGAAACTCAAAGACTCCCCCCTGATGGGCACGGCGGCCGCCTTCGAGTCCGTCACGGACGAGCTGACCTTCGTCCTCGGCCCGCTGGTGGCCACCGCCCTGTGCACGGCCGTCAACCCGGCCGCGGGACTGGTCACGGAGGCGGCGCTCACCCTGGTGGGCGGTCTGCTGTTCGCCGCGCAGAAAAGCACCCAGCCGGCGGTCGGCCGCGCCGACGGGGGCCACGCGCGCGTGGAACACGTTCCGGCACTGCGCGTCCCAGGGGTGCGCGTCCTGATCGTCATCTTCCTGGGCATCGGTTCCGTCTTCGGCGGTATGCAGGTCTCACTGGCCGCGTTCACCGAGTCGATCGGCGAGCCCGGGCTGAACGGCGTCCTGTACGGGATCTTCGCGGCGGGCAACATGCTCTCCGGCCTGGCCTGCGGCGCCATCGCCTGGAAGGCCGCCCCGCAGCGGCGCCTCCTGGTCGGCTACACCGCCCTCGCGCTGACCGCGTCCGGCCTGTGGGCCGCGCACTCGGTGCTCGTGCTGGCCGGCCTCGGCCTGCTCGTCGGCATGTGCATCGCGCCCGCCCTCATCACCGGCTACACCCTGGTCGAGAGCCTGGTCCCGGCCGGTGCCCGCACCGAGGCCTTCACCTGGCTGACCGGCGCCGTGGCACTGGGCCAGGCGGCGGCCGTGACCGTCTCCGGGCAGTTGGAGGACCGCTTCTGGGGCGGCGCGGGGTTCCTGGTCCCGATGGGCGGCACGGTGCTCGCGCTGGCGACACTGGTGGCGCTGCGGTCGCGGCTGGCGCCCCGGCCCCAGGGACGTACGGTCGCACGTGGCGTCGGTCACCGCGAGCACGCCACAGTGGACTGATCCCGCGGAATACGTCACTATGGATCGTCGTTAGCACTCATCGAGTGAGAGTGCCAGGAGGAAGACAAGTGCCGACGTACCAGTACCAGTGCACCGAGTGCGGCGAGGGCCTCGAGGCGGTGCAGAAGTTCACCGACGACGCCCTCACCGAGTGCCCGAACTGCCAGGGCCGCCTGAAGAAGGTGTTCTCGGCGGTCGGCATCGTCTTCAAGGGCTCCGGCTTCTACCGCAACGACAGCCGCGGCAGCTCGTCCAGCAGCTCGCCGTCGAAGTCGACCGCTTCGTCGTCGTCCTCTTCGTCGTCGACGTCCTCGGACTCCGGTTCGTCGTCGGGCTCGGGGGCGTCGTCGAGCTCCGGCAGCTCCTCCTCCAGCACCACCGCCGCGTAAGGCCTCGTGCCCGCGTAAGGACTTCTTACGGGACCCTGTCGTCATCCGACGGCGGGGTCCTCGGCGTCCGCACGGCGGCTAGGGTGCGGGCATGGCGAACAAGGTGAATGCCGAGATCGGCGTGATCGGCGGCTCCGGTTTCTACTCGTTCCTCGACGACGTGACCGAGGTCGAGGTGGAGACCCCGTACGGGCCGCCCAGCGACTCCCTCTTCCTCGGCGACGTCGCCGGCCGGCGGGTCGCCTTCCTCCCCCGGCACGGGCGCGGTCACCATCTGCCGCCGCACCGCATCAACTACCGGGCCAACCTGTGGGCGCTGCGCTCGGTCGGCGTGCGCCAGGTCCTCGGCCCGTGCGCGGTCGGCGGCCTGCGGCCCGAGTACGGGCCGGGCACGCTGCTGGTGCCGGACCAGTTCGTCGACCGTACGAAGTCCCGGCCGTCGACGTACTTCGACGGGATGCCGATGCCCGACGGCACGGTGCCCAACGTGGTCCACGTGTCCCTGGCCGACCCGTACTGCCCCACCGGACGGGCCGCCGCGCTGAAGGCGGCCCGGGGGCGGGACTGGGAACCGGTGGACGGCGGCACCCTCGTCGTGGTCGAGGGGCCGCGCTTCGGGACCCGCGCGGAGTCCCTGTGGCACCGGGCACAGGGCTGGTCGGTGGTGGGCATGACCGGCCACCCCGAGGCGGCGCTCGCCCGTGAACTGGAGCTCTGCTACACCTCGCTGACCCTCGTCACCGACCTCGACGCCGGTGCGGAGAGCGGCGAGGGGGTCTCGCACGAGGAGGTCCTGCGGGTGTTCGCGGCGAACGTGGACCGGCTGCGGGGCGTCCTGTTCGACGCGGTGGCCGGGCTGCCGGCGGCCGGGGAACGGGACTGCCGGTGCGGCGCGGCGCTGGGCGGGATGGATCCGGGGATCTCGTTGCCGTAGGAGTTGTGGGGCAGGCCGGGGGGGGTGGGCAGAGCGATCGGGGCAGGCCGGGGGGCAGAGCGATCGGGGCAGGCCGGGGCGGGCAGAGCGGTCGTGGCCGACTGTAGGGGCAGGCGGGGCGAACGGGGCAGGCGGAGCGATCGGGGCAGGCCGTAGGGGCAGGCGGGGCGGTGGAGGCCGTGGGGCCGTGGGGCCGTGGGGCCGTGGGGCCGTGGGGCCGTGGGGCCGTGGGGCCGTGGGGCCGTGGGGCCGTGGGGCCGTGGGGCCGTGGGGCCGTGG